>CAIYNU010000080.1 GCA_903927615.1 uncultured Rhodospirillales bacterium | reverse complement strand
TTCAGATGCCGGGGTTGGACGGGTATGAGGCGACAGCCATCATCCGGTCCCGGCTAGGCCTAACCGAACTGCCGGTCATTGCGATGACCGCGAATGCCATGGAAAGCGATCGCCAGAAATCCATTCGAGCCGGGATGAATGGGCATATTGCGAAGCCAATTGATGTCGAAAATATGATCTCGACGCTGAGGACGCAGGTTCCAAGGATTGCTCAACAACCTGTTGCATCGGAGGTCGTGACTGGCGAACCGAGGCAGCAGCGAGACCTTGATGCCGAGTTTCCAGGGCTTGATCTTGGGGCGGCATTGGTTCGCGTTGGCGGAGATCGCGGATTGCTCGTTTCCCTCTTGGGCAGGTTTGAAGACTCTCAAGGTCGTGCGGTTACAGATGTCCGCCGTTTTCTGACGAGCGGTGACGTTAAAGAGGCTGCGCACGTTCTCCATCGCTTGCGCGGCGTCGCGGCAAATCTGGGCGCCACGGATGTGGCCCGTTTAGCGGCCGATGCCGAGACTGCAATGAACGACCGGGAATGCGAAGCGGCTTCAGCCTTACTCGCCCGCCTGGAAGGGGCGATGGAGACTGTTGTCGGAACCGTCCGCACGCTCGTCAGAGATTGGCACGAAGGGGAGGGTAATGCCCCGGTGCATAAGGTGGATTATGGTGTATTGCGTGATGGCCTTGTGGCCTTACAGTCCCTTCTCAAGGCCAGAGACTTTAGCGCGGTAGAAAAGTTCGCGAAACTGCGCTCTGACCTTGTCATAGCGGTTGGAACAGAGATCGCAAAAGAACTCAGCGATGCCATCGAAAAACTGCGATTTGGCATCGCCACGAGTTGTGTAACAAGGATCGTAGTGATGCTCGATGCGCGGAGTAGGTCATGACCCGGGATCAGGTGCCCAGAAAAAGCATGATATTAGTAGTTGACGATGCCATTGAAAATATTAATATCATCGGTCATATCCTCAAGGACGAGAATGAAGTTATTTTTGCACTCGATGGCGAGGAAGCTTTGGATATCATTAAAGAACAACTTCCGGATATTATTCTTCTTGACGCCATTATGCCTGGGATGGACGGATATGCGGTTTGCAGGGAGTTGAAGAAATCGCCACGCACCGAGGGCATTCCGATCATTTTTATTACCTCGCTGAACAGTCCAGAGGACGAAACCCGTGCCTTGGAAGCCGGGGCCGTTGACTTTATCACCAAGCCGGTCAACCGATCGGTGGTGAAGGCGCGGGTCAAAACACACCTGACCTTAAAGCGGCAGAGCGATATGTTGTGGGTGGTGGCCCGGACGGATGGCCTGACGGGGATCAGCAACCGTCGTTGCTTCGATGAGGAGTTGGATAAAGAATGGCGACGATGCGAGCGGATCAAACAACCCATTGCCGTTATTCTTGCTGATATTGATCACTTCAAAAACTTCAATGATCACTATGGCCATCAGGCTGGCGATGCCTGCCTGGTGGCTGTTGCTCGATCGCTGAGCGATAGTATCCGCCGCCCTCCCGATATTGTTGCCCGGTATGGTGGCGAAGAATTTGTCATCGCTTTGCCTCACGATTCCGCTGAGGGTGCGAAGACCGTGGCCCAAAGAATCCTTGACAGCGTAAGGGCGCTGGCTATTCCCCACCACCGGTCAAGCTGTGCTCCCGTCGTCACGGTCAGTGTGGGCGTCGCCGCAGCCATCCCCTCGAGAGGCCAGACGCCGGCAACGCTGATTGCTGCCGCTGATACCTGCCTGTATCGGGCAAAGGAAACTGGCCGAAACCGCTACATTGTGGATGAGGCATGACTGATGGTCTTCAAACGCTCGTGTCCCCTATGAGTCGGCACCACGCTCCTGAATCTGATCCGGCGTAGCAAGATGGCGGCGCAGCGACGCCGACGGTCTCCTTCTGGGGTCACTGAAATTAGACTACCCTGCTGTTAATCTGTGGCGGATGGGCAATGTCGGATTATCGTACTCTTTTCGTTGCGGCCTGCCGGGGGGCGCATCTGGGTTTGATCTTAAGGGTATGCTTGATCCTGCTGGCCACCCTGGCCCCTGCGGCGGCGGCGCAGACGGTTCTGATCGGTGTGCTCTCGTTCCGCCCCATCGACCAGACGCTTCGGCAATGGACTCCCTTGACGGAGCATCTGTCCCGCAGCATACCCGGACACGAGTTCCGCGTGGTCCCCATGAACTATCCGGATCTGGATCAGGCGGTAAAAGAAGGGCGGCTTGATTTCGTCTTTACCAATCCGGAACATTTTGTCCTGTTACGCAATCAGGTCAGCTTGGCGCCGATTCTGACGGTGATGCCGCAGATAAACGGGCATCCGGTGACCAGTTTCGGCGGCGTCATCGTCACCCGCGCCGACCGTTCCGACATCAATCGGCTGGACGATCTGACCGGGCGTTCGGTCGCCTCGCCATCGGAACAATCCCTTGGTGGCAACCTGATGCAGCTTTGGGAGATGCGCCGTCGGGGCATCCCCTTTCCCAAGGTCAGCTATTTAGGCATGCCCCACGACCGCTCGGTTCAGGCCCTCATGGACCACACCGTCGATGCGGCCTTTGTGCGTACCGGGGTGTTGGAAGCCATGGCCGCCGAAGGTAAACTCAAGCTGTCCGATATAAAAATCATCAACCAACAGCCACGGGGCGACTATCCCCAGATACTGTCCACCTCTCTCTATCCAGAGTGGCCCATTTGCAGCGACAGCAAGACCCCTGAAACCCTGGTGAAAGCCGTCAGTCTGGCAATGCTATCCCTGGAGCCCGGGGATCCGATCGCCACGGCAGCAGGATTTTATGGTTTTTCTCCCCCTGGCGATTATTCTCAGGTCGAAGCTGTGATGTTGCGCCTACGGGTTCATCCTGGGCGGATGGACGAATTCGATCTGCACGACGTGATCGACAAATACGCCACGATCCTGTTGGGTGCTCTAACCTTGCTTCTGGTGCTTGCCGCCGGTGCCGCGGCATACCTTGTTGTGGTCAACCGGGCGTCCGCTCTGGTGCTGAAACAGCGCGATGCGGCCCAGATGGACTTGAACAACTCTAATGCCGAACTCGAATACTTTTCCCACTTCAACGCCGCGATCATCGGCGCCTCCCATGAGGGCATTCTCGTCTATCAGAGCGATGGTGCCTGCATCCTGGTTAATCCAGCCGCCTGCCGCTTCAGCGGCGGCAGTGCCGATCAACTGCTGGTCCAGAATTTCCGGACCCTCGCGTCCTGGCGCGAGAGCGGAATGATCGAAGCGGCCGAGATCAGTCTCGCCACCGGTGTTCCCCAGAGCATCCGCGACCCGATCACCACCACCTTCGGCAAGACCTTCCACATGGATGTGACCTTCTCGCGTTTCTTTCTGAAGCATGAGGCCCATCTGCTGGTGAACATCCACGACACCACCGAGCAATATAACACCGAGCTTGAACTTAAGGCGGCTCGTGAACGGGCGGAGGCGGCTAGCCGAGCCAAAAGCGCCTTCCTTGCCAACATGAGCCATGAGATTCGAACCCCCATCACGGGGGTGCTGGGAATGGTGGATTTGCTAAAAAAGACAAATACAAATGAAGAACAGAGAACGTATTTAGAAACGTTAAGCACGGCAGCCGTATCCTTGCTTGTGATTCTTAATGATATTCTGGATATTTCAAAGATTGAAGCCAACAAGCTTACGATTGACTCGATCGAATTCGACTGGATAGAAATAGCCGCAAATGTTGTCAATGTCTGGCGCGGCACCGCAACGGCAAAAGGGTTATCAATTGATTTGAATAAGTCAGATTTGGTTCCCGCCAAACTTGTCGGTGATCCAGTTCGATTCAGGCAGATTCTTCATAATTTAGTCAGCAATGCGATAAAATTCACTGAATCAGGAAGCGTATCCGTTAGTCTTTCAATGAACATCGAGGGGATCGCCGATGCCATGGTGACAATCGACATTAAGGACACCGGCATTGGCATGAACCCGGATGAAGTGGCGCGACTGTTCCAAACCTTCTCCCAGGCCGACATGTCGAATACCCGCCGGTTCGGAGGCACCGGGCTTGGGCTCGCGATCGTCAAGCGATTGGTCGGCCTCATGGGTGGAGAGGTTGCCGTTGAGAGCGCCGTCGGCCAAGGCTCATGCTTCCGTGTGGTGCTTCCCTTCAAGATTGCGACTGCCGGTGCGCCGAACACTGCGGCCGAGCCTCCGAAGGCGTCGGTAAGCGTTCCTGCTCGACATCTGCGCATCCTCCTGGCTGAAGATAACGTGATCAACCAGCGCCTGGTGAAGGCGATGCTCCAGAAATTAGGACACGCCGTCGTCATAACCAAGAATGGTCTTGAAGCTGTGAAGGCGATGAAAAACGAAGAGTTCGATGCTGTATTGATGGATATGCAGATGCCTGAGATGGACGGTGAAGAGGCGACCAGAGTCATTCGCGAAATGCCGCCGCCACGGGGACAGATACCCATTATCGCGCTGACCGCCGACGTAATGGTTGAGCACCGCGAAAGTTATCTAGAATCGGGGATCAGCGATTTGGTTGCTAAGCCCATCGATTGGCAGGTTCTTACCAGCGTTCTGGCGAAATATTGCGTAGATAAGTCTGAGCATTGTTCTGATCATTTGTCACCTATCGATACTAAAACTGTGCTTGATCGGGTTATGGGCGATAGCGAACTGCTAAAAGAGCTTATGCGTGAATTTGCACAAGCAAATGAAAGTGCTATAAATGGTTTTGACCATCTTCTAATCGAAGGCAATTTACGCCAAATAGCAATACAAGCGCACGATCTTAACGGGGTCTCAGCGAACCTCGGCGCCAGGCAGCTTGCACAGGCCGCCAAGACTCTTCAGGCATCAGCAGAGAGCGGCAACCTTGATCAGACCAAACAGGCCTGTGATGATGTCCGTTCACTCCTTCCTATGGTCATTTCGGAGGCGAGACGGATTGCTGATGGAAGGAAGCCGACCTGAAGGGGGTGATGGCGTTCTTCGCGACCGATGTCAATGCCGGCGGTTCGGCGCACCATATCCAGTTGGTCAAGGGCACCAAATTGGACCACAGAGCTTTCCGCAAGCGGGTCGATGACGCGCGTGCCGGTCGGGGCGACGCCAACGCGGACACGCTGCCCGATCATCACCACTGTCGCCTTGGCAAATGGCGCGACGGGATGCAGGAACCGACGGTTCGTCGTTGCGCGGCCTTTGCGGCCATCGAGATCGCCGGTATCCGACCGGCCGCCTGAGGCGGCCGGTTGCGGGTGTCGGGGGATCGATGTTAGGCCGAGACGCTGCCAAGCTGAGGCGGGGTGCGCGTACACATCATCAGCCGGTTCCATGCATTGATTTCAGCAACGGCGAAGGAAAGATCAGCCGTCTCCTTTTCCGAGAAATTTTTACGCATCTCGGCGTAAACCTCATCGGACACGTCGCCTTCGGTCAGGCGCGTCAGAGCTTCCGCCCAGGCCAACGCGGCTCGCTCCTTTTGGCTATAAATCGGCGCCTCGCGCCATGCCGCAAGAAGATGCAATTGATCGTCGCTAATTCCATTATTGCGGGCTAGTGGAACGTGCATAGCAATGCAAAATGCACAGCCGTTGATTTGTGAGACGCGCATCTTTACGAGTTCCAGCAGCCCGAGTCCCAAGCCACTATTTTGTACGTACGAATGCACACCCAGCATTGCCTTGTACCCTTCAGGGGATACTTTTGTAAGATCAAGACGCTGATTCATATTGTTCCTCAACCTGTGGGGTGAAAATGGGTTCCCTGTCGGAGCATGGGTGTTGTTTCAATTGGATGCTCTAGTGTCGAGAGTGTTGCGGCGGTTGAGAGGTTGCCCCTTCCAGGATCATGGTCCCCTGCATCAACCGGTTCACCAGGGTGGCCGACCGTTGTCCGGTCGGTCTCTTGTCTGGCGACCACCGGTCGTCGGGAGCGGCCCGCTGCGATGGTCAAGTGTACCTGCCGGCCCGCGCGGCACACAATGCTTTCCCGTTTGTGCCAGGGGTGGTTGGCGCTGGCAGCGTCAGAGTGGCGCTGGCAATGGGTCTGCCATCCTTCGTGCGAACACATGGCGTTGAGCGGACCGCACCGACCCGCCGGTCCCGCCGCCCCTGTCACCTTGACAACGATGGCCGTACGGCAACAGGGGGGATCAAAGGGCATTTGGGTTGCCTGCAACTGTTCCACCGTTGTTGACAGATTCATTCCGAGCATGGCCTTTCAGGATCTAGGAAAGGTGAATATCCGGGGTGAGCATCCTTACCGAATGACGACGCAGCGGACCAAGGCCGGGGTACCATGAGCGACGGCGCCAAACCAAAAGCGACTGGGATCAAGCGGCTCCGATGGAAGTGTCGGGGTGCGGTGGCTTGGGTTGCGATTGCAGCGTTGCTCACCTTACTGTTCATGCCCATGGTGATCAGTGGCGATTTAGCTGATGACGACACCATGGGTTCGATCTGTACGCCGGATGGCTCCCTCCAGATAGCCCCTGACCGTGACGGCCGGTCTATTCCCCTTCCTCAACACCCCCACAGAACGGCCTGCCCATTCTGCTTGGCCCACGCAGGGTATGCGGCGATTCCCCAATCGCAGGTGGTGCCGTTACCGGTGACTGGGGAGGCGATGCATCGGCTGACGCTTCCTGCCGGTGTCATACCCAAAACGCATTTCCGGGTCGGCTGTCAATCTCGGGCGCCACCATTGCTGGCGGCCTGACAAACTCAACAACAACTCTAACGGTCTAAACGGAACGGCCTCGCGTTGTCGCTGCTCAGGCTTTTGACGCCTAAGAGCACAGCAGACGCGCGTGCTTGCCGATCCCAATTTCTGGAGATTTTCATGTCGGATTTGAATTCTGCCAACTCCTACAGGCCCCGCCTCATGCGGAGCTTGCTTGGCTCGACCGCACTCCTATCGGGGACCGTGATTGCTTTGGCGCTGGCGCTGCCTGAAGCCGCATCGGCACAACAGGCAACGCCGTCAGCCAACGGCGCCACCCCGCTACCTCCGATTTCAGTCGACACCGGTTCCGGTCTGACGGCACCGCTGTCGAGTTCGACGGTCAGCGGCAACGGTCTGTCCGCCAGTCGGCTGTCCACCGATGACACCGCCAAGATGCTGCTCGGTCTGCCCGGCGTCAGCGTCGCCACGGGCGGCGGTATCTCATCGCTGCCGGTGATCCATGGCATGGCGGACGACCGTCTAAAAACCCTGCTCGACGGCGTGCCGGTCTCCGCAGCCTGCCCCAATCACATGAACCCGGTACTGTCCTACGTCACACCGGCCCGTGTGGGCGAGGCCGAGGTGTGGGCGGGCCTCTCCCCGGTCAGTCAGGGCGGCGACAGCATCGGCGGCACAATCAGGATCGATCCCAAAGCCCCGGTGTTCGCCCAGCCCGGCCAGGGCCTGCTCACTCAAGGCGAAATTTCGAGCTTTTTTCGCAGTATCAATAGCTCGGTCACCGGCGCCGCCGACGTCACGATGGCAACCGACACGTACAGCTTTGGCGTCAACGGTACTGCGGCCCATGCCCGGGACTACAGTGATGGCAAAGGCGATGTCGTCCATGCCACGCGTTATGAGAACTACAGTGGAGAAGGGGTGTTCTCGGTGCGTGGCGCCGACGACCAGCTTACGGTTCGTGGCGGTGTTGACTATTCGCCATATGAAGGATTCGTCAACCAGCCCATGGACATGACCTTCAATATGAGCCAACACATCAACGCCCGCTACAATCATGATTTTGATTGGGGCAATCTGCAAAGCGAAATCTACTGGCGTCAAGTTCATCACGAGATGAACTTTCTCTATCAGTGGGGTGGTGGGCCGCTGACCATCAACCCCGCCACGGGCCAGTTTCTGCCCGGGATGCCGATGCTGACACACGGACACGACTTGGGCTACTCAGTCAAAGCGGAAATTCCGCTGTCGAATGGCAATACCCTACGCATCGGCAACGAATTCAATCGTCAAACTTTGGACGATTGGTGGCCGGCGACGTTTACAACAAAATCGATGATGGGGCCGAATACCTTCTGGAACATTAACGGCGGCGAGCGAAACCGACTGGGAACCTACGCGGAATGGGAACGTCAATGGTCTTCACAATGGACGTCGCTGTTGGGTGTGCGTAACGACACCGTGATCATGGATACCGGTAATGTCCAGGGTTACAACACGGGCAGTGGCATGGGACAATACTACGGTACTGACGCTGCCGCATTCAATGCCATGAACCATAGCCATGTGGATGCGAATTTCGATGTCACTGCGCTCACTCGCTATACCCCCTCTGACGAATCAACGTACGAGGCCGGCTATGCGCGCAAGACCCGCTCACCCAACCTGTATGAACGCTATTCCTGGTCGTCCGGAATGATGTCTTCGGGCATGATTGGTTGGTTTGGCGACGACAATATGTATGTCGGAAACAACGCGCTGAAGCCCGAGGTTGCAAATACGTTCAGCGCGTCCGCAGATTGGCACGATGCAGCACATAAGGACTGGGGCGTAAAAGTGACGCCATACTACACCTATGTGCAGAACTATATCGATGCCGACCCCATTTCGTCTCTCAACGGCCATCGTCTGAGTATGGGAATGCCCTATACGGTACTCCAGTTTAACAACCACGATGCCGAGATGTTCGGCTTCGATATCTCTGCCAGCAAGGCGATTGCCCACGACACCGGCTATGGCGACTTCGACGTCAATGGCAATATCGGCTGGGTGCGGGGCATACGCCTCGACGACAACCAGAATCTCTATCACATGATGCCGATCAACGGCAAAGTAAGTCTAGTGCATCACCTCGACGGTTGGAGCAGTGCATTCGAAGTGCGGTGGGTTGGCTCCAAGGATCTGGTTGACAGCACGCGCTCGGAACCGACCACGCCTGGTTTCGCCCTGCTCAACCTTCGCACCGCCTATACCTGGCAGAACATAACGGTCAGCGCCGGGATCGATAACCTGCTCAACAAGCAGTATTATGACCCGTTGGGTGGCGTCGACATCAAGGATTTGCGTTATGACAACGATAGAATGGCATCTCCGGGTCCAGTGCCTGCGCCGGGGCGATCGTTCAACGTCGGCATGACCGTGAAGTTCTAATCAACGTCACTGAAACCCCTCTCATTCCACTGCCCCAGGATGAAGCTTCATCCTGGGGCAGGCGCGATGTGACCTGAAAGATGCCGCATTGACCATGCCGGTCGAAACCCTATCGGCTTGGCGTCGAGGATCGCCTCCGGGTCTCGTGAGACGGCGATATTACGTGGGATTGACCCTTTCTCTGGCACTGCACGTCTTAATGAGTTTTGCGCTGGTGGAGGTCTGGCTCGGTTCCGATACCGTGACGGCGCCAGATCTCATCACGATCGATGGTGTTGGCATGATCGATGACCCATCACCTCCGGACCGGCCAGAAAGTCCCCCAAATCCCGCTGCCCCGGAGCCCGTTCAACCTGCGACAGAGCCCCCTCCGTCACCCCCGCCTCCCGCGCCCGAACCGCCACCTCCCATGGAGTCACCGCTATCGTCGCCGGCGCCTCCGCGTGAGCCACCGCCTCCAACCGTGGTGCAGCAACCAGAGCCACCGAAACCATCACCGCCGAAGCCTCGGACAGAGCCGAAACCGCTCAAGCGACACGGGCCTCCTGCGCCGCCGAGGGCGGAGCAGGTGCTCGGCCTTCCACCCGTACCACGGACCCCGACAGTGACAACCGCTCCACCGTCGCCTTCCCCTCCCGTTGTTCGCCAATCGCCGCGAGCACGGAGTGAAACCGTTCAGGACTATGGACGGGTGGTTTGGGCGCGGATCAGTCACCATAAGCCAAGAAATGTGACTTTTCGCGGCTCCACGCTTGTCAGTTTTGCCCTCGCGCCCGATGGCAGCCTGATCTCTGTCTCGGTCGAACGGACCAGTGGCAACGCTAGCCTCGATCAATCGGCTGTTGCAGCCGTCCGTGCCGTGTCACCTTTCCCTCAACCTCCAGCCGATGCCGATCCCGGTGAACTGGTTTTTACGATTTCCTTCGATTTTCGATAATCGAAGGAAATCCAGACATTCGCCAGTATGACAACCGCAATCCCACCTCATGCGCGTCAACCTACAGAAAAACCATGAATGTCTATGAAGATCAATTTATCGATCCTGGACCACGCCGTACAACGCCTGAACCGTGAAAGAAGACCGGCCCGTCGCGCCCTTTTTCTTGGCGAAGTCATGATTTCCCGGCGACCGGTCGACCGGGCAGCAGGGGTTTGGGGTGATGTTCGGCGTCCCGAACATGCTCGGCGAAGGCATCGGTCGGCAGTGGGCGACAGATCAGGTAGCCCTGGGCGTAACGGCAGTTACGCTCCCGCAGCACCAGTGCCTGGGCGATGGTTTCGACGCCTTCGGCCACCACCGAAAAGCCGAGGGAGGAGGCCAGGCCGATGATGGTGTCGATAATCGCGGTGTCGGTGGCATTGGTCGCCACGTCGCGGACAAACGAGCGGTCGATCTTGAGGGTATCGATGGGAAACCGCTTGAGATAGGCCAGCGACGAATAACCGGTGCCGAAATCATCAATGGCGAGGCGGACCCCTAGCCCCTTGAGCCGGCGCAAGGTGTCTACGGCATGGTCGACGTCGACGACCATGGCTCCTTCGGTCAGTTCCAATTCCAGGAAGTCAGGTGGCAGCCCGGTATTGTCCAGGACGGTCCGAACCAATTGGACAATGTTGGCATCGTGGAACTCGCGGGGGGACAGATTGACCGCGATGCCATCCAACAACAGGCCGGCCTGGCGCCACGCCTGGGCTTGTTGGCAGACCTTGCGCAACGTCAGTTGTCCAAGCTGCGCGATCAGGCCGGTCTCCTCGGCGATGGGGATAAATTCGGCGGGCGAAATCAGCACGCCTGACGGATGCATCCACCGGACCAGCCCTTCGGCGCCCACGATTCGCTCGGTCTCGAGGTCGTATTTCGGCTGGTAGTGCATCACGAATTCGTCACGCTGGATGGCGTGGCGCAGGTCATGCTCCAGGTCCAGGCGTCGCGACGACTGTTGCAGCATTTCCTGGGAAAATAGGGTGTAGTGGCGCGGGCTGGCGCGCTTCGAGTGATACATGGCCAGGTCGGCACAGCGAATCAGGCCGTCAGCCGTGTCGGCGTGATCGGGGTAAAAGGCAATGCCGATACTGGGGGTGCAAAACAGCTCACGCTCGGGCAGTTGGAAGGGGTCGCTGAAGGAATAAAGGAGCTTTTCCGCCAGAAAGGATCCCGAAAAGCGGTCGTCGATATTGGGAAAGATCATTACAAATTCGTCACCGCCATAACGCCCGACAATATCGGTGGCACGACTGGCGTTGCGCAGACGGCGCGCCACCCGCTTGAGCAGGGTGTCGCCGGCGCGGTGACCCAGGGAATCATTGATTTGCTTGAACCGATCAAGGTCGAGAAAGGCCACCGCGAGCCGCTTTTGCCCGGGCGCCGCGAGGCGGATGGCCTGGTCCAACTGTTCGTGCAGGAAACGACGGTTCGGGAGATTGGTCAGGGCGTCGAAATTCGCCTGATAGCGGATGCGATCTTCCTGTTGCTTGCGGTCGGTGATGTCGGAGCAGGCCAGTACAAAATATTCGGTGCGGCCGTCGGGATTTCGCACGGTGGTGACGGAAACCCAGGCGGCGAAGGGCTGGTATTCCGGGCGGACGTACCCCAGTTCGCCCCGCCAATGGCCGGTATCGTCGGCAAGCGCGCAGATGCGCTCGATCAGGCCGCGCTCCTCGAAGCCCGGCGCCGAGAGCCGGGGGGCTTGGCCAATCAGGTCCTGGCGACGCAGGCCGGTGATGCGGGTGAAGGCGGGGTTGACGGCGCAGATGGTCAGCGCCCGGTCGATGACCAGGATGCCGTCGGAGACGCTGTCGAAGACCGTGGCCAGCAAGCGAATCTGCTCCTCGGCGGCCTTGCGCGCCGAGATGTCGGTGACCATGCCTTCGTAATACAAAATGTGTCCGGCGTGATCGCGGACGCATCGAGCATTCTCCTCGATCCAGATCACGCTGCCATCGTGCCGGTAAATCTGGGCCTCAAAGTCCTTGATCACACCGTCCCGCGCCATGGCCCGGGCAAAGTCCTCGCGCCGTTGGGAATCGACGTAAAGTTGTTTCGCGATATCGGTGAGGCCGGCAATCAGTTGCGCCGGCCCCTGGTAGCCGTACATGCGCGCCAGCGCCGGGTTGACCCGCAGGTAGCTGCCGGTCACCGTGGTCTGGTAAATGCCTTCGACGGCGTTTTCGAAAATACTGCGGTAGCGACCGTCATCCTCCGAAGCGGTTGCGGACTCGCTCCAGTCAGTGTCGGGCAGGGCATCCGGCACGTCGTCAACCCTCATCGGTACAAACCATGGCTGGTTACCGTCTTCTACCCCCGCCATGGGCGCTGCCACGGATCAAGGGGACCGGACATTCAATACTCCAGGCGTTGGTCTAACTGTAGGCAATAAATGCGCCATCATGAGGGCAATGGCTGGCGGTCGGGGGGCTTGGCTGGGACTGCGGTGATTTAGGAGGCATGAGCATATTTTTGGCCCTACAGGCGTCGGCACAGGCCTTCGGCCAGAACAGCTAGCCGGGTTCGGGACGGATGCCCGCCAGTTTCATCTCGTGCATCAGCCCCAGTATGACGGTTGAAATATCGGGAAATTCCAGGGCCAGCTCGCAGCGTTCGCGAACCCGCCGGACGACTCTGGCCCAGGTTCGGCCACCACCGGGACTGTCGTCGCAGGACAAGGTGATCCGAACGTCCGTTCCCAAGCGCAGGGGGGTGATGAAATCCCCCACCAACAGGCCACGGGTTGACCAGTTGAGAGTCGTATAAACCTCGCCTTCGAATTCTACGGTCAACACCGGGTCGATATAACGAATCGACCGGCGCCGTTCGTGGCCGCCCGGTGCCCGACTGACGGTTTCGTGCAACTCGGTTCGCCGCAAGGCTTCGGCCTTGGCTTGCTTGTCGATGCCCTCGGTGGACGTTAGCTCGATGACCTGCAAATGGCGATCGACGCTGTGCCTGAACTCTTCGTCGGCGCCAAACTGGACCGCCAGGGAAATGTTGTCCTTGACCTGGCCCAGCAGGGCATTCTTGGCCTCGGGGTCGCCGCGGCGCAACCGATGGATCAACTCGGTCAGCAGATCGCCAACCCGCCGGGAGTAGGCATCACGCAAAATGAACCGGACCGAACGTTGAACCTCCAAGGCCCGCTGATTGGGAAATTCTTTGATCCTGGTCAGTTCCTGGATTTTGTCGGCGCATCGGCCAAGACCCTCCAATTGCCCGTCGTCAGCCTGGAGTCGCATCTGCCGGACCACCGTTTCAGCGGAGCGGAGCAGGGTATCCTGGATCTTCTGTCGTTGTTCCGCATTCATGGCGGCACCATGAGTCGCCGGTCGATGCACTTTCAGGTCGAACGGGATCACCTGAAGGCTCGAAGCCGTCGCTTACCAGCGCGAACACACGGCTTGCCGCCACCCTGCGGATCTGGCCGGTCCGACTCTGGACGCTTGGGCACTTCGGTTGATCCACTTATTTCATTAATTTTAGGAAGTATTGTCTTTTATCCCTGATTATTGATAAAACCACCATCGGATATCAAAGAAGAGTATCAAGAAAGACGTTGCCGAGTCAACGGGTGGGTAGCCTTATGTCCTCCTCAATTGGCCGGCGGCGAGTCCCGGAAACTTTTGGACCAAAAATCACGATCCAACGGGTCAACCCCGCGGCGACGTTTTTGCCTTGGTGGCCAGGCGCACCGGTCGACCGGTAAAGCGACGAAGACGGCAGGAGGGGGAGATGGTCGTTGGCGACAACGCCTCACTCCATGTCCGCCAGCGGGACGGCGTGGCACACTCAGGGACGGGTTGGGACCAGGGCCGCCCGGTGTCAGCCTCAATAATGGCGCAGCAGTCCGACCAGCTTGCCTTGAACGCGCACCCGGTCGGCGCCGAAGATTCGGGTTTCAAACGCAGGATTGGCGGGTTCCAGGGCGATGGCTTGCCCCTTGCGGCGTAATCGTTTCAGCGTCACTTCGTTTTCGTCAACCAGCGCCACGACGATGTTCCCACTTTCAGCATTGTCGCAGCGTCGGATGATGACCGTGTCGCCGTCGAGAATACCGGCGTCAATCATCGAATCACCCGCAATTTCCAGAGCATAGTGATCGCCTTCGGCCAGCAGATTGGCCGGGACGGCGATGGTCGCGGTGTGGTCGCGCAAGGCTTCGATGGGGGTGCCGGCGGCGATGCGGCCGTAGAGCGGCAGTGCGACCGCTTCAACCTCGGCGGCAACGACCCGTCCCGGCAGGGCGGTGGCGAAGCCACCCTTGATGACGCTGGGCTGAAACCGGGGGGGCGGTAATGAGGGCGGGACGGCGGTCTTGGCTTCTTCGACGCTTCCGGCCGGGGGGAGGGGGGGAAGCCCGGCGAGCCCGACGGCGCTAAGGCCGCCGACAACACCGGCAATGCCGTCGGGCATCCGCATGACATCCAGGGCGCGGGCCCGGTGAGGCAGGCGCCGGATAAATCCGCGTTCCTCCAAACCGGTAATCAAGCGGTGGATGCCGGACTTGGATTTCAGGCCCAGGGCCTCTTTCATTTCGTCAAAAGACGGTGAGATGCCGCCCTGTTGCAGCCGGTCGTGAATAAAGACCAATAGCTCTTGCTGCTTCCGTGTCAGCATTTCCGATCCCCTTCTTTCGCTCGAGTTCCCGGCGCACGACGATGAACAAAACCAAAACCACCGCCCTTGTTCTAGTTTGGTTCGTTATCGGCGTCAAGTCCCTATCGTAACGCCCGGTATCGAAGAAACGGTCAGGTGCTGAGGTAGCCGCCATCCAGTCGGAGAATTTCAACCCGGTCGCCGGTTGTGGCCGGTCCAGCCCCCGGCGGGCGAATGATCAGGCAATCGGCGGCGGCAAGGGTGCTGAGGATGGCGCTGTCCTGTTGGGCGAATGGGGTGGCGGTCAGTTCGCCTCCGGCGTCCCAGCTCAGACTGGCGCGCAAATAGGCTTGCCGGTCATCATTGGCGGGCAGCGGCAGGCCGAGTCGGGCCGTGGGGGTCATCGGGGCTTCGGGAGGTTGCGCAAGCAACACACGCAATGCCGGCCGGACGAACAACAGGGCTGTGATCAGACTCGATACCGGATTGCCGGGCAGACCGATCAGTGGCACCGACCCGACCCGGCCAAACAACAACGGCCGGCCGGGGCGCATGGCCACCCGCCAGAAATCGACGGTGGAGCCCTGACGGCCAAGAACCCGATGCACCAGATCGTGATCGCCGATGGAAGCGCCGCCGGTGGTGACCAGCAGATCGGTGCCTTCGGCAGCCGCGGCGCAAGCGAGCAGCGACTCGGCATTGTCCAGGGCCACCCCCAGGTGAATCGGGATGCCGCCCGAGGCGGTGACCAAGGCCATCAGGGCCAAGGTGTTGGAGCTGACGATCTGGTGGGCGCCCAACGGCTCGCCAGGCAGCACGACTTCGTCGCCGGTCGCGAGAATCGCCACCCGCGGCCGCCGCCGAACCCGCAGCCAGGGCACATTCATTGCCGCGATCAGGCCGACATCCCGGGCCGTGAGCGTCTTGCCGGCCGGCAGGCAAATCTGACCGGCGGTGAAATCGAGACCGGCGGGGCGGACATGACGGGCCGCCGGCACCGCTTCGCCCACGGTGATGTAGCCGTCGGCATCCAGTTGGGCGATGTCCTGGACCGCAACCGCGTTGGTGCCGCCGGGCATGGTGGCGCCGGCGGAAATGCGCACCGCTTCTCCCGGGTGGACGGAGCCCCGAAAGCCTTGGCCGGCGGAGACTTCGCCGATGACGTGCAGACGGACCGGCAGGCGACGCTGGAAGTCGTCGGCGCGCACGGCGTAACCATCCATCGCCGCAACGTTATTGGGCGGCTGGGTGGTCCGGGCGACCAGCGGTTCGGCAAGCACCCGGCCCAGGCAGTCGGCGACGCCCACGGTTTCGGCCGGCAGCGGAGCGAAAGCGGCGGTGATGCGGGCGAGGGCATCGGTTACGGAAATCATGCGGAACCTCGTAAGTCGGGTCGGTCAAAGCATCGATGAGGGAACCAGCATCCGGGGAGGTGGTTCAACGGAATGAACGTGCCGCTGGTCTGTGAAACAGGCGGCATGAAGGCGGTTAGTGTTCTGGGCCGACGGGAGGCGCGGGACGGGCCAGCAGTGCCCGAGTTGCCGCGGCCACGTCGGCATGGCGCATCAACGATTCGCCGACCAGAAAGCCCCGAATGCCCACGGCGGCCAGCCGGGACAGGTCGCCGGCGTCGGTGATGCCGCTCTCGGCGATGGCCAGGCGGCCCTCGGGAATGTGGGGCGCGAGCGCGATCGATGTCTGAAGATCGACGGCCATGGTCTTGAGATTGCGGTTATTGATTCCGATGATTTCAGAAGGCACGGCATGGGCCCGGTCAAGTTCCCGACGGTTATGAACTTCCACCAGTACGGTCATGCCGTAATCGTGGGCTGCCGCCGCCAGTTCGGCGGCGTGAGCGTCTCCGAGTGCGGCCATGATCAGCAACACGCAGTCGGCTCCCAGTGCCCGGGACTCGGCAATCTGATAAGGGTCCAGCATGAAATCTTTGCGCAGCACCGGCAAGCCGCAGGCATCGCGGGCGGCATGCACGAAGGGATCGTCACCGTGAAAATAGGGCCGGTCGGTGAGCACCGAGAGACAGGCGGCGCCGCCGGTCTGATAGGCGCGGGCGAGCATCGGCGGATCGAAGTCAGCACGGATCACGCCTTTACTGGGGCTGGCGCGCTTGATCTCGGCGATCAGGCCGTAGCCCTCATGGGTGATGGCTTGTCGAAGTGCCGCGGCAAACCGCCGCACCGGGCCGGCAAGACGGGCCTGGCGATCCAATTCCGAAAAGGAGATTACGCTTTTGCGCTCGGCAATATGGATGCGTTTGTCGGCGCAGATGCGGGCGAGCACGTCGGGTACGGCGTCGGCCATGGCGGTTTCCCGGGACCAGGAGCGATTGAGCCTCGGGTATACACCCGGAAATCGTCAGCCGTCACCCGTCACAGAGAAATACCCCGACAGAAAGCGACAGGAGACTTCGGATCACCGTTTACCCCGCGGTTTTCGGACGGTGGTGTCCGTCAATGAACCGGTGCGGAGTCAAAAATTTCGGTCAGCGGCTGGCCGTGGATGAGGCGTCGGCTCCAGTCGTCGAGCAGGCTGCTGTCGGCGGCGCGGATGCGGTCCTCGAGTTCGGCGGGCACGGTTTCGAAACGCCAGTGAAGCATTTGCAGGAGCATTTCCGCTTTCCCTTCCGCTTTCCCTTCCGCTTTCCCTTCCGCTTTCCCTTCGGCACGGCCCTTGAGGAAGAATGTGCTGGCGAAGGGGTGGGTTTCGAGGTCGATGGTGATGGGCATGGCGGTGATCTCCTCGTGAACCAGGGGTTCGGCTTGGCGAAGGGGGGCGAGCAGGGTCAGGCGGACCAGGGCATCCCGCAACCGGGGCGGGTCGTCGGCGAAGCGGGCGGCGAGCCGGGCGATTACCGCCCGGACCCGGGCCTTGAGATCGTCGGTGGCCGCAAACAGGGCCATGATGATGTCGCAGGGATGGTCGCTCGCCAACAAAAGATCCGCTTGCAGGTCTCGGGCGTCGATGATCTCGAAGTGGAAGGACAGGCCGGGGCCGTCGAGGCGGTTCCCCATGCTCATCCGCTCGCGGCCGACATACAGCACGATCTGGCGGACCTGAACCGTCGGCCGTCGGCGCAAGATCAGCCAGCGGTAGCCCAGCATCCGCACCGGCATGGTGGCGTCGTTATCGGCCTGGAGTTCAAGATGGAGTGCGGTGTCGGGGTCGATCGCGCCGAACAGGTCCAGACGACCTCCGCCCACCACCGGGACCTCCCACGGCGCCAGCCGAACCGCGGCCATTCCGGTGGCTTGTCCCAGCAGAACGGGGGCCCCGTCCATCAGCAGGTCCTTGAGGGTCAGATCGTAGGTTTGCATGGGGCAATGGTCCTTGAGTTCGGTCCCCAGTCGTCCCGGCCGGCCGTACCCTTTTCTAGAGTTCCGACTCGTTGAACTCGTCCAGCAACTCGGCGATTCGGGCGCTGTCGGACTGGTCCATGATGGATTGGGCGCGGCGGGTGGCGCTGCGCAGGTCCAGGCCGCGGATGCGGCGTTTGACCAGGGCCAGTTTGTTGGGAGTCATGGACAGCTCACGGACTCCCAGCCCAAGCAGAAGCGCGGTAAAACGCGGGTCTCCGGCGATCTCTCCGCAGACGCTAATCGGTATGCGGGCGCGTAAGGCCGCCTGTGTGCTGAATTGGATCAGGCGGAGCACGGCCGGATGTAACGGGTCGTACAGATGAGCAACTTGTTCATCGCTCCGGTCGATGGCCAGGGTGTATTGGGTCAGATCGTTGGTTCCGATGGCCAGAAAATCCGCGCAGGCGGCCAGGGCATCGGCGGTCAGAGCCGCGCCGGGGACCTCGATCATGATCCCCAGCGGCGGCAAAGGATCGGCGATGGCGACGCCGTTCCGCTTGAGCCGTCGCGCCACGTCGGTCAGCATGTCGCGCACCCACCAGACCTCGGCAACGGTGGTGATTAACGGCAGCAGAATACGAATAGGGCCGTGGGCGCTCGCCCGCAACATTGCCGCCAGTTGCACTTCAAGCAATTTTGGCTCGCGTTGACTGAGACGTACCGCCCGCAGCCCGAGTGCTGGGTTGGCGGTGGACAGAAAACGCTCGTCAAGGGCTCCGGCGAGTTTGTCGCCACCCAGGTCAAGCGTGCGCGCGGTTACCACCTTGTCGGGCATACCTTCGATGACCGTGCGCAACAGGGCGTACTGCTCGTCTTCGCCCGGCAGGTCCTCGCGGTTCATGAACATGAACTCGGTTCGGAATAGGCCGACACCATGGGCGCCCGCTTCTCGGGCAGTCTCAATCTCGCGCGGCAACTCCAGATTAGCCATCAGCGCAATGGGCGTGCCGTCCAGCGTAATCGCCGGAAGCGAGCGCAAGCCCTTCAGTTGCTCGCGCTCCTGGACCAATGTCAGTTGGGCTGTCCGATAGTAGGCCAGGGTGATCTCGGTGGGATTGACGATGACCTTGCCGTTGCGGCCGTCGACGATCACGCCGTCACCGCTGCGCGTTCCCGGCATCAGGCCGTGGACGCCCAGCACCGCCGGGATGCCCAGCGCCCGCGCCATGATGGCGGTGTGGCCTTCGGCTCCGCCCATCACCGTGGCGATGCCGGCAACGATGCTGGGGTCCAGCAGTGCGGTTTCGGCTGGGGTCAATTCTTCGGCGATGACCACCACACCGGGGCGCAGCATCGAGAACGCCTGGTACTCCCGATCCATCAAATTGCGGATCAGTCGTGCGCCGACCTCGCGGACATCCGCGATGCGCGCCGCCAGGTAGGCGTCGTCCATTTCCTGGAAACTGTGAGCAATGACCGCGATCTCGGCCTGGATCGCGGCCTCGGCATTCTGTCGCTCGTCGCGGATGCGGCGTTCAACGCCCCGGGTCAGGCGCGAATTGGTCAGCATCGCCAGGTGGGCATCCAGCAGAAAGCCGATTTCCTCCGACGCCGCTTCGGGCAGCACCAGCGCCTTGGTCTTCAGGGACTTGATCTGGCGTCGGGCTTTGGCCACCGAGTCGGAAAAGCGCCTGCGCTCGGCGTCGATGGCTTCGGGCGCAATACGGTATTCCGGAACCTGGGCAGCCCCGGTTTCGACCACGTAAGTTGGACCGATGGCGATGCCGCCGGAAACCCCGAGGCCGGAAAGAATCAATTCGGTCGTTGCAGAGGAATCAGTCTTCATCGAACTTTCTTTTGACCAGATCGGAAAGCGCCATGAGCGCACTTTCGGCTTCGCAGCCATAGGCACAAATCTCAATGGTCGTACCGGGACCGGCCGCCAGCATCATCAGGCCCATGATCGACTGGGCGGCGACGGCCTGGTCGTGGCGGCGAACCTCAATGTCGCAATCGTAAGCGGCAGCCAGCTTGGCGAACTTGGCTGCGGCCCGGGCATGCAGACCGCGCATATTACAGATGGTAACGGTTCCACAAACCTCGGGGTTTGGCGCCATCGAGCCTTTGGGCCGAACGGAATCATTGAGGACGTGTGATAGGTTTTCCATCGTTTTATCCATCGGCAAGCAGGGAAGAGGCGATATTGATGTACTTTCGGCCGGCGTCGCGGGCGGCGGCGACCGACATGGCCAGCGGATCGTGGCGACGCACGGTCGACAGCTTGATCAGCATCGGCAAATTGACGCCGGCGATCACCTCGACCTTGGCCTTATCCATGATCGAAATCGCAAGGTTACTGGGGGTTCCGCCGAACATGTCGGTCAGGACCACCACGCCGCTGCCGTCGTCGACCTCGCCGACACAGGTCAGGATGTCGCGGCGGCGCTGTTCCATATCATCGTCGGGACCGATGCAGACGGCGCGCACTTGCTCCTGGTGCCCGACGACGTGCTCCAGTGCGGCGATGAACTCTTCGGCCAGGCGACCGTGCGTGACCAAAACCATTCCGATCATCAACGTTCCCTTTACTCCAGGGCGGCCCCAACCGCTCCGGCTCCCGAATGGGATCAGCCCGGACGCGGGGTGGCGCACTCCAGGTCCCGGTGTTGCAGGCCGACCCGCAGACCGCGGCCCGCCAACCAGTCCGCCATTCGTTCGGCAACGAATACGGAGCGATGACGTCCGCCGGTGCAGCCCACGGCGATGGTCAGGTAGCTCTTTCCTTCAAACTTGTAACGCGGCAACAAGATATCCAAAAGGTCGGTCAGGTGGCTATAAAACGCCGGAAAATCCGGGTCAGCGGCCACCATGTCGGCGACCGGCCGGTCACGTCCGCTGAGCGCACGCAACGCCGGTTCGTAGTGTGGATTGACAAGAAAGCGTACGTCAAACACCAGATCCGCTTCGCGCGGCAACCCGCGGCGGAACGAGAACGAGGTCACGAACACCTGAAGCGGCGCTTCGCCCTCCAGCGGGAAATGCCCGGCCAGCAGGCGGCGCAGATCATGGATCGAAAGGTCGGTGGTATCCAAGGTGACGTTGGCGCAATCGGCTAGCGGCGCCAACAGGGTACGCTCGCGACGGATGCCATCCGGAACCTGGCGATCAACCGCCAGCGGGTGCCGGCGTCGGGTCTCGGTGAACCGGCGTTGCAGCACCTCGTCGTCACACTCCATGAACAGCAAGCGGACCTCAAGGTCGGGTCGCGCTGTCAGAGTCGCCAATTGACCGAGGAAGGCTTCGGCGCTGAAGTCGCGGGTGCGGCTGTCGATCACAATGGCAATGGGCCGGCGCCGTTCCTCGTCCTCGCGGATCAGGGCCGGGACCAGCGACAGGCGCAGATTGTCCACGGCCTCGTAGCCCAGGTCTTCCAGGGCCTTCAGGGCCACCGAAAGTCCGGCTCCGGACATGCCGGTGACCAGCAGCACGCGCCGGCGGGGGCTGGCCGGGGCGGGCAGGGGCGGGTTGGGGGTGAGGGGGCCGGAGGTGTCGGTCATGCGTGTTCCGGTACCAGTCCAAGCCGGCCTTCGCGAGCGGCGGACGCGGCCAAGCCGAGCTTGGCCGGGGCCGAAGCCTCAAACGGCGCCAGGGCGAGCCGAGGCAGGCGTCCCTCGAGGACAGTGGTCCATTCGGGTTCGGGCAATCGGTCCACCACCTCCCGCTCGACCAAATCGACCACCAGATGCAGCTCGGCCATGGGGGCGAAGGGCAGGCGCACGATACCGACACCGCGGACCTCCAACAGGCCAGCCAGAATTGCCGGTGCGCTCACCACTACCTTTCCCTGGTCCATGCGCACCTCCACCCGGTCATCGGCAATCAGGACGGCTCCGCGGTCAATCAGGCGCAGGGCCAAGTCCGACTTGCCTGTGCCTGATGCGCCCCGCAGCAACACCCCGGCCCCCGAGATAAGGACACTGGTTCCATGCATCGTCATCATAACAGCGCGACAATGTGGCCCAAGGACCTTGGCGTCAAGAGTTTGCAGTGCAACGCCTGTGCTTTAGGCCGTGCCCATGGGCGGTGCTGCCACACCCGCCTTTGCGCGCAGCCGCCCCCTCTCCCCATAAAGTGGCTATGATCAAGACGCTGTGCCGCCGAATTCGCCTTCGCGCATGGGCCCCTTGCGGTAACGTCGTGGCCCGGGGGAGCGGTAGCGCGTATAGCGACGGGGGCGGCCACCACCGGGGGACTTTCTCGATGATCAGAGGGCGGGGCGGACAGGCCGGCGCGGGTTGGCGGCGCGGTGTCCGCGAGGGCCTGAGTACGCCGGGATTGGTGATTTTCGGCAGCTTCATGGGTTTCGGCTCGCTGGTTCACGGCAGCGGCATCGGGCTGGTGGCGGGGTTGGCGTCGACTCTGACCTGTTGGGCGCTGCCGGGGCAGATTGCCATGGTCGAGTTGTACGGGATCGGCGCGTCGCTGCTGGTCAATGCCCTGGCGGTGTGGTTGACCAACACCCGGCTGATGCCGATGACCATCATCCTGTTACCGCAACTGCGCATTGGCGGCGGCATCGGCTGGCGTCACTATGTGGCAGCCTATTTCGTGGCCATCACCAGTTGGGCGGTCGCCATGCGTCGTTGTCCGGTGCTGGACGAGGCCGAGCGTTTCCCGTATTTCATGGGGCTGGCCATAACTCTGTGGGGGATCAGTTGTGTCGCGACGATGGTCGGCTTTGCGCTGGCCGGCCGCTTGCCCGTGGCGGTGACGTTGGGGCTGGTGTTTCTGAATCCTTGTTATTTTATGCTGCTCTTTGCGTCCGATTTAGGGTCGCGGGCACGTGTGCTGGCGCTGGTGGCGGGCGGCATACTGGGGCCTTTGCTGCATTTGGTTGATCCCGATTGGGGGTTGCTGGTCACGGGTGTGGTCGGGGGGACCGCCGCGTTCCTGGCCGATCGCGGCTGGCGTCGGTGGGAGGCCGGTCATGGTTGAGCCGTCCCCCCTGTGGTGGTGGTCGATGGGATGGTCGTCAATCTGGCCGGCGCTGGTGGCGGCGGCGCTGGTGACCTATTTTTGGCGGGCGCTGGGGGCCTTGGTCTCGGGCCGTCTCGATCCGAATGGCCCGATTTTCGAGTGGGTCGGGTGCGTTGCTTATGCCCTTTTGGCTGGTCTGACGGTACGGATGATCGTCTTACCCATCGGGCCGCTTCAGGCCACCGACCTCGGCTGCCGGCTGATTGCCACGATAGCGGCCATTGTGACGCTCCGTCTAACCCGAAATAGTATTCCTTTGGGCGTGCTTGCCGGTGTGACGGTGCTGATCGCGCTGACTGCTGCCGGGGTCCGATTCATTCCATAAGAAGTTCCTTGATAGATTGAAGTCTTGGCGAGCCGTTTAGCTGTGTGCGAGCGGGGTCGCGAAGGACCTCTCGTCTTCTAGGAGGTCGTCTTCTAGTAGATTGATATCACCAATACTTTTTCTGGCGCGGTGCCAGGTCGGGGCGTTTGCGCCGCGGGGCGCGTGGCGACCGTCGCGGCGGTATCAGCCCAGTCGACGGATAAGGAAATACTATAGCCGGGCGAACGCCGAGACCTTTGCTATAAATCGCTCGGTGACGGCCTGTTAGGGATATCCATGGAATACATAATGTGTCGTTAACTAGCTAATGGCTATTGATGTGAAGTTGATCTAAAAATATGTTGCGATGCAACATCTTCAAACCCTTGACTTACACTGCATAACATACTTTATGATTGTGTGGCGTCCTGCCCCGATCACTTCGGACCCAATAACCGTTGGAGATGTAAGATGTTGTCGATCATTCACTTCTTTGCTGTAGCCCTATTTGTCATGACGTGTTCTGCGGCGGCGCTGGCTGATGCCCCAGGTTCGATAGATGGTGCGACCACGGTTGACGCTAAAGGTGTGATTAACTTGGTCGAAACCGTTAAGGATTTGGTTGTTCTGGATAATCGTCATGAGCCTGACTATGCTGCCGGACACATCGAAGGTGCGGTCAGGCTGCTTGATACCGATATCGCCGATGAATCGGTTCTGGCTAAGGTTATCCCAACCAAGACAACCCCGGTTCTATTTTACTGTAACGGTTTGAAATGTGGTCGTGCCGCGAACGCCGCGACGAAAGCCGTCGGTTGGGGCTATAAGACGGTCTATTATTACGCACTCGGCATGACCGAGTGGAAGGAACAAGGGTTGCCACTGTCCAAATAGTACTAAGTAGCGATTATGTGGGAGGGCAGAAAGCCCTCCCGTCAAAGCTGCCTTGGATGACAGGTAGACGTGGTGAATGGTATGACCAAGCATTGTCTCATATTATCGCTTCTAGCAATTGCAAATATTCTTATATTCTGCTCGAGTATTTATTTAACGCGGTATATCACAACTTATTACGAACGATTAACTTTTTCGCTGCAAGATCAGCGAACCCAACACCTGATCGATTTCGCAGTCAGTGATCTGCTGTGGCACGATTACTTTGAATTATCGGGGCGCGTGGCCGGCGATATCGCCGGTCAGAGCAGTATGCGGCAGGCGGTATCGCAGAATAACCAGGAACAGTTGCTTGAGTACTTAACCAATTCATATAAAACTGGTGCCATTACGTCGGGCGATCTGGTCCTTCAGGGCATTGCGGTGCTCGCCCCCGATCTTGAGGTGATGGCGGAAAATTTGATGATTCCGGGTCTGCGACTCCCGCCCGAGTTCAAGCGACAACTGGCGGGGCGCACGGGCGCCGACCGGCTGAAACTGGTACATTATGTCTGGCTGGATGGTCAGCGCCCGGTGTTGACCGTGGTCGCCCCCATCGGCGGATTGCGGTTGCTCGGCTATCTGGTGATGTATGACGACCCGATCCGGTCGTTGGTGAGCCTCGACAACCGGATCGGCATGGGCGTGTCCATTTCCAGCCCGGATGGCAGCGAGAGCTTAGCCGAACTCGGCAATTTTCATCTGGTGGATGGTGCGGTAACCCGGTCTTCGCGGTTTGGCCTCAAGGGCCCGGACGGGGTTCGGTTTGGGACCGTGAACGGGGTGATGGATGTCACGGCTCTGACCGACGCGCTGGCGCACGCCCAGTCCAACGCGTTGATCGGTATGCTGGTGGTGGTGGGCGGGTTGGGTTTTCTGACGGTCGGCGGCTTGGCGGTTTTCTTGCGCATGATTCGCGTGCGGGAGGCCAGGGTTGAGCGGCAATTGGAAGACACCCGGTTGGCCGAGGAAGAGCAGAGGCGCCAGAACCACGAGCGGCGCCAGGAAGAGGATAGCGCCAAGAGCCGCCGGCAGGCGGCTGCGACCCAGTTGATCCAGGACTTTAGCGGCGGCGTCCGTGGGGTTCTGACGATGCTGGCCGATGCGGCCACTTCGGTGCATCAGACCGCAGAGTTCATGTCGGGGGCGACCGATGCCGCCTCCTTGCACACCGGCACGGTGATGGATTCCACCGACACCGCTGCAACCGCCATCCGGGCAGTCGCCGATGCGGCCGCCCAATTGGTCGAAACCGCGGCCGAAATAAACCGACAGGTTGATCATGCCGGTGCAGTGGTCCAGAGCGCGGTCCAGGACGCCGAGCGCAGCAACGCGGTGGTTGGCGGGCTGACGGAAAAAGCCCAACGGATCGGCGAGATCGTTGGCCTGATTCATTCCATCGCCGCACAAACTAACCTTCTGGCGCTCAATGCCACCATCGAAGCCGCCCGGGCCGGTGACGCGGGCAAGGGCTTTGCCGTGGTTGCCGGCGAGGTCAAGAACCTGTCGGCCCAGACGGCCCGCGCCACCAACGACATTGCGATTCAGATCAAGGCGATCCAAGCGGCCAGCCAGGATGCCGTCGCCGTGATCCAAGGGTTTTCCCAGACCATGACCCTGGTCAATCAGGCGACCGGAGTCATCGCCCATGCGGCCCGGCGCCAGGACCGGGTGGCGCGGGACATCACCGGGGCGGCGGATGAGGCCTTCGATAGTGCCGAAAAGGCGGCTTCCGCCACCAAAGAGATCACCGATACCATCCTCCAGACCAGTGCAGCCTCGGTTCGTGTCCTGTATTCTTCAGAGGAGCTGTTTTCTCAAGCCGATGAACTGCGTTCCGAAGTGGAGCAATTTCTGCTGGCCATCGAGACGGCGGGCGATCGGCGCCATTATGTTCGGATTCCGATGCGGTTGCCGGCCCGTGTTCGGTGTCGGGCGAAAGAAGCCGAGGGCTATACCCATGATATTTCGCTGGGCGGAGCGTCGCTGGATATTCCGTTCGATGCGCCCGTGGGCAGTCCGATCGATCTGTCCATCGCGGACCTGGAAGGGGCGCTGCCGGGGCGCATCGCCCGGTACGCCGACGGCCAACTTCATATTCAGTTCCGTCTGGACCCCGCAACCGGTCAACGCCTTTCAAAGTTGATGAATGACCTGGAACCGGCCGCGTGATATCCCCGATCCATCGGAAGCACCTGTCAGCCGTACACGAGCGGGTCAATCGGCGATCAGCGTCCGGTCCTGTTCATACAGTCGGGTCGCCCACCAGAAAATCGCGGCCGCCGCCAGCAGGGTGGTGATGGCGGCAAGGGTGATCTCGATCGGGCTCACCGGTGTCCCGGCGATCAGGCGGCTGAACGCGGTCATCTGGCCGTAGACCGGCACACAGGACATCCAAAGCTGCGGCATCGCCGGCGTGACGGCCGAGGCGATTCCGGGCAGCGCCGGCACCAGCGGCAGCAGGCCGAGATAGATCTGGGCCTCTTTCATGGTCCGGGCGATGGCGGCAATGACAAGTTGTAACGTCACGGCCAGGGCCATCACCGGAATGGCCATGACGAAGATCAGCAAAAAAGTGGCGGAATCCGGGGGTGGTTCACCGCCCGGCAGGTCCACCGCCAGGACACCCAGCACCAGCCGGTAGGCCGACAGGTTGAAGACCACCGTGGCCAGGGTAAACAGGAACGCGGCGCCGGCCTTGCCCAACAGCAGCTCCCAGCGGCGGACGGGGGCGGTGAGCAGGGGCTCCAGGGTGCCGCGCTCGCGCTCGCCGACGGTGGAGTCCAGGGCCAGGTAGACGGCGCCGAGAAAGATCATGAAGATTAATAACGGCGGAATCAGGTTGTAGAGTACCGATGTCATGTTGATCCGTCGCCCGATGTGGACGCGCTCTACCGTTACCGGTTGGATCAGGGCCGGGTCGATCCCGCGGGCGGTCAGCAGGCGCTGGCCGAGTTGTCGGCTATAGCCGTTGATCAGGTCGGCAACCCGCCCCGCGATGGCGGTTCCCGCTGCGGCGTTGGCGTCGAACAGCAGGCGCACGGTGTAGGGGGGGGCGAGAGCGGCTTCGGCGGGAATTTCCAGCACCACCGGATCGTGTTCGCCCCGCGCCAGGGCTTCGGCCGTGAGCGGTGTGGTCAACGTGACCTTGTTGCGGGTGAGGAACGCGGCCAGATCCGGGGCGCGATCAAGGCCGCGGGCAGCCACCGTCACCGTATGCACGCCGGGATTGCCGCGCTGGGCATCGGTGGAAATCTGGAGCAGGAAGCCGACCACCAGCGGCCCCAACAGCGGGTAAATCAGGGCCAGGGCCAAGCTCCGGCGGTCGCGCAGATGATCGCGCATTTCCTTGCACAGGACCACCGCGCAGCGTCGCCACCAGGGCCACACCATCCCCTTGGGCGTCAGAGTGGACACGGGTTTCTCCCCCCGGCGCCGGCCGCGGCCAGCGCCTGTACAAACACTTCTTCCAGGTCGTCGGTGCCGATCCAGGCGCGTAACCGCTCGGGGGTTCCCGCTGCGATCACCCGGCCGCGCTCGATGATGGCCAGCTGGTCGCACAGCGCCCCGACCTCCGCCATCAGGTGGCTGGACAACAGGATGCAGTGACCGGCGTCGCGCATGGTGCGCAGCAGCTTGCGGACCGCCCGGGTGCTGACCACGTCCAGGCCGTTGGTGGGCTCGTCCAGGATCAGGTTCGCGGGCTCGTGGACCAGGGCGCGCCCCAGCGCCACCTTCAATTCCTGGCCTCGGGAAAAGCCCCGGGCGCGGCGGTCGGCGAACCCGTCCATCTCCAGCAGCTCCACCAACCGGTCGATCCGGGTTTCCAGCGCCCGCCCCGACAGGCCGTGGAGATTGCCGAAATAGCGGATGTGCTCGCGGGCGGTCAGTCGTGGATAAAGGCCGCGGACATCGGGCAGCGCCCCGATCCGCCGTTGGGCCTGGATGCGGTCCTGGACCACGTCATGGCCGTCCACCGCCACCCGGCCGCCATCCGGCCGGATCAGCCCGAACGCCACCCGGAAGGTGGTGGATTTGCCCGCGCCGTTGGGTCCGATCAGGCCGGTGATCTGGCCGTCGCCGGCGGTCAGGGTCAAGCCGCCGACGGCCTGAACCTTGCCGAACGCTTTGGAAAGACTGGTGATCTCGATCATGGCGGCGGACTATAGCGACCCGCCCGCCCGGGAGCCACAAGCTTCTCGGGGCGGGTCGATCGACGGTGATGGTTGAACGGCGGGCGGTTGTGCCCGCTATGGCGCGATGACATCGAACGGCACCGGCGTCGTCGTCAGGTTGAAGGCCGGATCCACCAGTTGAAGCCAGTGTCGCCCGACTTTAGCCAGCAAGGCAGGCGGAATGATGGCGGTGACGGCGTCTTCTCCGACGGTGGTGGCCAGTGGCTGGCCGTCGAACTGGATGGCGGCGGTGGCGTGGGCGCCCGGCACCCGCATCCATAGCGCCGAACTGCCGTCGGGCTGAAGACCGACCGAGGCCCCGATCACGGTGGAGGTCGGTCCGTAGCCTTCGACCGGTGCGGTCGACGGGGGCGTCGATGGCGCCCGACTCAACCAGATGGTGGTGTCCGGCAAATGGATGGCGACCGGATAGGTCTGACGGACGAAATCGAGGTAACGGGCGGCCCAATTGACGAACCGTGACGAGTCGGTGCCGTTGATCGCCCAATCCCGAACGATGATCACCGGCGGCTGCGCCTGCCGGGTTTCGGCGATGGCACTGTTGATCCAGGACTCACTGACGCCGTTATCGGCATAGTGCTGGCGAAACAGCATCCGCCGTTCGGCCATAAAGGCGATGCCGGGGCAGTAAGGAACACAGATGATACTGTCATCCGGTTTCGAGTTATTTTGGATTAATTGGGTGATCGCCTGGTATTCCAGCTTCTCTCCGCTCGAGACTTTGACATGGATGCCCGCCGGTCCATCGAAAACGGCGTCCCGTCCGGAACGTTGGGCCAGCCAGCCCATGCCCGGCGCCTGGACGCCCTGAACCACGAACAGGGCGACTTGCAGGCCGATGACCCCGATCACCGGCGCTTTGACCAGCCAGGACAGGCGGCCGGCTTGGATCAGGGCCGCAACCACCATGGCGGCGAACAACAGGTACGCGTGCATGAAGGTGACGAAGTGAGTCCAGTCCGCCCGGAACAGGGCAAAGATCGGCCATTGGCTGCTGACCACAAGAAGGACGGCGACATGAGGGATGGTGATCGAACGGTCTGCCCCGGGCCGGCGCCATTGGCGGGCCGCCACCAGGCCAAAGGCGACCAGCCCGGCGGTGGTCGTATAAACCAGGAAGGCAAAGACCCGGCTGCTCCAATCGCCGTGCCAGAGCGCCGACAAGGCCGGAATCATTATGAAATTACTGGATTGGCTGGACGCGCTGACATTGGCCGAGGCGGTGATCAGAGTATAGAAAACCCCATAGTAGCGCATGTAACTGGCGGCGAGGGCCGAAAGGAGGCCATGCTTCATGGCGATCCAGACCAACGGCGCCGAGCCGATGGCAACCACCAGCAGAATCACCGCAACCGAGAGCGCGAACCGTCGGCCGCCGGCTCTCAGGGTCGGATCCGCCGACCAGGACCGCACCGCAACCACCGACAGCAGGATGGCGAAAAACAGGTAGGCCATATCCGGGCGCAAGATGGCGACCAGGCCCACCGAAAGGGTTGCCACGACCAGCGCGAACCAGCCCCGGTCGACGGGTGCGCGCGCCAGGAGGACGATCGGCAGACTGAACAGGGCCAGACCAATCGACCGGACGGTGGACGCGGCAAACGGCGGCACAAGCATCATGACCAGCGCCGCCGCCAGGGCCAGCCAGAGCCGGCCGGTGAGGGCCCGGACGGTCAGGAACAGCAAACCGACCGAAATAAAAATCAGCCCATAAATCATCACCATCAGTGCGGTGTAGTTGACACCGACCAGATGAAACAGCGTCGCCCCTAACAGATACCAACCGATCCCATATCCGGGATAACTGGTCGGCGAATTGCCCAGATCAATCTCATAACAAATCTGAGCATAAGAGCCGATATCGGCCCAATCATAGCCATAATTGTATAGACATCCAAAATATAATAATGAAAGTATCGTCAATAAAAAAAGTGACGCAGCGTCCTTGTTAACCAAACGAGACATGACCTCGCTCCTGATTGGCGCTCATTGCCGGAACCCCGGGGGCGCGGAAGCGCCCGTCCGGCGTCTGGGAACCTTATGGGAGCTTTGATGGATCATCATCAAAGCTCATGGGTTCGCTGAGGGGCGTCGTGTTTTCGGGTGTCTTACTTCCTCGCCTTGCGTGCCGCATAGCGGGCGTCACGAGCCGCTTTGCGTTGCTCGGACAGGGCGATCAAAGCGGCGGCCTCTTCAGCCTTGGCGGCTTCGCGCGCAGCCTGTTCGGCGATGGATTGATCTTCGATGGCCTGCTGGGCCGCTTTGCGGTCGGCGATGGCTTTTTCCCTGGCCGCAATTTTCTCGGCCAGACGCTGCTCGTCGCGCTTGGCCTGGGCCGCGGCTTCGGCGTCGGCGGCGGCCCGAAGCGCAGCCTGTCGCTCCTGGAATGCCGGGTCGTTCACGTCCACCAGATTAAGCCGCCACTTTTCCAGTTGCGCCTTTCTGGCGGTGGCGGCGGTTTTCAACCGGTCGCCGAAGCCGGCCACAGCCTTTGATTCGGTTCGGTTATCAGCTTTTTTCATCGAGTCTCCACAAGCGGCGGGCCCGACCGGGTGGATTCATTGGTAGACACCGGCGGTTTGGGCAGTCCTAGACTGAGTGTATACATCATCTGGAATCCGACGGTCAGTAAATTGGGGGGCAGGCTGTGCAATCCCGCCCCCCGTTCCAGCGCTCCCGCCGGCAGCGCCAAGCGGGCGCGGTCCGGGAGATGTTTCGCGGTGTTGATCCGGCGTTGCTGAAGTCCGAGTGATGTGAACCTTATTTATGAGATTTTTTCGGGACCTTGTGATGCTGGTCACAGTCCCGACCGTCATGGCCTGTCAGGATTCGTCCTGTCACCGGTCGGTTGATCGACGCACCCCGGCCGGGCCTCGACGGAGATGATCCTATGGCCCTCACTCAACAGCTTTACGAGACCATGCGTGAAATGACGCTGGTGTCGCTGTCCCCCGACAACTCGGTGCATTTCGCCGAGCAAATCATGTCGGAGTACCGGGCGGATGTGGTTTTGCTGAAGAGACGGGGGTGCGTGGTGGGGATGCTCACCTATCGGGACCTGGCTGCCAGGGTCCGGGCCCTGGGGCGCGATCCAGAAATCACGGCACTTTCGGCGGTGATGACCGCGACCGGTAACGCGAAAGTGGATGAGGATGAAAGTTTGGCGCTTGGACCGGTGTCCTTGTTCGCTAAACCCGACCCGAGGGCCGGTTCCGATCGGGGACGGCGCCAGGGCGCCTTCCCATCAGGCCGGACCGCCGCCGGGAGCGCGGGCGGGTCAGCGTGAAATAGGGCGCCGTCGCAACATGGCGCTTGACAGCACCGCTCCCAATAGACAGTATGCCGACCGTTCCCGCCGCGATGTTTCTTGCGGTGGGCCGGGTGGGGCCGTAGCTCAGCTGGGAGAGCGACGCGTTCGCAATGCGTAGGTCGTGAGTTCGATCCTCATCGGCTCCACCATTTTTTCAAGGGTTTCTGGAGATCTGGCGCTTCCGCCACGCCTGCATCATCGGTATTCGGGTCATTTCGTTCGGCGCGTAGTTCCCGGCCCGGCTTTTCGAAGTCACCTTCCGGTCCTCGGTTTCGAGCTTGGCAAGGGCGGCAAGGAAAGCTTCCTGACATCCTGTCGCCTTGCTGGCTTGGTCCATCCGATCAACCGCATCCGGGCCGGGTGCGTTAAGTGCTCGGAAAGCGCCGTTCTCCCACCTCAACGTGATTTCATCGCCGATGGCTGAATAATTGCTTTTCTTCTTGGTCAAAACCCGCAGGTCCGGATCGATCTCGGCAACCGAAAGCGCCGCATCGACTCCGGCCTCCGCGGGACCGGCAAAAACCCTGACCAGCGCCCGCAGCGCCCTGAGGCGGGCGAGCCGCTCGCCGGGTTCCGTCGTATCGGACCACAACCCGTACCGGGCGCCGGGGCACTGGCAGCGCCGACGGATGTCGAGATCGGTGACCACCGCCGCAACCGCCTGCCCGAGTGATACGATCGGCAGGGCGTCAGTATTGGGGTGCGGTGAGCTTATTCTGCGCCCATGTCAGTAGATCGGCGCGTGGATACTTCGGAAACCGCCTAAAATGAACGACGGGCGGTCCATCTGACGACGTGCAGAACCACTTCGCCAGCGTCGCGGGCGATATTTTCAGGCCAATGGCCGACAATTCTTCAGCGGCTTCCTTCCGGGAGAGATATTCGTGGGGATGCATCCTGCCGTTCCTTTGCGTTGACGCCAGTTTTGAGCGTGTTCGCAAAGAGTGGCAGGCAACGGCCCGCGCCGTTGGGACACGAGGTCAGATTTCCGTCCCACCTCGCGTCCGAGCTTCACGCGGGAGGGTCGGGGGTGGGCGTTATCTCGGCGCGGAGCTTGGTCAAACGGACGCGCTCTTGCTTTTTCCAATCCAGATATTTCTTTATGGCCCTCTCTGAAACGAAATCACCCCTTCCCGTCATAACGCGATAGCAAACGCGGCAGACATCGAAGAATTTCGATGTTGTTGAATACGATGCTTTAATATTAATCCGAGAGCGCCCGTTTTCATCCAAGCGCGTATCGAGAGTACCCTTGGAAAAACCTTTCATGAGAGCTTCATCTATTAGCCTGATTGGCTCCATCGATGCGGAATTGTCTCTCCGTTGCTTCGAAGGCAACTGATCAAGTGCCAGTTTTATTGTGTGGGCAAGACGTTCCAAAGCATGAGTTCAGCGATTTGGGCATCGGTAATGCCAATGTTGGCAAGTTCTTGGCGCTCGTCCTCACCGAACTGGAAGGGGAACTCAATGCTTTTCACGATGACGCTCCCGATTGCCAAGCGCGGTATGACCCTACGCCTCCCGCCGCCCCAACCCCTCCGCCATCAACGTGACTGCCAGGGTATTCAGGGAGACGCCTTCGGCCTTGGCGCGTTCGGCAAGGCGACGGTGCAGCGACTTCGGCGTGCGGACCCGCCATTGACCGCTGTAGCTCTCGCTGCCCGAAGGCGGCGGTACCTCGCGCCCGAGGTCTTCGGCGGCTTCGATCCACGACACGATGGCGCCCCGAACATTGGCAAAGGCTTCCTCCTGCGTCGCGCCGTCCGACAGGCAGCCGGGCAGGTCCGGGACTTCGGCAATCCAGGCGCCCCCTTCATCGGCCGGCAAGCGCCGCACCTGGACGGGGTAGAGGGTCGGATCAATCTCGGGCATGGTGGGTCCCTATTTCGTCACGGCGTCGATCATGGCGACAAGCCGGCGGATGTAGACACCATCAATCGGCCGGTG
>CAIYNU010000079.1 GCA_903927615.1 uncultured Rhodospirillales bacterium | reverse complement strand
CCTGTTCGACGCCCCGGCGCCGCCCAAACCACCGGCCCGGCCCCAGAGCCAATCCGACATCGACGCCCTGTTCGACGCCCCGGCGCCGCCCAAACCACCGGCCCGGCCCCAGAGCCAATCCGACATCGACGCCCTGTTCGACGCCCCGGCGCCGATCCCACCCGCAGCCAAGCCGCAAGACCAGACAGACCTCCGTCAAAGCCACTTCGACAAGCATCGGAATCAGTCCGACATCGATAGTCTGTTCGACAGCACCGCGCCGCCGTCGCCAAAACGCCCGCCCAAGCTCCAGAACCAGGCGGACATGGACGCCCTGTTCGATGCTTCGGTTCCGGCCACGCCCAAGCCGGCAACCAAACTTCAGAGCCAATCCGACATCGACGCCCTGTTCGACGCCCCAACCAAGGTGACGCCGCCCGCCAAGGCCGCGCCGCCACCGGCCCGGACGCCGCCGCCCGCCAAAGCTGCCCCCGCCCCAGAAGCCAAACCCAAACCCAAGCCCAAGCCTCCCGAACCGGGTGTGTCCCTCGACCAGTCAGCCATTGATGCCCTGTTCGGTTAACTGACCGAACGGGTGCTCCAACCGTACCGGCGGCTAAAGACCTTCGCCCGCGCCGGCCACAGACTCTGGCGCGGCCATGGGGGTCGTGCTGACCCCCTAACGGCAGGACCCACCATGGCGTCATCCCCGAAAAAGCGATTCATGGCGGAAATGCAGGCGGCGGCCCGTCGTGACAGCCGAACGCCGCGCCTTGCCGCAACCGCCCCCTGTGCCCAATCGCACCCTGCGGCAGAACCCGCCCCGGCTGTGGTGGCCGCCGATAACCGGGAGATTCTGCAAGCGATCGCCGCCCTCGAAGCTAAAATCGACCGAGTCCTGGTCACCGAACAGACTGACATCGCCACGATACAATTAGAAGTTGCCGATATTTCCGGGCGAATCAAGGCGACCAAGGTCGAAATCGCGGCTTTGCGCCACCCGCTGGCCAGCGAGGACAAATTTCATCTGGCGTCCCAAGAACTTGATGCGGTAGTGAAAGCTACCGAGATTGCCACCAATACCATCATCTCCTGCGCCGAGGAGTTGGAGGAGATTGTCCACGAGTTGCGGGCGCAAATCCCCGAAGGGTATCAGTCCTCGCGGATCAACGACATGAACGATGTGATCGTTCGCGTGTACGAGGCCTGCAACTTTCAGGATCTGACCGGGCAACGGATCAACAAGGTGGTGCGGGCTCTGGCCTTCATCGAACAGCGGGTCGAGTCGATGATGAGCGTCTGGCACAAGGGCGACCTTGCGTCCCAACCCCTGCCGCCCTCGATCATTCAGGACGACCAGGGCCTGGCATTGACCGGCCCCGCCCCCCTGGAGCCATCGACCGCAGCCGCAGCCGAGAATATCTCGCAAGCCGATATCGATGCACTCTTCGACTAAAACCGGACGCCCCTGAAAGTCGTATTTCCCGCGGCATTTTCCAAATCCCACACGGTCTTCCGGTCCCCGGCCGGAATGGGTCCTGACTTCAGGAAATCGTCGCGGCCTGCGCCACGATCACACCGTTGCGGGTTAGGAACCGGTTTGCCTGGCCCGGGGTTTGTTGTACAATGAAGGCTATCGCTTGCGGACGCCTGTGCCGTCGGCAGTTCGGCACCACGAATTGAATCGGCCAGAATCGGCCAAGAATGGCGAGAGCATGACCGACCATCTGACCAAAGACGACGTTGCCAGGCTGCTGGCGGATCCGTCTCCCGACCAGCGGACCGTGCTGGCGGGTAAGATGGCTCACCACTTCGACAATCAAAAGTTAACTGCCTCGGAACGCACACTCGCCGAGGACATCATCCGGATCATGGCCCATGACGCCATGATCCGTGTCCGGCAGTCGCTGGCCGATAACCTCAAGGCCTCGCCCAACCTGCCGCGTGACGTGGCACTGACGCTCGCCCGGGATGTCGAGGCGGTGGCCGTGCCCTTTATCGCCATGTCGAAGGCGCTGTCCGAAACCGACCTGATGGAGTTGGTGCGAACCGGTTCGCCGGCCAAGCAATCCGCCATCGCCAGCCGGCCCGAAGTGTCGGAACCCGTGGCCAATGAATTGATCCGGTTTGCCGACGAACACGTTGTCGCCGTCCTGGTGAGCAACGAGGGCGCGGTGCTGGGTGAAACCGGCCTCAATCAGGTGATCGACCGCTTCGGCGCCAGCGAGCAGGTTCAGGCGCCTCTGGTACACCGCTCCCGGCTGCCGCTCACGGTCGCCGAACGACTGGTGGCCATGGTCTCGGAAACGCTTCAGGACTATCTGGTTTCCCACCACGAGTTGCCCGCCAACACCGCCTCGGACCTGATTCTGAAAAGCCGTGAACGCGCCACCGTGGCCCTGCTCAGCGGCGATACCGACGAAAAAGCCGTCAAGCGGCTGGTGACACAGTTGGCCGAAGGCCACCGACTGACCCCGTCTCTGCTGATCCGCTCCCTATGCATGGGCGACATCACTTTTTTTGAAGTTGCCCTGGCCCATCTGGCGGCGGTGCCACTGCACAACGCCCGCCTGCTGATCCATGATGGCGGCGTCCTTGCCATCAACGCGATTTACAAAAAGGCCGGCCTGCCGCTCAATCTGTTGCCGGTGGTGCGCATCGCGGTTGATGTTGCCCGGGAAACCCCCTTCGACGGCGAAGAACGGGACCGCGAACGTCACAGCCGGCGGATGATCGAGCGCATCCTGACCCAATATGAAGGGTTGGAATCCGCGGATATCGACTATTTGCTGAATAAGCTCAGCGATCTGGCGCCGCTGGTAAAATCATAAACGGCGGACCCGGCAAAGACTCGTTGACCGCAAGCGTTGTGATCTCCCACCCAAAAGAACAAGGAAGGGCGGACAAGGGGCCGCGCGCCCGGGACGGGGCCGAAGGCCCCCCCCTTTGGTGTGCCGGTTTTTTTTGCGCGGCCGGCATCACTCGTGGCTGTTGCCCTTCCAGATCACCGGCAACCGCTCGGCCAAGCCCAACAACACGGCACTGGCCACAAAAATCAGATAGATGATCGCCGACCAGCGGACCTCCTCGTGAGAGTGCTTGTCGATGTTCAAAAACACCTCAAGCAAACCGATGGAGGAGATGGCGACGATCGACGCCGCCAGCTTCAGCTTCAGTCCTCCGGTGTCGAGCTTGCCCAACCAGGACAGATCCTTGCCGCCCCCGGTCACCTCGTCATCGAACCGACTGACGAAGTTCTCGTAGCCGGAAATCATCACCATCACCGTCAGGCCGGCGACCAGCGTCGCATCGACCAGTCCCAACATGTTCAGTAACAGCTCTTTCTCGCTGTAGACGAGAACATGTGTCCATAGCCCATAGACTTTGTCGATAAAATTGACGGCATAGGCGCCAAGCCCGATGGCTAATCCGCCATAGAATACGACCAGGAGCCAGCGGCACCCCAGTAGAATTCTCTCAATCAGGAGTTCCACTCTCTTCATAACCGCGTTCTCCATTTTCGCAGGCTATCGCCTGCCGGTTTGTCGCCGGTCGCCCGCGGGCCGTCAAGGGCCATGCCCCCGTTACGAAGACGTCGCACCCGATGGCGTTCTGGCGCCGGTGTGTAGACCTTGGTGGCATCATCCAAAGGCCCTGGCTATGATCGGCCTCGGATCGCCTGCTCCGGGCAGGCTTCATATGCGGTGAACGCCATCTTGACCATCGACCTGCTCCCGGAACTGACCGCCGCCGCCCAGGTGATCCTCATCGACATCGTGCTGGCCGGGGATAATGCCATCGTCGTCGGCATGGCGGCCGCCGGCGTTGCACGCGAACAGCGGATCAAGGTGATCTTCTGGGGGATGATCGCTGCGGTCACCATGCGCATCGGGTTTTCCATGATCACGATGCAGATGCTGGCCCTGGTCGGACTGACCCTGGCAGGCGGCCTGTTGCTGCTTTGGGTCTGTTGGAAGCTGTTTCGCGAAACCTGGCAAGCCGGACAACAGGCCCACGGCGCTCACCTGCTGGCTGGCGACGACAACGATTCGGCCCCAACCAAGTCAATGCATAAGGCCATCGGCCAGATCGCCATTGCCGATGTCTCCATGTCCCTGGACAATGTTCTGGCGGTAGCCGGCGCCGCCCGCAACCACCCGGTGGCACTGGCCTTGGGGCTGCTGCTGTCGGTGGCGCTGATGGGCGCGGCGGCCTCGGTGATCGCGCCGCTGTTCCGGCGTTGGCCCGAGCTTGCCTACATCGGCATCGTGATCATCCTCTATGTCGCGTTGGCGATGATCTGGCAGGGCAGCGGCGAGGTGATCCAGGCCGTCCTGTGATCAGGGCGAGGTCTGGCGGGCGGCACAGGCTTTAACGATCGCTTCGACCTGAGATGTCCCGGCCTCGCTCAGGGTGTGATTACGAAACCCCCGCCATAACTCCCGGCGCTGGAGATCCACGGCAACGCACCGGCAATAGCCCGCGCACAGGGTCAACGCCGCCCCCGATTTCTCGCAACCCACCTGGCAACTGGTCAGAAAGCCCTCGGCCCGGTCGGGCAGAAACGGCGTATCCGGCCGCGCCGGCTCCCGACCGCCGGTGGCGCCGCCCCCCGCCAGCGTCACCACCAGCAGCATCGCCGCCCACAGCATCGGTTGGTGAAGCATGTAGATGGCCAGGCTGTGCCGGCCGGCCCACCCGATCCACCGGACCGGCCCCGCCGCCGGACGCCAGGCCGCCACCGTCGCCGCCCGGCCGCCGGCCGCCACGGCGGCCAGGGCAACCCGGCCGAACGCGATACCGGCCAACACCACGCCAAACCACGGCAGCAACGGCACATAATCGTTGGTTCGCAAGTCCTGACTCATCAGCCCGAGCCAGGCCAGCCAAGCCTGGTCGAACACCGGCAACGCCAGCCACGCCGGCGCGGCCAGACACAGCCCCGCCGCCAACACCGTCGCCACCGGCGGCAACCGGACAAAGGCCAAGCCCAGCAGGGATGCCACAACCACATGGTGAAGAACGCCAAAGAAGATCAGACCCTCGGGCGTGAACTGCCAGCTTGCCAACGTCACCGCCGCGGCACAGCCGCCAACCACCGCCAAACGACTCGCCACCTTCGACCAGACGATGCCGTCACGGGTGGCCAGCACCAGACTGACACCGACCAGCCCCAGGAACAGGCACAAAATAGCCGTCCGCGCCATCAGCCACAGCGTGTCGCCCAACAGATCCAGGCGAACCAGGCCAAAATAGGTCAGATCCCAACAGGCATGGTAGCCGATCATCAGGATGATGGCGACGCCCCGGGCGAGATCCACCACCGGCATCCGAGTCGACGCGCGACCGGTTCCTGGCCTGCCAAAAATCGTGCGAAGAGGTGGGATCATGACGGTATCGGTCCTCCACGGTGCGGCACAGCCGGAGATCGGCCGTCACCCTGCCTCAGCATTGGCGGTCAACTCAAGGCACGTCTGCGACCTAACCGCTCGGTCCGGAACTTGCCCCGCTGTCGGGAACTTGAACACCGGGGCTTGACGGCATGACCAGGCTCTTCCCGCTGAGCCTTCGATTGTGGCAGGAATGAGCGAGCGCCCGCCCTCATCGGTCCCGCTTCCGGTCAGCCCATGCCGCCCACATCCCGACACGGCCAGATTTGTGCTACACTGACGTTGAATTCATCGCCAATCGGTGTCATGGCCAGACACCCGCTACCGCAGCCACCCGAACCCACCGCCCAGCCGCCAGTGCCTGACATACCCTTGATGAACATTCCGATGATAGCGAAGGAGAACCAGTCCCATGCGCCTTTCTGACATTCTCGCGAGCAAAGGCAGCGAGGTCGTCACCATTCCTCAAACGGCAGGCATCGAGGCCGCGGCCAGGGTCTTACGTGATCGCAAGTTCGGTGCTTTGATCGTGGTGGACGCCAGCGGCAAAATGGCCGGTATCATGTCGGAACGCGACATTATCCGCATTGTCGGCGACTTGGGCGGCAAAGGCCTGTCGCTCCAGGTCCAGGACATCATGACCCGGACCATCCGCACCTGTAAGTCCACCGACAGCGTCGAGGCCATGATGGAGATCATGGCCAAATTCCGCATCCGCCATGTGCCGGTGGTGGACGACGGTGTTCTGGTTGGCCTGGTCAGTCAGACCGACCTGATCAAGCAGCAACTGGCCGAGTTGGACGACCAGGCCCAAGTCATGAGAAACATCAACATCGCGAAGAAGTAATCGATCCCCGCAGCCAGGGGTCTGCCCCTGGCTGCCCAAAACCAGGCATACCGTCATAAGGAAGGTCCAGACCCATCATGGTCCTGGCGGGGTATAGTCTCCTTGACGGTTTGGGTCTTCTGCGCGCCGGGATCAGACGTCCTTACGGATCACCGACAGGAAGCGTGAGACCTCGGCCGAAAGCTGCTCCGACTGCCGCGACAGCCTCTCTGATGCCGTCAACAATTGGTGTGACGAGAGTCCCGTTTGCCCGACCGAGGCGGCAACCGTGGCGATGGTCGTCGTGACCGTTGTCGTGCTCTGGGACGCGTGCTGAATGTTGCGGGCGATTTCATGAGCGGCGGCGCCCTGCTGCTCCACGGCGGCGGCGATGGCCGCCGCGACTTCGTTGATCCGTGCGATGGTGGCGCCGATCCCCCGGATCGCCTCGACCGCCTCCTGGGTCGCTCTTTGCACGGCCAAGACCTCAGCCGAAATCTCACCGGTCGCCCGAGCGGTTTGACTGGCCAGGCTTTTCACTTCCCCGGCCACCACGGCAAACCCCCGCCCAACCTCCCCCGCCCGCATCGCCTCGATGGTGGCGTTCAACGCCAACATGTTGGTCTGATTGGCGATGACGTTGATCAACTTGACCACATGTCCGATCTTGTCGGCAGCCGTGGCCAGACCCAACACCAGTCCATTGCTCCGCTCGGCTTCATCGACCGCCGAACCGGCGATCCGGCTCGATTCGTTAACCCGACGGCTGATTTCGCTGATCGAGGCCGACAGTTCCTCGGTTGCGGCGGCGACCATCTGCACATTGGACGAGGCCTGTTGGGCAGCCGCCGCCACCGCCGTGGACTCCCGGGACGCCAACGTCGCCCCGCCGGCCAAGGCCTGCGCCGTGGATTGCAGTTGGGTCGCGGCTGAAGCAACCACGCCGACCATGCCGGAGATATCCCGCTCAAAAATATCGGCATGCTCATTCAATCGCTTCGAAGCACTGTCCTGCGTCGCTTTAAAATACACCGAAACCGCAAGGTCGATATCCAGCAACACCGCCCGATTGATCGCTTCCAACACCTGGACGAGCCTTTTCGGCTTTTTATGATAGGCGACGACGGCGATGTCGTTCATTTTTTGCATGATGGTGCTGTAACAGCCCAAATACCATCGGGGCTCGACGCCGGCCCGCTCGCGGGCATGGGCCGCTCTGACCACGCTGCTAAAATACTCCTCCCCGAAGGCGCCGGTGAACAGGTGCTCAAGAAAATGGCGCTTCTGCCCTCGCTTCAGGTCCTCGTAACTGGCCAGGCCGGTATAAACTTTGGCAGCGACCGGATATTGGGCAATGTTCACATAAATTTCATCAAGTATGCCGTCAAGGTGCTGAGCCAATAGCGGCCGGAAGTCACGCAGTGCCTGCCGCACCGGTTCATCGATGCAGAGGAATCGCAAGCGGGTCGATTGGTCGAGGTTCAGTTGAGGACTCTCCGGCAAATCCTCATGACGCGTCCGACCGCACGGTGGCGCTACAACCACCCGCGCCACGGCTGACGCTACCACTGCACTTTGGGCCATGTCGGTGCCTTTTTTGGCAAAGGATTGACCAGGTGGTACTCAATCGGCGAAATGGCGTCGTTCGAACTTGGTGATCCCACCGACCGATTCCGCTTCGTCCTCGGTCAGGCACTACCCCACCCGGTGAGTCGGCAGCCCGCCGTCCCATCGGCCGTCGCTCTGGACGCTCCATTCCGCGGGACACGCCCTACCGCGTACATACCTTATCCTGCCATATCAAAATTGCGGTGCGCAACATATAAATATAATCGTTCATCACAAAACATAAGATTTTGGCAAAATCGCTGGTCACGGCGCCGCCGACCGCGGCCCGCGCGTCACCCCCAAACCAATCGAGCTAACGGCTCATTAAGCTTAATATTTTGCTGACACGGCTGTTTGATCAGTCGGTTATTGCAAGTCGGCCAGTCGACTGGCCTCATCCTCGGCGGTCAGGGCGTCGATCAGTTCGTCGAGGGCTTCGCCAGCCATCACCTTATCAATTTTATACAGGGTCAGATTGATCCGGTGATCGGTGACGCGACCTTGCGGAAAGTTGTAGGTCCGGATGCGCTCGGAACGATCCCCCGAGCCGACCTGACTCTTACGGTCGGCGGCACGTTCGGCATCCCGGGCCGCGCGCTCCCGGTCATACAGCCGGGACCGCAACACCTTCATGGCCTTGGCCTTGTTCTTGTGCTGAGACTTTTCGTCCTGCTGGGACACCACCAGGCCGGTGGGCAGGTGGGTGATGCGCACGGCGCTGTCGGTGGTGTTGACCGACTGGCCGCCCGGGCCGCTGGAGCGGAACACATCGATGCGCAGGTCCTTCTCGTCGATCTGAATATCGACCTCTTCGGCTTCGGGCAGCACCGCCACCGTCGCGGCCGAGGTGTGGATGCGGCCGCCGGCCTCGGTCTGGGGCACCCGCTGGACCCGATGCACACCGGACTCGTATTTCAGGCGGGCGAAGACACTGCGGCCGGAGATCGAGGCGGTGGCTTCCTTGTAGCCGCCAATCCCGGTCTCGGAGACGTCCATGGTCTCGAAGCGCCAGCCGTGCAACCCGGCAAAGCGCCGGTACATCTCGAACAGGGACGCGGCAAACAGAGCCGCTTCTTCGCCGCCGGTGCCCGCCCGCACCTCGAGGATCGCATTCTTCTCGTCCGCCTCGTCCTTGGGCAGCAGCAGCACCAGCGTCCGCCGCTCCAGGGCCGGCATGGCCCGGGCGAGCGCCTGGAACTCCTCCTCGGCCATGGCGCGCATTTCGGGGTCGGTGGCCGGATCCGCGATCATGGCCGCAAGGTCGCCGGCCTCATCGCGCGCCTTCCTGACCCCGACGATCGCCTCGGCGATGGGGGTCAGGTCGGCATACTCCTTCGAAAGCCGAGCAAAGCTTTGGGTATCGGTGATGCCTTTGGCCAGGGTATCGCGCAATTCATCGTAACGCGCCGAGAGCTTGTCGAACTTTTCATCCATATTCATGACAGGGTGCTCACGATTCATGATCCTCTGTTGCCGAGTCGAGCGGGAACAGCGTGCGCAACAACCGCTCCGCCGCCACCCGCTCGGCCCGGTCGACGCTCCCGGCTTCGGCCGCCAGCCGACGCAAGGCCTCACAGGGCTGGTGCAACAGCCGGTTGACCAACCGGCGGGTGGCCTCTTCGGCATCGAAGCCGCCACCCTCGGCCAGCACCCGCCGCCGCTCCGACTCGAAATGCCGTCGGAGCGCCGCCACCGCCGGCGTCGCGGCCCGTTCGGCCCGCTCGCGACAAAACCCCGCCACCGCCTGGTCCACCATCGCCCAGGCGGCCTGGGCCGCCGACTCGCGGCTGACCCGACCCCGCAACGCCACCCGCTCCAGGTCACCGAGATCGTAAACGAAGGCGATCTCCATCTCGCCGACCGAAGGTTCGACATCGGCGGGGTGCGCCGCATCGATCAGGAAAATGGGCTGCCGCCGCCGCCGGAGCGCCGCCGCCATCGACTCGGCGCCCAAGATATAGCGCCCCAGCCCCACCGCCGTCACCACGATATCGGCCCCGGCCACCACCGTCTCCAAGGTCGCAAACGGCGCGTAATGGCAACCCAACCGCTTGGCCGCGATCTCGGCCCGGGCATCGACCGGAGTCATCACCGTCAGCCCGCCCAAACCGGCGGCCCGCAACTGCTGAACCATCAACTGGCCCATGTCGCCAAGCCCGACCAGAACCCCCGTGCGCCGCCCCAGGTCGCCGTGAAGGTCCCGGGCGATGTCGACCACCGCCGCCGCAATCGAGGTCGGCCCCTCGGCCAGACCGGTCTCGGACCGGACCCGCTTGGCCACCGCGAAAGCCGCCTGCATCGCCGCGTCCAACTCGGACCCGACCATGCAAGCCGCCACCGCCTGCCGATAGGCGGTCTTGACCTGCCCCAGGACCTCGGGTTCCCCCACCACCTGGCTATCCAGGGACGCGGCAACGGCGAACAGGTGGCGGATCGCCGCCGGCCCGGTCAGCGTCCGCATCTGGTTGGAAAACGCCGATACCGGTACGCCCGCACGCCCGGCCAGCACCCCGGCGAGGGCCGCCGCCGCGGCCGCCGGATCCGGATCGGCCGCGACGATCTCGACCCGGTCGCACGTCCCGAGCCACACCGCCTGCCCAAGCCCGGCCGACCGCAGCCGCCCCAGCAGCCCCGGAATCTCGGCGGGCTCGGCAAACAAGGCGTCAGCCACCGCACCGGTCCAGGTGCGGTGGCTG
>CAIYNU010000078.1 GCA_903927615.1 uncultured Rhodospirillales bacterium | reverse complement strand
TAAGTCTGTTCGAATAGGTAATGGCGGTTTCATCGCGTCCCTCCTCGGTCCTTTCATGAGGAGAGAATCACACATCACTGAATCTTGGGAATCCCCTTTCTGAGCCCTCAATGAGTCGGGATCAGGGCTCACTGGTATGACTTCGGCAAGCTTGAGAGGGAACTTGATGGTTGTGATCTCGGTTTCCCGGAACTCGATCTTCTGGTCGTGATCGATGAATTGCTGTAGCAGATCGTGATAGGTGAACAGGTTCTTGGATTGATCGTGCTCGACCCGATACGGGCCATCGGCCATTATTTCCATGCGACTGATCAGGGACTGCAACACCACCAAGGCCGCGTCGGTGTTTACGCCAGGGTTCGCAATAGCGGAGAGACATTCGGGCGCTGCGTACTGCGCCAGTGGCCCAAGCGCCTCTGGAAATTCACGCCACTTCGCCGCACGCGCGGCGATGACGAGCGCCTTCAAGGCTTCCGGCGTCTTCTCCTTGACCGCCTGCTGGAAGGAGGCGAGCAGAGCGTCGAAGGCCGGCGGGCCGAGAAGCGCCGGACCGGCGACGGATAGCAGAGACGCCATCGCGTAGTTCTGCCCATCCTCGTAAAAATTTATGCCTCTCTCGTAGTAAAACGGCTCGACGGCATAATCTAAGAACATCAGCATCAGTAGAAAGCGCTTGTCGCACACGTAGGTGACGCATTTGTAGTGAGCAAGAAGGTTGCGCTGAAGGGAAAGCAGACGCGTGTGGTTGGCCGGGCGACGCGACAGCGCCCGGTACTTGAGTTCCGGCGCTTGCAACTTCGGGAAATGTTCGCGGATGAGGCGGGCGGCGTCTTGGTTGCTGATGCCGATTGCTGCCGTACCTTGGAAACGCTGGTCGGAGTTCAGAAGGTCGAACCCTGTGTATCCGCTCTCATCGATCCGAAAGCACTCCATAGCGAACTTCCTACCGCACTCACGCGATCAGCGCTTCGGCGAGAGCTTTTGGTGTTCGGCCTGCGATGTCAAGGGGCCGATGCTCCTGACGCAGGGCAATCTGGTGACCTGGCGGGACAGCCGGTCGAGGCGCCGGGTGAAGGCGGCCTCGCGGCGATCGGCGCCGTCGGGCGACAGGAACGAGGCGACCGCGGCCTCAACGATCGCCGAGCGGGACAGGCCCTTGCGGTCGGCCAGGTCGGCGATCTCTTTCAACAGCGCCGGCGGAAAATAGACGTTCATCCGGTCGCGCATCGCGCCCTCCCTCACAGGTCGAGGCCGTCGCCGGGATCAAACGACGCCTGACGCGCGAGGCCGCGCATCTGCCGGCGCAGGGCGCGGGCCTGGCGCACGGTGTCTTCGGGTTCGTCGTCGATGAGGACGAATTCCTCGTGGGGAGACCTATCCGCGGTTTCCCGAACGATCGCCACATGCTCGGGCAGTTCCGGCTCCCGGCGCAGCCCGCCATTGGGGGCGTCCTCGGCCTTCAGCCTCTCGGCGAGCAACGAGGCCGACGGCGGCGCCGGTCCTCGAAGTATCGCGCCTGTCCGCCTCGGCATAGAGGACATGCAGGATGGCGCCGACCAGCAGCGAGTGGCTGGTCTTTTCCCAGTGGTTCCGGCGCTCCAGCGAGCCCTCGGGGTCGACCAGCACGTCGGCGACGTTCTGGACATCCCGGACCTCCCATTCGCCGCGGCGCACCTCAAGCAGCGGATTGTAGGCGGCCGAACCGGCATTGGTCGGGTCGAACAGCAGCACCCGGCCGTGTCGGGCACGGAAGCCGGCGGTGAGCGTCCAGTTCTCGCCCTTGATGTCATGGACGATGGCCGAGCCCGGCCAGGTCAGCAGCGACGGCACCACCAGGCCGCGCCCTCGCCGGAACGGGTCGGCACGAAGCACAGCACGTGCTCCGGCCCATCGTGCCGGAGATAGTCGCGCCAGAACCGACCCAGGACCACGCCATCGGGGCCGAGCAGCCCGGCGGCCCGGATCTCCGCGGCGGTCGCCCAGCGCGCCGAGCCATAGGTCTCGACGTTCTTGGCCTCCCGGGCGCGCCAGACCGACATGCCGATGGCCACCGCGACCGAGAGGAAGCCGCCCGAGGCGGCGATGCCGGCGCCCTCGACGAAGATCGACGGGGCATAGGCGTCATAGGCGTACCACCACCAGAAGAACGCCGGCGGCAGGTAGACCGGCACGCCGCGCGCCAGTTCGAACCAGGGTCGGCCAAGCTCGGGCTGGAAGCCGAGTCGCCAGGCCGTCCACTGGGTCGCGGCCCAGGTCGTGAGCAGCACGATCAGGAGCACGACGATGATCTGGCCCCAGAGGATTCTGGTGGCGGACAACGCGACACTCCTCGACAGCAGATACCGTTGAGGTCGGGAGTGAGGGGCGTTGGTGTCAAGAGGATGGCGTGGGGTGGGGGCAATGGGCGGCGATTGCGCGTTATAACTTATTTTCGGGAGTGATTTGTGTGGCTATTAGCCAAACATCAATTAATCCAGATAATACTACCATAATCAACAAATATCCAATTAAAAAATTACCTCTTAGAGCCCCTGACTATCGCTCCTGCATTTAGAAACATTGGAAAGAAGCTAGGCTGGCTTTTCAACTTGATCACGTCATCAACACGGATCGTATGGGCTGCCCGACGTCGGCCACCCGCCGGCGTAATAACCTCGATGTCTGGGTTGTCGATAATCGCCATGTGAATGTCATCGGCGTGGGCCGGGGTAGCGTTGTAGATGCTCTGATAGAACTCGATCACCGATATAGCATCGCCAGCCTCCGTCACGAGACGGGGAATGTCTCCCAGGAGCTGGTTCTTTGCTGAGGTGCGGCCGTTATCGTCAAAGAGGTAGAGCATCCCTTCATTGTGCCGGGGATCGTAGGTCAGCATGTTTAGACCCGATCGGCCGAAGTGTGCCTGAAGACTCGCATTGACATGGAGAATGTTGTTGTAAACCTGTCGTGCCCGATAGGCGTTTGCAAAATTGATCAGCCAATACCGCCATCCGTCGGGATTGTTGATCGAAAACGGGCTAACATAGCTCGCGCAGTCGCGGAAGGTATCAAACACAATTTTTTCTGCCGTGCCGAGCCAGTCCTTCTGGCTCATGAGCGAATCGAGCGGCTGGAGATCGCCGCTGGCAAGCCCCAGGTGATCGAGCCGCGCGCGTAAGCACTCTGGCTGATCCTTCTGGAGAAACGCAAGCAAAGAACCGATGAAGAATGTATAGAATATTTCGACAGACGGATAGGAATGCATTATATCGATAATAGTGCTGCGCTTGACATGAATATCTCCGCATTGATCAAGATTAAATAAAACATTTCGATACCGGCCCTGCCCCAAAAATACCTTAATCTTTGGATAGGCAGCTTCAAAAAATTCATTCAGATACTCTACTTGAAGATGCAGCTTTGGGCAGGTCTGTATGACCTCGGCCTGCATCGGCGCGACATGTCTTTTTAGGACCTCAATCGCGTCCCGGCTGGCGTCGTTCAGGATGAGAAGACACTCGACCTCGATAGTGCCAAGATGCTGAACTATACGTTGCGCATTCACCGCGTCAACTGCACGTTTCATCTCCTCGATGAAGATCAGCGGTGATCCGGCAGTTCCGCACTGATACCGCCCACCGCCGGCAAAGCCATCGACAATGGCTAGGCGAAAGCGCCTCTGCTGGGGCAGTTTGCAGCGCACGATCAGATAGTCAAAGAAATATTCCCTCAATATTTTATGTTTGCGGCGCGAATGCTCTTTAATAGTTGCACCATCAACCCATTCATATGGCTTTTCAACCATCTTGGTCCCCCGCCCGTTCGGAACGTCTTACACGGCCGCTCGGGGCGTGGCCGGCATTTCGTCCCATGTCCGTCCGCGATATTCGCGCCCATTGGCCTTTTTTGAGCGTTTTTTGTTATCCTTACCCCAAGTTCCCCACTGTTTGAAGAAGAAAGCCGTACCTGACGATATGCATTGGGCGAAGATTTCGTCAATCCACTCCTCTCGAACGGGGCGGGCGGACTTACCGCTCTCTCCTCCTACGATCGCCCAATGGATATCCCGAAGATCGATAGGTCCAATAGGCCCAATCAGCGGTTCGAAAGAAATGAAGCGGATCGCGGCGGGAGTGTTGCGGAGATGCACGATCCGATTAACGACATCCGCATTCTCAATGCTGGTGCCGAGCCAGACATTGGGGAGGACTTCCCCTATCTTCTTGGCGATCAATTCCGCCATGCGCTCCGGCCGTTTCGTAAGAATCTGATAATTGTGATGGAGAGTCTCGCGCATCACTTGCCAAATGTCGAGAATGAAAGCGTCGCTGACCCGTTCGTGGAACAAGTCGCTCATCGAGTTGACAAATATCTTGTGCGGCTTACGCCAGCGGTACGGGATCGACAGGGACTCACGATCCTCGCGGACCACCCCGTTCCATACGGTGCGCCTGCCGGCTTTCTGGGTCAGTCCCCCATATTTCTTGACGCCCATCGCCGCCAGCCGATTTGCCATCTCCATCGCATAGCAGTGCGTGCAGCCAGCGGTAACGATTGAGCATCCCGCAACGGGATTCCACGTGGCATCAGTCCATTCGATCTGGGTTTGAGCCATCCTGCCCTCCAAAGCATCCGGTCATCAGCCGCAGCATCAGTCCGCCCTGCCCATTTGGTTGATGAATTGGATGCAAGCGAAAGTCATAGTGCTACCCCCATCTTCCGCCCGAATGTCCATTCGATTACACCGCGTTTTCTCGCGATGCCCGAGCCTTGCTGACCGATCCGTTTTTCCAAGCCCGGAGACCACGGCACCAGTTGGAAGCCCAACCCATTGTCGATCATTGCGAACCGACCGGAGATGAGCTTCAGGCTGCGTCGGCAGGTCCCCCATATTTCCCCGCCGTCCGCAGCTTGAGTATAGTACAAACCCGACTCGGCCGACAGCCTGGCCCCGTCCGCCTCCAACTCGCGCCGTCTCAGCGTGTCGATGAGATCACGCTGGACGATGATACGCTGGCCCAGCAGGCGGGCGAACCCTTGGTCGACGAGGTTTTCCGCCCGCGCCGTTATCGCCTCGCGAACCTCCTGCCCGAAGCCGCCTATGGCGAGCAGTATCGGCTGACGCCCGAGACCAGCCGATGGTCGAACCAGGTCGCCTCTGGCGCCGTCACCTGCCGGGTTCCGGTGACAGTACACATAATTAAAGGTCCGCTTCACCCAATTCCGCTTCCGAAACCCGCCCTTCCCCTTCCGGCCCAATCCGGTCGTGGCAACAAAGGACGGCTTCAGGTCGACTATCAGCGAGGCATATGGCGAACGTCAGGGTTGATCGGCCGAATCCGCCATTGATTCCGGCATCATGCTCCCTGCGATGTCGTCCGGGATCTCCTGCACGAGACTCTGACCCTTCTGCAACCTGCGCCCGAGGGCTTCGATGAAGCCCTCATAGCGCTCGCGACCCTTGACCTGCGCAGCAGCCTGGACATCGCCCGGCAACGGCGGCGTGATGGTCAGCCAGAAGCGCACGAACAGTGCCAGCGTTTCGGTCGCGATGCCGACATTGCGTTCGAGCCGCTGGACCTGGCGGGACAGCCGGTCGAGCCGCATCACGCGATATCGACGATCTGATCGCGCAAGGCATTCTGGTAAAGGACCAGGCGGGTGGGCGGAGCACCAGCTACTCGCTTATGCCTGTTGACCGTTGACGGCCCCTGGAGACGGCGATCACAAACCGAGCCTTCGCTTGCGCCCGAACCCCCAGTCGATGCCGCCGGCGTCCCTCACCACGCCGGAGACCTGCCGACCAAGCTGCTGCTCCAGCACCGGCGACCAGGGCACGAGTTGGAAGCCGAGCCCGTTGTCGACCAGGGCGAACCGGCCCGAGGTGAGCGACAGGTTCTGACGGTAGGTCCCCGCAATTTGCTCACCGGCGGCGGCTGGAAGATGGGGCAGTCCGGTCTCGGCCGACAACCTGGCCCCGACCGCCTCCAGCTCGCGCCGTCATCGCCTCGCGGACCTCCTGCCCGAAACCGCCCATGGCGAGGGCCATCGGCTGACGCTCGACCAGCCGATGGTCGAGCCAGGTCGCCCCCGGCGCCGTCACCTGCCGGGCCAGGTCGACGTCCGAGCGGTTGGCCAGTGCCAGCGCACCTCGACGATGCCGCGATCTGCGGGGCATGCTCGAAGGCGTCGACACCTCGGAACCGGACATGATGGGCGCGACCATCGGTGCCGTCGATCACGGCGTAGGCTTCGCCGGCCAGCTCGTCATGCAGACCCTTGGCCACCAGCCGGCCGATGGTCGGTGATGCCGCCGTGTCGGTGACGATGTCGAATTCGTTGCCGGAGCGCCGATGGTCTGCCCTACGAAGACCGGCGCGCCGGTCCATGAGCCCGTGGTCGACGTGAGAGCGACGGGGGCGTCACCATCTATTTGCCCGAGACCCCCACGGCGGATTGTGCGCTGACGCAAATTGTCGGACTGCGGGCCGCAAGACAGATCGCGGAGGCGCTCGGCGCCCCGCGGACGATCAACATCCCGACTGGACGGGGAAGCTACCATAGTCGGCGGATAGACTGGTCCCGTGTGGTCGCGCTTCACGACGCTGGCCTGACCTACCGCGAGATCACCCAAGACGTCGGCTGCACCGATCGCCAGGTCCGGAACATTCTGAGACAGGAACTTGGGCGCCGGAACGATCGGCAGCGGCATCAAGAGCGCAAGCAACTGCGGACAATCGGAGACGCCGGGGGCGCGGTCCGTGGAAAGTCACCAACCCCGCCGCGGTCATCGCGGCAACCCGCGCCAATGCCGGAAGAACTCAACTCGCCATGGCACTGTTACGCACCTCTTGCGAGCCGCTCTGACCAACGCTCCCAACCTCGAACTCACCGCGCTGGCCAGCGCCAGGGGGACTATGGACACTTGCGACCCGACCGGACTCCGGCAATTGCTGGAACTGCCGGACGGTGCCGATATCGACGCCATCACCGAAGCCGTGAAGAAGCCGTTGACGGCCGCCCAATCCGCCGTCGATCCCGCGCACGATGTGCCGATCGGCGACTTCAAGCGGATTGTGTCCGACTATAACCGTATCCATCAAGGATTGTCGCTCCAAGCGGCGGAACAGGCGGTTGAGCGTGCCGTTGCCTGCGGAGTGCTGCCGCCGTCCTTGCGAGACTGGGGAATAATAGTCTGCTCGGTCAACAAGCCGGTTTCGATGACGTCCTCAAAACCACCGGGCCTGCCATCCATAGAATATTCGAGCGATCAGGTCTTGATGGTCCGGTTCGCCATGGCGCCCCCCGACTACAACAAAGTCGCCATGATCGTTCCCAGCGGCGTGCGGGAAGAGGTTTACGCTTGGCTGGGGACCTTTCCCCGGTTGCGCGAATGGCTGGGTGATCGGGTGATCCAAAGCCTCACAACGCACGGCCAACCGATCAGGAACCGCCGTTTCGAGTCGACTTTCGAACTCAGTCTTGATGATATCAAGGACGATCAAGCGCCCTGATCTACCAGGAACGCGAGCGGTATCGGATCACAATGATGAGTCATCCCGAAGATTACAACGTGTTCATGAAGAACAACTTGCACTTTGGCGCTACCGGCCGCAGCAATGGGGGGTTCGGCCTGTGGCAACTGGCCTATGGCAGCATGGCGCCTCTAACCACCGAAAATTACGAAGCGGCCCGCGCCGCCATGACCACCTTGCGTGGCGAAGGTGGTCGCAAGCTGAACATCAACCCGTCGTTGCTGATGGTTCCGCGCGCCCTCGAAGGCGATGGGCGATGCATCCTGATCAGCGAAAGCCGCCCGATCACCGTCACCGTCGGCACGGGCACACCGCCCGTCCAACAAGCCGTGGCCGTCGGCAATGAATGGAAGGGCAGCGCCGAACTGCTGGCAACGTCGTATCTGTGACGATGGACCCGAGCCGACGTTCGGGCTTGCGTCCAACCGCCAAGGGCGCCAACATGGTCCCGGGCACGCGGGACGCAGTGACAGTCTCCCAGCCGTAACACGGGCGGCAACGTCCGGAGTGCTCTGCGGGGTTACCGGGAGGCCCCACCACGTGCCCACCCCGCCCCACGAGATCGCCACGAGCGACGGGCGGGGGCTTGGTTGGGACTGGTTGGTGACAGTGCGCCAATCTGAGCCGATCTCAGAAAGTCGCGGGATGTCTTGGGAAATCCCGCTGTCAAACCTCCTTCAACAGACTATCAATCCTCCTGAACACCAACATCGGCCGACATAATTTTTTAACCAGAGGAAGGCCGTCCCCATGAAACAGCATCATACCGCAGGTCCCGGACGGCCGTTCGCACGCAAACTCGACCTCACCCGCGGCCTGGTCGACCTGACCCACGGCAGCGGTGGCAAGGCGACGGCGCAACTGGTCTCAGAGGTGTTCGCGGCGGCGTTCGAAAACCCCTGGTTGGCCCAAGGCAACGATCAGGCGGTCCTGGCACGACCCGAAGATGCCCTGGTGCTGACCACCGACAGTTATGTGGTGTCGCCGATCTTTTTCCCGGGCGGCGACATCGGTTCGCTGGCGGTGCATGGCACCGTCAACGACCTGGCCATGGCGGGCGCCCGACCGCTTTACCTCACCGCGGGCTTCATCCTGGAAGAGGGACTGGCGCTCGCCGACCTCAAGCGCGTAGTCGACAGCATGGCCCAGGCGGCCCGGGCCGCCGGCGTGGCCATCGTCAGCGGCGACACCAAGGTGGTGGAAAAAGGCAAGGCTGACCGGCTGTTCATCAATACCGCCGGCGTCGGCGTCGTCCGGTCGGGGGTGACGCCGTCCGGTGACCGGGCCCGACCGGGTGACGTCATCCTGGTCAGCGGCACCATGGGCGACCATGGGGTGGCCATCATGTCGTGCCGGGAAAATCTGACCTTCGAAACCACCATCGTTTCGGACAGCGCGGCCTTGCATGATCTGGTGGCCGTGATGGTGACGGCGGTTCCTGATGTCCATTGCCTGCGCGACCCCACCCGCGGCGGCCTCGCCACCACCTTGAACGAAATCGCCCACCAGTCCGGAATCGGCATGTTGATCCGCGAAGCCGACATTCCGATCCGCCCCCAAGTGGCGGCGGCGTGTGAATTGCTGGGTCTTGACCCGCTGTATGTGGCGAATGAAGGCAAGCTGATCGCCATTGTGGCGCCCGAGGCGGCCGAGTCCCTGCTGGCGGTCATGCGCAGCCACCCGCTCGGCCGGGATGCCGCGGCCATCGGGACTATTCACGCCGACCCCCACCACTTCGTCCAGATGCAGACCGCCTTCGGCGGCCGGCGGATCGTCGATTGGCTGTCGGGCGAACAATTGCCCCGGATTTGCTGACCGCCCGGTGGTCTCTGGCGCTCAGCGGGCCGGCTTCGGTTCGGTTCGGTCGGCTCGGAGGTGTTCCACCATCGCCGCAAACTGGGCCATGTCGGTCTGACCGGGCGCCGAGTCGCCATGGATATCCCGGTCCTTGCAGACCGAGAACAGGAAGCGTTCCAACTGGCGGTCCGTGGTGCGGATATGGGTGGTCAGCCAGGTCTTGAAGAATTGCGACACATCCTCGGTCATCGGGACCCGGCCGGTGGCCAGCCGCGAGTAATAGCTCTGGACGTCGCGCATCAAGAGCCGGTGCTCGGAACGGTGCTGGACCAGACCGGCAAACCCGTGCAGCGTCATCAAGGCTTCTTCCCGGAGAAAGTGTTCGTCGCACTCGGTCATCAACCGACGAACGATATCGAGTATGATCTGGCGTTGACTCGCCCGCCCCGCGGCACCGTCGCCGCGGACACCGATCGCCTGCCGGAGTTCACCTAAAATCTGGTACAGGCGGACATGATCCTCGCTGATCACCGAATAAAACGGTACGGGCGCGGGGCGACGCCAAATCCAACTGAAGAGTCCCATGATCCTGTCTCTCGTCTGGCGGTGATGGCCCGATGCCGCCACCAGGAGCGTTCCCTGCTCCATGGATTTATTAACCACCGGGTGCATCGTGGAGCGACCGGCGCCGCCCCACGTCTACGGTCAGGTCGCACGGGCGTTGAAAATGTCGCAGTTGCTGTGGGCTGCCGCCCGGGTGCCCGGCGATACGGCAGGGTTGGCCGCGGTCCGGAGAACATGGTCCATTCACAATGCCCGGTGGTCTTACAGATCGCCGCGCAGTATCCGCTGGATCAGGCTATCGTCCCGGGGAAGCGGCCGGGGGCGTGGCGCGTCCAACAGCACCACCAGCGCCAGAAACGCCCCGATCAGCAGAATGACCGCCATGACCGGTCCCCCTTCCGGTTCAGGACACCGGATTCCGACTGATCCGGCCCCGCAACGCCAACGCCTCGCACAGTTCGGCCACCTTTAGCACCGGCAAGTTGAGGGCGTCGGCAATCTGGGCCGGATACAGGGTTTCACCCTGATGGCGCAGGAAGTATTCCTGAATCTCCGCACGGGCCTGATGATCGGAAACAACCCGCACCGGCACCACGCCGGTTCCGGGTGCCGTTCTGGGCCTGGACACACCCATGCCGGTTATGGCCGCGGTCAACGCCTCCACCGCGCTGCGCAGAGCCCGCAACTCCGCAACGATCAGCCCCGCCTGGCAAGAACCGTCCACCGCCGCCCCTGGCGCCTCTGCCGCCACGGCCGCCCCATGGGGAAGCGAGGCCGGAACCGCGGCGTCGGGGAACGACGTGTCGGCCGCGATCTCCGGTGTCGGGAGTGTCGCCACCGCGGGCGGCAACGGCGGTGTTTCGTTCACCGTGACGACTTCCAGCGGCCGTTCCGGGATCGGAACCGCAACCACCCCGCCGGTGCCGCGTGGATCCGGTGCCAATTCAAACGGCGGAATGATCGGCTCGTTCGAAGCCCCGGCCCCCTTCGGCACCGCCTCGACGCCCTCGGGAGGCCAGCGCAAGGACCGCATGTCCGGCCACGGCCCCTTGCCCGAACTGCCGCCTTTATCCGCCACCGTCCCCTCCTTCGGCCTGATCCTTCGGCCACAGCCTGCCGCACCGGTGTTCGTCGCTCCGCCGCGCGCAAACCACTATAATCCCCTCCGGCCCAGAAATTCAAACCCGCCCGCCGGTACCATGCGTCCTGAAATACTTTACCCCCTGTTCCGGCCGGTCGGCGCCCTTAAAGGCGTGGGGCCGCGCTTTGCCGTCCTGCTCGAGCGCCTCACCGGTCCCCATGTGGTCGACCTGTTGTGGCACCTGCCGACCGGACTGATCGACCGACGATTCGCGCCCAAAATCGCCGCCGCACCCTCGGGGCAGGTGGCGACGCTGACGGTTCGGGTCGACGGTCACGCGCCGCCGGTGCTGCCGCGCCAGCCCTACAAGGTGCGCTGCACCGACGACACCGGACTGCTGGAACTGGTGTTCTTTCATGCCCGCAGCGAGCACTTGCTCCGACAGTTGCCGATTGGCCAGACGGTGGTGGTCAGCGGTAAGGTCGAACGCTTTCACGATACCCCCCAGATCACCCACCCGGACGCCATCAGCCCGGTTGAGGCCCGGGATCAAGTCGAAACCGTCGAACCGGTCTACCCCCTGACCGCCGGCCTCACGCCCAAGACCCTGCGCCGGGCCGTCCAGGCCGCGCTCGACGCCACGCCGGACCTGCCGGAATGGCTCGATCCCGCCTATCAAAAGCGCCAGAACTGGCCCGACTGGCGAACCGCCCTGCGGACGGCCCACGCGCCCGAGGCTGAAAGCGCCCTGCTGCCGACCACGCCCGCCCGGCAAAGGCTGGCCTACGACGAGTTGCTGGCCAATCAATTGGCCCTGGCGCTGGTCCGACTCAGTCAACGCCGTCAGCCCGGGCGGACCATCGCCGGCGACGGCCGGTTGCGCCGCCAGGTGTTGGAAGCCCTGCCCTTCCGGCTGACCGCCTGCCAGGACCGGGCGCTCCAGGACATCGGCCGGGATCTGGCCGATGAGCGGCGAATGCTGCGCCTGCTTCAAGGCGACGTCGGAAGCGGCAAAACCATCGTCGCCTTCATGGCCATGCTCAACGCCATCGAGTGCGGTCATCAAGCGGTGCTGATGGCCCCCACCGAGTTGCTGGCCCGCCAGCATCTCCAGTCCCTCACGCCGCTGGCGGCGTCCGCCGGGCTCGAGGTGGCTTTGCTGACCGGCCGGGACAAAGGCAAAAGCCGGGACGCCTTGCTCGGGCGCCTGGCCGCGGGCGAGATTCGGCTGCTGGTCGGAACCCATGCCCTGTTCCAGGAAGACGTCACCTTCGCCGATTTGGGCCTCGCGGTCATCGACGAACAGCATCGATTCGGCGTCCATCAGCGGCTCCAGCTTTCTGACAAAGGCCGGGCCGTGGACGTGTTGGTGATGTCCGCCACCCCGATTCCCCGCACCCTGACCATGACCGCCTACGGCGACCTGGACGTCTCGCGCCTGGATGAAAAGCCCCCGGGACGCCACCCCATCGACACCCGAACCATCGCGATCGATCGGTTGGACGAAGTGGTGGCGGCACTCCAGCGCCGCATCAAGGACGGCGCCCAAGTCTACTGGGTCTGCCCGCTGGTCGACGAATCCGAAGTGGTGGACCTGGCCGCGGCGACCGAACGGTACGCCATACTCCGGGACCGGTTGGGCGACCGGGTTGGCCTGGTCCACGGCCGGATGAAGGGACCGGACAAGGACGCCGCCATGGCCGGCTTCGCCGAGGGCCGGTTGGATCTGCTGGTGGCCACCACCGTGATCGAAGTGGGCGTCAATGTGCCCAAGGCCTCGGTCATGGTGGTCGAACACGCCGAACGCTTCGGCCTGGCCCAGTTGCACCAGTTGCGCGGCCGCATCGGACGCGGCGACCAAGCCTCCACCTGTCTGCTGTTGTTCGAGGCACCGCTCAACGAAACCGCCAAGGCCCGGTTGCGTATCCTCCGGGACACCGAGGACGGCTTCCTGATTGCCGAAGAGGATTTGCGCCTGCGCGGCGCCGGCGAATTGCTGGGCACGCGCCAGAGCGGCCTGCCCGGCTTCCACCTGGCCGATCTGGCCGAACATGGCGAACTGCTGGCTGCCGCCCGCGACGACGCCCGCCTGATCATCGACCGCGACCCCAACCTCCTGACTCCCCGGGGCGAGGCGGTGCGAGCCCTGTTATATCTGTTCGAGCGAGATGCCGCGGTCCGCTACCTCCGGTCCGGATAGCGCGCTGTCCACAAGCCGACCATCGCATTGAGGCCCCGACTCGGCGACGCGCCCGCCCCTCCGGACGCGCCGGGATCGCCTCCGCCCCGCCGTTTACCTCACTGACGGTTCCGTCACCGGGTGTCCGGCGGTTGCACCAGGCCATCCGCGGAATGTTCCGGAATCAGTGCTAACCGATTTATATTCCAGAGACTTTCTGTCGCGATCGCCCCAGCCGCCGAACTGCCGCCGCCTTTACAGTTGATATGCTGAAAAACTTTGCAATAATGCGGCAATCGTCCGGACATCAGTCCGGCGTCGGTGTTTTGGCTGCTTGGGAGAGACCTACATGGTGAGAGCCCGTGTTTTCAGTGCCGTCGCTACCATCGTCCTGCTGGCGGCTGGTGGTCTGGCGGTGGTCTCGGCCGATGCCGCCGAGGGCAAGGAACCGCCGGCCTGTGCCGCCATCTCGTTCCGGCCGCTGGCAATGGGTGCGCCCGATGGTGAACAGGACGCCGGTCTCTACAAGTCACGCTTCGTCAAGATCGAACTCAAGGCCACGGTGAGGGGCGGCGCCCCCGACACCTATTACATGCTGATCAACGGCAAGCGCCCCGACCCGCTGGCCGGCGGCGTGCCCAAGGGAACCGAGGGCTGCCTGAAGTCCAAGCACGTCGCGGTCCCGGTCAAGGCCCAGGGCAATACCTGCACCGGCAATCGCTTCCGGGTGGTGATCGAGCGCACCGGCGACCACAAGACCGCCATGCTGTTCGGCTTGCAGGGGAACGACTGGCTGTTCTGTAGCGCCGCCAAGATCTGAGCCAATATTGGCCGGTGGCGTATTCGGCGGTTGCTCACAGGCAAACCAGCACCCTATGATCGCGCGTCGCCATTGGCGCCGGGCCCGGCAGGGTTGGTGTCGAAGGGTGGCTTGTCCTGACCCGCCCCGTCGGCCTTCGTGCCGGCCGGCCAGCCTGTTTTGCTCCCACGATGCTCCAATTCATTCGCGGTGCCGTCGGTACCTGGGTCGTCAAGATCCTGTTCGCAGTCCTGATCGCCAGTTTTGCGATCTGGGGAATCGGCGATATTTTCCGCAGCCACGGACCGGCGACCACCGTCGCCGAGGTCGGCCCGCTCAAGATTCCGGCCTCCGAGCTTGACCGTGAATTCCGGCAGCAGATGGATCGCCTCCGCCGGGCCTTCGGCGGCCAGTTCGACATGGAGCAGGCCAAGCAATTCGGTCTGGTCGATCAGACCATCGGCGAGATCGTCCAACGCTCGCTTCTCAACCTGGCCGCCAAGGATCTCGGGCTGCTGGTCGGCGACGCGCTGGTGCAACGGCGGATTCAGCAGATTCCCGGTTACCGCAACAGCCAAGGCCAATTCGATTCGGAACTGCTGCTGCGGGCGCTGAGTTCCAACGGCCTGACCGAAGGCACCTTCGACGAGATGATCCGTGAGGAAACCGGCCGCCAACTGGTGGCCGACGCGGTCACGGCCGGAGCGTCGGTGCCCCAACCGCTGGTCGAGGCCCTGTACCGTTATCAACAGGAGCGGCGCGTTGCCGAAACCTTAACGCTCCCCAACGACGCCATGCCCGACCCGGGCGCCCCCGACGATGCCGCATTAACCCTGATCCACGAGGATAAGGCGGTTCGCTTCACCGCTCCCGAATACCGCACGCTGACCGTCGGCACCATCGCCCTGGACACCGTGGCCAAGACCATCGACCTCAGCGAGGACGAGGTTAAGGCCGCTTACGACGCCCGCGCCGACGAATTCCAAACCCCCGAACGCCGCAGCTTCCAGCAAGTCCTGGTGGATAGCGAAGACACGGCGCGCAAAATCGCCGAGGCGGCCCGGGCCGCTCATAACGATCTAGCCGCAGCAGCCAAGGCCGCGGGCAATACGGTCAGTGACTTGGGTCCCGCCACCGAAACCGAGGTGCCGGAGATCGGGGTCTCGGTGTTCGCCGTCGATCCCGACACCATCCCCGACCCGTTCAAGTCCGACCTTGGCTGGCATGTCATCAAGGTCACCGCGGTCGACCCGGCCCGGATTCGCAAGCTCGACGAGGTGCGGGCCGATGTGGAGTCGCAGTTGCGCAAAGACCGCGCCGCCGACGCCATGCCGACTTTGGTCAACCGGATTGAAGACGCGCTAGCCGGGGGCAGCACCCTGGAAGAGGCCGCGGCGAAGTTTAAGATGAGCCTTACCAAACTGGAATTGGTGGATTCCACCGGTGCGAAACCCGATGGCGGTAAGGTTGCCGACCTGCCCGACCTCACCCACGTTCTTCAAACGGCGTTTGAACTCACCCAGGGTGCCCACAGCCCGGTGACCGAAGGCACCGACAACAACTCGTTCGTGGTGCGGGTGGACGCCATCACCCCGTCGCATCTGCGGCCGCTGGCCGAAGTCCGCGATCAAGTGGTCGCCGTCTGGAAGGCCGAACAGCGGGCCAAGGAAGCGACGGCCAAGGCCGACCAGATCGAGGCGTTGCTCAAGGCCGGCGGTGCCGTGGACGAGGTGGCCAAAACCACCGGGGCCATTCTGGCCACCACCGAACCGATGACCCGTGCCCCCGGACGGGACTCCAAACTCCCGGCCGATCTGGTCAAGGCCTTGTTTGCCCAAACACCGGGAAGCGTGGTCAAGGGGGCGACCCCGGACGGCCAGGTCGTCGCGAAGCTCACGGAGATTCGTCCCGCCGATCCCAAGGCCGCCGATGCACCGCTCGCCGCCGTGCGCGACACCGCCCGTAAAGGCATCGTCGGCGACCTGATGGACGAATTCGGCGACGCCTTGCGCCTGGAATACCCGGTCCTGATCAACCGTGATCGCATCCAAGCCATGTACGCCACCAACTAAGCCATCGGCGCATCCGGGAGAGTCCGCGTGAACGTCCAGCCCGACCTCACCGCATTCACGATCCTCTATGCTGCCAACCGGCCGTCGGTGGTCTGGACAACCCTGGTCAATGACCTGGAGACTCCGGTCTCGGCGATGCTCAAGCTGGCCGATAACCGGCGCCACAGCTTTCTTTTGGAGTCGGTGGAGGGTGGCGAGAAGCTTGGCCGCTATTCCCTGATCGGATTGAAACCCGACCTGATCTGGCGCTGCCACGGTCACCGGGGCGAAATCAATCGTCGCGCGCTGGCCGACCCGGACCATTTCGAAACCCAAGCCGAGGCGCCGCTGGTCGCGGTGCGTGCGCTGCTGGACGAATGCCGGATCGCGCTGCCCGACACGCTGCCCCCTATGGCCGCCGGTTTGTACGGCTATCTGGGATACGACATGGTGCGGCGGATGGAACGGCTGCCCGACACCAACCCCGACCCGCTGGGCATCCCCGATGCGGTGCTGATGCGGCCGACGGTGATGGTGATCTTTGATAACATCAAGAGCGCCGTCACCGTGGTGACGCCGGTCTGGCCGACTCCGGAGATTTCCGCCAACGCCGCCTTTGACTTGGCCTGTGCCCGCCTTAACGAGGTGCTGGCCGACCTGGAGCGTAGCGTCCCCTACCGGCGCGGAGAAGTCGACGCCGGCGCCGGAGGCCACACCATTGCCGCGCCAACGCCAGTGTCAAACACCACCCAAGCCGAATATCACGCCATGGTTGAGCGCGCGAAGGAGTATATTCGCGCGGGCGATATTTTTCAGATGGTCCCATCCCAACGCTTTGCCGTGCCTTTCGCCCTGCCGCCCTTTGCTCTCTACCGATCGCTGCGAAGGCTGAATCCTTCGCCTTTCCTGTTCTATCTGGCCGTGGACGATTTCTGCCTGATCGGCTCCAGCCCGGAAATTCTGGTTCGCTTGCGCCACGGTAAGGTCACGATTCGGCCCATAGCCGGCACCCGCCGTCGGGGCCTGACCCCGGCCGAAGATCTCGCCCTGGAGCAAGACCTTCTGGCCGACCCCAAAGAACTGGCCGAGCATCTGATGCTGCTTGACCTTGGCCGCAACGATGTCGGCCGGGTCTCCAAGGTTGGGACCGTGCGCGTCACCGAGCAGATGGTGGTCGAGCGCTATTCTCATGTGATGCACATCGTGTCCAATGTTGAAGGCGAACTGGATGCCAGCCGTTTCTCCGCGCTGGATGCCCTGGCCGCCGGTTTCCCCGCCGGGACAGTTTCCGGAGCGCCTAAAGTGCGGGCGATGGAGATCATCGACGAGTTGGAAAAGGCCCGGCGCAGCTTCTATGGCGGTTGCGTCGGCTATTTCTCCGCCAGCGGCGACATGGACACCTGCATTGCGTTGCGCACGGGCCTGGTCAAAGAGGGGACGCTGTATGTCCAATCCGGCGGCGGCGTCGTCGCCGACAGCGACCCCGAAGCCGAGTACCAGGAAAGCGTGAACAAGGCCAAGGCGCTGATCCGTGCGGCCGAAGAAACATTCCGCTTTGCTCAGGGAAGCGGCCGAAGCCGGTAAGGGGGCGTCGGCCGAACGAGGATGCGGGGGAGCGAAGCGCGTATTGATCTTGGTCAAAGGCGCCGGGGTTAACGATGTTGGAAGAGCTATTCACCGATACCGAACGAACCCTGTGCGTCGAGAGTCGGATCGATGGCTTGGCCGCACCTTATGCTCCCCTGTTCTTCTACCATGTACCGAAAACCGGCGGCTTGAGCTTTTATGTCGCTCTCCGCAGTGCCATCGGCTTCGCCAATAAGTACGAAGACCGGCTCGGCGCGCTTGGCACCGAGACCGCGGTCCACCGAATTGACGAGGCGATGCCCCACCGACGGTTGTTCCAGGCTGGTTATGCCCTGATCGCCTCGCATCACGCCTTCGGATTTCACCGAAAGTTCCGCCACCCGTTCTTGCTCACCACCATCGTCCGGGATCCATTGGGCCGTGTGCGCTCGGAATACACCTATACCAGCATGCGACGGCAGCGGCCGGTATCCGCAGCCGGTTTCGAAGCCAGTTTCCGCGCCGAAGAAAACATCAATCGCGCGGTCAAGCAACTCGGCGGCCAGTCCCGGCTTGATCTGCCGGCACCTCCGGATCTGTTTCGGCGCGCCATCGACAACCTCGAGCAACATTTTCACTCTTACGTGACACACCATGCCATCGTGCCGCTGGTAAGTTGTTATTTATCCCGCTACCGCCTGCCTAATGTCGTGATGGAGCGGATCAACACCACCAGCCCAACTTTTCGCCTGGACGCCGGGCCCTGGCGCGCGGAAATCGAGGCACGGAACCAGCAGGACCTGCACCTGTACGACTTTGTCCGCGCCCACCCCCGTCTTCCGGTCACGATCCCGACGCCCCAACGAAGCCACCCAACGACCGTGATGGTCAACGAAACCGGGAATATTGAACAATCAGAGGTGCTGGTGATTGGCGTCAGCACCGAACAACTCGCCGCGCTGATTCGGGATAACCAGGGCCGGGCGTCCGGCCTGATTATTCCGGTGGACGCTCTAGCCTGCGACTCGGCATGATCCGATGACGGATTCCGACTCTCTGTATCACCGGTTGTTCTCGAATCCCTTGATGGTCGAAGGGTTGGTGCGCGAGTTTGTACCAGACGCCATGGCCGCAGGCATCGATTTTAACGGCATGGAAAGGATCAATGCCAAGTTTCACGCCAACCAAGGAAAGCGGCGGGATGGGGATGTGATCTGGCGCCTGCCGACCCGGGAAGGCCCCGGCCTTTATCTGTATATTCTTCTTGAGTTTCAATCGACCATTGACCGTTGGATGGTGGTCCGCCTCATGGTCTATGTGGGCTTGCTATGGCAGCAGATCATCAGGGACCATAAACTGAAGCGCCACGACCGCTTGCCGCCGGTATTGCCGGTTGTTCTGTATAATGGCGATCGCCTCTGGGACGCTCCCACCGAATTGGCAGACCTGATGGCGTTGTCGGCCGACTCGACGCTCTGGCGCTGGCAACCGCAGATTCGCTATCATCTGCTGGACGAAGGCGCCTTTTCCTGGGAAGACCTTGCGCGACGGGACAGCCTGGCGGCGTTACTGTTCCGGTTGGAACATAGCCACGAAACCGACGAGTTGGTGAGCTTGATCGACGAGGTCATTGTCTGGTTCCGCAACCATCCCGACTACGGAACCTTGCGGTGCTTGTTCACCGAGATCGTTCAGCAGGCGGTCCGAGGCTTGAAGGACCAGGGAACGGCAATCAGCATTCCCGAAGACATGAGGGAGGTCAGGACCATGTTGGCGACGCGGGTGCAGGAATGGGTGCGACAGTGGAAAGCCGAGGGGTTGGCCGAGGGGTTGGCCGAGGGACTGGCCGAGGGTAAGGCTGAGGGTAAGGCTGAAATGCTCCTCCGCCAGCTTCGTCGGCGTTTCGGGACGCTCCCCGCCGAGATCGAGGATCGTGTCCACGCGGCCCCCTGCGATCAACTGGACATCTGGGGCGAGACTTTCGTCGATGGGAAAACCTTGCCCGAAATTTTTGGCCCCGAACAGGCGCATTAAGGGCTGATGGGTTCGCTTCGGAAACCGTACCGTCGACGGAGATAGGGGAGGGAAATCGGCAACAAGCGCACCCGGTCCGTCGGCCCCAGATCACGGAAGCCAACCAGCACACCCGGACACCGGGCGGAGCCGCAACCGCAGGGCTGTCGCCAGTCCGCGTGGTCCTCACAGGTGCTATAGTGGAAGAGTATCTCTTCGCCCGGTTCGATATTGCGTAATGCGCACAAAGCAACCCCACCTGCGCCGACGGTGAAGCCGACATTCGGGTCACAACCGTGGTTGATGAAGTCCTCGATAGCCCCGATGCCTTCCAGGAACCAGTCGTCGTCGACCTGCATGATCCGCCCGGTGTAGCAAGACCAGTCGATTCGCTCGTACTCGGCCCGGGACACCCGGCGACCGGAGTCCACCGTCACCACCTGTTCACCCCGGGCGAACCGCACCCGGGCAAACACACCCTCCCCCGCCACCCGCGACGGCGCCCGCATCAGGGTCTCACCAGACACATCCCCTCCCCCAAACCAGACCACAACTCACCGTCCCCACACCCTTTCAGGGTATCCCAGGGGCAGCGCCCCTGGTCCACCGAAAGTCCTTACGACTCACTCTTTAACATCGGCCGCAACATGCATCTTGATGATGCGATCAGGATTACTGACCGCACCGTTGTTGCTCGACGATCCCTTCTTGATCAGGTCGACGAACTCCATGCCCGAGACGACCTTGCCCCACACCGTATACTGGCGGTCCAAGAATGGCGCCGGCTCGAAGCAGATGAAAAACTGGCTGTCGGCGCTATCGGGGTTTTGGGCTCGCGCCATGGACAGGGTGCCTCGAACATGGGGCTCCTGTGAGAATTCGGCCTTGAGCTTCTTACCCGAACCGCCGGTGCCATCACCGCGCGGGTCCCCGGTCTGGGCCATAAAGCCGGGAATCACCCGATGGAACAGCAGGCCGTCATAAAACCCCTGCCGCACAAGTTCCTTGATCCGTGCCACATGATTCGGCGCCAGATCAGGACGCATTTCGATAACCACCCGACCATCCTTGAGGTCAAGGTAAAGTGTATTTTCGGGTTCCAACGCTAGAGCCTCCCCCCCGCACAAAAGGACCCCCAGCAGGATCGCCATCACCAGATGCAGTAAGCGCGACATGCATTTGATCCTATTTTACCAGCAAGGCCTTCACCATACCGGAGCGGCCCGCCCCTGCAAAGCCAAACCGGCACCACCTCAGGACGCCATCGGTACGGACGATGTCGGACTCTCAGCCGGCGCCGGCTGCGCAGGGCTTGATGGCTTCGTTGGCGGCCTCAAGGCGCTCCGCACCTCCAGCAACGCCTGAAACGACTGATCATTTTCCAGTTGCGCGGCCAACCCATCGGCGCCGCTCAGATCAATTCCAACGATACTACAGATGGCCGGCCGGGTGTCTTTATTGGATAGCCGCTCATGGAAATCGAAAACGTCGGTGACCAGCTTTTCCCGCAGGCTCTTGAGCATCGTCTCCTTGACCAGAGCATACAGCATCGCCTGAGCGATCCAGTCAACCACCAATGCCAAATCATAAGGAAGACGAGGCCAGATCGAGAAGGGGTTTTGACAGGCCAAAACCTGCGCGCTGTCGATGGATAATTCGTTCAACCGGTCTATTTTTGCTTTCGACAGGCCCTCGATCATCTGCAAAGGCATTTCTGTCGGCATCGTTGACTTGTCCGGCGACCGCGAGCCGCCGGCAAGTTTGACCAGTTCCAGGGCCTTGCCGACCACGAAGGTGAAGAACAGGTCCGGCGCGTAGCCCACCGCAAACCCCAGGATGACCAGCGCATTCGATGTGTCAACGATTTCGGTGTCGGTCAATTTCAAGGTATGGCGGAGGGCCGCCGCGATGATCACAACTGAAACGAGGCGTGCGGTATAATAATAAAAGGTAATCGGATATATATCATTATTATTTATGCGGTCAAGTAAACGTGATGTAATGTATAAATAGCAACTAATAAAAGCTGCTGACATACATACATAGGTGCCAATCTGATAAGACTCCAAGCTAGCCGGGGTAGATTGTAGAAATACACCTCCCAATAACACACTTTTTACTTCGAAGTCCCAAAACACACCAGCCATAACGAAACACCAGCCAAAGAATAAAGTCATCCCAAACGTAATAATTGGCAGCGTATAATCAGAATTATTAATTTGAGCTGGTCGGATTGCGCCCAGTGCCGACAACGCTTTTTGATAATACATCGTATTGGATGCAGGCTGGTGGCTCAGACTCTCCAATTTTGCCCGTTCCCGTTCTTTGGTGGTGGTTTGAACGTGACTGATCAAGATTGGAATACACGCCAGGGCCAAACTGATGACGATGTAAATCGCGAACGCCACGCGCGTTGAACCAATCTCATTAAGATGAGCCAATGGCATCACTCTCGCGAGAACTCCAACCAGCACAAAACATAAAATCGACGCACCCGCCAAACGAACCCAAATCGACGTCGTGATCCAACTCGACTTCGGGAGCACCTCATCAATTAGCGACATCCTTACCTCCACAATTCCATCATTGCGCCATGCCGTCGGACCATGGGCGATGAATCGATCAACAACGCTGCCATCAATCTGTCATTGATCGCCCAGATCAGGAATGCTTGTGATGGTACCTGTTTCCTCCCGAAGTGTCAACGAATGACGGGTCACTTCGTTAATAAACACAGTCATTAGCTTTACTTCTCTTGAGATCCGCCCCAATTCCTACAATGGTATGCCGGCATCGGGCAACCACCCCGCGGCCCTCACCATCAGCCCCGTTCGCCTGACACCCCGTGTGGCTTTTGATCTCTCGTGGTCGGATGGCGCAGGCGGCCGCCCCCGGTTCACCCAAAGCAGCAGGCCGGAGACCCCGCGGTTTCCCGCACCTCGACTCCTTTTGTCTGGAACCGGGATGGCCGACCGTGCTAGGAAATCGCGGTACCGCTTTCCCTTTGATTTGTCGATCATGCTGACCTTCCTGGAATTCGAAAAGCCTATCGCGGAACTCGAAAGCAAAATCGAGGAACTGCGTCATTTGACCCATAACGGCGATATCAATATTGCCGAAGAGGTTGGCAAGTTGCAGGTCAAGGTCGACCGGCTCCTACGGCAGACCTACGCCAAACTTCTGCCGTCACAGAAGGTTCAGGTTGCGCGCCATCCCAACCGGCCGCACTTCACGGACTATGTGGCCGCATTGGTCGAGGATTTCACACCGCTGGCCGGCGATCGCGGATTCGGCGAAGACCGCGCGGTGATTTGCGGGCTGGGGCGCTTTCGAGGGTACTCGGCGATGGTCATCGGCCAGGAGAAGGGCCACGACACCGAGACTCGAGTCTACCACAATTTCGGTATGGCCAAGCCCGAGGGCTACCGCAAAGTCCAGCGCCTGATGTTTCTTGCCGAGCGTTTTAAGCTGCCGGTGATCACGCTGGTGGACACCGCCGGCGCTTATCCCGGCGTAGGGGCGGAACAGCGGGGGCAGGCCGAAGCCATCGCCAAAGCGATTGAAGTTTGCCTTAAGATCAAAGTTCCTCTGGTCTCGGTGGTGATCGGCGAAGGCGGGTCCGGCGGCGCCATCGCCATCGCCACCGGGGATCGGGTTCTGATGCTGGAGCACTCCATCTACTCCGTCATTTCCCCCGAGGGATGCGCATCAATTTTGTGGCGCAATGGCGGCCTGGCCAGCGAAGCGGCCATTGCCCTGCGCCTCACGGCTCAGGATCTGCGGGAACTGGCGGTAATTGACGGCGTGATCCCCGAACCCATCGGGGGTGCCCATCGGGATCCCCAGGCTGCCATTCGCGCCGTGGGCGACGCCGTTGAATCGGCCCTGGCCGAGCTGCGCAACGAAAGCGGTGCGGTGCTCCGTATGCGTCGAAGAGAAAAGTTTCTGGCCATGGGGCAACAAGGGTTGTCATGATCCCACCGTTTGCCACGACGCCACCCATCTGAAGAGAACGATGATCACAACCCTACGCTTACGTCTGTGGTTGGCGCTCGCCGGATTAAGCGGTGCCTGTGCGGTGGCAGCCGAAGCCTTCGCCCGGCACCGGTTGGACTCTCAGACCGATGCGCACACCATCGAACTCATCGGTATCGCCTCAAAATATCAGACCATTCACGCCCTGGCCTTACTTTTTGTGCTGATCTTCGCCGAACATCTGGTCGGTGCCCGCTTTGCTCGCGGCGCAACGCTCACCGCCGGGTGGGCCTTCGCCGCTGGGTTGGTCCTTTTTTGCGGTGGTCTGGATGCGCTCGCGGCCGGCGCGCCTCCCTCTCTGATCCTGATGGTGCCCGCCGGTGGCGGCGCCTTCATCTTCGGCTGGCTGGCGCTCACCCTAGCTGCCCTCATCGGCAACCGGTAATGTTCGCAAGTCACGATGACCAAGGGTATCTGGCCTAGGATGGGGCGCATTGCCAGAGGTAAGTTGCAATGCGCCGGACATGCGAGCACAATCAGCGTACAGATTGCCGAGCGCCTCAAGTATAATTGTAGCGTCCTGTCCGTCCAGAGAATAAAAGATGCTTTGAGCGTTGCGCCGCGTCCTGACCAGATGTTGGCGTCGCAAGCGTGCCAGATGTTGGGACAAAGCTGACTGGCTGAGGCCAATCAAGCCCTCCAACTCACGAACGGTCTTTTCGCCTTGGGTCAAATGGTGCAGGATCAGTAAACGCCGTTCATTGGCCATGGCTTTGAGCAGGGTGCTCGCCTTCCGGACATTGACTTGCGGTGTCACGGTTCTCATACTTCCTTTTTTGGTTCCCGGTCGGCCTGACGGAACGGTCGCCGCGACTCGCGGCTGTGGCCCCGCCTCTGCATAGAATTTAATCATTCTGCTGCTATTGTCCATATCTTGTCTAGTTTATCGGCATTTTCCGATGCAGAATTCGTTCAGCCACCCTGGGAACGCCCATGGCCGACCACCACTTGGATGCCAAAGGCCTTGTCTGCCCGCTGCCTGTGCTGCGCGCCGGTAAGGCGATGAAATCGTTGCCCGTCGGGGGAATTCTGCACGTCGAAACCACCGATCCCGCTTCCCCCAAGGATTTCGTGGCATTTTGCGCCGCAACAGGCCATGTCCTGCTGGTTTCCGCAGTCTGTGGTGACATCTTTCGCTTCACCATCGAGAAAGTTCGCCCATCTCCCTAAGCACAGCCCCCCGTGCCGCCACCAGATTTTCCATGAACTTTCCGCCCGGTTCTGGAAAGATGCGCGACGGCCAAGTTGGCACCAGAGAAGCCACTCCCCATGAACACCGCCCTCTTTACCCACCCCGCCTGTATCGAGCATGATCCAGGGCTCGGCCACCCGGAATGCCCCGAGCGGTTGAAAGCTGTCCTCGCAGCCCTGGATGCCGAGCCCTTTCATCTCCTGGACCGCCGGGAAGCGCCGCGCGCAACGCTTGAGCAACTCGCTCGAGTTCATCGCACGGATTACATCGATCATGTTTTTGCCAGTGTCCCGGAACAGGGCCATGCCGGCCTTGATCCCGACACCATCATTTCCCCCCGTTCGGGCGAGGCGGCACTCCGCGCCGCAGGGGCGGTGGTGGCGGCTGTCGACGCGGTGATGACCGGCGAGGTGCGCAACGCTTTTTGTGCCATCCGCCCGCCAGGCCACCATGCCGAATCGGACCATGCTATGGGATTTTGCCTGTTCAATAACGTCGCCGTCGGCGCGGCTCACGCCCGCGCGGTCCACGGCCTCCAGCGCCTCGCCATCATCGACTTCGACGTACACCACGGCAACGGCTCGCAGGCGTTTTGTGAACACGATCCGGGATTGTTTTACGCCTCGACTCACCAATTCCAGACTTTCCCCGGGACGGGCGCTACTCGCGAACAGGGAGACTTCGGCAACATCGTCAACGCCCCCCTACCCGCCATGTCCGGTTCGCCCGAATTCCGGCATGCCATGACTCGCACCGTGCTGAGCGCCCTGGATACCTTTGCACCGGACATGGTCATTATCTCGGCCGGTTTCGACGGCCATTCCCGGGACCCGCTGGCCACCCTGCACCTCACCGAGGACGATTTCGCCTGGGCCACGCGCAAGTTGGGGGAAATCGCCCGCAGGCACGCGAACAGCCGAGTCGTTTCCGCCCTGGAGGGCGGCTATAACTTCCACGCTTTGGCGGCAAGCTGCGCCTCCCACGTCCGCGAACTGATGGCACTTTAGATCATGGCAGACCAGCCCCTCATCCCCGCCGACATCGCCGCCCTCAGTTTCGAGGATGCGCTCGCCGAACTGGAACGGATCGTTCGTCAACTCGAAGAGGGCCGTGCCCGCCTGGACGAAGCCATCGCCTCCTACGAACGGGGAACCGCCCTCAAGCGCCACTGTGAAGCCAAGCTGCGCGAGGCTCAGGCGAAAATCGACCGCATTACCGTGGCCGCCGACGGCACCATCGGCACGGTCACGGCACAACTGGAGTCATAGAAGGGGTGTCGAACCCACAATCCACGGCACGATAAGGATCGGCGGGCGACTGGTCGCGAAACGGTCGTTCCACACAACGGACCGGCCCCGTCGGTGCCCAGGGGCGTTACCCCTAGACACCGTTAGGCTGTAAACCGGGCTGGTCGCCCCGACAACGTCTAAAGTTCGATTCTGTAGTCTTCGATCACCGTATTGGCCAGCAGCGCCCGACACATGGCGTCCAGGCGCGCTTGCACCTGATCCGGCGGCGTCTCACGGAGATCAAGTTCGATCACCTTGCCCTGGCGCACCTCCAACACCTCGTCGAAACCAAGGGAGTTTAGGGCGTGGGCAATGGCCTTGCCCTGAGGATCAAGCACCCCCCGCTTGAGGGTGACGTGGACCTTGGCCTTCATTGCATCACCTTGGGACCCTTAAGGTCACCGGGCCCCCCTTCGGGTAGGATACCCAGCCGGCGAGCCACCTCCTGGTAGGCCTCCTCGACCTGGCCCAGATCCTGACGGAACCGGTCCTTGTCAAGCTTCTCGTTGGTCTTGATGTCCCACAGGCGACAATTGTCCGGGCTGATCTCGTCGGCCAGAACAATCCGCATCTCTTCGTTTTCCCAGAGACGGCCGAATTCCAGCTTGAAGTCGACCAAGCGTAAGCCGATCCCCAGGAACAGTCCGGTCAGGTAATCGTTGATGCGCAAGGACAGCGCCATCATGTCGTCCAGATCCTGGGGTGAAGCCCAGCCGAACGCGGTGATGTGCTCCTCGGAAACCATCGGATCGCCCAACTCATCGGATTTATAATAATATTCGATGATCGAGCGCGGCAACGGCGTGCCTTCGGGAATCCCAAATCGTTTGGTCAGGGACCCCGCCGCCACATTGCGCACCACCAGTTCGATCGGGATGATCTCGACTTCCCGTACCAACTGCTCGCGCATGTTAAGCCGGCGAACGAAATGGGTAGGAACCCCAATCTCGCCTAATCTGGTCATCAGGTACTCGGAGATCCGGTTATTCAGGACCCCCTTACCGGTGATCGTGCCCCGCTTCTGATTGTTGAAGGCGGTCGCGTCGTCTTTGAAATATTGCACAAGGGTCCCGGGTTCGGGTCCTTCGAAAAGAACCTTCGCCTTACCTTCGTAGATGCGCCGGCGTCGTGTCATGAGTCTCGTCCGATTTGGCGCGGAGCCGTTGTTGCGCCGCCGAGCCGGTAGGTCCATGCGGTCGTGTGAGCCGTCCCTGGTTCATATAGCAAGATAACACGCAGAGCACAATGGAGCCTCACGGTCCCGCTGACGTGATCGTCACGCCGGGAAGGATCGACCGCCAGGGCGCCCGATCGGGCGGGCCGTCGGCGAACAGGTAGACCGGCCGCAACCCCGGCGCCCTGACGCGGCTTGGCAGAGCCATCAACACGCTGGAACCGGTCCCGAACCCGCTTGGTGTGGTAAAGCACAGAGCCGAGCTGGGATCGGAATCGCAGCCGGGCTCCCGGCTGCCCAGCAACGCCTGCCAGGCCCGCCAGTCACCGGACTCGGGATCGGGAGCCGCGGCCTGCTGGAAACGGGGCAGACTGGCCCGAATGCGGGGGTCCGAACGGTCGTTGCGATCGGCCGCGGTCATCAGCGACACCCCCTCGGGTAGCGACACGACGTCGATCGGCGCACGGCCAGTTTCGTCCCGATGGATGAGGCAATAGGCGTCGCGATCGTCCGCCACCACCAGATTGAACGGACGGTAGGCGCCCGGATTCAAGGCGGCAAGCGCCTCGGCGGCGGCACTGGCGTCCCCGTGGTCCAGGGCCTCCAGCACCAACTCGCCGCGCGAGCGCCGACCCTGGGCGGGCCCCAGGGTGCCCACCCGGTTCAGCACCGCCGCCATCACCCCGGTATCGTTGAGGGCCAGCCAACTGCCCCCCGCCAGGTCGTCAAGCCCGCCCACCACGTCGGGCCGGTCGGGCCAGTGCCGGGCCGGCGGGTGCCAGGGCCGATCCGCCATTTCATCCCGGTTGGCACCCAATACAAGCGGCCAGGCGCTCTTGGGCCTTCTTAAGATCACGATGGTACACATGGTTTCCCCCGAAGCGCGGGCGGTGTATGGTCACGCCAGCATCGCCGTCCGGAGCCACCTTACAGGCCGGCTCTGAACAACCATATGAGAGACAATACGATAACAATCGATGGGCAGCCGGCGATGCCATTGATGTTCTGGGGAGACAGGTGTCATGAACGCGTTCGAAGATCGAGAAAAAGCGTTTGAAGACAAATTCAAATACGATCAGGATTTGCTGTTCCGGATCGCCAGCCGACGTGCCCGGTTGATCGGTCTGTGGGCCGCCGAACGCTTGGGCATCACAGGCGATGGGGCCGAGGCTTACGCACAGGAGGTGGTCGCCGCCGACCTCGATGAACCTGGCCACGCTGACATCATCCGCAAGCTCCAGGCCGACTTCAAAGCCAAGAGCATCGAAATCAGCGATCACCGCATCACCAGGGAACTGGCGCGGCTGTGGGAGGTTGCCCGAGAGCAGGTGGCACCGGGGACACCCGTCTGAACATCCAAGCTATTCTGGTCAAACCGGCGGTGGTGGGATCTCGTGAGGACCCGAGCAGCTATCCCGCTGCCGCCTTTTTGGACCTGACTTCCGTTACCCTCTGGATCGGGAACGGATAGGCGCGACCGTGCGATCCCACACCGGTTGGTTGTAACGCTGTCGGCGAGAGATATTTTCCGAATCTTGTGACAGTCTCAATCTTTCGTTAAACTTTTGAGAGATCGCCACCGCATGTCAACTGCATCAGCTCAGGCCGAATCGCCGGCCCTCCATCGCGTCGCTTCTCTTGATCTGTTGCGCGGCATCGCGGCATTTTCCGTCGTCATACCACATTTCTTTGTCTATAATGGTATCAACCAAACCGTCTGTGAAAGCATTTCATCTATTGCGGTCGAAATATTCTTCGTTCTTAGCGGATTTGTCCTATCGTCACAAATTATCCTCTGCCTTAACTCGGGGGCGTCGCGTAATATTTATATTTTCTTATATCGGCGCTGGATGAGAACAATACCTCCATATCTTATTGCGCTACTATCAATATCAATTCTATACAACCAATTTCTAACCGCTGATTTTTTTAAATATATGTTGTACATACAGAACTTTGCTTTTCTTAGCGTCACACTTGACTATTATCAGGTTTCATGGAGCCTATCGGTCGAAGAATGGTACTATATACTATTTCCCCTGCTGTTGGTAGCGGCGTCCTCGCTGTCGAGACGAACCAGCCCAGGCTGGCATTGCCTGGTCGCTGTTGGTTTCATCGTGTTTATCACGGTCCTGCGCTCAACCGTCGGCAATTTCGACAACTGGGGCCAGGATGTCCGGAGATGCGTGATCTTCAGAATTGATTCCATCGCCTACGGTTTTGTACTCTACTTCTTATTGAGCCAGATCCGCCCGTCCCAACACACCACGCCAGGTCAAATTTTTCAGCGGGGGCTGGCCGTCTCGGCGTTGGGGGCCGCGACGGTCACTTTGATCTACAGCATCGGCGCCCAAAATGCCGAGTTGGCCAAGCACCTGTTTCCGATCATTGCCCCTCTATTCGGCGCCACATTGATCTGGTTCATGCTCTCGCTCGACGGACTCATTGCCCGCTGGCCTTCGTTTCGCAGTTTCTGCTACTTCCTAGGGCAAATATCCTACTCGGCCTATCTGTTTCACATTGTCATTGCGGTGGTCGTCAATAACTTGTTAGCTGGTTACGATCTCGCACCACGATTTCTTGTTTATATCGCTGTTGCGATCCTGTTCTGCTGGTTCTTTTATCACACTTTCGAAAAGCCGATCCTGGCCGCAAGACCCAGTTTCTTACCTCGCCGCCGGTCCCCGCCCGCGACGAGTCTTGCTCCCGAAACGCCTCGGACCTGACGACGGGGGCAACGGGCCTCAAGCAGGCTGCGGAAAAACGCCAAAGAATACGGTTGTATAATGAGCATTCAGTGCGTATAATTCGGCGCATAGAGAGAACCGAAGATGATGGCGGCCTGGGATGCGTGGGGAAGATCGGCGGTCTGAGCAGTTGTTCAGCTAC
>CAIYNU010000077.1 GCA_903927615.1 uncultured Rhodospirillales bacterium | reverse complement strand
GCTGTTCGCCGACGACAAAGGCGTGCTGGCGCTGGATGCCCGGATCAAGGTCGCCCCGCCCAAACTGCCCGGGGCCACCCGGCTGGCCATCCGGCCCTATCCCAAACACCTGGAGGAGATGGTCCGGCTCAAGGACGGCAGTGAGTATTTGATGCGGCCGATCCGGCCCGAGGACGAACCGGCGGTTCGTCGGGCCTTCGAGCGGATGTCGCCTGAGGATGTCCGGCTGCGCTTGCAGACCCCGACCTCTCAGTTAAGCCATGCGACGGTGGCACGGCTGACTCAGATCGATTACGACCGTGACATGGGATTGGTGGCGGTGGCCTCACCGTTCCGTGGTCCGGTGGCCGACATTCACGGCGGCGTCCGGATCAGTGCCGATCCCGACGGCCAGACTGCGGAATTCTGGATCACGGTCCAGAGCGGGGTTCAGGGCCACGGTCTTGGCCATCTGTTGATGAGCAAGATTCTCGCCTATGCCCGGGATCGTGGGATCGGCGAGATTTACGGACGGGTTCTGCGCGAAAATGGCGGCATGCTGACCTTGTGCCGGGATCTGGGTTTCCGTGAGCTCGAGCCCGAAGGCGAGCCCAACATCATTGATGTCCGTCTGACCCTGTTGTAGCCGTGATCGGGTGATCGATCACGCGGAGATACAGTTCGGATCGCCCGATCGTCGTCACCCGATCTAGGATCATCAGGCCCCTTTGGTTTGCCACGACGCTCCGCTGCCCTCGGGGGGCCGGCCCGGCGGTGATCGTGGCAAGCCGGCTGATCTTCCGGGAGGAGTGTGGTAATCTGGGCCTTCTCAGGAATCGGGTGGCTGGCCGGTTCCGGTGGGGAGGGTGGTTTGCCACAGAACAGGAACGATGATCCCGATCGCGATCGGGGTAAGGATGAGATTCTCCGGCAGCGGGTGATGGCGCTGGTGGCGCCCCTGCCGGCGCGCAAGGTCTATGACCTGCTCCGCCAGGTGGGACGCTTGGCTTTTCCGGGCCAGACCAATCGCCTGGAGATTGTTAAGCTTACGGTTGTTGAATACCTTAACAGGCGTCGCCCCCAGCGGGCCCGCCGTTTGTTTACCGAGTTGTTCGAGCCGATTCTGGTCGGCGATCCGGTGCTGTTGAGAGCCAAACGGATGATTCCGGGGATGCTCCAGCGGGTGGACGCCGCCGGCTTGTGGGGGGCGCTGGGTCGCACCGCCTTTGCCAAAACGGCAGATACGGTGCAGCGTCGACTGGATGAAATGGCCGAAACCGAAGTCCTGGAAGATGTGTTTCATGAGCCGGAGGTTCAAACTCTGCGGCAACATCTTCGCGAGCAAGCCGTCGAAATCATAACGAAGTATCTCAAGGATCGTCGGCAACTGCCGGAATTTCTGGAGTCCATCAACCGGCGACGGTTGTCAGAGGCCCGTGAACAGGTCCTATATTTGGACGCGGTAGCGCCGGTGGACCCGCACTTCCTTCAGTTCGTCATAGAGTACCTTTCGGCGGGCGACGCCTGTATATCCGTTTTGAATGAGTGTTTTTTGAACGAGCATTCGGGTGTCCAGTTCGCGGCGGTGGAACCGGGCGCCGATACCGAGAGTGAGGCGGAACGGGTGGCGGCAAAACTGCACCGTGCGGCCAGGGTCTTGCACGAGTCGGTGGTGACGCCGCAAACCCGTTCGGAACTGGGACAACTGGCGCCGTTGGCGGCCTTGAATGTCGGGCGCCAGTACCGGGCGGTGGCGCTGTATGTCCGGGAGTCCGGTTTTCAGGGCGCCGCCGACGATGTCTTTGTGGTCGAGGCGTTGATGGCTCACTTTGCTGCGTGTTGCGCGGCAGTGTCAACAATGTTCATGAGCGTTCTCAAGCTTGATACCCGTTTGCCCGGGGCCTCGATCCGGTTTACCGCCCGGGAAGTCGCGGAATTGGAAGAGGCCATGCGGCGACTGGCCCGGATGATTCCGGCCCTCATCACGGCCGGTCTCCTCGAAAACCGCGTGACCGAGCCGGTTTATCGTCAGATCTGGCAGGAGTTGGCGCGCTTTATCGCCGAACGGCTGCTGCCGGTGCTGATGCAACGGCTGACGGTGGCGATGGTCCAACGAACCGGTCTGTCCGTTGACCACAAGGACGTGGTCTGGTTGCTGCGGCTGATCTGGGACTGGCACCAGATGGGCCGGTCCCACGATCAGGCCTTCGGGGTTTTCGACAAGTGGCGGGAACACCTGCAAGTGGATATGGAATTGGCCGTGACCAAGGCCGTTCGGTTCGAGGACGGGGAGGCGCTCGCCGAGCGCCTCGACCACCTGCTGCGATTGAACGAAATTGCGATGGTATTCAACCTGCGGATCGCTCATTACTTATCGGTGTCGAGCCAGAATGTGGCCCGTATGATGACCTACAGTCTCGACCAGCACTTGGAGATGCCGGTCGACGAGCGAGAGCTGGTGGTCGATTATTTGGGTTTAGTTCGGGCCGAAATCGCCCGCTCGCGCAATTGGCGCAGCGCCGAACTGGCCGATCTGTTGCGGTTGGCGGAGGCGCGGGGGCTTTGAGGAACAGGACACAGGCGAAGGCGTGGTGATGAGCGAAACAGAGAGCCCGGTCGAGGTGTTCAAGCGGTCGACCGCGGCGGTGGTTCGGGCGCTGGCCGAGCGGGGCGATATTCAGGTCGGCTTCAGCAACGATCCGGCGGCGGTGAGCGGCCAGCGCGTGAGGGTGCCGGTGCCGGCCCGGGATCTCAATCCGACGACGGTGGCGTGTACCCGGGGTGCCGCCGACGCTGTGGCGTTGCGCCTGCGGTACCATGACCCGGCGATTCATGCCGCGCGCATGCCCGCCGGCGATGGCCCCCGGGCGCTGTTCGATGCCCTGGAGCAGGTCCGTTGCGAGGCGGTGGGCGTGCGCATGATGCCCGGAGTCGCGGCCAATCTGGCGGCGGTGGGTGAAGAACGCTGCCTGCGCCAGGGTTTGGACCGTGCCGTCAGTCGCGAACAGGTGCCGTTGGCCGAGGTGATGCGGGCGCTGGCATGGGATGTGCTGCATGGCCAGCCGATACCGCCGGCGGCGCGTCCGGCGGTGGCGTTGTGGCGGACCTGGCTGGAAGAGCGGTTGGGCACCGACTGGCGGGGTCTGGCTGGCAAGATCGACAGCCAGGACGCCTATGCCCGAGGAGTGCGCCGACTGCTGGTGGACCTGGGCTTCGACATTGGGGGCGAACCCGAACCCCAGTCGGAGCCTCCGGAAGAGCAGGACGACGACGGTCCGGAAGACGGTGAAGACGGTACCAGCGCCGCCGATGACCAGGGCACCGCCGAGGCCGAGGTCATGACCGGCATGATGGCCGATGGTGAAGAGGAGGGCGAGGCCCGGGAGGATGCGGCCGAGGAGTTGGAAGGCGACTGTGGCGAGGCGGCGCCGGCCGACGACACCACGCCGTCGGGACCACAGCGGCGGCCCGGGCGGGACCGTGGTTTGGACATGAAACAGAACATCTATAAGGTGTTTACATCGCAGTTTGATGAAGAAATAGATGCTAATGAACTGTGCGATATCGATGAAATGACCCGTTTGCGGATGCTTCTCGATACACAGTTAAAAAGTTTGCACGGCATCATCGCGCGTCTGGCGAATCGACTGCAACGTCGGCTGTTGGCACAGCAGCAACGGGCCTGGGACTTTGACCTTGACGAGGGTCTGCTCGATGCGGGTCGCCTGGCGCGGGTCGTCGTCAATCCGATGGTGCCATTGTCGTTTAAACAGGAGCGTGATACCGAGTTTCGCGATACGGTGGTATCGTTGCTGATTGACAACTCGGGTTCGATGCGGGGGCGGCCGATTACCATCGCCGCGCTTAGCGCCGACATCCTGGCGCGGACTTTGGAGCGTTGCGGAGTCAAAGTCGAAATTCTTGGTTTTACCACCAGAGCCTGGAAGGGGGGGCGGGCTCGGGAGGCGTGGCTGGCCGCCGGCAAGCCGGAGGCTCCCGGGCGGCTGAACGATTTGCGCCACATCATCTACAAGGCGGCCGATGCGCCGTGGCGTCGCTCTCGCAAGAATTTGGGACTGATGCTCCGAGAGGGCGTCCTCAAGGAGAACATCGACGGCGAAGCCTTGCTATGGGCGCATACCCGGCTGTTGGCCCGGTCCGAACAGCGTCGGATTTTGATGGTGATTTCCGACGGTGCGCCGGTGGACGATGCGACTCTGTCGGTCAATCCCGGCCATTACTTGGAACAACATCTGCGGAGCGTTATTGCCGCCATTGAGACGCGGTCACCGATTGAGCTTTTGGCCATTGGCATCGGTCACGATGTCACCCGGTACTATCACCGTGCCGTGACGATTAACGACGTCGAACAATTGGGCGGGGCCATGGTCGAGAAACTGGCCGAATTATTCGAAGAAGGCGGGCGCCCGGGGGAGACCGGCGGCGGTCGGTTCCGCAATCGCCGGCGGGCGGCGTGAGGCGGTTAGGAATTGCGAGACGACAAGAGCGGCCGGAACGACAACAGACTGATCCTCTGTGGCCGTGGCCGCCAGTCGGGCCGGCGAGTGCCTGATCGACCGAGGTGCGACCAAAAGGGTCTCGCGGTCCTTCCCAATGGGCGGTTGCGGTGCAAAGCGGAAATGGCTAAAACTCCGGGGTGGTTCCAACTGTTTTGTCTGGCTTGAACCTGATTCCAGCGGCACCGGCCGATCCGGGTGATCGGTGTCGGTGGCGGCAGCCTTCTGGCGTCAACGGCTGGAGTGTGTTGTGCATGGCCCAAGGGGGGCCGGCTTCGATCGACAGGTTGTGCGGACAAGGAAAGACACCCACATGCGGAAATCGGCGATCGCGGTCCTACTGCTGGTTGTGATTTTTAACGCATTGGCCTGGTCGGCGGCCAATTGGCCGGTCAGCGAGCGGCCCTGGGCCGGCATGATCAACGGTGTCGGCCTTAGCCCGTACCAGGCGACTCAGAACCCGATTGCGGGTGATCAACCCCAGGCCGACGACATCGATCGCGATCTCAAGCTGCTTCAGGGCAACGTAAAGGGCATCCGGACCTATAGCGCCGTCAATAATGCCGATCTGGTGCCGGGAATTGCCCGTAAATACAGTCTTTCGGTCACGGCCGGGGCCTGGATTCAAGGTAAACCCGAAATCGACGAACCGGAAATCGCGAATTTGATCCGGCTGACCCGCGCCAATCCCAATGTCCGGCGGGCGATTGTCGGTAACGAGGCGATCCTGCGCACCGACATTACGGTTGCCCAAGCCATCGAATACATTAAGCGGGTCAAACGACAGGTCAATATTCCGGTTTCCACGGCCGAGCCCTGGCATGTCTGGCTGAACCACCCCGAGTTGGTGGATGCGGTTGACTTCATCGCGGTCCACATCCTGCCCTATTGGGAAGGGGTGCCGGTGGATGAGGCGGTCAACTATTCGATGTTCCGCTATAACGAGCTGCACCAGAAGTATCCGAATAAGCATATCCTGATCAGCGAGATCGGCTGGCCCAGTGAAGGCCCCTGGCGTCGCGGCGCCGAAGCTTCGCTGGTGAATCAGTCCAAGTTCATCCGCGGTTTTTTGAACATCGCCGGCCAGAATCATCTCGATTACTACATCATGGAGGCGTTCGACCAGCCGTGGAAGCGAACCCTTGAAGGCAGTGCCGGCACCTCGTGGGGTTTGTGGGACGCCTATCGCCAACCCAAGTTTCCGATGGCCGGCGACGTGGTGGAAATTCCCAGCTGGCCGATTCTGTGCGCCATTTCCAGCGCGCTGGCGTTTCTGCCGATGCTGTGGTTCGTCAGCCAGCGGACCGATCTGCGGCGCGTGGGCCAGTTATTCTATGCCGGTCTGATTCAGGCGGTGGCTACGGTGCTGGTTTGGACGGCCACCGCGGCCATGACCTCGGGCCTGGCGACCAGTACCGAGATCGCCTGGGGCGTGTTGATTTTCGCCCAGTTGCTGCTGTTAATTATCATGCTGATCGACGGCCTCGAGTTGACCGAGGTGGTCTGGCGTCGCCGCTTTGATCGCCAGTTCGAACCCGTCAGCGGGCCGGCACCGGCCAACGCGCCCAAAGTATCGGTTCATGTGCCCTGCTACAACGAACCGCCGCACATGGTGATGGAGACCCTCGACGCCCTGGCGGCCCTCGACTATCCCAATTTCGAGGTGCTGTTGATCGACAACAACACCAAGGACGAGGCGGTGTGGCGTCCGGTGGAGGCGTATTGCCAGAAGCTTGGCCCGCGTTTCCGCTTCTTTCACCTGGCCAACTGGCCGGGCTTCAAGGCCGGTGCGCTCAATTTCGGTCTGGAGCAGACCGCGCCCGAGGCGGAATTCGTGGCGGTGATCGACAGCGACTATCAGGTCACGCCCGATTGGCTGTCCAGTACCATTCCCTTCTTCGAGCGCAGCGAGGTTGGTTTCGTTCAATCGCCCCAGGATTATCGCGAGTGGGGTGACGATGTCTTCAAGCGGATGATCAACTGGGAGTATGCGGGCTTCTTCCATATCGGCATGATCCAGCGGAACGAGCGGAACGCGATCATCCAGCACGGCACCATGACCATCATTCGCAAGACTGCGCTGGAAGAGGTTGGCCGCTGGGGCGAATGGTGCATCACCGAAGACGCCGATTTGGGGTTGCGGCTGTTCGAGTTCGGCTATGAATCGGTCTATATGTCGCACAGCTTCGGCAAAGGACTGGTTCCGGACAGCTTTTCGGGCTATAAGACGCAACGATTCCGTTGGGCTTATGGCGCCCTGCAAATCATGAAACACCATTGGCGGGAGTTTCTGTTGGGCGCCAAGCGCCTGACCGCCGGTCAGAAGTATCATTTCATCACGGGCTGGTTGCCATGGTTTGCCGATGCCGCGCATCTTTGCTTTGGCGCGGCCAGTATTCTGTGGTCCATCGGTCTGCTGACCTTGCCCAAGTATTTTGAATTTCCGCCCACCGTGTTCCTGGTGCCGACGCTCGCGGTGTTTGCCTTCAAGGTGGCGGCCAGCCTGTGGCTGTACGAGGCGCGGGTGCCGTGCGGCTTTTGGGACAAGGTCGGCGCCGCGGTGGCGGGCATGGCGCTGACCCATACCGTCGGTCGGGCGGTGTGGCAGGGGATTTTCACCTCGGGCCGGCCGTTTGTGCGGACGCCCAAATGCGAGAACCAGCCGGCCCTGATGCAGGGGCTGTTGATGGCCTCGGAAGAGGTCATGTTGATGCTGGGCCTGTGGGTGTCGGCCCTGGCCATCGTCCTGGTGTTCGGCCATGAAAATCGCGACGCTTTCCTGTGGTCGGGGCTGCTGATGGTTCAGTCGCTGCCCTATCTGTCGGCGTTGGTGACGTCCATGATCAATGTTTTCCCTGACCTCCATTTGGGCCGGCGCCGGGGCGCGGCCGGAGCGGCGGCCGAAGCAGCAGATTGAGGTCCGATGTTCAGAACCGCCGAGTTGGGCCGTAAGGTCTCCAAGGAAGAATTCGATGCGGTGGCCGCCGGGCTGCGCATCGAGATTCTGGAACTTCAGCAACGGTTGCGCACCGCCGATTTTCCGACCATTTTTGTGTTCGCAGGCGTTGATGGGGCCGGCAAGAACCAGACCATCAACCTGCTGACCGAGTGGATGGACCCACGCTGGATGTCGGCCTGTGCCTACAGCGCGCCCTCTGACGAGGAGCGGGAACGGCCGGAATTCTGGCGGTTCTGGCGCGACCTGCCGCCGCGGGGCAAGATCGGGCTGTTCCTGCGGTCATGGTATTCGCTGCCGGTGCTGGATCATGCCTATGGCCGCAGCAGTGAAAACGAACTGATCCGGCGTTTGGACCGCATCGTCAGCTTTGAGACGGCCCTGGCCGAGGACGGTGCTCTGATCCTGAAATTCTGGCTTCATCTGAGCAAGGAGGCCCAAAAGCGCCAGCTCAAACGGCTGGCCGCGGATGCGCAGGAAAGCTGGCGCATTTCCGAATCTGATTGGGAACACTGGCGGATGTACGATCAGTTCATCGGCGCGGCCGAGCGAACCATCACCCGCACCAGCACCGGACACGCCGCCTGGACCATTGTTGAAGGCGAGGACCAGCGGTACCGCGAACTGGCGGTGCTGACCACGTTTCGGGATGCCGCCCTGCGCCATCTCCGAAACCGCGCCCTGATGCGTGAGACCCGGGAACGGATGCGGTTGCCACCGCCGGCGGCAGCTCGGCCCGAGCCCGAGGCCGGACCAGAGCCGGTGTCGCTACGCCGGGTTCAGCCATCGGTCCTCGACACGCTGGACATGACGTTGGACTGCGGCAAAGAGGAATACGATGCCGAATTGGCGCGACTGACTGCCCGGTTGAACATTCTTTATCGGCAGGCCAAGGCCCTGGGCATCACCACCGTGGTGGTGTTCGAGGGGTGGGATGCTGCCGGCAAGGGCGGGGCGATTCGGCGCATCACCCGGGCCTTGGATGCCCGGGACTATCAGGTGCTGCCCATCGCGGCGCCGACCGACGAGGAGCGCGCACGACATTATTTGTGGCGCTTCTGGCGGCACCTGTCCCGGGCGGGGCGGATTACCCTGTTCGACCGGAGCTGGTATGGCCGGGTGCTGGTCGAAAGGGTCGAAAACCTGGCCAGCGAGGATGAGTGGCGCCGGGCTTATGCCGAAATCAATACTTTTGAACAACACTTGACCGAACATGGGATTATCCTCGTCAAGTATTGGCTCCATATCACCAAAGAGGAACAGGCCCGGCGCTTCGAAGAACGGCAGGCGGTGCCCTACAAGCGGTGGAAATTGACCGACGAGGATTGGCGCAACCGCGACAAGTGGGACGCTTACGAGGCCGCGGTCAACGATATGATGGAAAAAACCAGCACCAGTGCGGCGCCCTGGACCCTGATTCCAGCCAACGGTAAGCGGTATGCGCGACTGAAGGTGTTGGAAACCCTGTGCGCTCGCCTGAAATCGGCGATCACCGCCGCCGAAGTCGGTAAGAAGGGCGGCCGGAAGGAAAAGCGTTAAGGCGGGGGGAGCAGTCGCTCCGATGGCCATCGCCTCCAGGGACGCAAGCCGCTCCGACTTGATCCATTCACCGCTGAAGGGCAGGGCGCGCGGGCGGCTTGCCCATGCTTCCGGTGCGATCCTGAGCTTCTGAACCAAGAATGCGGGCGCGTCCGTGTTTGCCCTTGCAAATGAGAGTGATTCGCATTATCACAAGATCACCGTCGGCGCGGCGGAGAGACGGCGAGGGTGCGGAGGGTTCAGGCATGCGGTTGGGTCTTGGTGTCATGATGACGTCACTCGTTTTCGGTGGGCTCGGGACGGTGTCGGTCCGTGCCGAGGACCTGTCCTACACGCTGGTGCTCCAGGACCATCGCTTCCAACCGTCGCAGTTGGAGATACCGGCCGGACAAAAGGTCAGGCTGGTGATCCAGAATCTCGATACGGTGACCGAGGAATTCGACAGTCCCGATCTTCATCGGGAAAAACTGGTGGCGCCGGGCACCACGGGAGTGATGATGATCGGCCCGTTGAACCCTGGACGCTATAATTTCACCGGAGAGTTTCACGCCGAGACCGCGGCCGGGCTGTTGGTGGTGAAGTAACCGCCTGAACCTGATAACAAGAGTCTTTCAAGTGAGGGCGGCATGCTGGGAACCGCGATTATCGTCTTTCGGGAAGTCCTGGAAGCGGCCCTGATTGTGGGGATCGTGCTGGCCGCCAGTCGCGGTTTGCTTGGCCGGGGCTGGTGGATTGGTGCCGGCGTCGGTGCGGGCCTGGCCGGTGCCGCGCTGGTGGCGGCGGCGGCCGGTTCCATTGCGGCCATGGCGGCGGGGTTTGGCCAGGAACTCTTCAACGCCGCGGTCTTGTTGACGGCGGTGGTCATGCTGGGCTGGCACAATGTCTGGATGAAGCGCCACGGCCAGGAGTTGGCCGCACAGGTGGCGGACCTGGGCCAGTCGGTCCGGGCCGGGGCGCGACCGCTGTACGCGCTGGCGTTGGTGGTGTGCGTGGCGGTGCTGCGCGAAGGTTCCGAAGTTGTGCTGTTCTTGTATGGCGTCGCCGTGTCCGGCGGGAACCAGGGCGCCGACATGCTGGTGGGCGGTGTGCTGGGATTGGTGGCCGGGGCGTTAAGCGGCCTGATCCTCTATCTTGGGCTGCTGAACATCCCAACCCGCCACCTTTTTACCGTCACCAGTTGGCTGATTTTGTTGCTGGCGGCCGGCATGGCATCCCAGGCGGCGTCGTTCCTGATGCAGGCCGGATTTTTGCCCGCCTTTGGTGATCAGCTCTGGGACAGCTCCTCGTTTCTGACCATGGATAGTGTGATCGGCCGGGTTTTGCACACACTGGTTGGCTATGACGACCGTCCGGCCGGCATTCAATTGGTGTTCTACCTGATCACCCTGTCAACCATCGGCCTGCTGATGCGGAGCGTGCCGCGGTTACGGCCATCGGGCCAACGGTGCGGGCGCTAACGCCATTCCTTATCAACGCATTGATCCGGGGTGTTGTCATGCCAAATGATCACGTTGGCTGCGGCCAGACGGTTGGCCGCGGTCAGGACCGGAGCCGCACCGGGTTCTGGGTGAAACTGACCGATCTGCTGGAAACATTCTTTGTTCGTCATCGGCGTCACCTGATCTTTGTTCATGGGGCGATGTTCGTTGGCTTCATTTCTTTGCTGACGGTGCCGTTGTTTTTGGATGCGCCACCGGATCAGGCCGGTCCGCTGGATCACGTCGCGGTATTTGCCAATTATCTGATTTGGGGCTTGTGGTTTCCCTTGGTGTTTCTTTCGGTCATCGTCACTGGCCGCAGTTGGTGCGGGCTGCTGTGTCCAATGGGGGCCGCCGCCGAATGGACCAACCGGGTGGGGTTGCAGCGGCCGATCCCGCGCTGGCTCCAGTGGCCGGGCACCCCCATCGTCAGCTTCGTGATCGTCACCATTTGGGGGCAGACCCTGGGCATCCGCGACCACGCCCAAGCCCTGGCCATTCTGTTCGGTACGGTGTTGGCGGCGGCGCTGGTGGTGGGGTTCCTGTATGGCCGGCGCAAGCGTGCCTGGTGCCGCCATGCCTGCCCCATCGGCCTGATGCTGGGGGTGTACGGCCGGTTGGGTGCGGTGGATTTCAGGCCGAAGCGGCCCCAACCGGCGGGCGTCACCTGGACCGAAAAGACCGTTTGTCCGACGCTGATCGATCTCAACCAGAAGGTCGAATCCCGTCACTGCATCGAGTGCTTCCGGTGCGTCAGTCCCAAGGCCCCGGGCGGCTTGACCTTGCGGCTACGGCGCCCGGGGATCGAAATCGAGGCGATTCGCGATCACCACCCCAATCTGGCGGAAGTGCTGTTCCTGTTCACCGGCACCGGCGCCGCGTTGGGCGGCTTCCTGTGGTTGGTATTGGGCTCTTATCAGCGGCTTCGGCAGTGTGTCGGGGACTGGGCGATTGATCACGAGTGGTATTGGCTGGGAGAGCCTGGGCCTTACTGGCTGATGGCGGTCTATCCTGATCAACGGGAAGTGTTTCGTTGGCTCGATTTCTTCTTGATCACCGGCTATATGCTGGGGTGGCTGGTGCTGATGACGGCTCTGCTCACCGCGACCACCGCCGCAACGGCCTGGCTTTCGGGACGGGCCGGCGGAACCGGAACCCCGTCTCGCCGCTTCATCGAGTTGGGCTACCAGTATGCCCCGGTGGCCATGGTTTCGCTGCTCATCGGCCTGGCTGGTGGACTCTTCCGCAATTTTCAGTACCTCGGCTTGGACAGCGGCGGCATCGCGCTGGTCAAGGGGGTGCTGTTTGCCGGCGGCTGTTTGTGGAGCCTGCACTTGGGCGAGCGTTTGCTGGCCGGTCAGGGCGTGCCCCGATCGCGCCGATGGTTGCCGTTAATCCCGGGCGCGCTCGGCAGCCTGGCCGTGGGGTTGGCCTGGTACCCGGCGATTTTCTGACCTGTTGTGACCCTGTTGACCGAAGCCGATCGTGAAACAGACTCCCGTGAAAAAAAGGATAGAGCGCATGACCAAGACGATACTGTCGGCCCTGACCCTGTTGGCCGTGACGGCGGCCAGTGCCGCCGCCGGAGAACAACCGGCCGGGGAACCCATTCACCAGGGCGGCATGGAGATTAATGCGGTATACCTTCAGGCGGTCGAGATGGAACCGGCCATGGCCGACCAGGATCCCACCAAGACCGACATTCATCTTGAAGCCGATGTCCACGCCGACAAAGACAATAAGAATGGCTTTGCGGTGGATAACTGGATTCCCTACCTGAACATAACCTATCACCTGTCCAAAAAGGGCAGTTCATGGAGTCAGTCGGGGATTTTGGAAGCGATGGTGGCCAATGATGGTCCCCATTACGGCGTCAATGTCGCCCTGGACGGCCCCGGCGCCTATGAGTTGAGCTTCCAGGTGGCGCCGCCGCCGGGACACAGTGTCATGCGCCACGTTGATAAGGAGACCGGGGTCGGCCCGTGGTTCGCACCCATCGACTATCGGGGCGGCTTCAAGTTTGTCGGCACCGGCAAAAAGGGCGGCTACTGAGACCGAGAGGCTGACGCTTGCGGCGGGGTAAAGGTGACGGCTTTTTTTTAAGCCCCGAGCGCAAAGAGTGTCACGAAGGACTTGCCAGCCGCGGGTGGTGATGCTACACCCCTCGCCACGACGCGGCGGCCGGTACCGGTGGCCGCGGATGGGCTTGAGAAGCGGTAGGCTTCAAAGCTTAGGGAGTGGGCGCGTAGCTCAGCGGTAGAGCACTACGTTGACATCGTAGGGGTCACAAGTTCGATCCTTGTCGCGCCCACCATTTCCTTTCATGGCTGTGCGGTTACCGCTCCTCGGGGCGGCGTAACGAAACGGATTCCAGCTTTGCTACGCAATATCCTTTCGGTGGGCGGGTTGACGCTGGTCAGCCGCGCCATCGGTTTTGTGCGTGACGTGCTGATTGCGGCAATGCTGGGGGCAGGGCCGGTGGCCGACGCTTTTTTTGTGGCGTTCCGGTTACCGAATCATTTTCGCGCGTTGTTCGCCGAGGGGGCGTTCAACGCCGCCTTCGTTCCGGTGTTTTCAGAGCGGCTGGTGAAAGACGGCCGGGAAGCCGCACGGGTTTTTGCCCAAGAGGTGCTGGCGGTCCTGCTGCTGGCCCAACTGGTGTTGCTGGCGCTGGCACTGGCGGTGATGCCGTGGTTCATGCTGGTCTTCGCGCCCGGGTTCACCGGCGACCCTGGGAAATTCGAACTGGCGGTGGTGTTTACCCGCATCACTTTTCCCTATCTGCTGTTGATCTCGGTGGTGGCGCTGCTGGGGGCCATGCTGAACAGCATCAAGCGTTTCGCGGCGGCGGCGGCGGCGCCGATTCTGCTGAATCTGTGCATGATTGGGGCGCTGCTCGGGTTGACGCCGGTGCTGCCCAATGCGGGTTATGCGCTGGCCTGGGGCGTGTTGGCCTCGGGCTTGGCCCAATTGCTTTATCTGGCGTGGGACGCCCGGCGCGCGGGCATGACGCTGGGGCTGGTGTGGCCGCGGCTGACGCCCGGCGTTCGCCACTTCTTGCGGGTGCTGGGGCCGGCGGCCCTGGGCGCGGGGCTGGTCCAGATCAGTCTGTTTGCCGATACCGTCATCGCCTCGTTTCTGCCGACGGGCTCGGTGTCGTACCTCTATTATGCCGATCGGTTGAACCAGTTGCCGTTGGGGGTGATCGGCATTGCCATCGGCACCGTGTTGTTGCCGGAGATGGCGCGTCAGCTCAAGAGTGGCGACCCGGCAGCGGCCACCGACAGCCAGAACCGCTGCTTGGAACTGTCTCTGCTGCTGACTCTGCCCGCGGCGGCGGCGTTTATGGCGGCTGCCCATCCGATTATGACGGTGCTTTTCCAGCGGGGCGCCTTTACCGCCACCGATGCCGACGCCTCGGCGGCGACGCTGATGGCCTATGCTGTGGGATTACCGGCCTTTGTCCTGGTCCGCAGTCTGGTCCCGGGCTTTCATGCCCGACAGGATACCGCGACCCCGGTCAAGCTGGCGCTGGTGGCGGTGGCGGTGAATATCGCGCTTAAGTTAGCGTTGATGGCCCCGCTGGCTCAGATCGGGCTGGCGTTCGCCACCTCGGTGTCGGCCTGGGTGAATGTCGGCCTGCTGGCCTGGATGTTGGGCCGGCGCGGCTTTCTGCGGATAGACGACCGCTTGCGCCGCCGTGGGCCGCGCATGCTGCTGGCCACCGCGGGCATGGTCGCAGCGCTCCTGGGAGGGGAGGCGGTGTTGGCCCCGGCCCTGGGTGACCCGGTGCTGATGGTGCGGGTGGCGGCGTTGGCGGCGCTGTGTCTCGGGGGGCTGGGGGTCTTTGGCGGCTTGGCGGTGGTGACGGGGGCGGTGGGGCGGGCCGACCTCGCGCGGTGCTTCCGGCGGCCAGGGGCGTTGCCCCTGGACCCCACTGGGGCCGGCGGCCCCAGTCCCCGGTAAACACGCCCCCGGATCGTCACGCCTTGGTCAGGGCCTGGTCCAGGTCGGCCAGGATGTCGTCGATGTGTTCGATGCCTACCGAGAGCCGGACATAGCCGCCGGTAACGCCGGTGCGCAATTGGTCTTCCGGGGACAACTGGGAGTGCGTGGTTGACGCCGGGTGAATCGCCAGGCTGCGGGCGTCCCCGATATTGGCCACATGGTAGAACAATTCCAGGGCGTTGATGAAACGGCGCCCGGCGTCCGCACCGCCCGCCAGTTCGAAGCCGGCAAGACCGCCATAGCCGCCCTTGAGCACGGCATCGGCCCGGCGGCGGTATTCCCCGCTCTGTTGTGACGGGTGGATGACGCGCGTTACTTTGGGGTGCTTGGCCAGATAATCCACCACCGCCTGGGTGTTGGTGCTGTGGGCGCGAATGCGGAGCGGCAGCGTTTCCAATCCTTGGATGAACTGGAAGGCATTGAACGGGCTGAGTGCGGTGCCCACGTCGCGCAACAGCGTGACCCGGGCCTTGAGGATATAGGCGATCGGGCCAAGCGGCTTGACCGCTTCGGTCCACACCGCACCATGGTAGCTCGGGTCGGGTTGGGTCAGACTGGGGAAGCGGTCCGGGTAAGCCGCCCAATCGAACGTGCCGCCATCAACGATGATGCCGCCAATCGACGTTCCGTGACCGCCGATATACTTGGTGGTGGAATGGACCACCACCGCCGCGCCAAGATCCAGGGGCCGGGCCAGAATCGGTGCCGCAGTGTTGTCCACGATCAGCGGAATGCCCAGTGCGCGTCCCAGTGCCGCCACTTCGGCGATGGGGAAGACCTGGAGCTTGGGATTGGGCAGGGTCTCGGCAAACCAGGCCCGGGTGCGGGCGTCCGAGGCGCGGACGAAGGCTTCGGGGTCGGCCGGATCGACGAAGCGCACGTCGATGCCCATGGTCTTGAAGGTGTTGGCGAACAGATTCCAGGTTCCGCCATAAAGGTCGGTGGAACTGACGATGTTGTCGCCGACATGAGTGATGTTCTGGATCGCCACGAACTCCGCGGCCTGGCCCGACGATACCGCCAGGGCGGCCACGCCGCCCTCGAGCGCGGCCACCCGAGCCTCCAGGACCGCGGTGGTCGGGTTCATGATGCGGGTGTAAATGTTCCCCAACTCTTGCAGCGCGAACAGGCGGCTGGCATGCTCGGTGTCATCGAATTGGTACGACGTCGTCTGATAAATCGGCACCGCCACCGCATTGGTGGCAGAATCGCGGCGGTGACCGGCATGCAAGACGATGGTCTCGGGGTTCTTCCAGGGTCCAGCCATTGGGGGCGTCCTTTCACAAAATAATACGCAAACCGTTGTGTGCAATAAACCCATTTTACACAGAATCATTGTCACGTTTCGGCGGGCGAGTCAATCACCGACCCGGACGTCACCGGCCCGGACGGTGGCCGGTTGCCCCAGCGGCGGTCTTGGCCGCCAACCACCGTAGCCACCGCGCGACGATGGGTCAGCTTGGTCGGTTTTGCCTGGCGTTATGTGAAGATGATGACGCGGCCCCGGTTGCGGCGTTAATGACTGGCGGGGATCAGGGGCCTGATAATCCAGTACCAGAATGACAAGACCAGACAGGCAATCCAAATAAGCACCATAAGCGACGGTGCATTTTTCCACTTGCGCCGAAGTTTATCCAGCTCCGCCGTCCAAACGGAAGGCTGGTTACGCGGAGTTTCCCGGGGTGTGGCTGGGTCTTTATCATCTGAATGACGTCCGGCTTGGGTATGATCAATCCGGCTGATCGCTATTCGAGCATCGGCACTATGATACCCATCGTGATAGGCCGACAGATAGTGAGCATAGCTGTCACCGGTATTGACTCGCAAGGCCGCTTGCCAGGCGGCGTCATCGGCCGCCCGCAAGCGGGTCGCTTGCTCCAGGCGATCGATCGCCGTCTGGGCATCCCCGCGATGAACCCCTTGAGGAAAGGCGTCGAGATAGTTCTGATAGCCATCCCGCGTGTTATCGATCAGGGCATTCTTCCAAGCATCCTGTTCGGCCGCGGACCGTTGCAGGTCAGGGTTGTCACGCGCGGAGCGCCCGGTGCCTTCGGTCCTGGTCCGGCGGTCCGCCGTCGCCGCCATCGTTGCGGTGGTGGACCCGGCCAAGCCCGCGACCGTCTCGGCCATGGAGTCATCGGTTGGGGTCTGCGGAACCGTCGGGTCCCGGGGTGGCGTTGCGATCCCGTCCGCGGCGGCGGATCCGTCAAACGCCGCTCTCCAAGCGGCGGCCGTTGGCGGCCGGTTCTCGGCATATCGCTCCAAGGCCCAGTCAATGGCCGTCAGCAGCGGAACCGAATACCGCCCGTCCGTCGCCGCTCGGGCCGGCACATAACAGTCCTGCTTTCCCACCAGTCGCGAGGGCGCTGACGGCGGCTTACCCCCCGTGATCATCCGGTAGGCCACGGCCCCCAAGGCATAGAGGTCGGTCCACGGTCCTTGATCGCCGTCCCGGACGTATTGTTCCGGTGGCGTGTAACCGTCGCTGATAAAGGCGGTCAAGGTTCTGGCGGTGTCGTCGTAACCGGCGGCCTGTCGTGCGGCCCCGAAATCAATCAACACCGGCGAGCCATCGGGCCGGATGAGGATATTCTGGGGCTTGATGTCCCGATGCAGATATCCCGCGGCATGGACCTCGCCGAGGTCGTCCAGCAAGGGCAGAACAATCGCCCTGACCTCGGACTCGGCGGGCGGCCGTCCCAGGTCGCGTAAATGCTGGGCGAGACTGGTTCCGGCGATAAAGTCCATGACCAGATAAGCGGTGCCGTTGGCCTGAAAGAAGGCTTGAATGTTGACGATGTTATCCAGGTGCCTGAAATGAAGCAGGGCGGTGGCTTCGTCCAGGAACTTGGAACGATAAGTCTCGAACATCGTTCGTGTTTGTTGGGAGTTCGGCCGGATCGTGACGCCCTCCCGGTGCGCCAGTTGGTTCGGCAGAAACTCTTTGAGCGCGACGAAGCCGCCATGCTTGGTATCTTCGGCCCGATAGGTGATGCCGAAGCCACCTTGACCCAGAACCTTCACGATCCGGTAGATCTGGAGCTGATAGCCGGGCGGAAGCGCGTCTGTCATGGTTCGGCGCTCAATTGACGGTCTGGAATAGCCGAGTCACGCGAAGGTCGAACGGCCAGCGCCAGAACGTCCAGATTTTTGCCCCGTCAGCAAGGGAGAGGAAAATAACATCGACGCGGCCGATCAGGTTTTCCTCGGGGACGAAGCCAACACCGCCACTGGACATGGCCACGCGGCTGTCACTTGAGTTGTCGCGATTGTCCCCCAGCACGAAATATTGATGGGGAGGCACCACATAAAGGGGCGTGTTATTGAATGGCCCGGAGTTGTTTTCCTGGCAAATATGGTACACTTTCCCGCTGGGTAATAGCTCCAGAAATTGGGCAAGATGACTGGGGTGGCCCAGGTGGTCCGGTCCGATGACGTCATCAATCCGCTGGAGTTTAACCGGTTCACCATTGATGTTCAGGACGCCGCCAATCATCTGGATTCGGTCTCCCGGTAAACCGACGATTCGTTTGACGTAATCAGTCCGGTTGTCCCGGGGCAGCTTAAAGACGGCGACATCGCCGCGTTGGGGTGGTGAACCAAATATCCGGCCATCAAATAATGGCAGCCCTTCGGCGATGGTGTACTTACTCAGGCCATAAGAAAGCTTCGAGACGAAAACATTATCTCCGATCAATAACGTCGGGACCATCGAGCCTGATGGAATATCGTATGGCTTAAAGGAAAAGATGATTTCAAAAAATAAGATAAATAAGGTGATCACGGACAGCTTGGTGATCGTCGAGCTGCCGTCGACGTTATCAGCATATTTATTATGCTCGTCTTTTGGCTTCTGGCATAGCCAATATAGCAATATGAAGATGCCGATGCCGGTAAGAGAAATAAGATTCCACCATCCCGACTTCCCAATATCATGAAGCCGTCGGGTGGCCGCGGCGGTCAAAGGAATCAGCGTCAAAATCGTTATTAAATAGGATGGCGTTTGTAAAAATGTAATAGAGCTTGCGATTGATATAAGAACTGTGCAGAATATCCAAAAGTACCAATATTCTTTTCGTGAGGCTCGTCCATTGAATATAAAAAACTTTTTAATACATATTTTGATGGCTTCGACGAAACTTACGGATGGCGTCACGTTATTCGTTGTCATGGGACCCTCGTGGATCAGTAAGATGGTGCACTGATAGGAGTAGCTACTGTGCTCTGCTTAACACGCCCCGGCTGCCTGTGAGCGCCCGACCGTCCCGGTTCGACCGTTGGGCCTGTTGCCGGTCTTTCCCCGCCGGCGGGCAGGGTGTTCCCAGTCCCCATACGTCATCTTTTTTACTCGTTAGGTGTTCACACGCTATAATCAAAAAAGGTCACATTTTCCATATCTTTTTCCGCCCGTCGGTGTTCTTCCCGTGCCGATCCGGGGAAACCGGCCGATCGGGAGCGGCCTGATCGTGAACTGTCCGGTCCCTGATCAGGCCCCCGTCGATCATCGCTGAGGCTGCCGCTACTCCACCGTCACGCTCTTGGCCAGAGTCCGCGGTTGATCCACGTCGGTCCCTTTCAGGACCGCGGTATGATAAGCCAGCAACTGAACCGGAATGGCGTAGAGGATGGGCGCCACGAACGGGTCCACAGTCGGGAGTTCGACCGACCAGCGCACCCGGTCCTTGAGGCGCTCCACGCCCTTGGCGTCGGCAATCAGCAGGACCTTGCCGCTGCGGGCGCAGACTTCCTGGACGTTCGAGACGGCCTTTTCGAACAGGTTGTCGCTGGGGACCAGCACAATCACCGGCACCGATTCGTCAACCAGGGCGATGGGGCCGTGCTTGAGTTCGCCGGCGGCGTAGCCTTCGGCATGGATATAGCTGATTTCCTTAAGTTTTAAGGCCCCTTCGAGGGCCAGTGGGTAGCAGGCGCCACGGCCGAGATAGAGCACGTCCCGGGCCTCGGCGACTTCGTGGGCCAGGGCGCGCAGGCGTTCGTCGTGGTTCAGGACTTCCACCGCCCGGGCCGGCACCTCGCGCAAGGCGGCCGCCAGAGCGGCTTCCCGCGCTTGGTCGATGACGTTGCGGGACCGGGCGAGCGCCACCGCCAGACAGGCGAGCGTGGTCAATTGGGTGGTGAAGGCCTTGGTGGATGCAACCCCGATCTCCGGCCCGGCCAGGGTGTACAACACGGCGTCGGCTTCGCGGGCGATGGTGCTTTCCGGGGCGTTGACGATGGCCAGGATGTGCTGGCCCTGGCGCTTGCAGTAGCGCAGCGCCTCCAGGGTATCCAGAGTCTCGCCGGACTGGGAGATGAACAGCGCGACGCCGCCCGCCGGGAGCGGTGCCTCCCGATAGCGGAACTCCGAGGCGATATCGATTTCCACGGGAATTCTGGCGATTTGCTCCAGCCAGTACTTGCCCACCAGTCCGGCGTAATAGGCGGTGCCGCAGGCCACAATGGTGATGCGGGGGGCGGATGCCAGGTCAAAGGGCAAGTCAGGCAGCGAGATATGGCCGGTGGACGGATGGATGAAGGCCGACAGGGTGTCGCCGATAACCTGTGGTTGTTCGTAAATCTCCTTGAGCATAAAGTGGCGATAGCCATCTTTGCCGATTAACGCCCCCGAGACGGCGGTCTGCCGGACGGTGCGCGTCACCACGGCATCGTTGGCGTCGTGGACGACCGCGCTGGTGTGGCGAACCTCGACCCAATCACCATCCTCCAGATAGCATAACCGGCTGGTCAGCGGCGCCAAGGCGAAGGCGTCCGAGGCCAGATACATCTCGCCGTCACCATAACCCAGCGCCAGCGGCGTACCGCGACGGGCGCCGATCATCAGGTCGGGATCATCGGTGAAGATCAGGGCCAGCGCAAACGCGCCTTCCAGGCGCTTGAGCGCCTTAGCGGTGGCCGCGACCGGCGCCAAACCGCTCTCCAGGTAGTGCGTGACCAGATGGACGATGATTTCGGTATCGGTCTCGGTGGCGAACACCCGACCTTCGGCTTCCAGTTCCGTCTTGAGCCGCTGGTAATTCTCGATGATGCCATTATGAACCACCGCACACCGGTCGGTGGCGTGGGGGTGCGCGTTGTTTTCGGTGGGGCCCCCGTGGGTGGCCCAGCGGGTGTGGCCGATGCCGACGGTGCCCGCCTGGGGGGCCAACTGGAGCTTGTGATCGAGATTGATCAGCTTGCCCTCGGCCCGGCAGCGTTCGATCCGGCCGCTGACCAGGGTGGCGACCCCGGCACTGTCGTAGCCGCGATATTCCAGGCGCCGCAGACCCTCCACCAGTCGGGGCGCCGCGTCGTTGTTGCCGATGATGCCGATGATGCCGCACATGGTGAGAAAACCTGATTGCCGAAAGGGGGGGGCAAAAAAGACGGACTTGACGCCGGTTGACTTAACGCTTGTGTTTGCGGAAGCGGGCGGCCCAGCCGGGAAAGGCTTGCTGTCGTCCGCGGGCCACCGCGAGGGCGTCGGCCTCCACGTCGAGGGTGACGACGCTGCCGGCGCCGACGATGGCACCATCACCGATCTTGACCGGCGCCACCAGCGAGGCGTTGGAACCGATGAAGGCTCCTGCGCCGATTTCGGTCTTGTGTTTGGCGAAGCCGTCATAGTTGCAGGTGATGGTCCCGGCGCCGATATTGGCCTTGGCCCCGATCACCGCATCGCCGATATAGGTCAGATGGTTGACCTTGGCTCCGGCCGCGATGTCGGCGTTTTTGACCTCGACGAAGTTTCCGATGTGGGCCCCGGGGCCGACCAGGGTGCCCGGTCGCAGCCGGGCGAAGGGGCCGATCACCGCCCCGTCGGCCACCCGAACCTGTTCCAGGTGGCAAAACGCCCGAATCTCGACCCGATCGCCGACGGTGACGCCGGGCGCGAAGACCACGCCGGGGCCGACCGTCACATCCCGGCCCAACCGGGTGTCGGTGGAAAAGAAGACGCTGGCGGGATCGGTGAGGGTGGCGCCGTTATTCATGGCGGCCCGGCGCAACCGCTGCTGCATCAGGTGCTCGGCTTCGGCCAGTTCAGTCCGGGCATTGACCCCCAGCACCTCATCCACCGGAGCCTCGACCACCGAGCACGGATAACCCCGGCTGCGGGCGATCTCAACCACGTCGGTCAGGTAATATTCCTGTTTCTGGTTGGCGTTGCCGATCTGGTCGAGCAACTCCGGCAGGCGGCGGCCGTCAAAGGCCATCAGGCCGGCATTGCAGAGGGTTTCCGCCCGCTCGTCAGGAGTTGCATCCAGATACTCAACGATGCGGTCCAAGGTGCCGTCGGTGACGATCAACCGGCCGTAGGCCCCGGGGTCGGATGGCCGCATCCCCAACACCACCACCGCCGGGTCGGTGGCTGCGCGCCGCGCCGCGACCATTCGGGCCAGGGTGTCCGCCGTCACCAGCGGCGTGTCGCCGTACAGCACCAGCACGTCACCGGCAAAGCCCGACAGCACCGGCATTGCCGCGCGCACGGCGTCCGCGGTGCCCCGTTGGCGGGTTTGGATCACGGTCGGCACCGGCGCCACCGCCGCCGTCACGTCCTCCATCCCGGGGCCGACCACCACCACGACCCGCGCGGGTGCCAGCGTCGCCACCGCGTCAAGAACGTGACCGATCATCGACCGGCCGGCGAGGGGATGCAGGACCTTGGGCAGGTCGGACTTCATGCGGGTGCCCTTGCCGGCGGCAAGGATTACGCAGGCAACGGAAGACTCGGTCATTCGGCGACTCTGGTCTATAAATGGGTGCGAAGCCTTATGCCACAGGTGCCGCCCCTCGCCCAATCACGAATTGCCCCAAGAGATCGTAGATTATGCCTGATCGCTCCTCGCCCACCGTCCGCCGTCTGCCGGTGGCGGCTATCGTCTTTGACCTGGACGGTACGCTGATCGACAGCGCACCCGACATTGGGGGTGCGCTTAACCAGCTTCTGGCCGAGGCGGATCGGCCGCCCCTGACCGCCGGGGCGATTCGCGTCATGATTGGTGATGGCTCCACCGAGTTGGTGCGGCGGGCGTTTGCCGCGACCGGAGCGGCGTTACCGGAAGACCGCCTGGCCGGGACCGTCCGACGGTATATAGATCTTTACGCCGCGCATCCGGTGTCGCCCGGGTGCGTTTATCCCGGTGTTCACGAGACCCTGAAGGCGTTGGGTTCGGCGGGCATCCGCTTGGGTCTGTGTACCAACAAGCCGATGCGGGTGGTGGCCGGGGTGCTGCCGGCCTTGAATCTGGCCCGCTATTTCGGGGCGGTTTGTGGCGGCGATACGCTGGCGGTGCGCAAACCGGACCCGGCGCCCTTGGTGTGGGCGTTGGATCGCCTGGGATTACCTCCGGCTGAAGTGGCGGCCCGGGCGGTGATGGTGGGGGACGGTCGTAACGACGTGCTGTCGGCCCGGGCCGCCGGCATGCCGGTGGTGGCGGTGAGCTATGGGTATTCCCGGGTGCCGGCGGTCGAACTGGGCGCCGATGGGGTGATTCATCATTTCAGCCAGTTGCGCGAGGCGTTGGACCGGTTGCCCTGAACCCATGCGTCAAACGCCGGGTGCGCCGTTCCGACTCACGGGGCGTCCGGGGCGGGTGCGAAGGCATAGGACGACAGGTAGACCGTGACCCAGCCAAGCATACTGCCACCGGTCACGTAGACCGGCACCGGCGGTTCATTTTCGTGGAGCCGGGCCAGCCACAAGTCGATGGGGGGGCGTTCGGCACCGGGTTGGTCGGTTTGCCAGAAACGAGCCCGCTCGCCATCCCGCCAGCCACCGGCGAGGGACCGGAAGTGCAGGCGGCACGCCGTCACCGGCCCGGCATAGACGCTGGCGTGGCTGGGAGGCATGACGGTGTCGGCCAGGGCCTCGGTGGTCAGGTCGAAGCGGCGGCGGCCATCGAACACCGGCAGCCGTGGCGGGCAGCCGCGACCCTCGGCCACCGCCATCAGCAGCGACAGGACCGCGCTGACCGGATCCAGGCTGTCGGCGACCCGTTCGGACGGGACCGGCTCGCGTCCCTCAGTGTCGTTCGGCGGGTCGATGGCGACGTGGACACCACCGGCGGTGAAGCTCAGTGAGGTTTTGCGAACCCGCACGCCCCATCGGGCGGAGGCCTGATACTCCTCGGGCCGGAGGGTTCCATCGGACAATTGGCGGCCCTCGGCCTCGGAGCGGGCTTGCCAGGGGAGCGCCCAGGCAATCCAGGCCTGGGGCGCGACCGTCGCTTCGACCCGGTAATGCTTCGACGACATCAGGCCGGCCTCAATGTCGGTGGTGACGTCGAGGGCCGGGAAGGGGCCGAAATAGACGGTGTAAGCCAGTTCCTGACGCTCGGTGGCCGGGGCCGGCGCCAGTCCGACCACGACGAAGGTCACTCCCGCCAGTAGGGCGCGTGCCGAAGACCAGGAGACCCAAGTTGCCATTGCTTTGGGCGCCGAAATCAATGTTCCCTGACCACCGAGCAGGCGTGTGCCTTCTTGATCCTGCCGCACGTAAGGTGGGCCGCCTGTTCGCTGGTGAAGCCCACCAGCAAGGCCCGGAACGCCTTGTGCCGGTGAGACCGGGTGGCATGCAGGGCGGTGGTGGGGTGTCCGACACCGGAAGGGATGTGGCGGGACGCCTGATCCAGGGCGTGACGGCCGGCGGCCTGGGTCGGGAAGGCCCCCAATTGGACCGCCCAGCGGCCCTGTCGGGTTGCGGCATGCCTGTTGTGGCCCAGAGTCTTGACCGCCGGGACGGGAAGCTCCGGTTGGTCATCCTGGTCGCCGAGCGCGCCGCCTTCGGTCTTGGGCGGGTCGGCGGTGGCGGAGGCGGCCTCGGCGACCGCTTCGGGGGCGGTATTGGTGCGGGCGACCGCCGGTGGTGGCGCCTTGCCTTCGGCGATGCGCTGAAAGGCGGCGTCAAGGAGGGCCGCCATGTGGGCGTCCCGGGCCTGATGGGTGGGGCCGCCGAACACCGCCGCCACCAGGCGGTGGTTGTTGCGGACGGCCGAAGCCACGAGATTGAAGCCGGACTTGTTGATAAAACCGGTCTTGATGCCATCCATTCCGGGATAGCGAGACATCAGGTGGTTATGGTTGGCAATGGTTTCGCCATTGTAGGTGAACGATGTCCGGCTGAAATAATGGTAATATTGGGGCCAGTCTTCAATCAGCGCCTGACCCAGGGTGGCCATGTCGCGGGGGGTCGATGTCTGAAGGTCGTCGGGCAGACCCGACGCGTTATGGAAATTGGTGTGCGCCATGCCCAGGGCATGCGCCTTTTTGGTCATCTCGATGGCAAATGCCGCCTCACTGCCGCCCAGCGTCTCGGCCAGCACCACCGCGATGTCATTGGCCGATTTGGTGACGACGGACAGAATGGCATCCTCGACCCGGATGGTCTCGCCGGGCCTCAGGCCAAGCTTGGAAGGGGCTTGGTTGGCGGCGTGTTGGGACACCGTCATCTCCTGATCGAGAGTCAGGCGTTTACGGTCCAAGGCCTCGAAAGTGAGGTACAGCGTCATCATCTTGGTGAGTGATGCCGGGTAATTGCGGGCGTCGGGGTTATCGGCCTCGAGCACTGCCCCGGTCTGGACATCGACCACGATGGAGGAATAGCGGGCTTCGGCCGGGCTGGAGAGCAGCAACGCCGTCAGGCATGCCGCAGAGGTGGTGGCGGCGCCAGGAAAAAGGCGGGAACCGGCCATTTTGCGGCCGAAGACAAGACTAAGGATGGACATCGACGGATACACGGTGACGGAACTCCCCTGCGGCCCCGCGGTCCAGCGGCCTACCGACTCGCGCTCGGAATCTAGCTACTAACCCAAACACTGTCCAGAGCGGAGTCGCGCCGCCCGGATTTTTGGCCGGTCGTCCGGCGGTCGGGGTGGGGTTTGGGTCGGGGTTGTTCGGTTCTCTCGTCAAGTCCGACCCGGCATGCCATATCTGGATCGTCACCGGCGCAGGTCACGTCCGCCGGAGCGTGGGGAGCCGGTATGGGATCGCGAGCGGTGAAGACACGATCAGGAATGGCCCGGGTTTTGGTTGGCGTGTGGCTGGCGGTCGCGGCGGGCGGTTGTGCGCTGATCGATGCGCCGGGGGCGGTCTTCGGGAACGCGGGCAAGGGCGGCAGCGCCGACGCCTGGCTCGGCTACTTCGCCGGCGACGATCTGCGGGCGAGCTGCGAGGCCGGCGTGCCTGACCGTTTTCGGGTGGTTACTCATGCGGACGGACGTGACGGCCTTCAGTCGCTGGAGGTGATTGAAAACCCGGCCGGCGGTGCATTGATGGTGTATCGTTGGGTTGGTGTGGCCGATCTTGCGCATAACGAGCCATCGGAGTCGTGGCTCAAGCACGAAACCCACGTGGTGTTGTCGCCCCGGGACTTCGAAGCCGTGCTTTATTGGCTCGATCGCCTGGGACTGCTCTCGCCCGGCATGGGAGCGCCGCCGGGACCGGACGGCGAAGTGGTGTGGCTGATCAGCGGTTGCCTGGACGGTTCCTGGTTTCAGAATGGTTACCAGCCGTCGGGATCGGGGGACGGGATGGGCATCGACATCCGAAATGCCATCCCCGGTCCCCCGGTCCATTCTTTTGGTCGGGGGCTCCTTAACGATCCGGTTCCGGACCCGCTTCGGCCGGAGGCTGGATTCCGGTCCGGATTACCGTCGGCGACACCAGCCGCGACACCCACGGCGAATCGGGCAGGCCTTGCGAGAGGGCCGTGATGTGGCGATTCCACCATTGCCGCTGTTCCACCAGATCGTCATATTCGAAGGTGGCCTGACGCCAGCGGCGGTCGATGGGGGTATAAGTGGTCAGGTCAATGGGATAGCCCACATCCGACGAGCTGAAGCGGCTGGAGTCGAACGACAGGTAAGCGATCTTGAGCGCCATCTGCATCGGCGTGTCGAAGCGCAGGGCGCGATCCAGGATCGGCTTGCCGTAGCCGGTAGCCCCGATTGAAAGGTAGGGTGTGCGTTCGTCGACCTCAATCCAGTTGCCTTCGGGGTAGACCATGAACATGTGGGGCTCGTGGTCGGTGGACAGTTGACCCCCGAGTATGGCGTGGAGGTTGAAGGACAATTTGGAGTCCTCCAGCGCCTCGCGGTCCTCCTTTGCCACCTGGCGCAGGCAGGTGGTGAAGCCGTTGACCGCATCGAGCATGCTCGAAAACCCTTGATGGCGCTCGTGGGATTGTGTGCGGCGCAGGTAGGCCAATGTCTTGTCGCGAACACTGCGCAGACCCGAGGTCATGACAAAGAACCGGTGGCCCAGGCTCTCCAACATCACCAGCTTTTGGGCCGCAGAGACCTGGGTCCCGCTGGTGATGCGGCCGTCAGCCAGTCCGATCAGCCCGTCTTTAATTTTAATACCCAAACAATAGGTCATACTTCACCGCTTCCTTAAGGCTCTATCGGTTTAAAGAGTCGGGAGAAATCAGACAACCCGAGCCGGTTCGACGTCAATGGCCGGTTCGACGACAATAGCAGGGTATCCTCGGCAGGGTATCCCTCCGGGGCTGGCTGTTGCCCGTCAAGGCTTGGCTCAGGCCGTGCCCCAGCGTATTCCCGGCGGAAGACTGGTGCCGGGACTCTGCCTCTCCTGGTGCGGCAGCGCAAGTGTGACGGCGGTTCCTGTGACGACGCTCCCGGTGGCCGTTGCCGTGCCTGTTGCGAGGCATTCAAGATTCATGGTGGTGGAACTGTACCAAAATGGATCAGCAATATATAAACATTATATTCAATTGCCGAACAATGAAATCGGCTGTGAGTCATAGCTAGTTCGTGAGTATTAAATGCTTTTGCGATAATATGCACCTTTAGCCTAATATAATACTCCTTTTGCCTGTTTGACGCAGGTGCCATGGGCTTTAACAATGACGTTGCGGTGCGCTGTCGCTCTATTTGCGGTTTCGCACCGGGGTCAATTGTCGAACGAAACCACCAATACACGTCCTCAAGGAGCAAGGAGCATTGAATATGGTCAGTCCAGCCACAACGTCCGCTGTCCAGGTATCCATATCTAAGGTGGCGGAGACGGTTTCCGCCCAAGTTACGGACGCCATGGAAGATATCGTCCGAGCGGGCCAGGAACAGGCGGTTCGCCAGATGGAGCAATCCCTGATGCAATCGCGCCGGTATCTTGACCAGACCAGCGACTTGTCCACCCGCAGCTTTGATGATTTGGCTGCGCTCGGCCGGCGGTCGGTGGAATCGCTGTTGACCGTGAACATCGGGACCACCTCCGCCCTGGCGATGTTCTGGCGTGAAATTGGCACCTTCAGTCGGATTGCCCTGGACCGCGGGATTGCGACCGGAGCCCGGTTGGCCGAAGCCCGGAGCCTTCAGGATGTGGTCGGGATTCAAGCGGATTACGTCAAGGCCTGCGTCGATGATCTGGTGAAGTTTTCCGAACTGGCAGCACAGGCGGCGGTTCCGTTGAACCAGAACGTCCAGTCGGACACCACCCGTCGGTTCAAGCCCAAGGCCGCCTGAACCCGTTCGGGATTTCCGAATCCCGGGATGTGGTGATGAAGTGTTTGAGGTGATGCGGTGTCGACCCGCGCCGGTGTGGGACGGCACCGTTACGCCGACAACCGATGTGGTGGGATAATGGGGAGTGATACACGCAATAAGTTTTGTGCAGTGCACAAAAAAGTATTGACAACCCCTTAAGATCGGCTATAGTCGCCGCATGTTGCAGCGCAGCAAAGGCCAGCGGGCTCACCGGAAACCCCATCGGATTATTGGAGCACGATCATGAACGAGCACATCGCCACTGCCACCCGTTTCGTCGAAGAGATCGTCAGCCGGACCCAGGAAAGCTTCGAGGAGGTGGTGAAGGCCAGCCAGCAGCAGGCTGCGAAAACTGGCCAGGCGCTTCAGGACAATGTCGGGCAGCTCAATGAGCTGAGCCGTAAGAACCTGGACGCGGTGATCGTTTCGGGCCAGATTGCCGCCCAGGCCACCGAGGACGCGAGTCAGGCAACCCTGGCGTTCGTCCGCAAAAGTTCCGAGGACTCGCTGTCGGTGTTCCGCAAGATGGCCGCCGCCGGCAGCCTGACCGAGGCCGCGGAAATCCAGCAGTCGTTTGCCCGGGATAGTGTCGCAGCCCTGGTCAGCGAGACCGAGCGCCTGTCGGTGCTGGTCGCCACCACGGCCCGTGATGTCCTGAGCCCGATCAACGAGCGGTTGAACGCGACCATCGCCATGTTGTCGCGTCCGCTGGCGGCGTGATTCGGAACGCCGATCGAATTGGTTGGAGCCACCCGGCTCCCCGAGAAGGGGAGCCGGGTGGCTTTGCTGTCCCGGCCATGGGTTCGATCGGGTGGCGAAAGCATCGGTGCGACGATGGTCGTCTGGAGCACCCGACGCGTCAAGATTGGGGCACGCCGGCATCATCGGTGATTTGGGCACTTCCAACCGCGCCGTCTCTTCTCATATCATTGTGGGATTGCACTCCCGAGACAGGTCCCAGCACCGACCATGACCGACTTTGACCGGAACGGCGACGAGGGTATCAACACCGGCGTGGTGGTAAACACCAAGCCGAAGACCAAGAAGCCCTCAATGTACAAAGTATTGATGTTAAATGACGACTATACGCCGATGGAATTTGTCGTCCATGTGTTGGAGCGTTTTTTCAATAAGAGCCGGGAGGACGCGACTAGGATCATGCTCCATGTTCATCGTCGTGGAGTGGGGCTGTGCGGCGTCTACACCTACGAGGTTGCCGAGACCAAGGTGACACAGGTGATGGACTTCGCCCGGCAGCATCAGCATCCGTTGCAGTGTACCTTAGAGAAGGACTAGAGTGGCCGCCATGCTGTCCCGTCATCTTGAACAGACGCTGCACCGCGCACTCGGCTTTGCCAATGATCGTCGGCACGAGTATGCGACATTGGAACATCTTTTGCTCGCTTTATGCGACGATACCGATGCCTTGGCGGTGTTGCGGGCGTGTGGCGTCGATCTTGAACGGCTGCGACGGCAGTTGGTCGAATATCTGGACAACGAACTGGTCAATCTGGTGGCGAACCGGCCCGAAGAAGCCAAGCCCACGTCCGGTTTCCAGCGGGTCCTGCAACGGGCCGCGATCCACGTTCAGTCTTCGGGGCGTGAGGAAGTCACCGGTGCCAATGTCCTGGTGGCGCTGTTTTCGGAACGCGAGAGCCATGCGGTCTATTTCCTGCAAGAGCAGGAGATGACCCGATTCGACGCCGTCAACTATATTTCGCACGGTATAGCTAAGGTGGCCGGCCGCAATCAGCCTCGACGGGTTGCCGGTGCCGATGAGGATGCCGGGGCGGAGAAAGTCGTGAAAAAGAGCGGCGATGCCCTGGATACCTACTGCGTCAACCTCAATAAGAAGGCCGCCGGCGGCAAGATTGATCCCCTGATCGGCCGCGAGCAGGAAGTCGAGCGGACCATCCAGATTCTGTGCCGGCGGACCAAGAATAACCCGCTTTATGTCGGTGATCCCGGTGTCGGCAAGACCGCCATCGCCGAAGGCTTGGCCCGACGTATCGTGTTCGGCGAAGTGCCGGGGGTTTTGCTCAATGCGACAATCTTTGCCCTGGACATGGGGGCCCTGTTGGCGGGAACCCGCTATCGCGGTGATTTCGAGGAACGCCTGAAGGCGGTCCTGACCGAACTGGAAGCCCACGAGGGCGCAATCCTGTTCATCGACGAGATTCACACGGTGATTGGGGCCGGGGCGACCTCGGGCGGCGCCATGGACGCTTCCAATCTGTTGAAGCCGGCGTTGGCCTCGGGGACCATCCGATGTGTGGGGTCCACCACTTACAAGGAATATCGCAATTATTTCGAGAAGGATCGGGCGTTAGTCCGGCGTTTTCAGAAGATTGACGTGAATGAGCCGTCGGTTGAGGATGCGATCAAGATATTGCGCGGAATTAAACCCTATTACGAAGAATACCATCGGGTTCGTTACACCAATGAGGCGATCCGCTCGGCGGTCGAATTGTCGGCACGCTACATTACCGACCGGAAGTTGCCCGACAAGGCCATCGATATTATTGATGAAGTCGGCGCCGCGCAGATGTTGCTGCCCGAGAGCCGGCGGAAGAAGGTCATCTCGGTTCGCGACGTGGAAGTGGTGGTGGCGAAGATTGCCCGGATTCCTCCGAAAAGCGTCAGCAAGGACGATCGCGAGGTGCTGTTGAATCTGGAACGTGATCTCAAGACCGTGGTCTACGGCCAGGACCAGGCCATTACCGCACTGGCCTCCGCGATCAAGTTGGCCCGCGCCGGTCTGCGCGAGCCGGAAAAGCCCATCGGCTGTTATCTGTTTGCCGGCCCCACTGGCGTCGGCAAGACCGAGGTGGCGCGGCAGATGGCCAAGGCCCTCGCTATTGAACTCATTCGTTTCGACATGTCCGAGTACATGGAGCGCCATACGGTGTCGCGTCTGTTGGGGGCGCCGCCGGGTTATGTCGGCTTCGACCAGGGGGGCTTGCTGACCGATGCCATTGATCAGCATCCCCACGCCGTGCTGCTGCTCGACGAGATCGAAAAGGCCCATCCGGACCTGTTTAACGTGCTGCTTCAGGTGATGGACCACGGCAAGCTGACCGACCATAATGGCAAGTCGGTGGATTTCCGGAACGTCATTCTGGTCATGACCACCAATGCCGGCGCCGCGGACATGGCGAAGCATGCCATCGGTTTCGAACGGAGCGTTCGGATCGGCGACGACATGGAAGCGATCGAGAAGTTGTTCACGCCGGAATTCCGCAATCGACTGGACGCGATCATCCCGTTCTCGGCGTTGCCCCCCGAAGTCATCGCGATGGTGGTTGATAAGTTCATCATCCAGTTGGAAGCGCAACTGACCGATCGCGGCGTCAGCATCGAACTGGACACCGAGGCGCGTGCCTGGTTGGCCCGAAAGGGCTACGATCCATTATTCGGCGCCCGCCCGCTGGGCCGGATCATCCAGGAGTACATCAAGAAGCCGCTGGCCGAGGAACTGTTGTTTGGCCGTCTTGCGCGCGGCGGTACGGTGGTGGTCACGATCCGGAACGAAAGACCGGCGTTCACCTATCCCGAGCCGCCATCCCGTCAGCAGGAACAGGAGAAAGTCCCCGAACTGGTGGACTAAGGCGACCTGGGGGCGTCCGGAGGCCGGGGCCCCCAAGCCCCGCCCGGGGGGTGGGGCTTGGGGGTCGTTTACTGGCTTTGTAAGGTAATCCGGACCGCCTGGGCGCGATTGACCGCGCCGATGCGTCGGTAAAGGCTGCGTAGGTGGGCCTTGATGGTGACCTCTTGAAGACCGATCCGGCGACCGATTTCCTTGTTGGTCAGGCCCTCGACCACCAGCGCCAAGATTTCCCGGTCGCGGCCGTTGAGGCCGTTGAGGCGCGACGGCGGCGGCGCGACATCCCCGGCGGTGGCGTCGGGAGGAGGGCCGTCGGTTTCTGCCTCATCGGTGTCGGCGATGTTGGCGGGCAGGCAGGTTTCGCCCGATAGCACCAGGCGTAGGGCATTGACCATGGCCGCGCCGCTGATGGTCTTGGCGATGAAGCCGGCGGCTCCGGCCTGAAGTGCCCCCAGCACCGTTTCGCGCCGGGAGTCCCCGGACAGGATCACCACCGATAGCTTGGGATGCTGGGCGCGTAACAGCGCGATGCCATGCATGCCGTTCATGCCCGGCATGGACAGGTCCAGCAGGACCATGCGCAAAGATTGGGTATTGGCGGCGACATCAAGGGTTTCCTGGAAGTTGGCGGCTTCCAGGATGACCACGTCGTCAGCAAGTTCACGCAGGAACGGCTTCAAACCCTCCCGCAAGAGCTTGTGATCGTCTGCGACCAGGATTTTCATGATGTTAACCTGACTTGGCTTTCCGGCTTTGCGGTCCTGCCATCTCCGGATTTTTAGGCCCTACCAGAATTTGTGGCGCAACATACCTACTGCGAGTAAGCCAACCACCGGTCGCTCGGCATCAGCAGGCCGGTTCACGGTCACCATGTGAAGTAAGCAGTAAAATCCAAACTTTGTCAAGATGCTGACGTCTTGATCTTGGGGGCGGGTGCCTTGACTGACATGCTAAATCTTCGTTAGCAAGGGGTTATTCCCGGCGATAGAAGCTCAGAAATGTTCACATGGTAGTAAACTAAATTAAATATTTGTCGGCATCGCCGGCGCTATGGATTGTCATGAGTCCGGCCGACGTCGATAGGTTATATTACCGGTATGAATATGATGTATAGTTGTATTATCTGGAATGGATGATGTAGAATTATTAATATTAAGTGACGTATACAAAATTATATAATTCAGGATAGGCTATCAGGTTAGTGCGGTTGTAGCCTAACATGTCGTCATGAAGTTATGATTAATACTTTAAAAGTCATATAAAATATCATTTATTGTCCCAGAATTGAGTATATGTATCAACTATAAGTTGCCAACGCTGTGCAGATATAACTCGTGTGTAATCTATGCGGCCATAGGCCCGAACTCGTTTGTGCGGAGTATCGAGTCTCTTGTCCCTGATTGAGTCTCAAGAACAGCCGATCTGGTCTATGGTCACGGATAAGATCGCCAAGCGTCAGGACAAAAGACCGAGAACTTGGGAAAATACCCGTGATCTGGCCGATTGTCCAGGGCTTCTCCGGATCTGCGTGTGATCAAACCAGTGACGTCGCCGTCTTGATCGGCGGCCCTTCGGAATCGGCCTCAAGCACGCCGGGCAAGTGGCGCTCGAGGCCGTAGAGTGCCTCGGCGATGACGCTGTCCAGGCGGTCAACCAAGACCGCGACCGTGACGTCATCGCCGTCCTGGCAGGCCCGCTCGATCGCCTGGGTCAACGCCTGTAGGGCGATGAAGCCAAGATTGGCCGCCATCCCCTTCACCGCATGGGCCAGCTCGGACATCTCACGAAGCTGGCTGCGAGCGCGCCGTTCAAGCATGCGGTCCCGGCGCTCGGCAAGCTGGGTCACAAACAGCCGGCAAATTTCGCGGGTGGTGTCTGCTCCGAGTTGCTGCTCGAGTCCGGTGATGACCGTGGCGTCGAAACGGTGCGCCGGCGGCAATGGCGTGCCGCTGACGGCCGTCGTTTCGGGGGGCAGGGCGGCTGTCGGAGCTTCGCCCTGGACATGACGGGCCAGGACGGCGGTCAGGGCCTCATAAACGAAGGGCTTGGTCACGAAGTCATCCATGCCGGCGGTCAGGCACCGTTCCAACTCGCCGGGCACGGCGGTGGCGGTGAGCGCAATGATGGGGATCCTGGCTTCGGGGCCGGGCAGGGCGCGGATGGTGCGGGCCGCCTCCAGGCCATCCATCTCGGGCATCTGGACATCCATCAGCACCACGTCAAACCGTCCGCCGGTGACCGCCGCCACGGCCTGGACACCGTCGTCGACCGCCGTCACGCGGTGACCGTCCCGCTCCAGCAACCCGACCGCGACCATCTGGTTGACGGGATTATCTTCGGCGATCAGAATGGCCAATGATCGCATCAGCCCGCCGGCGGCTAACGGGGCCGGCCGTGACGGGGCGGAGTCGGCGCGGCCGAAGCGCAACATGAACCAGAAACGGCTGCCGGTGCCGGGGCGACTATCGACGCCGATGCTGCCACCTTGCTGTTCGAGCAACTGGCGGCAGATGGCCAGTCCCAGGCCGCTGCCACCATAGCGCCGGGCAATCGAGCTGTCGGCCTGGGTAAAGGACTGGAACAGGCGGGCCCGCACCGGTTCGGGGATGCCGATGCCGGTGTCGCTCACCTCGAAGCGGAGCGTCATCCCTTCGGGACCGTTTTCCACCGAGGCGATCGAAATGGCCACGCCGCCATGCTCGGTGAACTTGATAGCGTTGCCGATCAAGTTCAGCAACACCTGGCGCAATCGGTTAGCGTCGCCGATCAGCCAGGGCGGCACGTCCGGCGCAACCTGGGTCCGAAGCGTCAACCCCTTTTCGCTGGCCCGGCTGGCCAGCAACTGGATGGTCGCGTCCAGCACCTGGGCCAGATCGAAGGGCACGGCCTCGAACGCCATCCGCCCGGCTTCCAGCTTGGAGAAGTCGAGGATGTCGTTCAGGATGGTCAGCAGGGCTTCGCCCGACTGATGGATGGTCTGGACACGGTCGCGCACCACCGGCAGCAACGGCTCGTGCAGCAACAACTGGGTCATGCCCAGAATGCCGTTCATGGGCGTACGAATCTCGTGACTCATCATGGCCAGGAACTCGGACTTGGCCTGGTTGGCAGCCTCGGCGGCTTCTTTGGCCTGCCGCAATTCCTCTTGGGCCCGTTTGTATTCGGTGATGTCCCGGCCGGCCCCGCGGTAGCCGGTGACCCGGCCGCCGGCATCGAGAATCGGCACGCCGCTGATCCGTTCCCAAACCAGCCAGCCCTTGCGGTGTAAGGTGGGATGTTCCAGGTCCTTGAAGCGGGCGCCCCGATCGGCAATGTCGAAGAATGTCTCGGCGATGCCCGGGGCCTCGACCTCGGGCATGCTATCGAACAGTCGTCGTCCGATCACCTCGGCCGGCCGATACCCTTTGACCGCTTCCACCCGGTCCGACACGTAGGTGTATCGTCCTTCAAGATCAATCTCGAAGATATATTCGCCGGCAGCATCGGCGACATCGCGGAAACGTCGTTCGCTTTCGCGCAACTTGGCCTCGGCCAGGATTCGGTCGGTGACGTCATTGGCTACGGCAAAGTAGATCGGCTTGCGGTTGACGCCGTAAATGGGCGAGACACGGACTTCCATGTTCCGGTGTTCGCCCGAAGCCAGTCGGTGGCGGGTGGCAAAGATGGCGTTGCCCGAGGTCAGGGCGTCGGCGATGTCCCGGCGTACCGTCGCCTCGCCGGCGACATTGACGTCGGCCACCCGCTTGGTCAGAAACTCGTCGTGAGAATAGCCGTAGAAACGCTGGGCGGCGCGGTTGGCGTCCAGATAGCGCAGAGTCTCGGGATCGATCAGGTACATGATCGCGCTATGGGTGGTAAACATATCCCGGAACTTCCGCTCGCTGGCCCGCAAGACCTCGTCGGCGGTCCGATGTTCAAGGGCGACCGCGGCCAGTCGCGCCGCCCGGTCGATGATTTTGAGGTCGGCGGGTTCGGCCGCCCGCGCCGCCTCGAACATCACCACCAGGCAGCCATAGACGCTGTCGGTGGCCGAGACGATGGGAGAAGTCCAGCACGCGGCGTATCCGGTTGCGGCAGCCATCGCCGAGAATGCCGGCCAGCGGTGATCGACGGCCAGATCGGCCACTTCCAGGCTCTGGCGACCGGTCATGGCGGCAGCGCAGGGACCGCTTGCGGGTTCGTTCGGACCCGCGGTTTCCAGATCGGTGGTCAGACGCGCGGCCAGTGCCGGGGCCGCAGCGGTACGCCAGCCATGGCCTTCGCCATCCTCGTCAATAAGCAGCACCCCGCTTCGCGCCTCGGGAACCAGCATGTCGATCCCCCGGCACAGGGTGTCCAGGACGGCCGGCATCGGGTCGCCGCCGGTGACCTGTTGGAGGACGGTTTTTTCCAGCGCCAGCAACTGCCCGTGACGGCGGCGTTCGGTGATGTCGGAAAAAGCCAGCAGCACCGCCGCCTCGCCGTCGTAGCCGATCCGGGTGGCGGAAAGCGCCACCCAGAAGGGCCGACCGGTTCGGGGGTGAAGAGGAGTCTCAAAGTCTTCGACCTGATTGGTGGTCGCCAGCGCCGACATCAGCCGGAGCCGCTCCGCGGGTTCCAGATAATGGTCGAACCCGAAACGTCCGACCGTGCCGCCGCCGGTCAGCCCGAGCAACCGGCTGGCCTTGGCGTTGATGAACATCATGCGCCCGCTGCTGTGGGATGCCACCAGCATCGGCAGCGGGGCCGAGGCCAGCACCGCCCGCAGCCTTGTTTCGCTTTCGTGGAGTTCTCGCGTTCGTTGTTCAACCCTCACTTCCAGACTTTGGGTCAGCCCCGACAGTTTATGGTAGAGGCGGGCATTCTCCAGGGAAATGGCGATCTGACCGGTCAGCAAGGATAAAAGTTGGACCCTGCTGCGGGTAAAGGCGCCCGGCAGCAGGTTGTTTTCCAGGTACAGCACGTCGTTGACGGCCCCCTTGAACGGGATCGGCAGGCACAGCACCGAACGCGGCGCCTGGTCTTTGCCGGTAAAGGCCGGATTGGCGTCCGCAAACGCCGGATCGGCGCCGGCATCGGCCAGAATCACCGGCCGGCCCGAGGCCGCCGCCCGGTTGACCAGGGCGGTCGGCACTGTCACCGCGATCCCGGCATTGGCCTCGTGACCGCTGTCGCTTCGGGTCGTGACCTGACCGGTGGCGGCGTCGCCGGCGGCATCCACGCGCCAGACTTCGCCGTCCCGGGGCCGGTCGCGATGAAGCAGGGCGCCGCGTTGGGCGCCCGCACTTTCCAAGGCGATCCCCAGCAGTCGGACCAGGAGCGCCGGTAGCCGAATCTCCCCGGAGATGGCCTGGGTTGCCTTGAGCACCGAGGCGAGGTCGACGTCGGCGGTGCCCGATGAGGGGCTGGCGGTTTCGCCGAGGCCGGCGGTGCTTTCCGACAGGACCGGGTAGACCGCCTGGAGTTGGGCCGCTTTGGCATCGCCGCCCCAGCGCAGATAGAGCGCGTGGGCTTGCCGGGCATGCCCCTCGGCGGCGGCGGTCCGACCGGCGGCCATCAGGGCCCGGGCCGCGATTTCGTAGGCCAGGGCCTCCTCGGGCAGGCAACCGCTCTGGTGGGCCGCTGCGATGGCGGCCTCGAAGCCGGCAAAGGCGCTTTCGGACCGCTCCTCGGTGCGATCCAATTCGGCGGTCAGAAGCAACAGACGGTGGTGGCTGTTGGCCGGTGCCGTTTCGGCCCACAAGCCAAAGCGGTCGATGGCCGCGTGGATTCTGGCCAGCGCGATGACCCGTTCGGCGGCCGGCAACCGGTGGAGCAGGGCCAGTCGGGCCAGCGTCGCGTGGAACAGCAATGTCGGGACCACTGCCAGGCCGCGAACCGCCGGCAGGTGCTCCTCGGCCCGTTCAGCCTCGCGCACCGCCGCGGCGTGTCGCCCAAGGAAGGCCAGCAGAATTGCCCGGGTCGCGTGAATCAGGAAGCCGCCGGTCCGGTCACCGGAGTCCGTGAAATCGGTCAGCATGATTTCGCTGTCGGCGTGTTCGCCGGCAAATCGTTCCGGTTCGGCACAACCGCCGCGCAAGCACGCCACCAACTGCCGGAGATTGGCCAGGTAGTTCAGGGCCACGGGCTGGCGCAACCGGCCCAAGGCTTCGGAAAAGCCGGCAAATTCCCGTTCCAGCGGCGCGAGCGGCTTGCCCGCCGCAAAGGCGTGGCTACAATAGGCGTAGGCCGCCAGGGCGGCATGGCGCTGGGCGCCCACGCCCTGGGCCCGGCGGTGGATCTCGAGCAGAGCCGGCAGGGTTGAGACCAGCGGGTCCTTGAGCGGTCGGATCGATTGGTGAACCACCAGGGCCGGGCCGGGTTGCCAGCCCCAGCGCGTCATCAGGTCAGTGGTCAGCCGGCCCAAGTCCCAAGCCAGCCGGCAGTCGTCAAGGCCCTCGGCCATCAGAACGCCGAGCAAGGGATACGCGACCAGACCATCGGGGACTTGACCCAGGTGCATCATGGCCGAAACCATCGGCAGCACCAGATGGGGCACCAATTCGGGCCGGACGATGGCGGCGGGACCGCAGATCATGGCCCCGATTCGGATCGCGGTCTTTAACCGGCCCGGCTTCATTTCCGGCCGGTGGGCCAGGACCGGCAGAGTGATGTCCGCCAGTTCCATTCTGAGCGCCAGCAGCAACCGGCGGACGTCTTCGTCGTCGCCCTGGTCGGCGACCGCGAAGCCCAATAATCCAAGGGTATCGAGCCCCAGGGTGATGGCGTCGGTCAGCCGATGTTCAGAGAAGAGTGCCTCGATCTGCACTTCGAACAGGGTGGCTCGTGCTTCGCGGCGATGGGCATGGGGCAGCGCCGCCGCAATGATCCGGTCGCGCTCCTCACGGCGGCCGCTTAGAGCCGCCATCCGCGCCGCCATCAGGTGCAGCGCCATCGTGCTCTCGGACTCCTGGTCCCAGGCATCGTTCCCCAGAAGCTGGATGGCCTTGGTCGCGAATTGGGCGGCGCTGTCAAAGGCGGCGGCGGCCCGGGATCGCTCGGCGGCGGTGCGATTGAGGTCAATCAGGGCTTGCCGTTCGTCGGGGTCGATGATCAGTCCGCTGCCCAGATTGAGATGACCGAGCCGCTCGAAAAACCGGGCATCGGCGTTGGGTGCCGCAGCCAGCCGCCGGCCGATCTCCAGGTGCAGCACCGGCCGTTCGGCGGGCGGGGTCAGCGAATAGGCCGCCTCCTGCACCCGGTCGTGAACGAAGGTGTAACCAAAACCGGGGGTGGAGCCGGCGCCGTCAAGCGGACTCACCAGACCGGCGCGGATCGTTTCCGACAGGGCGGTTGCCGTCTCGGGCGCGTCGGTGCCCACCGCCAGGGCCAGCGTGTCGAGATCGAACGCACCGCCAAGGCAGGCGGCCTGACGCAGCACCAGACGCGTGGCCTCGGACAACTCGCCGATCCGTTGGATCATCAGGCTCAGAACAGTATCGGCAATGCCGGCCTGACGGATGCGGGCGCCGTCCCAACGCCAGAGATCGGCCGTCCGGTCAAAGGCGATCAACCCCCCGGTGTGCAGCTTGTCCAGGAACTGAGTCAGAAAGAAGGGGTTGCCGCCTGTTTTATCGAGACATAGGCTTGCCAGTTCATGGGCTTCCCCATCCGGTAGCCCGAACAGGTCGCCGATCAGTTCGGCGACCGCCGGTGGCGGCAGCGGTCCTAATGCGATTCGGGTCAGGCGCTGTCCCGTCTCGTGTGCGGTGGCGGCCGCCCGTTCCAAAGGATGATTAAGATCGACCTCGGCATCGCGGCAGGCGCCGATCATCAGGAGCGGCACATTTTCGGTATCAAGGATGATTTGCTGCAAGGCCTGAATCGACGCCATGTCGACCCAGTGAAGGTCATCGAGAAACAGCAGCAGTGGCTGCTCCGATCCGGCGAGCACCTGGATCAACCGTTGGAAAGCGGTCAGGATGCGGCGTTCGGCCTCCCGTGCCGGGACTTCGGGTGGCGCCGGCCGTTCACCCAACAGGCGCGCCAGTTCGGGCACAAGGTCGGTGAGCAGACGGGCGCCGCTGCCCAGATGATCAAGCAGGCGGTCACGCCAGCGGTTCTGGACCGGCGGCGGTTCGGCCAGCACCTGATCCAACCATTGACGCAAGGCCATGACGAAGGCGGCGTAGGGCTGGTGGCGGTGGGCGGCATGGCATTTGCCGGTGACGACCAGACTCAGTCGGCCCAGATTGCGCTGGATCAGTTCCCGGACCAGGGCGGTCTTGCCGATGCCGGGGGCGCCGCCGACCAGCGCCAGTTGCGGTTGGCCGGTGGCGGCCCGCTCCAGCGCCCGGGTCAGCACGGCCAGTTCGGACTCCCGGCCGTAAACCCGCGTCGGAATCCGAAAGCCGTCGGAGACCTCCCGGGCGGCGATGGCGAAGGCCGGGACCACGCCGTCCCGGCCCAGCGCCGCCCGCACGCGCTCCAGGTCGGTGGTCAGGTCGTCATGGCTCTGGTAGCGGTCCTCGGGGGCCTTGGCCAGCAGCGTCATGACGATGGCGGACAACTGCTCGGGGATCGACGGCAGCCGCCGGTGCGGGGAGTCTGGGATCCGGGCCAGGTGCGCATGCACCGCTTCGGCGGCGTCGGCGAAGCTGAAGGGGAGCATCCCGGTGAGCAGTTGGTAGAGCGTGGCGCCCAGAGCATAAAAATCGGCCCGGTAATCCAGCGCCTGGCTGGTTCGTCCGGTCTGCTCGGGAGCCAGATAGCCAAGCGTACCTTCCAACGACGGAGGGAGGACCGCGGCTCCCGCCTCGCGTGTTGCGGTGGTGGCGATCCCGAAGTCAATCAGCCTCAGAGTACCGCTGGTTCGGTTCCAGACGACGTTATCGGGATTGACGTCCCGGTGGATGATTCCGGCCCGGTGGACGATGCGCAGGATTCGGACCAGGGCCAGCGCAATGTCGATGGTATCGGCAACTGGAAACGGCAGACCCTGGAGCACGTCACGCAAAGCCACCGACCCGTCGTCGGTCATGACCAGGCACCAGTGGCCGTTGATTCGGCCGAATTCCCGCACATCGACGATGCCGAGATCGCGAAACCCCCGGGTAATCTCGTATTCCCGCCGGAAGCGCGCCAGTTCCGCGGCGTTGGGGGCGTCCCGGTTCAGCGCCTTCAGGATGACCCGGGTGCCGTCGTCCGCCACAGCGCGCACCACCATCGTGTTGCGGCTGCGATGAAGGGCGTGAAGCTCACGATAGCCGGTGAGCACGGTCATGCCCTTGCCTCCGCCTTAGTCCGGTGCCGGATTCGAGGAGTCAATTCCACCTCCAGAACTTCTCTTTTCGACGCAAACTAACCAAGCTCCCCCTATTTTTTTCGTTAACGCCGCCGCCATTTTTTTTGGGGTTTGCGGTGCGCCGCCATTTTTTGGAGTGGTGCGGCACGCTGTCGAGTTTCTTGGAGTGGTGCGGCGTGGCGCCGTAGGCCGACCATCAAAGGCTCGGGCGTCTTCGGTGGAAGCTTGTTGTTCTTCCCATAACCATCTCTTGGTGCTATATTCCGTAGGGTGGGAACAGAATATTGCAGTTTTATGAAGCGAAAAACCAAAATACTCATTGTTTTGAGTCTGGTGTTGCTGGCAACCGATTGCGGTTTTCTGGCCATCAATTACATTTCAGCGGATAGCGTATTAAACGACACGGTCAAGGAGCGTGGGGCATCTTTGCGGGATGGCTTTGAGATCGCGCTCTACACGACGGAACTGAAGCTTACCGAGATCGCCGCTTTCGTGGCCGGCATTCCCGAGGTGAAGGCTGACTTGGCGGCGGCGGCCCAGGCGGTCGCCGCCGATGATGCCGCCGGCGCGGACCGGGCTCGCGAGTCGTTGCTGGGCGTGGTCGGTTTGCGCTGGAAGGCGCTTCAGTTCAAGTACCTGTTGCGGCAGTTTTCCTTTTACGTGCCGCCCGGGAGCACCGCTTTTCTGCGGGTGCAGCAGCCTTACGAATACGGTGATCAACTCGCCGACCCCGCATCTCCGGTGGTGGCCGCCATGCGGACCGCTCAACCCCAGAACGGCTTTGCCATTGATCGCTTATCCACCGGGGTGCGCGGTGTGGCGCCCATCGAGATCGGAGACGGGGCCAACGGGTCCGGCAGTCGGGTTGCGGCCATTGAGGTTGGCTCGTCGTTCGACATGATGCTGATCCCGATCTGCCCGGCCTCGTCTTGCGGCATTTCGATATTGCTGTCGGATGCTCAGGTTCGCGCCCGAATGGATGGGGATGTCACCAACGAATATTTTTCGCCCGATCGGCGTTGGCACAACTGGTTTATTGAAGCGGCCTCGAATCCGGCGTTGACTCGGGCCTTGCTGGCTGCCGACCCGATTCCCGACCCGAAGAGTCGCGAGGTTCATTTGATCCGGGTGGTCGATCGTTGGTTCAGCGTCACCTATTTTCCGTTGCGCGATTATCGCAACCGGCAGGACGCCGGGGCGCCGTCGTCGGGCGTGGTGATCGGCTGGCAGGACCTGACCGACCGGGTTCACCAGTTCAACCGCAATCAGGTGATTAACCTGTGCTTTGCCGTGACCGCCTTCATCGTCATGGAGTTCTTGATCTGGCTGCTGATTGATGTCGTGACGCGGCGTCTGGAGCATGAAATTCAGACCCGCACCAAGGAGGTTAACGCACTGCTGGCGCGGGTCTCGGTCCTGGCCAATCGGGACGGGTTGACCGAGCTGTTCAATCGCCGCTTTTTCGATGAGCGGCTGTTGGAGGAAGTCAAGCGGGCGGAGCGCAGTGGGGCGGCCCTGTCTTTGCTGTTGCTTGATCTGGATCATTTCAAGCGGATCAATGACGGCTACGGCCATCCGGTGGGAGATGCGGTTCTGATTCGGGTGGCGGATGTCATTCGGGGGGCATCCCGGCTGAGCGACGTGCCGGGCCGCTATGGCGGTGAGGAGTTCGCCATTGTTCTGCCCGAGACCCCCCTGGATCGTGCCGGCGAGGTTGCCGAGCGATTGCGGGCTGATGTCGAGGCCTTGGACTTTTCGGGGGTGGTCGACGGCAGCTTGCGGATTTCGGTCAGCATCGGGGTCGCCGAGTGGCAACCCGGCTTGGTGCCGTCCGCACTCTTGCGTCGCGCTGATGTCGCTCTTTACGACGCAAAGAGCAACGGTCGCAATCGCGTTGTGTTGAATGCCACCCGTGCCGCCGAAGCGGTGGCGCCGATCCAGGCCGCGGTATCACCCGCACTGCCCTGACCGACCGAAAGGTTAGGGGCGCCTCATGGGGGTTAGGTTGGCGGCAATCGCGGCAGCGTTGGCATGCTGATTGGCGGGCAAAGGGATCAGGCCGCGCGTGGTCAGATAGCCGTCGGGTCCGATGGCGGCGGCGCCGACATATTCGCCCAAAAACTCGCGGATGCCCGGTGCCAGGGTCAGGTGGGCGGTCTTGAGGTAGACGAACAGCGGGCGCGCCAGCGGATAACGGCCAGACGCGATGCTGGCCGGCGTTGGGGCGACGCCGTCAATCGTCAGAGCGTCGATGACGGTACGGTTCTGATCGTAGTAGCTGAAGCCGAAGATGCCGATGGCGCCATCATGGGATGCGGCCAGTCGCTGGACGATCAGGTGATAGTATTCTCCAGCCTCGATGTAGACACCATCCTCGCGCAAGGGGCCGCAGGCTTGATCGCGATCGATGTCTTTATCCAGGGCTATGGTTTCCGGTGCGCTCAGGCAAGTCTGGCGCATCACCCGTTCGATGAAGACGTCGCGGGTTCCGGAGGTGGGCGGCGGTCCCAGGACCTCGATGGGCAAGTCGGGGGCATCGATCATGACATCGTGCCAGCTCCGGTTGGGATTATCCACCAGGCGGCCATGGTCGGGAAGCCGGGCTGACAGTGCTTTCCACAGGGCGGTCGAACTGAGAGTCAAGGCCGTGCCGTCTTTGCGCGTCGCCACCACGATGCCGTCGTAGCCGATCGGCAGTTCCACGAGCGGGCCGGCGTGATTGGCGGCGCAACGGTCGACTTCTTCGGCGGTGATCCGGCGCGAGGCGTTTGCCAGGTCGGGGTAGCGGTCGCCGATGCCGGTGCATAAGAGCTTTATACCGGCGACGGTGCCGGTAGACTCCACCACCGGTGCCTTGAAGCCGGTGCGGGCCGCAAAGGCCTCACCGACCGCCGAGGTGAAGGGGAAGACGGTTCCCGAGCCAACGACGCGGATGCGATCACGCGCCAGAGCCGGGTTGACGGCCGCAACCAGCGCCACGGCGATCAGTCCTCCGGCGAAGAGCCGCGCCCGCACCCGTGTGTTCAGTCTTTGTACCATGACCCAGCTCCACCAACCTGTTCTTGTTGTGTGAGCCTAACATTGGGAACCGAACGTTTGGATGAACCCTTGATGATGGTCAGATGCCCCGCGCGCCCGTGCGCGCCCGGCGTTTGAGGGAAGCTTGGATCAGTCATCATCCAAGCTCGAGGGTCGGATGGGTTAAATCACTTGATAAGCCAACAGGGCAACCAGCCAGGGTACAAAATAAGCCACCGGGTAAAGAATTAACATGAGCCGGTCGATCAAGACATGGTGCTTAAGATGGCCGGAGGATTCCATCTTCTTCATCCAGAGATTAAGCGCAACCACCAAGCCACCGACCAGAAACGCATTCGCCAGGATGACATCGATAAATGTTAAATACCCTAGCCTGGGCAGATCATTAGATAGAGTGAAACTGAAGGCAATAAATAGCAATAGATGACCGCCGGTGATGTCAGCTCTTTTATTGTAGTCATCCAGAAGAAAAGTCATCCATGAAACGATCATAATGATAATCAAGGGTAGAAATATTTTGAACAAGTAGTATATAATTTCGCGCTTCATCGCGACATGAAATGTGAAACGTGATCGCAAATCACTGGTCAAGGTGACTGGCGTGTCGTATCCCAACACTTTCCATTCTTCAGCGCCGACTTGGTTACCGATACCGGTCTTTTGTTGATTGACCGAAAATCGATACCGCTCGCTGGGGAATATCGAATCGATATGAATATAGAAATCTTGGGTGTCGAAGGGAAATTGCCGAAAATTCATGGCTGGGGCCTGCAAATCCGCGGAGAATCTCTCCATATAATATGCAGTGCCATCTGACTCGATGGATACAGTTGAGCGTTGGCTCGAACGGCTTCCCTGAATATTGTAAATAATGAATTCTGGCCACCGTAGATGGCGCTCATCGACGAAATGCCTAAAATCGGCTTCATTAAATGTTTTGAAGTTACAATTACAGCTAGCTGGACTGAAGGCGTAGCCGGAATCTTGCCACTGAAGCCGTAATGTCGCCGCAACACTGAATTTTTCTTCTTTCTGAACAATATTAAAGATTTGATCCAACTTGAATGAGACAGTCACCGGAATCGGTGGGCGGGCCACCGGACCGCCACGCTCGGTCGGCTTGCCGGTCAAGATGTCCGGGGCGTCGATCCCCAGCGTCACCTTATAGCTGCCATAACTGTCGGGGTTGGCCGTCAGTCTCAGGCGGTGTTCCTGGGCTGATTGGGCAAAGGTGTAGCTCAAGACCATTCCCTGGCCGGAGACGGTGGCGCGCCGCAGGGTCCTCTTCCCAAAATCGAGAAGTTGCACATCTGGCGGAGCTTTCCCGGCGTCGCCCTCGATCAGAACCGTCAGGGTTGATCCTGCTTCGATGGTATTGAGAACAAAGGCCGCCTGTGGGCGGGTGGCATTCAGTTCCCCGCTGAGATACTGCACCCTGCTTTCGGTGGTTCCGACGTCAGGGTCGACCATCGCAAACACGCCGCCGCTCGCGGGGGTGTCCTGGTTCAGGGCCATCGGGGTGTTCAGTCCCAGGACCAGCCGAAAGTCGCCGAAGGTGGCTTCGGTGTTGGTGCCCGAGTTGGTCAACACCAGGGCGCCGGCAACCAAAATAAGAAAGGAGCCGTCATGCGGGGCCACCGTTTCGAAATCGGCATCGTATGATGAACTCGGATCGGCGTTCCAGGCGAGAAAAAGGCCTTTTGCCAGTGTGGTCAGAGTATCTCGGGGATCCTGACCGGCCGCGACGTTTTTCTCGGTCTGTTCGCGTAAGGCTCTTTTAAATTTTTGATAATTAAATGGAATATCAAGCAAAGCAACAATCGGGTCAAGATTTCCACTGGTGCTATGAAGATGCGCCTTGAGTTTATCCCCCTTTTTAAGGCCGGTGAGTTGGTACGCAATCAGTTGTGAGGGTGCAATCTTGCCCTCGAAAACCTGTATGCCGACTTTGTTGGCAGCGGCGCTGCCAACGTTTCCCGCAGCGAAGCTGCTCGCGGAAATCATCTCTAAGAAAGCCAGGGAACATAAGAAAATTGCGCAGAGTTGAAGTATTCGCGTCATCAGAATTGCCGACTCTCGTGGAGTAATTTCGGGTGGTCAGGCGTATCGGCGAGATACGCGTGGTTGCCGATCGTTATTCAGTGGTTTTGCGGCTCAGCATCGGCCCCAGCTTTCGGCCACCAAACAGATGAACGTGGAAATGGGGGACTTCCTGGTGGGCGTTGGTGCCGTGGTTGGCCAGGAAACGGTAGCCGGAGACGTCGATCTCCAACTGTCGGGCGATGGTGGCTACGGCTCTGAACAGGGCCGCGATTTCCGTATCGCTGGCACGTGCGCCGAAGTCATCAAGGGAAATATAGGCGCCCTTGGGGATTACCAGGACATGAACGGGGGCCTGGGGATGGATGTCGTTGAAGGCCAGGACATGGTCGTCCTCAAAAACCTTGGCACACGGCAGCTCGCCGCGAAGGATACGGGCAAAAATGTTATTAGGGTCATAGTCGCTCACGTCTGCCTCCCAGTGACCAACCGCGGGATCAATTGACCGGCTTGCGCGCTTTCTTTTCTTCCAGTCCACCGACGCCTTCGCGGGCGGCGAGCCGGGTATAAACTTCGGCGGGCGCCAGCTTGGCGTCGGCCCACAACACCACCAGATGGTAAAGGAGATCGGCACTTTCGTCCGCAAGCTTGTCGCGGTCACCGCGCATGGCCTCAATGACCGTCTCGACGGCTTCCTCGCCGACCTTCTGGGCGATCTTGGCGGTGCCGCGGCTCAGCAGCTTGGCGGTGTACGAGGTGGATGGATCGGCCCCCCGACGCGACAGGACCGTCCGGTACAGGCGATCCAGGACTTCGGCAGTGGGTTTGGCGGTGTCGTCAGCCATGCGCTTACCCCGGGTTGGTGGTGATACGGACAGGAATTCCGGCGGAGGCCATGGCCGCCTTGGTCTCGGCGATGGAAAACATACCGAAATGGAAGATCGAGGCGGCCAGCACGGCGCTGGCGTGGCCGTCCCGGATTCCCTCCACCATATGGCTCAGGGTCCCGACTCCGCCGGACGCGATCACCGGCACGGTCACGGCGTCGGCCACCGCCCGGGTCAGCGCCAGGTCAAAGCCCGAGCGGGTGCCGTCGCGGTCCATGGAAGTCAGCAGCACCTCGCCGGCGCCGAGCGCCGTCAGGCGTCGCGCCCAGTCAACCACATCCAGGCCGGTCGGCCGCCGTCCGCCATGGGTGAACACCTCCCAGCCGGTGGCGCCAACGGCGGTTGCGCGTTTGGCGTCGATGGCCACCACAATGCATTGGCTGCCGAATTTTTCGGCCGCCTCACGCACCAAGTCCGGCCGGTCAACCGCCGCAGTGTTGATCGAGACTTTGTCGGCGCCGGCCAGCAACAGCTTGCGGATGTCATCGACCGTCCGGACCCCGCCGCCGACGGTCAGAGGCATGAACACCTGTTCGGCCGTGCGGCGCACCACGTCGTAAAGCGTGTCCCGGCCTTCGTGGCTCGCGGTGATATCGAGAAACGTCAGCTCGTCGGCGCCTTCGCGGTCATAGACACGAGCTTGCTCCACCGGGTCGCCGGCATCCACCAGATCGACGAAATTGACGCCCTTGACGACCCGGCCGTCCTTGACGTCGAGGCAGGGAATGACGCGGCTCTTCAGCATTCGGAGGCTCCGGTTGCCGGGACTTTGCCGCTTTCCGAGAGCAGGGCCAGGGCTTCCTTGGGGTCGATCCGGCCGTCGTAAAGGGCGCGACCGACGATCACACCGTCGATGCCGGTATGCTCCTCGGCTTTGAGCGCGCGCAGGTCGGCGATGGACGAGACGCCGCCCGAGGCGATGACCGGCGTGGTCAGGGCGAAGGCAAGGTCGGCCGTGGCCTCGACGTTGACGCCGCCCATGGCGCCGTCGCGGTTGATGTCGGTATAGATGATGGCGGCCACGCCGCAGTCCTCGTAGCGTAACGCCAGGTCAAGGACCCGGACCGTGGAGGATTCGGCCCAACCCGAAACCGCGACGAAGCCCTCGCGGGCATCGATCCCCACCGCGATCTGGCCGGGAAAGCGCCGGCATGCTTCCTTGACCAGTTCGGGCTGGTGGAGCGCCACGGTGCCGAGGATCACCCGCCGGATGCCCCGTTCCAGCCAATCTTCAATGGTCTGAAGGTTGCGGATGCCGCCACCCAATTGGACCGGTATGGTGATGGCGGCCAGAACCCGGTCAACGGCGTCGCCATTGACCGGGTGTCCGGCGAAGGCGCCGTTCAGGTCGACCAGATGTAACCAGTCGAAGCCTTGCTCTTCGAACGCCTGAGCCTGGTCGCCGGGATCGGTGTTGAACACCGTGGCGTGGTCCATCACGCCCCGTACCAGCCTGACGCAAGCGCCGTCTTTGAGATCAATGGCGGGATAGAGAATCATTGCGGCCGCGTGTCCCGGTGATGTGTCGTCAGACTGGGGTGATATTGGTAAGATCAGAGTTTGGGGTCGGTTTGTCCGGTCGGTTCGGTCAGGTCCTTATAATAGTAGCGGCCGACTATGGCCTTCTCACCGACGCGGGCATAATAGGGGTGGCTTCCCCAACAAATAAAGCCCAAAGATTCAAACAGGCGAACGGCCGGCTCTTGGGTTGCCCGGACGTCCAGGTTCAGTACACGTACACCCGTGGCCCGGGCCTCGGTCTCCGCGGCCTGAATCAGCCGCCGGGCCAATCCGTGTCCGCGTGCCCAGGGGGCGACGAAACAGGTTGTGACGATGGCGGTATGAGCCTGGGCTTCGTTATTGCGTGGCGGCCGGACCAATTGTACCGAACCGCCGATCACGCCGTCGAGTCTTCCCACAAACAAGCTGCGGTCCGGAATGAGCATGACCCCACGCCAGTAGCGTTCCATCAGGTCGCGGGTTGGGGCTTCCAGCCAGCCGAAGCCGCCGCCGTCCCGGATCGCCTGCTCGGCCGCGTCGCCGAGGTCATGAAGGTCGGCCGGCCGCAGCTTGTCGACCCGTGTGATCGAAACGGTCGGGGGCGGGGTCGCGGGGGGCGCTGACATGGGCTAAGGTCGCCAGCCAAGGAAGTTGGCGATCAGATGCAATCCTGCCGCCTGACTCTTTTCCGGGTGAAATTGGGTTCCGATCAGGTTGTCGCGTCCGATGACGGCGGTCACGTCGCCGCCATAATCAACGGTCGCCAACCGATGTCCGGGATCGGCGCATTGAAGTTGATAGGAGTGGACGAAGTAACCATGCATCGACTCCGGCAGGCCGGCCAGGACCGGATGATCCCCCCGGAGCATCACGAGATTGTTCCAGCCCATGTGCGGCACCTTGAGTGCGGCATCGGTCGGAGCCAGCGGGACCACGTCACCGGGAATCCAGCCGAGGCCTTGGGCCAGTCCGTGTTCAAAGCCTCGCTCGGCCATCAACTGCATGCCGACGCAGATGCCCAGGAAGGGAACGCCGCGGCCCAGCACCGCTTCCTTGAGGGCCTCCTGCATTCCCGGGACGTCGTTCAGGCCGCGCATGCAATCCGCGAAGGCGCCCACCCCCGGTAGAACCACATGATCGGCGCGACGGACCATTTCGGCATCGGCCGTAACCAGGATGGTGCGGGTTAGGGTATGCTCTGCCGCCGCCCGCTCGAAAGCCTTGGCTGCGGAGCGCAGGTTGCCCGATCCGTAATCGATGATGGCGACGGTAGACAGGGGCGGGGTCTCCAGGGGGGGTTAGGGTGGTGATCCGGTTGGGCTTGGTGAACCGCCGAGGGTTCCCTTGGTCGAGGGAACTTCCCCGGCCTGGCGTGGATCGATGGCGACCGCGGTCCGCAACGCCCGGGCCAGGGCTTTGTAGCAGCTTTCGACGATGTGGTGATTGTTTTCACCATAAAACGCTTCAACGTGCAACGTCGCGCCCGCGGCTTGGGCAAAAGCTTGGAACCATTCCCTAAACAACTCGGTGTCCATGTCACCGAGTTTATCCCGGCTGAACCCGACCTTCCACACCAAGTATGGCCGATTCGACAGGTCGAGAGCAACCCGGGTCAGGGTTTCGTCCATGGGGACATAGGCATGGCCATACCGGCTGATCCCCCGCCGGTCCCCGAGGGCTTGGCTGATCGCCTGACCGATGGCGATGCCGGTATCTTCGGTGGTGTGATGGCCGTCAATATGCAGGTCTCCGTCGGTATGAACCGTCAGGTCGATCAGTCCGTGCCGGGCCAACTGCTCCAGCATGTGGTCGAGAAAGCCAAGGCCCGTCCGGATTTCCGACCGGCCTCGTCCATCCAGGTCGACCTCGACCCGGATGCGGGTTTCCCGGGTGATGCGGTTCACGATGGCGCGACGGGTGGTGAGGGCAGGGGGCGGAACGGGCGGGGCATTGGTCATGGTTGATCGGGTCTGTTGTCGGATGTGAGGCGAATCGGGGGTGACCGCCGGGACGCCGGGGTTGATCGGCGGTGATCGGCGCTGGTGCTCATCGGCGCTGGTAATGTCCCTCGAAGTAGCCCGCCATACCACACCAATTGCGGCAGTTCTGACCGGCCACCACGGCGCCGCCCGGACCGATGGTGAGATCGACCCGACAGTGCTTGCCGTCCACTTCCTCGGGATCATTCCAGGTCAGCGTTTGGCTATCCACGCGCAGGTCCGCCATATCGACCTGGCACATGTGGCCCCGACCGAGATTGATGGTTTCGATCCAACCGGCGGCACGGTTGCCGGGAAACTCGACCAGGCCCAAAGAACCGGCCATGCCCTTTTCGGCATACTCGAAGAATCCGGTCAGGCCCCGCTTGCTGATCCGGCCGGCCAGCGCCTGCAATCGTTGCCAGTACAGTTTGGTGATGCAGGCGCTGACGCCGCCACACGCATCGCGACGGGCAACCCAATCGCGCTGTTCGTCGCGCAGGGCCAAGCGCGCGCCTTCGTCCTGAAGCTGGCGGACATCCGTATACAGTTGATTTAACTGCATATCCAGCCACGCCAACGAATCCTCTTTACAGATCGCCTTTTCGGTGATGGTGCGTGCCTTGGTGCAGTCGAAGCTTGCCGTCGGGTCGGCCGCCGCCGGCACTGTGGCCACCGCGATCAGTATGGCGAGTCCCAGCCCTAATCCAGGCCCCAATCGCCCGATGCCCCGTCTCCCCATGCCCGTCTCCTTATCGGCTCGCCAACCGGTTCGTTGCCCCGCGCCCCTATTCATCCTCAAGTTCGGGGCCAGATCAAGGAGTCTGACGGGCCGGCGTCAAATACCTTCCCCGACCGAAGAGTCCGGGTGAACGGCGGGATTTGTGTTCCGAAGGTCCGTGAAGCCCGAATCCCGGATTCACGTCGACGGCTAGACCGGGGCCGTGGGCTTGGCCGGCGGTTCCGGTTGCCGTACCTTCGCGACCCCGCTATCATGCCGGCCCTTGCAGTTCCTGGTGGATTTTCATGAGTTCCGAACCGATCGAGATTCGCCGCAAGCGTTTGCGGTTTCGTGCCTGGCACCGCGGCATGCGCGAGTCCGACTTGCTGATGGGTGGTTTTGCCGACGCTCATGTGGATGGATTTTCCGACCAGCAACTTGACCGCTTTGAGGCTTTGCTGGAGATGGCCGACGCCGACCTCTACGACTGGTATGTCGGCCGGGCGCCGGTGCCGCCGGACTATGACCACGATGTGATGGCGCTGCTGAAGGCGTTTCGCGTCGTTTCACCGTCTTTGAATTGACCTGCGTCCTTGTTGAAGTTTGATCTTACCCCGGGGCGGCCCGGACGCCTGCTGATCGGCGGCGCGCCCGAGGGGGCCGATGTCCGGGTGCTGGCGGCGCTGGCGGCCAAGGCGGGGCCGGCCGGCGTGCTTCACGTTGCTTTGGACGATGGCCGGGCGGCGCGGCTGGCTGAGATGCTGGCATTCTTCGCGCCCGAGTTGGAGGTGCTGTCGTTTCCGGCCTGGGACTGCCTGCCCTACGACCGGTTGTCGCCCAATCCGGCGATCGTCAGCAAACGGATCGATACCCTGACCCAGGTGCTGGAGCCGGTTCCCCATGGCGGCGGCCGGTTGGTCCTGACCACCATCAACGGCATGGTCCAAAAGCTGCCGCCGCGGAGCGCCCTGCGCCAGGCCGGTTTCCAGGCGGGAATCGGCGAGCGACTCGATCTGGCGCAACTCCAGCGGTACCTTACGCATAACGGCTATAATCGGGCGCAGACCGTGCGCGAGCCCGGCGAATACGCCATGCGGGGCGGCATCGTCGACCTGTTCCCGCCGGGGACCGAAGAACCGCTCCGCCTCGACCTGTTCGGTGATGAACTGGATGGGGTACGGGCCTTCGACCCGTTGTCCCAACGGACCACCGAAAAGCGGGACCGGGTGCGCCTGAAACCCATGGCCGAACTGTTCCTGGACGAGCCCTCCATTGCCCGCTTCCGCACCGGCTATCGGGAACTGTTCGGGGCCGTCACCGACCAGGACCCGCTGTACGAGGCGATCAGCGCCGGTCGCAAGCATCCCGGCATGGAGCATTGGCTGCCGCTGTTTCATTCTGGCCTGGAAACCCTGTCAGACTACCTGCCCCAGGCCATCATCAGTTTCGATCATCAGGCCGAAGAGGCGCGGGACTCCCGACTGGCCCAGGTCGCCGACTTCTATGACGCCCGCCGCACCCTGCGGGCGGCCGAGCGGGCCGCCAGCATTCCGGCCTACAAGCCGTTGACTCCCGGCCGGCTCTATCTTGACCGCGACGATTGGGAACTGATCACCGGCTGCCACGCGGTGGTGCAGCTTGCACCCTTTGCGGTGCCACCCGGGCTGATCGGTCAACTGGATGCCGGCGGGCGGCGCGGTCACGACTTTACCGAGGCCCGAGCCCGTCCCGACCTCAATGTCTTCGACGCGGTGCATCAGCACATCGTCGAGTTGGCCCAGGGCGGCCGGCGGGTGATGGTGGCCGGCTATAGCCAGGGCTCGCGGGACCGGTTGCAATCGGTGCTGGCCGACCACGGCATCGCCGGGCTGAAGACCGCGGAGTCCTGGCCGGAAGCCCAACGCTTCGGTCGCGGCACGCTCGCCATGATCGTGCTGGGCGTCGAGCATGGTTTCGTCACCGGCGATCTGGCGGTCATCACCGAGCAGGATATTCTCGGCGACCGTCTGGCCCGTCCGCCCCGCAAGCGGCGCCGCGCCGCCAATTTCATCGCCGAAGCGGCCGGTCTGGCCGCCGGTGATCTGGTGGTCCATGTGGAATACGGCATCGGCCGGTTCGATGGACTCGAAACCGTGACGGTGACGGGCGCGCCTCACGACTGCTTGCGGATCGTCTACGACGGTAACGAGAAGCTGTTCGTGCCGGTGGAAAATCTCGACCTGTTGTCGCGCTACGGCTCCGAAGATGCCGGCGCTCAGCTTGATCGGTTGGGCGGCACCGCCTGGCAGGGGCGGCGGGCGCGGGTCAAGAAGCGGCTCAAGGATATGGCCGACGCTCTGCTGCGCATCGCAGCCGAGCGCGAACTGCGCAGGGGCGAACGGCTGACCGCGCCCGAAGGCCTCTATGCCGAATTCGCCGCCCGGTTTCCCTATCCCGAAACCGAAGACCAGGCGAACGCCATTACCGATGTTCTGACGGATTTGGGCTCTGGCCGGCCGATGGACCGGTTGGTCTGTGGCGATGTCGGTTTCGGCAAGACCGAGGTGGCGCTGCGGGCGGCGTTTGTCACCGCGCTTTCCGGCCTGCAAGTGGCGGTGGTGGTTCCCACCACGCTGCTGGCGCGTCAGCATTATCGCACCTTCTCGGCCCGGTTTGCCGGCCTGCCGGTCCGGGTGGAACAGATTTCCCGGCTGGTTACGCCCAAAGACGCGACCCGCATCCGTAAGGAAGCGGCCGACGGCATCCTCGATATTCTGGTGGGCACCCACGCGCTGCTCTCGAAAACCATCAGCTTCAAGCGGTTGGGGCTGGTGATCGTGGACGAAGAGCAGCATTTCGGCGTCAAGCAAAAGGAGCGCCTTAAGGAGTTGCGCGCCGATGTCCATGTGGTGACATTGACCGCAACGCCGATTCCGCGAACTTTGCAGATGGCCCTGTCTGGTGTGCGGGAACTGACGGTGATCGCAACGCCGCCGGTCGATCGGCTGGCGGTTCGAACTTTTGTGTTGCCGTTTGACCCGGTGGTGATTCGTGAAGCCATTCTGCGCGAACATTACCGGGGCGGACAGAGCTTTTACGTTTGCCCGCGGATTGAAGACCTGGCAAAGGTGACCGAGCGGTTGCGCGAGTTGGTGCCCGAGGTCAAGGTGGTGACGGCTCATGGGCAGATGTCGGCGGGCGATCTGGAAGAGGTGATGACCGCCTTTGACGATCGCGCCTTCGATGTGCTGTTGGCCACCAACATCATCGAGTCCGGTCTCGATATTCCCAACGCCAACACGCTGATCATTCATCGTGCGGATCTGTTCGGCCTGGCCCAGCTTTATCAGTTGCGGGGCCGGGTCGGGCGCTCGAAATTGCGCGGGTACGCCTACCTGACTTATGTGCCGAAGGTTGTGTTGTCCGAGGCGGCGAAGCAGCGGCTTCACGTTATGGAAACATTGGACAGTTTGGGTGCGGGTTTTCAGCTCGCGTCCCATGACATGGATATCCGCGGCGCGGGAAATTTGTTGGGAGAGGAACAGTCGGGGCACATTCGCGAAGTGGGGGTCGAGCTTTACCAGCACATGCTGGAAGAGGCGGTGGCCACCGCGCGTTCAGGCGCCAGTGCCGCACCGGGGCCGGATGCCGGCGAACGCTGGACACCTCAGATCAACTTGGGCATGCCGGTTCTGATTCCCGAAACCTATGTTGCCGATCTGGCGGTGCGGTTGGGGCTCTATCGGCGACTGGCCGATCTGATCGACCGCGCCGAACTGGACGCTTTCGCGGCCGAGTTGATCGACCGTTTCGGCCGGCTCCCGGCCGAGGTGGATAACTTGCTCCAGGTGGTGGCCATCAAACAGTTATGCCGTACCACCGGTGTCGAGCGGGTCGATGCCGGACCCAAGGGCGCGGTGTTGACCTTCCACAACAATACCTTCACGCAACCCGCCCGGTTGGTCGCGTACCTTTCCAAACAGGCCGGAACCATCAAGCTGCGTCCCGATCACAAGCTGATCTGTTTGCGCGCTTGGGATCATCCCGAAGTGAGGTTGAAAGGGACTTTGCGGTTGATGAAAGAGTTGGCGGAGATGGTGACCTGACCTTCGGCGTCCGGGGGCATTGCCCCGGACCCCGGGCCATCCGGGGCCGGCGGCGTGGTTATCCAACGACGGATCGCCGCCGATCCCGGACTTTACGATCAGCCCCGACTTTACGATCAGCCCCGACTTTACGATCAGCCCCGACTTTACGATCAGCCCCGACTTTACGATCAGCCCCGACTTTACGATCAGAAGGAGACGCTGTTCTTCCACAGAACGATGTCGGCATTGCCGCTCATGGCGTTCAGGGACGCGGTGTTGCCCGTTGCCTTGGCGAAGCTGGTGACCGCCGACTGGTTGTTGGTCACGCTCTTCAGGTATTCCAGCGACGTGGTCAACCCGGGCGCCAGGACGTAAGTCGCGCCCACGGAATAAAGATCGGCACTGCGCGCACCGGCGAAGGCCGGATCGCCCGCATCATGACCGTATTGATAGTTGAAGCCAACGGTCAAAGCGTCGGTAGCCTGATAGGACAGGCCGATGTCCCATGTGTATTGATCGGCGAGATGGGTGGTGCCGGTGTAAGCCGATCCGAAGAACAAGCTTTGGGTGACCGGGTTCTTGGTGTATGCGGAATGCCCGGCATTGGCGTAGGCACCGCCGACCTGCCACGGACCGTAGCCGAGTTGCAACCCGAACTGATAGGCCAAGAGGTCGTTATAGTTGGTCGGACCGCCGGCCCCGCCCGTGGTCGGTCGGGTGGTCGCACCGATGACGCCAAAGTTGGAGGTTACCGAAACATCCGAGAAGGCACCATCATAACGCAAGCCGGTTTCCCAGACATTCTGATAATCGCAGGTCAGGATCGCCGAGCTTGTGCCACAGTTCTGAATATAGGGACCTTCAGCGGCCGACAGGCGAGAAACCGTGGCGCGATTGACACCGGTGCTGAATTCGCTGTTATTCGGCCCATAGCTGAACATGGCGCCGAGACCGGTGTGGTGGTCGCCATCCTGCTGGAAGATGCGAGGCGTGAAGTAGTTCAGCTTTTGGCCGTATTGATTGTAGGTCACGGTGGTGAAGCCGCCGCCGAAGTACGGTTCCAGGAAGGTTCCCTGGTTCATGATCCACGACGGACCGGGCGTCATGTTCCAATCGCCGTCGACACCCCCGGTCCCGAAATTGTTGGGCGCTCCGGTGTGCATGGCATTGTTGACGCCTGGGACGACACCCCCTTGAAATTCGCCGATATTGCTGTTGACGAAGACGTAAGCCTGATCGCTATCGACCAGGCCGCCCTTGTTGGTGAAATTGCCATCCACCGGATTCGGGGAACCGCCGTAGGCCGCCCGCAGGCTGAGCAGGGCGCCGTACTCGATACCGTTGTCGGCGTTGGCGTCGGCCATCACCGTCATATGAAAGCGATCGGCAAAGGCCACATGCTTTTGCGATTGAACGGCACCGCCGCTGAGCCCACCCGGCGCGAACGGATCACTAAAACTGTTCTGATCGACAAAACCAGCGGTAAACCAAGCGTCACCGTGGAGGATGATGTTAAATTTTCCTGGTGTGTCGGCAAAAGCATTTCCGCTTGAAGCAATCAGTGCCCCCGCGGCGCAACTGAGCATTAACCTTTTTTTCATGATCTTAACCTTTGTCGGGACATTATCGCGGTGTCCGTTACAACTTGAAAGACATTACGATACCGGTATCATCGACCAGCATCATGGCATTCTGTTGTACGCGAACATAACGCTTAAGGTCTCACATTCAGGCTTTTTTGTGTCATTTCGACGGTACCTGGCAACCTGCACAGGGGTGTATTGGAATTATCGTGATCTATAGTGCCAGCTGGAGTAGGTGTGGTTGGATATGGTGGAACGCGACGGGCTGCCGACGCCGTACATCTCATTATTACTGTGGGTTCTTGTCGGCTTTTCGGACCCTGGGTCGCCGCATGAGCCGATCAGGCTGGCGAATCAGCCGCTCTGTTGCAATGGTTCCGATTTTGCAGGCCGTCATCGTTCGCCAGACCGTGGCGCTATCGGTGGATCGGTCGCCGGATTGACCACCAAGACCCCGCCGGACCGGGTGATGTCCAGTCTTGACTGGGCGTCGTCATGGTTTCTTAACCATCGGCATCGAGGATTGCATACCCGCGGCCGGCGCGCTAACGACAGGCCCGGAAACGGAAGCCGCCCCGTCTTATCGCCGTGACCTGTCGCTTTTCCTCCTGGGAGTCCGCCCCATCATGATTCTGACGCCGATTTCAACCGACCGGCTGGACGCCGTGCTGACGCACTTCGCCGATCGCCTTGCCGATCGGCCACGGGCGGCGGCGGCCTTTGCTCGGATTGCCGCCACCTGGCCGGTAACGCCCGGGACCGTCGACACGCCAGCCCAACGCGCCGATGCCGTTGCTTTGGCGCATTCCTTCGGCGTCGCCACACTCGACCAGGAACCGGCTGTGGCGTTCAGTTGGGACGGCCGTTGCATCCGGACCCGCAGCGAAGCCTCGGTCATCGTTCACGAGGTTGCCCATTGGCTGCTGTGCGCGCCCGAGCGTCGGCCGTTACCCGATTTCGGCTTGGGCGCGGGACCGGAAACCGGGTTGAAAGAGGCGGCAAACGCCGCTTTTTGCGTTTCGGAGGAGCAACGCGAGACCGAAGAGGTTCTGACCTCCCTGCTCGGCATTTTGTGGGAAGCGGAACTGGGTCAACCGGCGATTCTCGCCTGTCTCGAACAGAATTGGTTGGAAGGGGCTCACCGGGCATCGACTGTGGCCTTCTTCGCCGATGCCGTCGATGCGCTCCATCGGGCTGGCCTGGTGGGTCACGAGGGTCGTCCGGTTCCACCGGCTGTCGACGCCGAGGCCGCCTGAGTGTGGATCCCTGCTGGCAGCGCCGACAGAACATGTTAATAGAACGGTCGCGAGACTGACTTATGTCCCGGTCGGCGGAGTCTGCCCACAGCGACCTGCCGCCACCAACACCCTGGATTTGGCGATGAGCGAACTCACTCTTGGTTTTGGCCTCGAATTCAACGATCTGTACGATCATGTTGGTCTGGCCCGGCTAGACCGGGCCTTCCTGGAGCAACTCGCCGCCGCCGATCAGCCCCTGGCCAACCGGTTGCTGGCAGCCCGGGCGGCGCCCGATGGCCTGGAGGCCAAGGCCGAAAGCGAATTGCTGATCGATCTCGCGCCCCATCTGGAAGAGGTGATTGCCGCTTTATTCGACATCCGGACGGAACTGGGGGCGCTTGCCGCGGGCCACGGCGCGCTGGCCTCGCTCTATACCTGCAAGCGCCTGTTTGTGCAGCGGCGTGCCGCCAAGGCGTTCAAGCCCGAACAGGCGGCGGCCTTTGACGGTGCCGCGCTCACCGCGGAGGTGGCGGACCGGTTGGGCGTCGGGTTCGACGAAGCCGCCTTCGCCCGCCAGGTGATGACCTGGGCGGAGGAACCGGCGGCCCATGGCGAGGCGCTGGCGCTGGCCGAACGGTACGCTGCCTGGGCGCTCTACGCCCCGGCGGGGCGGGACCGCCACGGCCACGGCATCCTGTTCCAGGTGCCGTCGCGGATTGAGCCCCACCGACTGGTGCCGGTCGAGACCGTGGTCATTGACGGTGTCAGCATGCTGCGCCTGCCCGAGCATGATCGTCGGTTGCGCGAGGGCTTTGACCTGACCGACCTCGGATGCGATCTCGCGGGGGCGCTGGACGAGGCCAATTACTGCATCTGGTGCCACAACCAGGGCAAAGACAGTTGCTCTAAAGGGTTGCGTGACCGCAAGAGTGGTACCTACCAGAAGAGCCCGTTCGGCGTGCCGCTGACCGGTTGCCCGCTGGAGGAAAAGATTTCCGAGATGCACACCGCGATGGTGCGAGGCCAGCCGGTGGCGGCCTTGGCCATCGCGATGGTCGATAATCCGATGATCGCGGGCACTGGCCACCGCATTTGCAACGACTGCATGAAGGCCTGCATCTATCAGAAGCAAGAACCGGTGGATATTCCCCAGGCCGAGACCCGCAATCTGAAGAACGTGCTGGACTTGCCCTGGGGTTTCGAAATCTATGGGCTGCTGAGCCGCTGGAACCCGCTTAATCTGCGCCGGCCGCTGCCCAAGCCGCACTCGGGTTACAAGGTTCTGGTGGTGGGGCTGGGGCCGGCGGGCTACACCCTGTCCCATTATCTGCTGAACGAAGGCCATGCGGTGATCGGCATCGATGGCCTCAAGATCGAGCCCTTACCGGCCGATTTGTCCGGCGTGCTGCCTTCGGGCGACCGGGTGCAGTTCCGGCCGATCCGGCGCGTGGATGACCTTTACGACCGGCTCGACGAACGGGTGATGGCCGGCTTCGGCGGGGTTGCCGAGTACGGCATCACCGTGCGTTGGAACAAGAATTTTCTTAAGATTATTCGCTTGTTGCTGGAGCGGCGCATCACGATGTGTATTCTGGGTGGCGTCAGATTCGGTGGTACTCTGACCATTGATGACGCCTTTGCGGCAGGCTTCGATCATATTGCGTTGTGTGCCGGGGCCGGTCGCCCAACCGTCATTCCCATGGGCAATGGCCTTGCCCGGGGTGTTCGCCAGGCCTCGGATTTTCTGATGGCGCTCCAATTGACCGGCGCGGCCAAGACCGATTCCCTGGCTAACCTGCAAGTGCGGTTGCCGGTGGTGGTGATCGGCGGCGGCCTGACGGCCATCGATACCGCAACCGAGTCCTTGGCGTACTATCCGGTGCAGGTGGAGAAGTTTCTTCATCGTTACGAGACGCTGGTCGCGTCGCGGGGGGCCGACGCGGTGCGGGCGAGCTGGCGCGACGAGGAACGGACCACTGCCGACGAGTTTCTGGCCCACGCCCAGGCGCTGCGCGCCGAGCGGCTGGCCGCTGCCGCCCAAGGACGACCGCCCCGCATCCAGCAGTTGCTTGATGACTGGGGCGGCGCCACCGTCGCCTACCGTCGGCGGTTGGTCGATGCCCCCAGCTACACCCTCAATCATGAGGAGGTGGCCCTGGCCATGGAAGAGGGCATCCGCTTCGTCGAGCAGGTCACGCCGGTGGCGGTGGCGGTCGATGGTTTCGGTCATGCCGAAGCGTTGCGGGTCAAAGGCGCCGATGGCCATGAGGTGGTGCTGCCGGCTAAAACCATTCTGGTGGCGGCCGGGACCCAGCCGAATACGGTGCTGGCCCGGGAAACGCCCGGCTTCCTCACCCTGGACGGCAAATATTATCGGGCGTTGGACGAGGACGGCAATCCGGTTCACCCCGAACCGTTGCCCAAGCCCGCCAAGGTGGCCGTGCTGACCACCCAGTTGTCCGACGGTCGCGGGGTGTCTTTTTTTGGCGACTTGCATCCGTCGTTCGCCGGCAATGTCGTCCGTGCCATGGCGGGCGCGCGCAAGGGGTTCCCGGTGTTGTGCCGGCTGTTGGCACGGCGGGAGCCGACGCCCATTACTCCCGGCGATTTGATGGCCACCCTCAACCGCCAACTGCGCCCGGTGGTTCATGAGGTTCATCGGCTTGCTCCGAACATCGTCGAGGTGGTGGTGCGGGCGCCGCGGGCTGCGGCCAACTTCCAGCCCGGCCAGTTCTATCGGTTGCAGAATTTTGAATCCCTGGCGCCGCGGGTGGCCACCAACGGCCAAGCCGTGACCACCCTGGCCATGGAAGGTTTGGCCCTGACCGGTGCCTGGGTGGATAAGGGCAAGGGGTTGCTGTCGACCATCGTGCTGGAGATGGGCGGTTCGTCCAGCCTGTGTACGTTGCTGAAGGCCGGTGAACCGGTGGTGTTGATGGGCCCCACCGGCACGCCCACCGAGATTCCCGAAGGAGAAACCGTGTGCCTGGTGGGCGGCGGTCTGGGCAACGCGGTGCTGTTTTCCATCGGCCAGGCCATGCGGGCCAAGGGTTGCCGGGTGGTTTACTTTGCCGGCTACAAGAAGCAGAGCGACCGTTATAAGGTTTCACAAATCGAGGCGGCGGCCGATCTGGTGGTCTGGTGCTGTGACGAGGCCCCGGGATTCACGCCCAGCCGGCCGGGCGATCTGGGGTTCGTCGGCAACATCGTCGAGGCGCTGCATGCTTACGCCGCCGGTCAACTGGGTGATCCGGTCATCCCCATGAGTGATGTCAACCGGATCATCGCCATCGGTTCGGATCGGATGATGCATGCGGTGGGGACGGCCCGGCATGGGGTGTTGAAACCCTATCTTAATCCGGATCATGAGGCGATTGGCTCGATTAACTCGCCAATGCAGTGCATGATGAAGGAAATCTGCGCCCAATGTCTGCAACTGCACAAGGATCCGATCAGCGGTGAGGAAACGGTGGTGTTTACCTGCTACAATCAGGATCAGCCCCTGGATGTGGTGGACTTCGGAAGCCTGCGGGAACGGCTGGGGCAGAACGCGGTTCAGGAAAAGCTGACCGCCCAATGGATCGACCATTGCGCGGCCAATCCATCGGTCAAGCGCGCGGCGTTGTAACTTCTTGGGAGCGCGGGCATCCTGCCCGCCTTCCCAGGACCGGGCCTTATCCTAGCGCCCATGGGGCAGCCCCTGGCGGCGGCCAGGGGCAAAGCCCCTGGTGGCTGAAGGCCAGCGCGGCCTTTCGAATTTCCCGGGTCAGGCGACCAACGGTGGTATAGGGCGGGTGAAACGGAAAACCATCTTGGTTGCAACGGGTCAGTAGCTTTTCCGCGCGCGCCTCGGCCTGTTCGATTGTCTCCATCAACCGGGCGCAGTCGAGCATCTTGCCCCTTTTTCGATCGTAGTCGGGATAGCATACTGAAATGGCGTTCGGTCCGGGCTATCGAACCGTCGCCGCCGGGTCGGTGGGGGCGGTGGCTTTGGAGACGCGGTTTCGGCATACCGCCATCCGGGCGGCGAGATAACGGTCTTTGGCTTCCTGGTAGCTGACGGGTTCGGCCTTGGCGGAGTCGTCGGTTTTGGTGTCGTTGGTTCTGGCGTCCGGAACCGCGGGGGCGTCGGCTTCGGCGGCCTTAACCGCGCGGCTCCCGTCATCACGACTGTTATTGTCGTTACTGGTGCTCTCACGCTTTTGATCGCCGCCGCTCTGATCGTCGTCCTTTTTGTCGTCCATAAACGACGCGACCCGGCTGCTGGCGCGATAGAAAAAGAAGGCCTCGCCAAGGACGACATAGCCGGCCACCAGCGGCAAGGTCGAGCCCACCAGATCGCCAACCGTCGCCGGTCCGTAGAACGGCAGTTCCAGGAACGGGCCGTCGGGCAGGCCGTAGGAGCAGGTGATTTCCCCCATCTCGTGATGCTTGGGGTTGACCCCGGCCGCGCTGGCCTGATCGTAGAAGCCGCCATACCCCCAGACGAGGTTGTAAAAAAACCGCCGGGTGGCGACCTCGGCATTGCCGACGTCGCCTTCGGCCAAGCTGCTGACCGCAATCACCGGTTCGCCAAGGTTTGCGAAGAAGTTATTGACCCCGCGCCGCACCGCCTCGGGCACCGTGTCGACAAAAAACTGATTGGCGCCATCCTCGGATGAGGTGTAGTACTTTTGGTTGAATTCGTGCATGGATCGGTTGAATTGCTCCAGCGCATCACCATCAGCTTTGGCCGCAATCGGACAAAGTGACAATCCCAAGGCCAAGCCAATTGAAGACACATTTTTATTGCAACGCAGCATGACCACCGGGGTCCACACCCAAGAAAAACCTCTCGAAAGACCATCGCGCACGGGGATGAAGTCGGAACTTGATGGTGCGAGATGATCAACGATCTTAGACCCGGTTCTTGAGTCTGTCAAATGTTCCCCGCTTCTGCTTCAGGGCGCAGGCTGCGGAAGGCGGCCAGTGCCCGCTCCCGAGCCAGCCGGTGATCGACCAGGGGCGGCGGATAGCCCCTACGGGCGGCATGGGCTGCGCTGCCCGCGGCCCGCCACGGCTCGTGAATCTGCGGAGTGGCAACCTCTGCCAATTCAGGGATGTATTGGCGGACCAGCGCGCCGTCGGGGTCGAAGCGGCGACCCTGAAGGACCGGATTGAAAATGCGGAAGAAGGGCGCGGCATCGGTACCGCAGCCGGCAATCCATTGCCAACCGGCGCTATTGTTGGCCAGATCGGCGTCCACCAGCCCGTCCCAGAACCAGGCGGCGCCGTCCTGCCAGGGCAGGAGCAGGTGCTTGACCAGAAAAGACGCCGCGACCATCCGCAAGCGATTGTGCATCCAACCGGTTGTCCGCATCTGGCGCATGGCTGCATCAACCAGCGGATAGCCGGTCCGGCCGTGCTGCCAGGCGGCCAGGTCCTCGGCGTCGCGGCGGGTGGGGAAGGCTTCGAACCGGGCGTGGAAGGGCCGGGTCGGCAGGTCCGGGAAATGGTGAAGCAGGTGTGTGGAGAATTCCCGCCAGCCCAGTTGGCGCAGGAAAGCCCGGCGCGAGGCGTCGCCCGGTCCGCTCTCCGGTCGATGGTCGAGAGAGGCGGAGACCGCATGCCAGACCTGCCGGACACTGAGTTCGCCCCAATGCAAGCAAGGCGAGAGTTGCGCGGTGCCTGGCCGGTCGACGCGGTCCCGGCCGTGTTCATAGTCGTCGGCGTGGTCGTCCAGAAAGGCGGTCAGCCGCCCTTGAGCGTCGGCCTCTCCCGGAGTCCAGGTGGCGGCGAGACTGTCCCAACCCTCCGGCCGGTCCGGGACCAGCCGCCAACTGTCCAGTGTGTCGGATGCCAGATGTAACGTCGCGGCGGGGGCCGGCGGTACCGGCAGCGGCCGGTTCGGCGCGGGTAAGGCCAGGCAGCGCCGCCAAAAGGGGCCAAAGACCGTCCAGGGACGCCCGCGACCGGCAATCATCAGGTCCGGATCGAACAGCACCGATCCGGAGAAGAAGGCCATGCCGACGCCACCTTGCGCGAGGTGTTCCGAAATCGTGTGGTCATGGGCCTGTCGCCAGGGTTCAACCACCTGATTACAGAACACCGCCCGCGCACCGGTGACAGTCGCGAGTTCGGTCAGCACAGCGGCTTCGGGACCCCGTCGCAGCAGCAGCGGGGCCCCCCACGTCGCCAGCGAGCGGGCGAGCGCCGCCAGACTGTGGTGCCACCACCAGCGCCCGGCGGCGCCGGGCGGCCAGGGGTCGCTATTCCCGGAATCCAGGATCACCACCGGGATCAGGGGCCGCCCGCTCTGGACCGCGGCCGACAGGGCAGGATGGTCGGACAGTCTGAGGTCGCGGCGAAACCAGACGATGATGGGGGGGGCGTCAGTCATGACGCTCGATGAGGTTCTGGGCCAGGGGAGGCGGGAATAGGGTGGTGACGTAATGGGTCCGCGCCGTGAGAGGGGGGGCCGTGGTGGACGCCATCGGCCCGGGGGCCAAGATCGAGCCGCCACGGCCGTAGCCGCTCCATAGCCATGATGCAGGCAAACAGGGCAACGCTGAGGGCAACCGCCAGCGCCGGGCGCGGTAGCGCCAGGATGTCGCACCACGTCAAGGGTCCGGGACCGCCGGTCAGCAACGGTCGGAGCAGTGGCTCCACCGCCAGGAACGTTACCGAGCCCGCGACCCCGCCCAACACCACGAACCAGGCGTCGCGATAGCCTGCCCCGATCTGGACCATGATCATCGCCGGGCAACCGCCGGCCAGTGTTACACCGGTTCCCACCAACAGGCCGCCGACGATGTCGGCGGCCATATGGATGGGGTGTGGGTGCAAGGTGACGAGCCCCAGCTCGTGGAGCAGGGTCACCGCGATCAAGGCGGTGGCGATGGCGCTGAACCAGACCTTGACCAGGATCAGATTGCGGAGCTGCATCTGGCCGACCACCATTCCCGGCTCGAAAGCCCGGGACTTTTCCAACAAAAAACCGAGCGCCAACCCGTTGACGAGTCCAAGGGTGAGGGCGGTAACAAGGAGCATGACCGCTCTTTCTTTCCTTTGGCTCAGAGCCGGCGCAGGAGTCGGCCGGCCGTCAGGCCGCCGGCGACCATGGCGGCCAGGACGATGGTGGAATCAGCCGCCAGTTGTGCCATTCCCGACAGGCCATGACCCATGAGCCCGCCACCGGCCAGTGACGCTCCCAGCAGCATCAGAAAGCCACCGGCAAAACCGGTGGCGGCGCGCATTCTCAGCGACGGTGTTCCCAACACCTTGGCCCAGATGGGAGAGGGCGCGTTATGCCGACTGTGTGTGGTCGATGCCGAGATCAAGGCCCCGAACAGGATACTGACGAGCAAGGTGACTTGCCACCAGGCCCCGCTGTCATTCATAAGCGTCGCGGAGGGTGCGGTCCGGAGTGTCTCGGGCAGGACGGGCGCGAGCAGGCCATTAACCAAAGTCGAGAATCCCAAGGAAGGATCCACCACGGTATCGGCCAGCACCATCGCCGGAATGACCAAGAGGCCGATGGCAACGCCGGCGACATACGGCGACCAGGCCCGTTCGCGACTCTTGAACATCGGCAGTCTCGGTTGATCGAAGTTGGCCACGCCCGCTCGGGCAGACCTGAGTATGGTTAATCGGTTGGTCTTTTGCGAGCTGTCAGATTGCCACGACCGGGTTTCGCTTCGCCTGACATGGGACCGCCGTTATGATCCGGGCGGGCCTTTTCAGGTGCGGCGCCGTGCGATCCGTGAGAGGAGAAATCATGACCATTCCAGGGATACCGCCCATGCTGGGCATTATCGGCGGTAGCGGTGTGTACGACATCGACGGGTTGATCAGGAAGCAGTGGCGGGCGGTTGCGTCACCGTTCGGGACGCCGTCCGATGAGGTGTTAACGGGGGAACTCGATGGCCAGCCGTTGGCCTTTCTACCGCGCCACGGCCGCGGCCACCGCGTCCCGCCGTCGGAAATCAATTATCGCGCCAACATTGATGTGTTGAAGCGCGTTGGCGTCACCGAGGTGCTGTCGCTGTCGGCGGTGGGCTCGTTGAAAGAGCATCTGCCGCCCGGAACCTTCGTGATCGCTGACCAGTTCATCGATCGGACCTTTGCGCGCACCAAGTCGTTCTTCACCACCGGTATGGTTGCTCATGTTGGCTTTGGGCACCCGGTCTGCGGGCGCCTGGGCGACGCCGTCGAGTTTGCGCTGAAGGAATTGGACATCAAGCACCAGCGAGGCGGGACTTATCTGGTGATGGAAGGACCGCAATTCTCGACCAAGGCCGAGTCGCGACTTTATCAGTCATGGGGCTGTGACGTGATCGGCATGACCAATATGCCGGAGGCCAAGCTCGCTCGGGAAGCTGAACTGTGTTATGCGACGGTTGCCATGGTCACCGACTATGATTGCTGGCACGAAGACCATGACCATGTGACGGTGGAAGCGATTATCAAGGTGCTGCTTGATAATGCGGATCGCGCCCGCAGCCTCGTCAAACGCACCGCGCCCTTGTTACGGAGCCGTGACCAGAGTTGTCGGTGCGGCTGCCAGACGGCGCTCGATAATGCCTTGATCACGGCACCGGAGAAGCGAGATCCTGCGGTGCTGGCGCAACTGGATGCGGTGGCTGGACGGGTGCTCAAGCGTCATGAGAACGGGTTGAGTCAGGGTTGATCCGTTCGCAAGCCAGTCCGCAGGAAAAAACCGGGCTGCCGGGAACCGGAGCCTAAAGTCTCTGGTCACCATGTGTCGGCAAGAGGCCGGTGTCCAACGCCGGACACGCCTCTGCCGAAGGAGATCGTCATGTCCTGTCGCCCCGTTGTCGGCCAGATTGCGTGGACGGATCAATATCGGATTGGGGTGGCCGCGATCGACCGCGACCATGAAGGCCTGATTCGGGTCTATAACCACATCGTGTCGACTCTGTCACTGGAATCAGAGAGCAAAGTCAACGAAGAGGCCATTATCGTGCTGAAAAGCTATGCCGACACTCACTTCAAGATGGAAGAAGATGTGATGCTGGCGGCGGGTTATCCGGACTATGTTAACCACAAAAGCGAGCATAAATTATTTTATAATTACGTCGACGACCTTGCGGTTTCAATTGCAAATAATGAGGAGGCAAGTTCGGATTTTGTAGAGTTCTTGGGGCACTGGATTATTACGCATGTCCTGGTGATGGACTTGCAGATTGCCGAATATCTGCGGTCTGGGGGTGACAGATTTAAGGATATCGGGTTGTGAGTGCCTTATAGGTTTTGCCCAGTCGAATCCGCGAAATAGTGCTGCATCTGGCGTAACAGATCGTCGGCGACTTCGTTATCCTGGTCCGACGCTCCCGGACGCTTCTGCGCAGCGAGATTGCGCCCGATCTGGTAAATCGTCTCGGGATTGGCGCGGAACAGCGCGCTGAAGAGTTCCCGGCTCATTTCACACAAAAGCACCGAGGTGCGCGTGCGGACCGTGTTGCTATGCGCCTCGCCCAACAAGGCCACCGAAGGATCGAAGAGATCGCCCGGGCGCAACATGGGGCGTGGGTCAGAGCGTTGGCTTTTGCGGCGTCCGGGATCGACGGAGAGTAATCCCTCGATAATCAGGTATAGAATGGTGCCGGCCTCACCGGACTGGACGACAATCCGGTCCGAAGGATGAACCTGTAAATGCGCGCCTTTGCCCAGTAAAAAGAGATCGCTTTCGGTCAGTCCCTTGAACAATTCAGTAGCGCCAATCAGCGAAATCAGACGTCCGAGATCGGGGTGATGTGGGTTATGGCCGGGGCTGGGACTAAAAGTATCCTGACGGGCATGCGCCGGCTCAAGTCCGGCCTGGCTCAAATGGGTTAGAATTGATTGGAATATCAGGGGGCGGGCATTAACCAGATGCCGCCATTCGGCCTTATAGTAAATGGCATACTCAATCCCCTCTAATTTGATCGATTTCACCTCAACCCAAGGCTGATTCGCTTCGGGTCCAACCAGTCCCAGCAGGGCTTCCAGTACCGCCGCCTGCAAGACACGGGTCGCCCGCGCCTGAGGCACCCGGGCATCCAAAGTGATGGTGACAAACCGATAACTGGTCGGTTCCGGCTGGCTGAAATTGGTTATGGTGCAGGAACTGAATTTGCTGTTGGGCAGAATGACGATATCACCATAGAAGTCTTTAACCCGACTGGTGCGCCAACTGATTTCCAGCAATTGTCCGGCCACGGTGTCGTCCCCGGCCTTATGGAGGCGGATGTACTCACCAATGCGCACCGCGCGATCGATATTGAGGGCGATTCCGGCGAATACATCCTGAAGCAACTCTTTCAGCGCCATGCCGAGCACCAACCCCGCGACGCCCGAAGCGGCCCACAGGACCGTGAGGTCTTGATCGAAGACGATTCCGGCGCAGGCCGAGGTTGCAATCAAATAAATGACCAGACCAGAAATCTGGCTCAGCAAGCGGGGAACCGGCGCACCCGTTGCCCGGGCGACGATGCCGTCAAACACCACGTAACGAATAACACGCTGAGATAGAACTGCCAAGGATAGAAAGGCAATGACGCCCAGCACATATTTTACCGCTTTGCGGGTGCTGTCCACCGCGGCCAAGCCAAAATTCTGGTAATTATCGCCGCCGGCATAGAATAGAGTGAAAATAATGCAGCAGACCAACAGCGGCGCAATAATTTTCCCAAATATCTGTTTGAATGATCCGGTCATCACCGTGACCTCACAAGTATTTAATACAGGCGGCTTCGGCTTTCAGATGCTGGGCCATGGCCGTCAGCGAGGTCATGGTCGCAGAAATTTCTTCCGCTGCGCCGGCGGTGTTCTGGCCGACCATGCGCAGGTGGGTGACCCGCTCCTTCAAGAGCTGAGTCATGGTGTTTTGCTCCTCGATCGCTGCGGCGATCGCCTGAACCGTGAGTCCGCTCTCCCGGGCGGCGCCGACGATGCGGGCCATGGCCACACCGGCAGCCTCGGTGGTCACCACACCAATCTGAACACTGCTGGTTGCGTCGTCAATGAGGGCCCGGATATCCCGGGTGGCTTGAGCCACGTCTTCTGCCAGTTTAGTGATCTGATGCGCGATCAAACCAAAACCGCGGCCGTGGTCACCGGCCCGGGCCGCCTCCAACCCGGCGTTAAGGGCAAGCACGTAAGTTTTATCAGCAATGGTAGAAATCAAATTGCTGATCTGGCCGATCCGGGTATTGCCCTTTTGGATGCTTTCAACGGCGCTTGATAAATTCAAGAGCTTGGTCTGCCCACTCTCGGCCGCGGTGGCTGCTTCACCGGCGAGGGTGTTGGCGCGCTCGGCACTTCGCGCGATGTCGCTCACCGCCGCGGCGGTTTGTTCGATGGCTGAGGAAACCTCGGTCAATGTGACCATCTGGGTCGCCGCCTGGCGCGAGACGTCAATAGCGGCGGCGGTGGTTTCGGTCGCAGAATTGGCCACATGCTGTGTCGAAGTGGCAACCGCTCCCAGAACAGTACGCAGTTGTGCCGCAGCTTTATTCAAGTTAAGCTTAATGGCGGCAAAGTCACCCTGGTATGACCCGTCAATCGAGCGGGTGATGTCACCGGAAGCCATCGCACTGGCAAAGGCCGAAATCTCGTCCAACAGTGATACCAACCCATCCAGGCTGCGATTGACGTTTCCCTTCAGTGCCCGCAGGTCACCTTCGTACGCGCCGGAAATCCGCCCTCGGATATCTCCCGACGCCAATTTCGCCATGACCGTGGCAACCTCGAACAGCGGTGCCGTGATGACTTCCAACAGATCATTCACTCCGTGCAACAACACGGCGAATTCGCCCGACTGCCGGGACGGATCGGTGCGTGTTGAGAGGGCACCGGCACGGGCGGCATCGATCATGTCCACCAGATCGCCGGCGACGTCCTTCAGTGTCGATACGATCAAAGCCGCGGCTCGCGTCATCTGGCCGATTTCGTCCTGACGCCCATCATCGGCGAGGTCAACCGCGAGGTCACCTTTGGCCAAGCGCCCGATAATCGCGCTGATATGATTGATGGGGATGGTGATGGAACGGATAATGGTAATGCTGAAGCCGATGCCCAGAACAAGGGCCGCGACCAGCAACGCAATCATATAGTCGAAATAGTGATCGTAACGGACTTGAGAGGCTTCATATTCGGATTTGGAAACGGTGATTTGGACGTTAATCAGATCACTAAATTTTTCAGAAACCGGGTCAATCGCGGGATAAAGTGATGTTATGGTAAATTGCGCTAATTTATTGGCATCGCCGGCCAACAGTATCGCGCGCACGCGTGCAACTTCACGGTCCGCCACTACCATGAGCGGTGTGATCTGATTGACCAATTGATGTTCCTGATCGACAAGGTAGGTCGCGAGATAGTCCTTCCATTTTTGGTGGATCACCTCATTGGCATTGTCGATGTTACTGATCGCCTGGGTTAAGGTTAGAGCGCCGTTACGGGCCTTATGAGTGGTGTCGACAATATTAACTGCGTACATGTCCGCAATTATTTTGAGATCGCGCAGTGGAATAACACGGTCATTGTAGACCGTATCAAGCGAAACATCGGTTGTTTTCATCCCTTGCAGCCCCACTACGCCCGTTGCGCAAACAAATAGCGACAACAGGGCAACCAGGAGCAAAAGGCGATGGCCGATTTTGACATTCTTAAGCATGAAATTCATCCATGACCGGAGAGAAACGACGACCGGGGGCTTGTTCAGAGCTTGGCGATAGCCCAATCCGGCAGACTGGCGCGGGGAGCGTAGCCAATCAAAGATCGTGTTGACAAGCCGGCAAGCGCCTTGATTGGCCGTCTGCTCAACACCTCTTCCTTTACATGAAGGTAAATCCTAGTTCCATCGTAGCCAATTCCATTAAGCAGATCATGGAAAATGGTGGGTAAGGCGGGCAGTGGATGCCGGACATTTTCAGATGACACCGTGATAACCTCATCAACTAGAATAATGATGGCTCTTCGATGGCGGCGTTTGACCAGAATGGCGCGTCCCGGTGTCGTTTGGGGCCGGATGTCGAGCAGAGCTGCCAGATCAAGCACCGGGTAACTGCCCGCTTGGCGAGTGCTTATCTGGTTTCGACGGAAGTCGCCGATGACCGAGAGGGTTGATGCGGCGGGAAAGACGCAGAAATACGGTCCGACTTGTACCCCAAGGCCACGCTTGACTTGAAGCCCGGCCCGGCGTTCGGTTGCCGCCTCGTGGCTTTCGGTGGGACTTGGAGACGGCGGTGGCAGGCGACCTGCCAGGACCTGGTCGGACTGGGATGGTTGCGCGAATGCAGTCGGGTCAATGATCTCGATGGGCCCTCGGGCCGGGTCCAGATACCAGTAGGAGGTGCCGAGGCGGTGGGCAATGGTCTGGATCGTGTGACGCTCGGCCTCCACCAGGCCGCGCAGTCGTTTCACCGTCACGGCAAAGTGACGGCCCCCATCATCAAGGATGAGGGCCCAAGGTTCGGCGCTCGAATCGGCATGCGCTGTTTGCCTTTTGGGATCAAGCCAGTGGTCGAGAGAAAAGCCGGCCATCAGTGTGCCGTCAATCGTCACCAGGCGTTCACAGGCATCACCGACGCGCATGGTCGTACTGCCCTGGTGTCGGTCAATACGGATGACCGGCGTCGCGGGGACGGCAATCAGGGCGCCGGTGGCTTCGGCGATGAGGATAGTGATACGGGGGTCGGGCGGTTCCGGGACCGGTGGGCCGGTCATGGCTTGGTGCCCCCCCTTAGCCTCCGCGAAGTCAGCGACCAATGCTTCGATATCGTCCAGGCCGTACAGGGTCGTCCCGGCCGGCCGGGAAAGTTCGGTGGTCGATACCGCATCAACCGGAAATATAATATTTCCCTTAGGTGTTTTAATCAGCAAAAAATAGCCGTTGCACCCCACCTCGTGGTCAGCGTTCGGCGGCCAAATCACTAATGCCGCAAGACTATTGTCAATCGATACCAAACCTTGGAGGAGATTTCGTGAGAAGGGCAGCCGACAAGCCGTTGTTTTCGGTAAAATCCTGACGACCGCCTCAGCCGGAAAAGCGCCATAGGTCGCGACGCACTTAAAATAGAGTAAGTCAGTCATCTTGCCGAAGAAGCTTTCGTTAGTACATAACTGTCCCACGCATCCTCGCCAGGGCGTGAATGAGCTAAGGGAAAATCGCAGAAGAAGTCAAGGTCGGGATGCCGGGCTTGGTCCAGGACAATCGTTGCCATCAATTGTTTTGTGTCATTGACACAATTTTAGCATATGATTCTGACTGTCCCGGTTGGAACTCGAATGCCTGGTACATCCCCAGCAATCACCAAGATGTCCTCGGATATCTAACCAATGTTCCAGGTCACTGGCGGGCATCGGCTTGGCGAACAGGTAGCCTTGACCAAGATGGCAGCAAGCGTCCGTCAGGACGCCGACATCATTGTCGGTCTCAATCCCTTCGGCGATGACAATCATCTTAAGGGATCGCCCCAGCGAGACCACGGCATTGATAATTTCAAGATTTTCGCTTCGGTCGGCCAGCCCAGCAACAAATGACCGGTCGATTTTTATGACATCGATCGGCAATCGCGATAAATGAGATAAGCTGGAATAACCGGTTCCGAAATCGTCAATGGCAATTGAAACGCCAAGCTCGCGCAGGCGTGATAGGATAAGTGCCGCTTTGGTTGAATCCGCCATAACGGTACTTTCCGTGATTTCAATTTGGACGAATTTTAACGGCACCTGATATTTTTCAAAACAATCGGTAAAAAGTGTTACAAAATTCCCGGAAAAAAGCTGTTTCGGCGATATGTTAATAGCGACCGATACCGGCGTCCGGCCAGCCTTTATCCATTCGGCAATCTGTTTACAGACGGCTTCGATGACCCATGCTCCGATCTCGACAATGATTCCGGTTTCTTCGGCCAATGGAATGAACTCACTGGGTGCGACCTGTCCGCGCTCCGGATGCTGCCACCGGATCAAGGCTTCAGCACCACAAGTGGTATTGGATTCGAAACAGATCTTTGGCTGATAATACAGCTCAAACTCTCCTTTATGAATAGCGTCTCGGATGTCGCGCTCCAGGTGGAGTCGGAGCAAGGTTTGGGTCGTCATCTCTTCTGAGAAGAACTGAAACCGATTGCGGCCTTCTGATTTGGCGGCGTACATGGCGGTGTCCGCGGCCTTCATCAACAGGCGCGCGTCATTGCCGTTATCCGGGAAAATCGCGATACCAACCGATGTCGTGACGCGAATCGCCTCGTTGTCGGCCCCCCATTGCAAATCAAGAGCTTTAAGAATCCGGCCCATCATGCGGGCGATGTCGTCGTTATGACCCGCAGGTTCCAGCAGGATCACAAACTCGTCGCCTCCCATTCGGGCAACGGTGTCGCTGGCCCGAACCGCCGAGGTGAGCTTGCCGGCGACGGTCTTGAGCAGGGCATCTCCGGAATCGTGCCCCAGGGTATCATTGACCGCCTTGAAATGGTCGAGATCCAGGAATGCCAGGCCCAGACGGCGGTTCATTCGTCCCGCGACGGCGATCGCATGTTCCACACGATCCAACAAATAGGCCCGATTGGGCAGTCCAGTCAAGGTATCGTGATGCGCTAAATGAAAAATGCGCTTTTCGAATACTTTCCGCTCTGTGATATCACTGGCCAACACGGCAATCCGCTGGATGGCTCCTTTGCCGTTTGGAACAGGATACATCGAAATGAGATAAGTGTCATCGCCCAACGTGTCTTCAAACCGCTGGGGTGTTCCGGAGGCGGTGAGAGCGTCCAAATGGCGTCGATAGGTTAGGGCGTTTGAATTCGGCAATAACTCAAGCAAGGGACGACCAAGCATTGTCGCCTTCTTTCCCCCCAATCGGATGCATGCTGTGTCATTCAGGGCGACGATCCGACCATTCTCGTCAATGAGCAAAACGGTATCGTTGATCGCTTCAAAGAGTGTCCTTAGTTGCTCCTCCTGTGCCCGCAGGGTGATGGCTTGGGCCCGCAGGGTTTTCTCTCGAGTCGCCGAGGTTGTTTCGTCAATGATTTGAATAAGGCAGCCGTGGTGGCCGGGTTCAACCCCGACCAGGGGGCGTAGGATAATGACAGGGTTGGTCAAGGGAGCGGCACTGCCATCGACCCGTTGCAAAGATAAAGGCGGGGCGCGATGCAATTTGGCGGAAAGGAGACCCGCCATGCCACGCTCAAGGGCATTGGCGATTGCTTCTTCCAGGCGGTTATCGCGGATTTCGGGGAATATCTCTGCTATCGGAAAATTTAATACCTGATCCTTGCGTTTGCCGGAGGCCTGTTCCATCCACTTGTTCCAAACAAGGACCCGGCCTGCCTTATCGATGATGATGTATCCAATATCGGCTTTGTCGACGCCCTGATGTAATAGGCTGTCGATTTCAGAGGCCGAATATGTTTCATCTTCGGTCATCGGCTCTTGGCGACGTAAGAATTAATCTGCGCGAGGAAGGTGGTTGTGAACTCGGAGTCAAATAGAAATACGAGGTATCCCTTGATCATTCTTCTTTGAGTCGTAAAATCAATTCTCATTACCATATAAATGGTATTTTCCGACGATACCCGTCCTCCTAAAATCTGGTCGATCGAGCCGCGGCAGAGAACTGGCAAATCGATATCGAGCCGGCAGGATAAAATGTTGGTGAAGGTGCCAAGGCAGGCATTCAGAACGATATTCCCAACTTCCAGTAGCGATTCCTGTTCGAGGTCAGTCAGGGTCTCAATGGGTGTTTCTTCGTCGAGCAGGGACCGGACTAACTCCAGGCTATGGTTTTCAGGGAATACCAGAAACGCATCCCCCTGAAAGGCTCCCGAGAACCGCTCCCGAATAGCGGTTAAAATACCGTCGGCCTGGGTGGAGAGCATGGCTTCAACGTTGGCATGTTCAACCAGTTCAATAGCAGGTATGGTGAGCAGGACGCGATCATCAACCATCTTCCCCAGTGACCGGGCCGCCCGTCCGATCCCGATATTGACCAGTTCACAAATGGCATCCCGTTCAAATTCTGAAAGGTTCATGGGATATTCTCCACAGCACAAATGAATGCAGCAATCTTCTCTTCTTCGATCGGCTTCGATATAAATGAAATACCCAGAACTTTAGCTTCGTTAATGATATAATCTTGGATATTTGCAGTGATTAGGGCAATTGCAGCATTTGAAAACTGTTGCCTGAGCTTCTTTGCCAGATCAATACCGGATATTCCGGGCATGTTGTAATCGACGAGTGCAATATCAAGATTTTTCCCAGCGATTCTGGCGAGAGCGTCCTGGCCGTCTTTTGCTTCAATGAGGACCCAGTCTGGCAATAATTTTGAAACGAACTTTTTTAGCATCATCCGCGCGAGTAAGCTGTCATCAACCACGAGGACACATTTCGGCGCTGCCATGTTTGTCATCTCCAAAAATAATAGTATGTTTGCCCGAATGCTTTTGGTGCCTGAAATCTTGATGAAACCCGTGTAACCCACTGGGTCAGGTCATACAGGAAGTCGGTCAGAAAACCAATCATTCTGCGAAGGCCGCAAGTCTTCGGTGGGCGCGGTCTGGGTTCCGAACCAGGGGGAGTGGGCGACGTCGCGCCTTCAGCCCCGTCGCGGTGAGCGAAGGGCCGAAGGCGCAACATCGCGGGCGCTCGGCTGCTGGGGGGGCTAGGGCCGGCCTCAGACAAACTGGGTGTGGGTTTCGATAATGTGTGTGACGATTCCGTACGCTTTTGCCTCCTCGGCGCTCATCCAGTAATTGCGGTCGGTATCCCGCTCGACTTTCTCCAACGGCTGTCCGGTTTCCCGGGCGATAATCAGGTTCAGGCGTTGGCGCATCTTGATGATTTCTTTGGCCTCGATGGCAATATCGGTGGCCTTGCCGCCGACGCCGCCCAGGGGTTGGTGGATCAGGAAGCGGGTATTGGGCAGGCAGAATCGCTGGTCAGGGTGGGCGCCGAGGAAAATATGAGCCCCGGCACTGGCGACCCAACCGGTTCCCAGCACCTTAACGGTTGGCTTGATAAAGCGGATCATGTCGTGAATGGTGTCGCCGGCTTCGACATGGCCGCCGGGCGAGTTCAGGAAGATCCGGATCGGGTCGTCATTCTCGTATGAGAGCGCGAGCAACTGGGCCGAAATGTCCTGGGCCAGCTTCATGGTGACCTGACCGAAGATCAGCACTGTGCGGGACGCAAACAGATTCCGCGAGACGGTGGCGAAGGGCGCCGCCGCATCCTTGGCCGGGGCCTCGGGCTTGTCGGTTCCCGGTTCGTCGCCGTTTTCGTCGTCGTCGTCATCCGCGCGGAGATAAGGGGCGTCGGCCATGGGGTCAGGGTCTCCCGGTTCCATACTCAAGTGTCTGCACTTCCATCGTTTGCCCCCAAACGTCCGCCCGTCAATGGACTCCGCCGGTGGCTCGCGGCGCAAGAGGGATCAATAATCCGGAATCGTGCCGGGTTCAACCACCACCGGTGAACGATATCCCAAGGTTCGGCGCCGGCGGTCGGGTGTTCAGCGTTGCCAGGGCGCCCGCCCGCGCAAGACCCGTTCCATCTGATCGGGCGGTTGCGGCCGGGAATAATGGTAGCCCTGACCATAGTCGCAGGCCAGTGCGCGCAGCAGGTTGGCGTCGGATTCGCTTTCGATGCCTTCGGCGATCACATCGAAGCCCAACAAGCGCGCAAGATCCACAATAATCCGCACGATCGAGCGGTTCTCTTCCGAGAGATGGAGCGCGCTGATGAACGAACGGTCAACCTTGATGCTATCGAGGGGAAACTTGTGCAAATATGATAGCGATGAATAGCCGGTGCCGAAGTCGTCAATGGACAGGCTGACGCCCAGACTTTTAAGTTCGCGCAGGATCACGATGGAATCCTCGGGGCGGCGCATCACCGCACTTTCGGTGAGTTCCAGTTTCAGACATTTGGGGTCGATGCCGGTCTCGGCGATGACGGCGCGGACGGAGTCGACAAAGCCGGGTTCGTCCAGTTGGCGCGGCGACAGGTTGATGCTCATAAACAAGTCAGACATGCCTGGCGGGCGCAGGGCCTGCCAGTGCGCCAGTTGGCGGCAGGCGACGCCCAGCACCCAGCGGCCGAGTGTGACCACCAACCCGGTCTCTTCGGCGATGGGCACGAAGTGGACCGGCGGAATTTGTCCCCGTTCCGGATGGTTCCAGCGGACCAAAGCCTCGAAACCGGCCAGGCGTTCGGTCACCAGTTCGACGATGGGTTGGTAGGCGACCCACAGGCCGACCCCAAGGTCGAGGGAATGGCGCAAGTCGTGCTCGGTTCGCACTTGATCGATGACACGGGCGTGCATCGACGGGTCGAACCAGACGACTCGGGAGCCTCCGGTTTCGCGGGCCCGACTGGTGGCGATCTCGGCATCGCGCAGCAGGTCTTCCGGGGTCTCGTGCTGAGGGGTGGCCGCGACGATCCCCGTGCTGGCGGACAGGAACACCGACGCTCCCGACGGCGTCACCACCGAGCGCAAGATGTCGGCGATGGCATCAAGGCGCCGGAGCACCATCGGGTCGTCGCGATACCCATGAAGAAGCAGCGCCAGCACATGGTCACCGATCCGAACCAGATGATCGCCGGGCAGCACGTCGCCCGCCAAACGTCCGGCCATTCCGATCAACAGATCGTCGGCAAACGCATGGCCAAAGCTGCTGCGGATGCTGGAAAAACGATCGATGTGGATATTGACCAGCAGAACCGGATCCCGCCGGGTCAAGGCTTCGCCGACCACGCGCATCAGCAAGGCCCGATTGCCCAACCCGGTGACCGGGTCGTGATAAGCCATGGCCGTCTGCTGGTCGGTGCTGAACTGCGATTCGGAAATGTCGCGAAGGTTGGCAATGAATAGCCGTCGCTCGCCCACCATGACATCGGCGAGGGTGACCTCGACCGGGACCCGACTGCCGTCGGCGCGTAACCCCTGGGTCTCCAACCGTCGGTGCAGGGTGTGCCCGCGCTCCCGAGCCACGGCGCGGGAGAGCCCGAGCGCATGGTTATGGCGCAATTCGGGGGGAATGATCAGGTCGGCAATCGGGCGGCCGATGGCCTGATCGCGAGGGTAGCCGAACAGATGGGCCGCGGCAGGATTATAGTCAATCACGATTCCCTGGTCGTCGATGGCGATGATCGCATCCCGGGCATTGTTGATGGCGGCTGTCTTGACGGCTTCGCTGAGGTGCAACGCAGCCTCGGCGGTGCGATCTTGGGTGCAGTCGATGATCAACATCGAATAGGCGTCGATCTTGCCGCCCTCGGCGGCCAGATGAGGCGCAGCGATGCGACGCAGGAATCGGCGATGGCCGGTGCGGTCGGTGACCCAGCCATCAAAAGAGGCCGTCTCGCCCGTCAATGCCCGACGGCCGTGAGCCTCAAAGTCCCGGGCGGCGGCGACACCGAGGACCTCGGCGACGGTGTGGCCGGCAATGCGCGCCTGGGGCCAGCCGGTGGATGCCGCGAATGTGCTGTTGACGTATCGAAAACGGCCATCGGTGCCAATGACGCAGAGTTGGGCCGGCAGTGTCTCGATCAGGCGGAGGAATCCGCCCGACGGCATCCAGGTGCCGATGTCCGAACCGGGCAGGGGAGGGTTGATGCTATTCAGTGCAACATCAAGGGTCATTGTGGGTCAACCCTGGGGCGAAATGCGGAATCGCCTTAAGAACAGTTTAATATTGGCGTCAACAGATAACTTTGTGAGTTTGACCGTGGCGTGCTCCGAGTGCCTGGAGCCGTTTCAGTTCGGGTTCCGGCACCCCGGGACAATTCGCCGCCGTCGATATCGGTTTTATCATCCCTTGAACTCTCCCCATATGAGGGTTGGCGGGGGTCTGTGGCAACGGGTCCAGACCCTGGGTCTGAAGCGAGGGGAACTGTCATGGCGCTCAAGGATATCCTGGTGATTGTTGACGAGCAGCCAGCGGCTGGGGCGCGTATCGATGTTGCCCTGGCGCTGTCCGCAGAGCACGACGCCCACCTTACCGGTCTATATATATCGTTGCCAGTCAGTCTGCCGAGTTATATCGAGAGTTTTCTGACGGAGGAGATGCGCACAACCTGGGAAGCGGAAGAAAACGCCCGGGCTGCGCAAGCGGGTATTCGTTTCACCGAAAGTGTCCGTCGGGCCGGCCGGCTGGAGCGGTCGGAATGGCGGGTCGTGACCGGTGTGGCCGCAGAGGTCGCGGCAGTCCATGGACGTTATGCGGATCTGGTGGTGGTGAGCCAACAGGACCCGGCCGCCGCACCGGGTCTGCCGCAACTGGAACCCGAGGCTCTGGTGTTCGCCTGTGGTCGGCCGGTGCTGGTGGTGCCTTATGTCGGACGCTTTGAGACGGTTGGCCGGCGGGTGCTGGTCGGCTGGAACGGCAGTCGGGAGGCAGCCCGGGCGGTGGCCGACGCCCTGCCGGTGCTGGAACGCGCGCGGCTGGTGACGCTGCTGGCCATCAACACCGCCCCAGGAAAGGACGAGGTTGGAGATGAACCGGGGCTTGGGATTGCCCGCCATTTGGCTCATCATGCCATCATCGCCGAAGCCGCCCATTTTATCTGCGAGCCCCACGAAATCGGCGACACCCTGCTGAATTATACGACGGATTTGGGGTGCGATCTGATCGTGATGGGTGCCTATGGCCGCAATCGGTTGCGGAGCCTGGTGTTGGGCAGCCTCACCGGGTTCATCCTCGAACACATGACGGTGCCGGTGTTGTTGAGCCATTAGGAATTGGGGGGGCGGCGTTTTCGCCCATCCGGGCTCACCGATCAAAAAGACGACTCCCGGCCGATGGCGGCTGGGAGTCGTTAAGATGACAGGATGGGAGTGCTTGGAAACGGGACCATAGGCTCCACGATGGCCGCTTCCAAGCAAATTATGACAGAACGCTTGAGCTTGGCGTGCAGGGCTGGGTCAACGGCGACGGGCCAGACGGGCAAAGGAGGCGGCGCGGGTATCGGCGACCTGCCAGGACGGCGCTGGGGACGGCACCGGCGCCGGCAATCGTGGCGTGTGGATGGCCGTCGTGGTCGGCAGGTTGCCGGTCGGCGCCAGCCGCTGGGCGGGGACCGGATTGAGGGCGCGCTGATGGGCTTCCAGTATGGCGTTGACGAATGGCCAGTTGAGCAAGCGGTCGACCACTTGGGTGACATGGTCCGCCCGCCGGTTCTGGCTATCCAGGTAATAGGCGTGTTCCCAGACATCAATGGTGAGCAGCGGCGTCAATCCCGGCACTTGAACCGGCGTTCTGGCATTGGCGGTGCGACGGATGGTCAGCCGGTCGCCTTCGACGCACAACCACGCCCAACCGCTGCCGAACTGGCCCACCGCGGCGCCGATCATGTGTTCGCGGAAGGTCGCGTAATGACCGAAGGTTCGGTCAATGGCGCTGGCGATGGCGCCACCGGGTCGGCCGCCGCCACCGGGCAACAGGCAGCGCCAATAGAAACTGTGGTTCCAAACTTGTGCGGCATTGTTGAACAGCCCGGTGCGGGCGGCGTTGTCGGCACTGCTGCGGATGATCGAGATCAGCGACTGGCTGGCCAAGGTGGGGTCGGTCGGCAGTGAGTCGGCCAAAAGTCGGTTGAGGGTCGCCACATAGCCGGCATGATGGCGGTGATAGTGATAATGCATGGTTCGCGCCGAAATCGTGGGCGCCAGCGCACCTTCGGCGTAGGGCAGGGCGGGCAGAACAAAGGGGCGGTGGCGTCCGTGGCCCAGGTCGGGCAGTGCCGGAGCGTCAGCCTCGGACGAAACCGGGTTCGGTCCCCGGGCGGGGCGTCGCGTCGGTTCGGGGGCGGATCTCGGCAGCATCGGGCGGTCTCCGGAGCAAGGCGCAGGCGACGGGATGATCGCCGTCCTGTACCGTGCCGGAGAATAGGTCATCCTCCGGAATAATGCATCGCGGCAAAACCCCTTTCAGTACTTTTTCCCGCTCCCCGGGGCTTGCCCTTGCCGAGCTGTGATGTTGGCTCGTTAGAGTCCCGTTGCGCTAAAGTGATGGCCGCCGGGTCAAGTCGGTCTGGCCGTTGGCCGTCCGGGTTCTCGACTCGGGAGCCACGGGGTCGGGCGGGAGTGCCGGAAAGATGGCGGTGACGGTGGTGCCACAGCCGAGTGTGCTTTCGATGCGGAGGCTGCCGCCGTGTAGCTCCACCAACCCTTTGACCAGAGACAGGCCAAGGCCGGTGCCTCCGGTTGTGCGGGAATATCGGTTGTCGATTTGTTCGAAAGGTAGTAAGACGCGGTCAATCTGATCGGACGGAATGCCGACTCCGGTGTCGCTGACCGCGATCTCGAAGCCGCCGCACGGGGTGGGGCTGGCCATCAGGCTGATGCAGCCGTTTTCGGGGGTGAATTTCAGGGCGTTCGACAACAGGTTGGTGATGATTTGTTTGACTGCCCGTTCGTCGGCCCGGGTTTCGGGCAGCGGTTGGGGGATCGCCAGGGAGATGGTGACACCCTGGGTGCGGCTGAGTTCCCGCATCATGCTCAGACTGGACTGAAGTGTTTGCCGGAGGTCAAAGCGATCGATCATGACCGTCATCCGGCCTGCTTCGATCTTTGACAGGTCGAGAATGTTGTTGACCAAATCCAACATGTGCTGGCCGCTGTGACGAATCTCCGCGGCATAACTGGCGTAGACGTCAATCGCCTGGCGGTCGTGGCCGAACGCCTTGTCGGCGATGATTTCGGCAAAGCCGATGATGGCGTTAAATGGGGTGCGCAGTTCGTGGCTCATCTTGGCGAGAAACAGCGACCGGACCTCGCTGGTCCGTTCCGCCGCCGCCTTGGCCGCTGTCAGTTCGTTCTCGCGTGCCTTGCGTTCGGTGATGTCGGTGTAGGTGGTGACGAAACCCCCTTGGAGGGTGGGGGTCCGCCGGGCCTCGATCACGGTACCGTCCAGGCGGGTGCGTTCAAAAAGGTAGGGCTGGAGCTTTTGGGCGCGTTGGAGCCGTTCGGCCACCCGTTCTTCGACGCAGCCGGGGCCGAATTCGCCCCGCGTCGCAAAGTGACGCAGGAGGACTTCGAAGGGGGTTCCCAACGGAAAAGCGGTCTCGGGGATGTCGAGGAGGTGATAGTAGCGATGGTTGGCCGCGATCAGGCGGAAGGTGTGGTCGAACATGGCGATGCCCTGGTCGACGCTCTGAAGGGTCACCTCGAGCACATCGGACTTTTGCCGCAGCGCCAATTTGGCGCTGCGGCGCACCGTAATGTCGGTGTAGGTGGTGAGCCGGCCGCCGTCGGGCATCAAGACCCCCAGGACTTCCACCGCGGTGCCGTTGGGCAGCACCCGCTCGCCGGCCTGGTCGTCCAGGTCGGACAGGGTGGATAAAGGGGCGGCTGATTCGGTCACGCTGCCTGGACCGTAATCCCCCCGGGCGGCCCGCCATTTCAGAATCTCTTGGAGCGGCATGCCGACCCGGCCGAACTCCGGCGGCAGGTCCAGCAACGCCAGCCAGTTGCGGTTCCACAAAACCAGTTGACGGTTGGGATCGAACACGCACAGGCCCTGAACGATGTTTTCGACGGTGGTCCGCAGCAGCAGCTCCTGCCGCGCGGCCTCCTCTTGCTGGCGCTTGAGGTGCGTGATGTCGGTTCGGATATGGACCCGGCCGCCGTCGTTGGTGGGAAACGCCCGGGTCAGGACCCATTCGCCGGTGGCCAACTCCTGCTCCACCGGCTCATTGGACGGGCGCTGGTGTTGTTCCAGTCGGCTTTGGATCCAGTCTTGGGCATTCGCCTGGGTGACCTTGACGAAACCGTTCGACGCCGCCTCCTCAAGCAGTGCCCGGTACGGTAGGCCCGGGACCAGGACGGTGTTCATCCGCCGGAGCATCCTGCGGTAGCGATCGTTGAACAGCACGATGTGTCCGTTCCGATCGAACAGCACGAAGCCTTCGCTCATGCTTTCGATGGCGTCGACCAGTTGGCGGCGGGCGGCGACGGCTCTGGCCTCGCTGGCGCGAAGATCTCGGGCGGCGGTGTTCAGGCGCCGGATCTGCCGCATCAGAGCGATGGCGAAAGCGAGGATGGCCGCATTGGCCAGCAGTGCCGCCAGCAACTGGCCATAAAGCGTGCGGCGCCACGGCGCCAGCGCATGGTTGACGGACAGTGCCGCGATGGCGACCAGGGGCGTACCGGCGACGCTGCGATAGCTGACGATCCGAAGAATGCCGTCGGCGTCGGTGCGCTGGGCGGTGCCGGCGGGCGCGTCGGCCAGGAGGGTCGCCAATTGTGGCAAATCGGCCTCACGTCGGCCGATCGCGGCGGCAAATCCGGGTTCCCGGCTATAGACCACGCCTTTGCGATCGCACAGTTCGGCGAAACCGTCGCCGTCGACTCCAAGGGTGCTGTCGTAGCGGCGGAACGTCTCGGGGTCGGCCATCGCCACCGCCACCCCGGCAAATTGCCCCTGGCGATCGACGATGCGCCGGCTGAGGCTGAAGAGCCAGGCTCCGCCCTCGCCGTCGATTCTGGGAGCGTCGATGAACAGGATTCTCCGGTCCTGATTCCGATGGAACGCGAATTCCAGCAAATTCGAGCGGTCGGTGAGGTTGGCCTGGCGGCCCCCAGCGTCGCCGATGACCAGCCCGTTCCCGTCCAACAGGGTGAGTGAGCGCACGAACGGCACCATGCCGGCCCGGCGTAACAACAGCATCGGCAACCGGGGATCGCTTGCCACCTGCCGACCGCTGGCCATTCGCTCCTGGATGGTTTCGACCACGCCCGAAAGCATCTGGTCGGCGCTGCCGATGGTGCGCTCGGCGTGGTCGGCGAGACTCTGTGCCATAGTCCGGGTTTCCTGGCGGGCCGTATCCAACCGGTCCTGCCAACTGACCCACAAACTGAACGCGAAAAAGCCATTTACTCCCAGTAATACCAGGACGCAGCACGCCAGCAGCCGGAGTCGTTCCCCATTCCGTTCGACTTGCCCCTCCGCCATGACTTCACCCTCGTCGGCAGCCGGTTGAAAGCCGTGCGGTCGCCATGCCGATCCTGGGTTCCGAACCCCTGGGCAAACCGGAATGTGCCCGTGGACTCAAGACCCGACACCAGTGACCCCGCGCTATTATAAGGCACCTCACCATCGATAGGAAGGTGAAGCGGGCAGGGCAGCTCGGGGAATCTCTGAAATTTTGGGTTGTGTTCTAACGTTTCTCGATCCACGCGATAGCTTTGCCACCATACGTGAGGATGTTCGGCCGGCGGCGACTCGAGAAAAACGGGAGGCCTCGCCCAGCCCCCGTTACCGCGTCAGCCAGTCCAGCGGAACAGCGAAAAGGCCGTTCCCATGAGGGACCGGATCATGCATGGCGGGAGGGAACGCGCCCGTGGCGGTCACATCTTATCTGACCGACGGCTTTGGCTTGACCGGTTTATGTCCGCTGGAGAAACGCCCGGAAGGCCGGGGCGGGGAGGGGGCGGCTGATGAGATAGCCCTGGATATAATCGCAACCCTGGCTACGGAGGAAATCGAGTTGCGCTTGGGTTTCCACGCCCTCGCCGATCACCTGGAGGTCGAGATTGTGGGCGAGCGCGACGATGGCGGCGGTGAGCGCCGAGTCGCGAGGGCCGGTGGGCACGTCCTTGACGAAGGAGCGGTCGATCTTGAGCGTCTGAACCGGCAGGTGCTTGAGGTAGCTGAGGGAGGAATAGCCGGTCCCGAAGTCGTCGATGGAGATGCGGATGCCCATCTCGTGGAGTTCTTCCAGAATCACCATGTTGGCGGAGGCGCTCTCAACCAGCAGGCGTTCGGTGATCTCCAGTTCCAGGGCGGTGGCGGACAGGCCGCCGGCCGCGAGGGCCTCGGTGACGGTGCGAATCAACTCCAGGCGGCGGAACTGACAGGCGGAAATATTAACGGCCAGGCTGATCGGACGACCGGCCAGGGCGGCCCAGCCGCCGGCTTCCTGACAGGCCTGATGCAACACCCATTCGCCGATCTCGATGATCAGGCCGGTGTCTTCGGCCACCGGGATGAAGTGGTCCGGCGGCACTTGCCCCAAATCCGGATTGGACCAGCGCAGCAACGCCTCGGCCCCGATGGAGGCGCCGGTGCGCAGGTCGGTAATCGGCTGATAGACCAGTGACAACTCGTTGCGGGCGACGGCGTACCGCAGATGGCTTTCCAAGGTCAGCCGCTCGCCCACCTTGCGGTTGATCTCGGGCGTGAAGAACCGGTAACTGTTGCGCCCGACCGCTTTGGCTTGCCGCATGGCCGCGTCGGCGTTTCGCAGCAGGGATTGGGGCGCGTCGCCGTCTGCGGGGGCAACCGTGATGCCGACGCTGGCGGTGACGGTGAACTCCCGGCCGCTGACGGTGAACGGGCGGGAAAACGCAGCCAGAATGCGGTGGGCGACGGCGTCGGCGTAAACGCAGGCGGTCAGGTCAGGAAGGATGATCACGAACTCGTCACTGCCGAATCGGGCGACGGTGTCGCCATCGGACACCACCTCCACCAACCGGCGGGCGGCCTCGATCAGCAACCGGTCGCCGCCATCGTGCCCCAGCACCTCGTTGATGACCTTGAAGTGGTCGAGGTCGACGAACAGCAGCGCCAGCACCCGGTGTTCGCGCCGTCCGGCCGCCAGCGCCTGGGTCAGGCGATCGAACAACAGCAGCCGATTGGGCAAACCGGTCAGTGCGTCGTAATGGGCCTGGTGCAGGAGTTGCTTTTCGAAAATCTTGCGCTCGGAGAGGTCTTCGCCGATCACCAGGAAGTGACTGACGCGGCCGTCGGTGGCGGTGATCGGTGTCACCGTGGCCAGCTCCCAGTAGAGCGAGCCGTCCTTGCGTCGTTTGTGCCATTCGCCCCGCCATGCCCGCCCGCCGCCCGGCGGCTGCCAGGCCTCGGGTCGGGTGTCGGCCTCGGGGTTCAGAATGGACAGAGATTGATTTTCCACCTCGTCCGGGTGATAGCCGGTGTTCTCGCTGAAGCGGCGGTTGACGTATTCGATCAGGCCATGGGCGTCGACGATGGCGATGGCGGCGGGGCATTGGGCCACGGCCTCCGAGAGCTTGTGCAATGTTTCCCCAGCCCTGACCTGGGCGGTCACGTCGCTGGCGGTGCCGCGGTAGCCAAGGAAGACGCCGTCCTCGTCGAAGGCCGGCTTGCCGCTGGCCCTGATATAGCGGACCCGAGCATGGCCGGTGTCGTTGCCGGTGTCGGCGGCGGCAGTGTTGGCGGTGACCGGATAAATGAAGTCGCGGAACGGCAGCCGTCGGTCCAGCAGTTCCCGATGTGAACGCCAGAACGGCGTGTCGGCGGGGTTTCCGGTGTCTTCCGGCCGGGTCAGGCCCAGCAAATCGTGCCGGTCCAGGCTGCCGGTCTTGGTCCTGTCATTGGAAACGCTGGTGATCCGCAGGTCCGGCGCCATTTCCCAAAACCAGTCCGACGCCGCGTCGGCATAGTCGCGGAACCGCCCTTCGCTGGCGCGGAGCGCGTCTTGGGTTCGCTTGATCTCGGTGAGATCAATGTCGATGCAATAGAATTCCTGATGTCCGTCCGGGGTGGTGAGACGGGCATGGCTGGTGTACACCGGCACCGGCGTGCCGTCGCGGCGGCGTCGGATGCGTTCACCCGAGACCGGCGTGGTGTCGGCATCCCGCCAGTCGGTCAGTTCGCGCACCACTTTGGCGTATTGAGACGAAGGGGCGATCAGGTCTTCCAAGCGACAGCCGAGGGCCTGATCGCGGCGGTAGTCATAAAGCGCCTCGCTGGCGGCATTCCAGAACACCACCCGGCGGTTGCCGTCGTAACCCTGGACCGCAATGGCCGGCGTGCCGTCAAACAGCAGCCGGAAACGTTCGGCTGTGGTCCGGAGTGCAATTTCGGCGCGGCGGTGCTCGGTTACGTCGGTGGTGGTGGTGATGAAACTGCCGTCGGGCAAGGTGGTGTCCCGAAGCTCGACCACCACGCCGCTGGCCAGGGTACGCTCGCGGACGGCCTGGCCTGCGGGAGGCGCCAAAGCATCGGCAGTGTCCGACTGGTTTTCCCCGGGCGCGGCAAAATGGTCTGCAATGGCGGCAAACGGTGTTCCGACGGTGGCCAGGGGCTCGGGAATGGTTTGCAGCTCGATGAACCGGCGATTCCATAGCACCAGACGGCCTTCGCGGTCGAAGACGCTGATGCCGTGGCTGACCCCGTCGACGGTGGCGCGCAACAGCGCCGCCTGTTCGCCCAGGTTCCGTTGGTAAGCGTCCTGCCGACTCATCAGCCGGAGGCCAAGAACGGCAAGAGTGCCGATGATCAGAACCAGCAGGACCGTGCGGATGGCGCCGACCGTGGTATCCAGACGCCAGCCGGCCAGCGCGACGTCCCGGTCAATGGCGGCGACCGCCAGGATCGGCAGGTCACCGATCCGGGTTATCGAGACCAGTCGGGTTTCGGCGGAGCTGCCGGGCCGTTGGCCGTCGGACTGAATCAGGTCGGTACCGTCGGCGCTAGCCAGGGAGAGGACGATGGAACCGACCACACTGTCCCCGGCAGCGGCTTCCGGAGACGTCAACGCGCAGCATGACGTTAACGAGTCGGTGTCAAGGACGGTTGCGACCACGCCGGCGGGACCCAGGCTGCGCCGAATCATGATTCCCGGTGCCAGGCCACCTTGCGCGGGAACGCCGACGATGTCGTCGGTTGGACCGGACCGAAGGGGCGCCTGAAGAGCCAGCGCCTCTTCGGTCCTATTCTGGTCGGTCCGCAGAGCCCGGAGCACCCGGCCGTCGCGGTTCAGCACCATGACGTTGCGGATGACGCTCAACGGCGTGGTCAGCCTCCGGAATTCGGCGGAAAAAAGGGTATCCGGAGCCGCCAGATTTTCCTGGTCGCGCACCGCGTCGTCCAGGGCCAGATCCGCCAGATGGATCGCGTATTGGCTGTGCTCGGCCAGCATGTGCGCCAGCAGTTGGGTTTCCCGGGCGGCGTGGCCAAGCGCGGTAACGCGGGTGTGGCTGGCTTGAATCCACTGGAACGTAACGATCAGCGCGGCCAGAGCCAGCGCGATACCGGCGACCGACAGTCGGGCGCGCCGCGACACCATGGTCATGCCCCCTCCAAGGCCACATCGCTTCCAAAGCTTCGAAAATCAGCTCCGGCGGGCGATCACCGTGTTTGTCTCTGCCAGATTCGCTCATGACACGGTGCCAAACATCCGCCGCCGCGGGCCAACGGATATCAAGTCCGACTTTGTTTCATACCAACCGATCTTTGGCAACCTGGAACCGGGCGTGAAGCCCCCCTGCGCGGCAACGGCGGTTTGACTGGCGGAGGGGGACGAACGCTTTCGGAATGCAACGGGGCAATGATATCGTTCCTCTGGCGATGAGGGCATGGCACGCGTCCAGGCGCGTGGGCGGGCTGTTCCGGGGGGGAAGCCGACATGATTATGTTGAAGGATGTGCGGATCGGCGCGCGGATTGCCATCGGGTATGCGATGGTCGTAACGTTGATGGTGGTGATGTTTGTCGCCTGCTGGTTCACCCTGACCACGCTTGCCGGCCAATTGGGGGAGTTAACCACGGTCGGTGAGACAACCCAGGAGTCCTCGGATTGTCAGGTGGAACTGGTCCGTCTGCGTCTCGATGCCCAGATTTTCGCCGCCGTCGGCAGCGATGCCGCGGCGGCGGCGGTCACGGCCGATCTGGAACGGCTTCAACAGTCTTTGGCGCGATTGGCTCAGGTTAAGGCGGGGGACGATACCGCGCACGATTTATTGTTGGTTAACAATGCCCTGGAAAAATTTCGGGACGACTTGATGCCGCTGGTGAGCGGTCGTCTGAAGCAGCAGCGGGCGGTCACCAACGAATTCGGGGTAGCCGGACCGGGGGTGCGGCAGAAACTGGTCGATCTGATCGATGCCGCGGCCAGTCGTCAGGATTATGCGACGACCCTGGCCCTGGGGCGGGCTTCGGATCTGTGGATGGTGGCCCGGATGGCGGTCAGCGGTTTTTTGCGCGTTCCCGACGAAAAACGCGCGGATGAGGCTCGCACGCGGATGACGGAGGCCGTGCGGGGCCTGAAAGCGGCCTTCGCCGCCCAGACCGACTCCTTGGCCAGGCCGGAGGTCAAACAGGCCGGACAGGAACTGCTGGGACTGGCCGAGGGCTATGCCGAAAAGCTCGGTGAAATTCTCCCGGTGGTGCTGGCGGACCAGCGCATCCTTAATGAGACCTTGCCGTTGCTTGGCCGCCATCTTGACGAGGCTTTGGAGACGCTTCGCGTTCGGATGCAGCATCGGGCCGTCGAGACCGAAGCCCGGGCCCAGCAGGGCATCGCCGATAGCCAGCGCGCCGGCCTGGTGCTGGGGCTTGCGGCCATTGCCCTGAGCCTGCTTTTGGCCTGGCTGGTCAGCCGCAGCGTGCTGGGGACTCTCGGTCAAGCCCTGGCGGCCCTGAACGACGCCGCCCGGCAGGTGGCCACCGGCAGTAACCAGGCCAGTGTCGCCATCGGCCAGGTTTCGGAGGGCGCCCGGACCCAGATGATTGCGGTCAGGCAGATCGGCGTGGCCATCAAGCAGTCAGCCAATGCCATCGAAGACGTGGCCAGCAGTTCCGGCCAGACTTATAAGTTTACCAAGGACGCCGTGGTGCTGGTTGATGGCGCCCTGACCAAAGTGGTGGCGCTTGACCGACTGGTGAAGACCACTTCGGAAAACAGCCGCAGCATCAGCCGCATTACCGGCGTCATTACCCGCATCGCCAATCAGACCAATATGTTGGCTCTCAACGCGGCCATTGAGGCGGCCCGGGCCGGCGAGCATGGTCGCGGTTTTGCGGTGGTTGCCGAAGAGGTGCGTAAACTGGCCGAGGAGGTGGCGAATTCGGCCCAAGAGATCGCCGAGATCGTGGTCGCCGCGAACACCGAAGCCGAGCGCGGGGTGGCGGTGAGTCATGATGTCGGCGCCGACATGAACCGAATCGGCGAGGCTTTTCGCCAGATCGAGCGTATGGCCAGTGTCATTGCCGGTGCTACCACCCAGCAACAGGCCAGCACCAAAGAAATTGACGTCACGGTCCAGAGCCTGGCGCAGATCAGTGAAGGCAACGCGACCGCGTCCGAGGAAATCCTCGCCACCATGAATGATCTGGTGAAAATCGCGGACTGTGCCCGCAGCGGTGCGGAGGCCTTCAAGGCGATGATGTGAAGGGCAGGGCGATGGCGTGGTGAAGGGGGCGGTGATGCCGGCGGGGTTGGCCGTCATGGTGGTCGAAGCCGCGGGAATCGCCTTTGCGCTTCCCGCTTTGGCGGTCGCTCATGTCACCGCCCCGGTACCGGTGACGCCGCTGCCGTCGGTTCCTGGATATGTGGACGGTCTGGTCGGGCTTGGCGGCCGGATACTGCCTCAGATCGACTTGCGCCGTCGGTTGGCGCTGCCCGCGGCGGCGGCCGGCGCGGCGGGGGATCTGGTGGTGGTGATGGCCGACGAGGGCAGTTACGCCTTGCGGGTCGACCGGGTGGTGACCGTGACCACGGTGGCGCCCGACGTGATTCCCGTGTTCGAGGCCGGGCCGGCGTCCGGCGGCGTGCGGGGGTTGACACCTGGACTGGTCACCGGCGAGTTGCCCTGGCGACAGGGACGGACGGTGCTGCTTCTTCATCCTGATCGGCTGGGATTGCAGGAACCGGTGACGCGCGGCGGTGGATCCGGTGGCGGGGACGGATCGGGACGATTGGCCCGGGGGACCGCTCTGGCGCCATCGACACCGGTCGAACCGCATCAGGATTATGTGGTGGCCCGGTGCGGGCCGGGATATTTTGCCGTGCCGGTCGGGCAGGTGGCCGAGGTGGTCGCGGCCGGGACGGTGACGCCGGTCCCCGGCGCGCCGGCCGAATGGGTGGGCCTGGTTCAAGTGCGGGGCCGACCGTTGCCGGTGCTGGCTCCGGTGGTGCGGGCCTGGGCCGGCACCGGGATAGCGCCGCCCGGGATTCTGATGGTGGTCGATAGCGGCTGCGGCCGTTTCGCGCTCCCGGTGGATGGGGTGATCGGGGTCCGGCGTTTCCCGTTATCGCGCATCCATGCCGACGCCGCAGCCGGTGCCGGTGCTGGCTATATGGTTGATACCGAAGACCGGGTCATCGGTTTGCTGGATGTCGACCGTTTGGCGGCGTTTGGCGGCGGGCGAGCGACTCTGCCGTTGGTCCCGGCGTCGGCAGCCTCAGCCGAAGGGGAGGAAAGCACCCGACAGGTGCTGTTGTTCCGCGTCGGACCGGAATGGTATGCGCTTGATGTTGGGGCGGTGGTCAGACTCACCTCTTATCGAACGCCGGTCCCCTTGCCGGTCCCGGCATCGGCGACCGGGCTGGCCGGCGTGGTCGAAATCGGCGCCGAGGTTTTACCCACCATCGATTTACGCACGGCGATGGCGGTGCCGGCGGTGGTGGACGACTGGACCGCCATGATCGTTGTGGCGGGGGGGGATGGACCTTGGGTGATGGTGGTCGACCGCATTGACCGGCTGGCGGTGGTGCCGGCCTCGGCGGTTCAACCGGCCGAGGCGTCGGTTCATCCGAGGGTCAGCCATATGCTGCGGGTTGGCCATCACCTAGTGTCGCTCTTGGACCACACCGCCTTGTTGAAGGTGTGATCCGTCAGGACGTCTCCCGCTTGGTGTTCCGACTCCGACTGGTGGTTCCCCGCCCGTCGGGGCCGGAACACGACTTGGTATCGGCATCGTGTTGTGACCGGGACACGATCTTTGGGTATGAAACGTCTCGGTCACAACGCTAGTGGGCCACGTCCTATAGCTCAGCTCAACTCTTTACGTTTTGGCAACATAAACCTTGAAAAGACCAAATGGCTTGTGAAGGGTGTTG
>CAIYNU010000076.1 GCA_903927615.1 uncultured Rhodospirillales bacterium | reverse complement strand
CTAAGGAAGATAGAGATCGGGCAGAGGCTTACGACACAGGCGCGAATTCATATATATTGAAGCCGATCTCGTTTGCCGGTTTCCTTTCTGTTGTCAAGATCGTCGAAGATTACTGGATTAAGCTTAACATTCCACCTCCGTTAGCAATATGATCAAACAAATCCACGTTCTATATATAGATGACAATCCATTTGACCGTGATCTCGTCAGGGATGCCTTGACAGCCACCGGCGATGGTTTTTTAGTGACAGAAATCTCGACTAGGGGTGAGCTTGAAGCCGCCTTGGTCAATAATGTATATAATTGTGTTTTATCGGATCTGAATATTCTTGGATATACAGGCCTTGACGTTTTCGACATTGTTAAGAAACTGCGCCCAGAGTTACCGGTGGTCATTTTGACTGGGACTGGGAGCGAGGAACTTGCGGTTGAGTCTATGAAACGCGGTGTCTCCGATTACATATTGAAAACGCCAAGACATATAATAAGACTGCCATATTCGTTAGCCTCTGTTGTAGAAAGTACCCGTTTAACTTTGGAGCGCCGCGCAGATGAAGAAAAGCTGCGGATTGCCGGGACTGTTTTTCAGGCCAGCCGTGAAGGAATTATGGTGACTGATCCAGAGGTTCGACTGACCATGGTCAATCCATCATTCACTCATATCACGGGATATTCGTTTGAAGAGGTTCGCGGACGGAATCCGAGCCTGCTGCGGTCTGAGCGTCATTCAGCGGACTTCTTTCGTTCAATGTGGGCATCGCTCTCGCGGGACGGGTATTGGCAGGGCGAAATCTGGAACAGGCGCAAGGACGGTACTGAATGGCCCTCGTGGCTGTCAATCACGGTTGTTCGCGATGAGAATGGTGAAGTTCGGCACTACGCCGGTGTGCTGACGGATATGACGGAACGTTGGGAGGCTTCGGAACGCCTGAAGTTTCTGGCTTACCATGATCACTTAACAGGATTATCGAATCGCACTCATCTTGAAGAGCACATCGCCACTTCAATTAAAAAATACGGACGAGCGGAGGGATATTCGGGATTACTATTTATTGACATCGATAACTTTAAGTCAATAAACAGTACATATGGACACATATTTGGCGATCACTTACTAAAGCGTGTCGCTCATCGGTTGATTGAATGCGTTTCGCCAGCAGACAATGTTTGCCGCCTTGGCGGCGACGAGTTTATGATTTATACCGTAGACAGACCCAGCATTGACCATATTGCTGACATTGCCAAGCTTGTTCTTGAGCGTCTTGCCCTTCCCTATGAAATACACGGGCAAACACTTCAGGCATCGGCCTCAATCGGCATTGCCGTATATCCAGATGATGGATATGACAGCGAGGTGTTGATACGGAACGTCGATGCCGCAATGTCTCATGCAAAAGAAGCCGGCAGAAATACATTTCGGTTCTTCAATCATCAAATGAAGACAGGCACTGAATCCTATTTGTATCTTAGGCACAGCCTGCTCAAGGCACTTGAGAACGGCGAATTCATACTCTACTATCAGCCACAAATTAATTTACTCGACAACAACATCATTGGCGTTGAAGCCCTCATTCGCTGGAAGCATCCCGTGCATGGCATCATCCCACCGGGACGTTTCATACCAGCGGCTGAAGACAACGGGCTGATTGTTCCCATTGGAGAATGGGTCATCCATGAAGCTTGCCGTCAACTGTCTGCCTGGAAAAAGTCGGGCATCTCGAAAATGGTAGTGGCCGTCAATCTCTCTGCTCTTCAGTTTCGGCGAGGAGACCTTGAACAGACGGTTGCAACTGTGTTAAGAGATGTCCAGCTTGACGCCTCATGCCTGGAACTAGAACTTACAGAATCCATTATGATCAAGAATATCGATAATGTTCTTGATATAGTGAAACGGTTAAAAACATTAGGGCTTATGTTATCAATTGATGATTTCGGGACGGGATACTCCAGTCTCGCCTACCTAAAACGCTTTAAGGTTGATAAACTAAAAATAGATCAATCATTTATTCGTGATCTTACCTCCGATCCTGAAGATGCAGCCATCGTTCGTACAATTATTCAGATGGCTCACAGCTTGAATTTAAGAACGATTGCCGAGGGCGTTGAAGATGCACCAACCCTTGAGCATCTGCGCCGTCTTGGCTGCGACGAGATTCAAGGCTATTACATCGCTAAACCAATGCCCGCGGATGCCTTTGTGGACTTTGCGGCGGCCTACGGAAGAAAAATCTCGGACGCTCGTGTTCCGACTCCAACGGACCATTCCGACCCCGTTGGGCCGGTACACTAGCCTGTTCAATGGGTTGTGTTGTGTCCTCGACACGATCGTCAGGAACGAAGCGTCTCGTTCACAACACTAACCCGGTTGTCTGACCAAAACTTTTTGGCCAATATCGGCGACATCCACCGTCCAGCAGGGTCAGCAGGGGTGAGACGTGATCCATTGGCCTTCGGCCAGCAATGAGAGTATCCCTTTCCGACGCTCGTCAACACGATGAGCCCCAGGTCGATTCTTCGGAAGATGCGACTCCATTGCCGCCCACGCCCCATCACTCCGTTAGAAAACGTCCGGCATCGTCTCCGTCAAGGCTACCGCAACGCCGTGGACTCACATATCAGCCCCAAGATCAAGAGGATGAATGGGGTTGTACCCGAGGGCGGCGGTCTCAATGAGGTAATCGCTTTCTCTTCAAGTCGATCTTGGCTACTCTCATAGCGACGATGGCCGGATGAGGAAAAGAGCCCGCTGGCGGCATACCGTTTGGGAGGAAACGATGGTCTGGTTTCAAAATATCAGGATTGCGAGTAAGTTGGTTGCAGTTATTTGTTTGATGGTGGCGGGCTTAATAATAACGCTTTGGCTTGCCCTTAACTCTATTTATGCGGATCTTCTTGATGGCCGTAAGGTCAAGGTTCAGCAACTTATCGAGAGCGCATACTCTCTTGTGGCGCGATACGAAAGCGAGGTTCGGTCAGGTCGCCTAACAGAGGACGCTGCCCAGCAGGCCGCACTCGCGGATATCCGCGCGATGCGTTATGGGAGCAACGACTACTTCTGGGTCAATGATATGACCCCAACGATGCTAATGCATCCGATTAAGCCAGAGTTAAATGGCAAAAATATCGCCGATATAAAGACGCCTGATGGCGCGTTTTTATTTCGTGATATGGTCAAAATTATACAAGATCGGGGCGGAGATTTTTACCAGTATTTGTGGCCGAAGCCCGGTTTTGACAAACCGGTGCCGAAGATTTCCTATGTCAAGGGCTTTGCGCCTTGGGGATGGATCATCGGAACCGGCGTCTACCTGGATGATGTTGCCGCAACTTTCCAAAACGAGGCCATACGATTCAGTCTCGTGGCTTTTCTTATTGCGGTTATCATTATAGGCATTGCCGCTATCGTGGCACTCCAACTCATTTGGTCCTTAAGACGTTTGACTGGCGAGATGACCAGTATGGCGTCTGGCAACCTCAGTGTGCCCATTGCGTTCACGGAGCAAAAAGATGAAGTGGGTGAAATGTCGAGAGCCTTGGAGGTGTTTCGCGATGGAATGGTAAAGGTAAAAGAGCTTTCTCAACAACAATACAACGAGCAGATGGAGAAGGATCGTGGTTCCAAGGCACAAGCGGCACTTGTTTTAGAGTTCAATGATCAGATTGTCGAAGTGGTTAGGACCGTCATTTCTGCTTCAGTAAATCTTGAAAATAACGCTAAGGCAATGACGGAAGTATCCGACCTGACCCGTCAGCAAGCCACCAACGTAGCGACGGCCAGCGAGTTAGCCGCAACGAATGTCCAGACGGTCGCAGCCGCTTCGGAAGAACTCGCCGCCTCGAGCCGAGAGATATCTTCCCAAATATGCCGTGCGAGTGGGATCGCGCAGAATGCCGCTGGCCAGGCGCAAACAACAGACCAGCTCGTCCGTGGTCTGTCAGAAGCTGCCAGTAAGATCGGTGTGATCGTCAACCTCATCAATGGCATTGCGGCGCAAACCAATCTCTTGGCGCTCAATGCCACGATCGAAGCAGCCCGAGCGGGCGACGCGGGAAAGGGGTTTGCCGTGGTCGCCAATGAGGTCAAGACCCTGGCGACTCAGACCGCCAAAGCTACCGAAGAGATTGCGGGGCAGATTTCTGCGGTTCAGGACCAAACTATTCGTGCCGTGGATGCGATTAGCGGTATAGCTAAGACGATTAACGAGCTTGACGAAGTATCAGCGGCCATCGCCTCGGCCGCTGAGGAGCAAGGCGCCGCCACCCAAGAAATCACTAGGAATATTCAAGCGGCCTACACCGGCACCACAGACGTCGCGTGCAATATTATGGGCGTAAGAAAGGGGGCTGAGGCCAATACTCAGGCTGCTTATGAAGTATTTTCATCGGCACAGGAACTAAGCAAAAAGGCAGAAACTATGAGGGCTGTTGCGGACAACTTTCTGGTCCGTCTCCAGAGTGGTGGCGCGAGCCTGGAGTGGGGGGCAAATTGGTTGACGGGGCATCCGATCATCGATGCGGATCACAAGGTGCTTGTCCAGTATGTGAATGAGTTGAACTTGGCAATGATGGAGGGGCGTGGCCGGAACCTTGTCCTTCAGGTTCTTCGGAATCTCGTCCAATATACGCGAGATCATTTTGCGCGGGAAGAAGAAATATGGCGGAAAGGTGGTCTGTCTACCCTTCCGCAACATTTAAAGACGCACTCTGATTTGGTTGGGAAGGTCGAGCAATTTGAGAAACAACTTCAAGCTGGAACGGCTACACTTACCACCGATTTAATGTCTTTCCTTCGCGATTGGCTGATTAGCCATGTATTCAAGGTTGATAAAGCTGGTGTTCGGGAAATCCAGAAAAGCGCCTCGGTTGATGGCGGTTCTCGGTAGTTCTACAGTGTCACTTTTCTTATTGTGGCAATCTTGCGCTTGACGCGGCATTTGCGTGCGATGGCTTGGTGCCATCGCCGCCAATCCGACCAGCCCATGACCTATTCAATGGATTGATTGAACGTCAAGGCATGGTGTCCGAACAGGCTGAGTTTGGCAGCAGCGGTTGCTACGAACAACTCCAATCAGGGCGTGTGCCCGGCAATGGTCACGATTGACAGGGAGCGGGCAATGGCGGATGAGTTTCAAAGTGTTCACCGACAGGAGCCGCTGTGCCGTTTCTTCCCGTGTCTATTGCCGCCACTGGGATTTACCGTCCGGAGTCGGTGTTGCTGGCCTCAGTCCTGGATGCGGCCCAGGGTTGGCCGTCGGGAACCACCGCGCGGCGGAGCGGCGTGACGGCGCGGCGGCGGGCTGGGGCGGAGGAAAGCGCGTCAATGATGGCGGCGGCGGCGCTGGCCGCGGCCGGCGGTGATCGGCTTGGTCATATTGATCGGCTGGTGGTGACGTCGATCATGCCCGAACAACCGATCCCGACCACCGCGGCTTTGGTCGCCAAGCGGCTTGACTTGACTCCGGGGCTGATGACCTACGACGTCAATGCCTCCTGCCTGGGGTTCTTGCAGGCGCTCGAAGGGGCGGCGGCGGCTGTGACCTTGGGTCTGTCGCGGTGTGTCGGCGTGGTGGCGGTGGAACAGGCGACCCTTGGTCTTGACGAGAGCGACGACGCGACCGCTCCGTTGTTCGGGGACGGCGCCGCCGCGGCGATCGTGATTCCCGCCGAAGGGAAGGCCGGCATCCTGGCGCACCGTCTGGAAACTTACCCCGAGGGCGTTTCGTTGTGCGAGATCCGGGCCGGCGGCTCGCGCTGGAATCTGCGCCGGCCGCCGCCGTCGCCGCGTGATTACCTGTTTCGGATGGATGGCCGCGGGCTGGCGCGTTTGGCCATGGATCGTCTGCCGGGTTTCATCGACAAGGTGCTGGCGGAAGCCGGGGTTGCCCGGTCGGAGCTCGCCTGCGTCATTCCGCATCAGGCCAGTCGCCTGGGGTTAAAGTTTCTCAGGCGCTGGCTGGGGCCGCAGGGGCCGGTGATGATTGACATCCTCGCCGATCACGGCAATCAGGTGACGGCTTCGTTGCCGACTGCGCTGCATGTCGCGGTGACCGAAGGCCATCTGCGCCGCGGTGATCTGGCGCTGATGGTCGGCACCGCCGCCGGCTTCGGCATGGGCGCCATGCTGTTCCGGTACTGAGCCATGCGGGTGCGGCTCGAACTCCTGACCGTCGGCCGTTGCCGTCATCCCGCGTGCATGGTGACCGGCCGGTTGGAACCGGGGCGCGTGACCTTTCCGGCCCTGGTCGGACGCATGACCCATCCCAGCCGGGGCACGGTGCTGTTCGATACCGGCTATGGTGCGGCCTTGGAACGGTCGGCCGATCCGGTGGCGCGCTGGTATCGCCGGCTGTTGCCCTACCGGCTGGCGCCGGGCGAAGCCTGTGTCCATCAATTGGCGGCGGCCGGCGTTCCGGCGGAGCAGGTGCGCGCGATCGTGCTGTCGCACCTGCATCCCGATCACGCGGGCGGTCTGACCGACTTTCCCGGTGCCGAACTCTACCTGTCCCGCGCCGCGTTCACGGCTCTGGCGACCACCGGCTTTCGCCGGTGCGGCCGGTTGGGGCTGATCCGCGACCTGTTTCCCGATGATCTGGCGGCCCGGTTGCGCCCGATCGAAGACTGCCGGGCGGTGTCGCCGGGGCCGGGATGGGGCATGTTCGATCGGGGCGCCGACCTGTTCGGCGACGGGAGTCTGATCGCGGTGCCGCTGCCCGGCCATGCCGCCGGCCATCTGGGGCTGACACTGGAAACCGAGCAGGGCCGGACGGTGCTGCTGGCCGCCGATGCGGCCTGGCTGTCCTGCTGTTACCGCGACCTGCTGGAGCCGTTGCTCCCGGCACGGGCCTTTCTGGACGATTACCGCGCCTATTGCAGCACGCTCCGGGGGCTGCACGATCTGGCCCGGTGCCGCCCCGACATCGCTATTGTGCCCTCGCATTGCCAAGAGGCGATCCAGTCCTTGCAGCGGGAATTGCACCATGAGTCGGCTTGACGCCCTGGCCGCCCTGATGCGCGCCGCGGTGTTGGGGGGCGCGCCGTCCCTGCTGGCGGCGGCCGAACGGCGCCGGCCCGAGCTGGCGTCTGGTCCGGTGGTGACGCGGGACGAGTACCGTGCTAACTTCGCGGCCTGGAATGATCTGGGCCTTGATCTGCCGGCCGCCCGCCATTTGGCCATGGGCGAGGCCGCGGGTACGGCGACCGGCCATCCGCAGTTCAGCTTCGGCCTGTCGACCGGCACGCTGGGCGAACCGGGGGTCTTCATCACCTCGGCCCGGGATCGATCCCGCTGGTTGGGCACGTTCTTCGCCCGGGTGGTGCCGCCCGAGCTGATGATCGGAACCCGGGCCGCCGTGCTGCTGCGACACAACAACCCGCTTTATCACCAGACCAAAGGCCGCACGGTCTTCTTCGGTTTGGCCGACGGGGCCGAGGCGGTGGCGGCCGGGCTGGGGGCGCTGCGGCCTCAGATTCTGGTCGGACCGCCGTTTGCCTTGAGGCGAATCGTCGAAAGTCAGGCGTTTCGTCAGGCGCCCTGGGCGCCACGGCTGGTGATCGTCGGGGGCGAACCGTTGTGGCCGGAAGACGAAGCGGTTTTGCGGGACGGCCTGGGTGGGGCCCCGGTGCGTCAGGTCTATCAGGCTGCCGAAGGATTCTTCGGCGCATCGTGCCGGCACGGCCGGTTGCATTTGAACACCGATGTGGTGCGGGTGGACGCGGTCCGCCTGAGCGGGGTGTCCGGCCGGTTCGTGCCGGTGGTCACCGATCTGGTTCGGGATGGGCCCCAACGCATCGTCCGCTACCGAACCGACGATCTCGCCGTGGAGCGTCCGGACTGTGACCCCCGGGCTTGTCCCTGTGGCTCGGCGTTGCCCGCGGTGGCGGGGATCGAGGGGCGGCTGGCCGATGTGCTGGTGCTGCCCCCCCAGAGTCTGCTGTTTCCCGGCGAGGTTCATGCCGCGGTGGCACCCGAGCTGGGCGGAGCGCCGTTTCGGGTGGTTCAGGAGGCCGTTGACGGGCTGGCTCTGGAGGTGCCGGCCGGGCTGCCGGCCGCCGCCGGCCGCCGGGCCGCCGAAAGTCTGGGCGCGCTGGCAGCCCGGGATGGCCCGGGACTCGTTCGGGGGGTGGCGGTGCGGACGCTGGTGTTGGGCGACTTGGCCGGGAAGTTTCGCCGGGTGGTCGGCCCGATCCAACCGGACGGCGACGGTCTCCGGCGGCGCCTTCAGGAACCGACGAGCTGGGCCACCTCGGCCAGAAAAGCCGCGCCTGGCCGGTAACGTGCCGCCGCCGCGGCCAAGCCGGCAAGGGCCGGCAAGGCTGCCGGCGCCAGCACACGGTCGAGCGCGGTCAGCGTCGCCTGGCTGCGCAACCGGGCGACCCGCAGGCCGGCCCCCTTGGCGACCACCCGGGCGGCGTAGTCGAACTGGTCATAGTCGTGCGGTACCACCACCGCCGGTTTGCCGGCGGCGATGGCGGCGTAGGTGATGCCGGCGCCGCCATGATGGATGACCGCATCGAACCAGGGCAAGCCGGCCGCATAGGGCAGGAACGGAAACAGTACGGCGTTGGCGGCCAGCGGGCGGCCGTCGGTGCCCGCTGCGGCCATTCCCAGGCTGCCGACCAAGACGAGGTTGGGCCGGCGGGCGGCCAGCCAGGCGAGATCGTCGGCGAGTGTGGCCTTGGCCCACGGCAGGTGGGTTCCCAAGGTCACCAGCACCCGGGGACCGCCCGGCGGCAACGAGGGCATCCCGATCGGTTCGGGATTGCGGAAGCAGGGGCCGATCATCCGGAAAACTGCGGGCCAGTCGCGCTGGAATTCCAATTCGTGCAGGCCGAAGCCGAGAATCGCGGTCGGGGAATAGCAGGCTTCGGACCCATCGGCGCGATAAACGCCGGTCTCCAGCGTGGCCAGTTGCCGCCGGACGGCCATAGCCAGGCTCCGCTTGACGCCCCGGACCACCGCCCGCCCGGCCGCATCGCGCAGCCGGTGGAAAAGGGTGGTGCCTTCGCTCCAGCCGCCCAGATACGACGGTACGCCGCGCCGGCATTCCAGGGCGAACGGGGTGGCGATGGTGGTGATCCACGGCAAGCCGAGGCGATGGGCAGCCAGGCCGGCGGCGGCGGCGACCGAGTCCGCGACCACCAGATCGGGCGGTTCGGTATGCCACAGGGCGCTCAACTCGTCGCGGGCGGTGGCCATCAGCGTCAGACTGCGGCGCAATTGGTCCAGGAGACGCCCGGGATGGCTGCCGACCCGCCGCTCGGTGTCGGCGATGCGCTCCATCGGCTGGCCGGCCAGGCACGGCAGCGCCACCCCGCGCAACCCCAGGGTGGCCACGGCAGCCAACCTGGCGGTGCCGGTGACCACCGTAACCTGATAGCCGGCATCGGCCGCCGCGGTCGCCAGTTCCAGCAGCGGATTGAGATGACCGGCAAAAGGGGGCGCGACAAAGCTGATGCGCTTGGGGATCATGGCGCCGACCCGGCAAAGAACGCCGACGCCGCGGCGATGGTGTCATCGTCGCGGTAATACTCCAGATGACCGCAATCGGGCTGCCGATGCACCGGTCCCTGCCACAACATCCGGCTCCAGACATCCCGCCGCCCCTGGATCACCAGCAGTCTGGCCACATGCCGCGCGGACGGCACCCGGCCGGCCGGGCCGAGCACCGCGGCCCACAGCGCGGGGCCGCCGGTCGGCAGTCGGCTGAGCGCCTGGGCCAGCAACTCGACGCCGCAACTGCCGGTGACCACCAGCAACCGGTCTTCGGTTCGCTTCAGCGCCAGCTCGAGGATGGCGGACAGGGCTCCGCGGAATCCCTCGTGTCGGCGTGCCCATCGCCATTGCCGGGCGTTGCGCAGACAGGCCGGCAACAACCCGGGAGCGGCAAACGCCCCGGTCAGGGCGGCGTGCCAGGGAAAGCCGGCCGGCGTCACCAGGACGTCGGCGGGCGCGACCGCGTTCAGGAAGCGGAGCTTGTCGGCGGGCAGGGCGCTGGAGGTGAAGCTGCTCTGACCGGTGAGCAGGCATAGCCGTCGTCTGGCCGGCGGCAGCAGAAAGCCGGCGGGATCAAGGCCGGCCAGCCGTTCGGGATACCGCTCAGCCATCGACGATCCTTCGGCCCCGGAGCACGAACCGCCGCTTGCGCCAGCGGATGTGGCGACGGTTCAGCAGCGCGGCCAGCACATGCAGCGGCAACAGCAGTTCGGCCGCGACCTCGAAGATCAGGTCGGAAAACGGTCCGGGGGGATGGCCCAGCCGTCTGGCCAGCCATCGGACCAACAGCGCCTTACCGGTCAGCACAGCGAGCGCGGCGGCGGTCCAACCGGCTCCGGCGGCCAGACCGGTCAGCAGCAGCGGCAGGGGCAGCAGGCCCGGCAGCAAGACGACGGCGATGAGCCCCGGCGACAGGTTTTCACGCACATACAATTGGGCGAACACCAGCCATCGGCGCATCAGGGCAACGTAATGGCCGGGCCCGTCGACGGTGGTGACGATGGTCAGGCCGAGACAGGTTTGAATCACCCGGCCGGACCGGGACAGGAACAGCCGCGCCAGGGCGTAATCGTCGGTGATCTCGTCGGCGATGGCGACGAAGCCGCCGCGGGCGTGCAGGTCGTCGGTGCGCATCAGCGAAAACATGCCGTTGATGGTCCGGGTCAGTCCCAGCCGGGCGGCCGGCAGATAGGTCAGGATCGAATGGGCGTTGACGAAGCCACTGACCAGCCGCGACCACAGGGTGCCGCTGGCCCGATAGGCCGGCAGTCCGGTCACCAGGGCGCCCGGTTCCGCCAGGGCGGCCGCCCGTCCCAGGGTCCCGGCCGGCACCATCGTGTCGTCGTCCAGAATGGCGACGAACGGCGTTTTCACCTGATCCAGCCCCTGGATCAGTTTGAAGATTTTGGGATTGCGATCGGCCGGCGGCGGCGGCGTGAACAGCAGGATGACATCGTCGCGACCGCTGGCGGCCAGCGCCTGTCGGGCGGCCTGCTGTCCCGGCGGGTCATCGTCGTCCAGCAGCCAGATGACGCGCGCCCGGCTTGCCTCGCGCAGCGTGTGTTCCAGGCACTGGGCCAGGGCCGGATCGCCGCCGAGAATGGGTTGCAGGACGGTGATGTCGTTTTCGGCCACCGGGGCGGGGCGGGTTCGGGACTGCCGGCGGATTTCCGCGGCGGCAAGGCCGACGCGGGCCAGAGTCAGCCCGGCCAGGGTCGCGGCCAGGGCCAGGAACAGCAGCGTGACGGGGGTCATGGCCCCGCACCCGCCCGCTGCCAGGCGACGAAGGCGGCGATGCCCTGGTCCGGTGTAAAGGGCGGCGGCCCGAGGGACCCCAGCATGCGGCGGACGTCGAAGGTTTTGGCGTGCGCGACCGCCGAGACCCCGAAGCGGGTGAGCGGCGGCTCGCGCCAGCCGAAACAATGGGCCGACAGCCATTCCGCCGCCGTGGCCAGGCGCATGGCGGCGTCCAGGGACAGCACAAACCGGGGTTGGCGGTAGCCCAACCGGGCGAGGACGTCGCAAAGCAAGGCGTAGGTGTCCTGGGGACAGGCATCGGTGACGTTGACGGTGCCGGTGAGGCCAAGGCGGAGGGCGGCCTCGATGGCATGGACGAGATTTCCGATATACACCAGATCAGCCATCGCGGCCCTGCCGTCCGGTCGTACGATCCGCGGCAGCAGACCCTTGCGGGCGGCCCGGAGCACGCGCGGGAACAGCACGGTATCGCCGGGACCGTAAATGGCCCGGGGCCGGATGATCAGACTTTCTGGCCGTCGTCGTGAAACCAGGGTTTCGGCCTCCCGCTTGGCGGCGGCGTAGCCGTTGACCGCGGTGGCCGGGAAGGGCGTGTCTTCGGTAATACCGAATTGATCGCCCAGGATATAGAAGACCGCGGTGGTCGAGATCAGAATGAAACGCTCGGCGTCGGTCCGTTCGGCATAGTCCAGGACATGGCGGGTGGCCTGAACAATATGGCCCTGATAGGCCGCCGGACTGGCCCAGGGCGAGGCCAGCGCCGCCGCATGGACCACGACGTCATGGCGGGCCAGATCGTGGGGAAGGGGCATCAGCAGATCATGCCGCACCTGATGATCCACGGCACCGGGGCGGGCCGGTCGCCGACTGACACCGGTCACCCGGTAGCCGAGATCGCGAAGGTGACGCCCCAGCGCCCCCCCCAGAAAGCCGCTGGTGCCGGTCACCAGAACCGATGTTGCCGCCCGCATCTTGGTCCCCGGTTCGTGAGGTTGCGCGGAAAACGTCGCCGAGCAGGATCAGGCTGCCTGCCCGATGGGTTATCAATGATGAGTCCGGCCCTCATTTGAAGAATGCCATCATCTGACGGACCGGTCAAACGGCACCCATGGCGTAGGCCCGCCGCACGATCTGAATCGCCTCTTCATTCTGGTTCTGAGGGGAATTTGAGGACATGATGGTCGTCTCAACAAGCAAAGCCGGTGGTCACGCCGGTTTTTTTGAGCGATGAGGTTTCCCAATGCCAATCCGACTTGTTCTCAGTCTGGTCGCCCTGGTCGGCTACGGACTGCAAGCGATCCTGCTGGATCCCGCGGCCACGCTGGTTTCGGCCAGTGTGGCCGGCAACCAATTCGCCAACAGCGATGGCGCGGCGGTCACGACGGCGTGGTCGCTGCGGTCCCTCAGCCATGTCGGCGCGTTGCCCCTGGGGTTGCTGCTGGTCGCGCTGCTGGCGGTCTGGTGGGCACCGCTGTGCCGGGTTCTCAAGGGCCGCGCGCCGTTCGGCCTGCTGCTGCTGGCGGGGCTTGGTGCGCCCCAGGGGGCCTGGGCGTTTGCCGACAAGGCCGATCGCACGGAAGTCTACACCATTCTGCCGAACCAATCGGCGTTCTTCATCCCCGATGCCGGGGGCAACAAGGACAGCCAGGCCCGGTTTGAATCGGAAGCGTTCCTGGCGGCCAATCGGGTACCGCTCAAGCGTTTTCAGATTCCTCACGCCAAGCTGTCGGGATCGGGCGGTACCGCGTGGTTCAGCATGCCGGACTTTTATGTGTCGACCGGGCGGTTGATCATCGTCGATCGGACCACCTACAGCCGGGAATGGGTCAACGCGAGTGATCGCGGCTCATCGGTCCGCAAGGAAGGATTCTTCTGCCAGAGCAAGGAGGGTCTGAATATTTCCGGAGGGATCAACATCGGGGTCTCGATCACCGAAGACAATGCCGCGAAATACCTGTACCACTTCGGTGTGATTCCGCCACAAGGGGACCCGACCAGTCTGGACGTGATTTTCACTTCGGTTTTCTACAGCCGCAAAGTCGCCGATGTGATGGATGACGTCGGTCGAAAGTTGGTTAACTCGCTGATCTGTAGTGAAATGACGACCCGCACGTTGGATGACAACAACGCCCAGGCCAACGCCATTCTTGAGGCGGTCCGGAAAAGTGCGGCCAGCGAGTTTTCCAAGTTCGGGATCGACCTGGATTTTCTCGGTTGGGCCGACACCTTTTCCTTCGATCAGCCAATCCAGGACGCCATCAACCGGCGGTATGTCGCCCAGCAAGACAAAGCCATCGCCGAACTGCTGGCTCCCTTGGCCCCGACCATCGGGGCGCTGGCATCGGCCGAAGCGGTGCGGGCGTTCGGCCAGAAGACGGACGGCAAGTTGCCGACCTCGGTGGTTGGTTATCCGGCCGGCTTTGGTGAATTGCTGGGAAACCTGCTGCACCAACAACAACCGGTCCCGATCCACTAAAACCCGCCTGTGCGGCGCCGACGCCGATTGCGCGGTGGCGGTCGCGAGCCGCGGACCGGCGAGTCTCGAGAAGGAGCCAACGGTTCCGTTGATGGATCAGTCGTGAGGTGGGCCGGCATTCCCCTCCGTCAGCTCCGCAGCGATACGCGCCGCTGCGGCCGCGGGGTTTTTGTCCTGGGTGATCGGGCGGCCGACCACCAGATAATCGGCCCCGGCGGCGCGCGCCTGGGCCGGGGTCATCACCCGCTTCTGGTCCCCATGCAGGCTGGCCGCCGGGCGGATGCCGGGGACCATGATCACGAAGTCCGGCCGGGTCTGGTCGCGCACCAGCGCGATTTCGTGGGGTGAGCAGACCACGCCGTCGAGTCCGGCGTCCTCGGCGAGCGCGGCCAATCGGGCCACCTGGGCCGCGACCGGCGTTTCCTGACCCACCGTGAACAGCTCGCGGTCGGTCAGGCTGGTCAGCACCGTGACCCCGAGCAGGCGCGGTCGTCGCACACCCAACCGGGCCGACTCGCTGGTGGCGGTTTCGGCCGCCGCTTTCATCATCGCGGCGCCGCCGCTGATATGGACCGTCAGGAAGGTCGGAGCCAAGGCTACCGCCGCCCGCACGGCGCCCGCGGCGGTGTTGGGAATGTCGTGAAACTTAAGGTCGAGGAACAGCGGCAGTCCGGTTTCGCCCAGCACCGTCCGCACCCCGGCCGATCCATGGGCAACGAAGAATTCCAGCCCGAGCTTGAGCCCGCCTACGGCGCCGGTCAGTTGCCGTGCCAGCCGCCGGGCTACCGCCAGGTCGGTGGTGTCGACGGCACAGAACAGGCAGGAACCAGCGTGACTCACGGTGACATCCTCCTCACGGGGGCATTCGTCAGGAAACGGGTATGCGTCATCAAAACCAGAAACCGGCCTCATCGGCAAGCGCCGAGCACCGCGGGGCTGGCCTTCGGCAATCCCGGAGAGACAGGGGGGCGGAAACCAGCCTTGACTTCCCAGCCGGAGAGAGTAAGTGGGCGTTGGGCGCCGGCGCTGATCCACCGGGCGTGGCAGTGGTTTCGGGGGCCGGCAGGCCTGGTCCGTACGTTAAGGCCTTACTTCAGGATCGTACTTCAGGATTGAAACAGGTGAGGGAGAGCAGCATGCAGCAGTGGAAGACGTTTTACGGCGCGATGATGCTGGGAACGGCACTCGTGGCGTCGGCGATGATTCCGGGACAGGCCGCGGCTCAGCAGGTCCGGGCCCCCGCGGCGGCGCAGGCGGCCCCCGCGCCGGCGGTTGTGGCCCCGGCTCGGCCGGCGGCTGAACAGCCGGTGTTCCGGGCGCGGGAGTTGATGACCCAAGCCGAGCGCCAAGCCTATCGTCAGTCCATGCGCGCCGCCACCACCGAACAGGCGCGGGTTCAGATTCGCACCGAGATGAAGGCCACATTGAGCCAGCGGGCGGCAGCACGCGGTGGCGTGTTGGCCGAGTCGCGTAAAGCGCAAAAAGGGGAAGGCCGTGCCGAGCGGGCCGGCGAGCCGGCCCGGGGTGCTGCATTGCCGCCGCGGGCGCCCTAGGCGCATCGGGAACGCCGGGTCAGGGCAGGGGGCAGGGCTCCATCGGCGCAAGACGAGGTCCTGTCCCGGGAGCGCGGGCATCCTGCCCGCTCTTCTTTTTCTTTGTGATCTATGGGGCGGCGCTGCCCTGCCCGCCGTCGGCAGGGGGAACCGAAAGGTCGGCTCTGCGACCGCCGACCCCGGGGTTGGCCGGAAGGGGTCCGATCGGGCCGCTGAGGGCGTCGAGCACGGACAACCAGCCGAGCATGACCACCGGCGCCATGGCCTGACCCACATAGCAGGCGCTGGAGGCGACGAAGGCGGTGGCTGCCGACGCCTCCAGTACGGCGCGGGGCGTCAGCACGCTTTGCAATGCTGCGGCCATCGCAGCCGGGCCGCCCATGGCGGCGATGATGCCGATGCCGGCGGCGGTGGTCGCCACGGCACAGCCGATGCCTCCGACTTCACTGTCCGTGAAGGGGGTGGCCAACGGGTCGAATACCGACGGGCTGCGCGGCGTTTGGGCGGCGGCCGGGCCCGTCATCAGCAGGGCGATCAGGGCGGCGGCTAACGCCGAATATACGGGGCGATGGGACGCCATGGGGGGAGACCGGGGGCAGGCGGGGAGAACGGACGCTGCCACCCTAGCCGATGGGGTGGCAGCGCGCAAGGATGGCTCGGCCCGGCCTCCGGACTTTGAAGGGGGTGCGGTTACTTTTTGGCTTGCCGGCGCAGATCGATTTCGACGCCGGGTTCTCCGGTGAACTCCACCAGAATATTTTCGTCACGCACGATGTATTGGCAGGCCAGGCGGAACGGCGGCGGCCGGTCGTTGACCTCGGCCTGTTCCAGGCGCTCCCGGCTCAGCTTACCATTGACGCTGAGCGTCAGCTTTTCCTTCTCCGAGAGGGCAATGGCGAGCGGCGCCTTGTCGTCGAGATAGGTCACTTTGACCAGGCACGAGCCGCACTCACCGTCCTGGCATTGGAACGGGATCGGAATGCTATGTTTCTTGGCGATGGCCAGCAGCGTGCCGGTATCGCCGGCCGTTCCGTACACCGTGATGTCTTTACCCATCGTCAGGCCGCTAAACGTGATATTGGCCATAGAGTCCCTCCAGAATCTGTTGCGAAGACACCCAATCCTGCCGTCCGGGTGAAGTCCCGATCCGGCGGGACTTGCCGCGCCCCGGGGCGCGCCGCCGCCAACACAGCGACGTGACGTCGTTCCCCGAGGAGGGAGCCAAGCAAACATGATGCCACGCGGGATCAGGCAGGCAACGATGGTTTCACGGGGGAGAGGACCGGGAATCGGGACACCCGCTGTCGGATCTCGGACGCGAGCATGTCCGACATCCGACAGGGACAAACAGGCAACGGGGGGCGACGGGAGGCTACCGGCTGGGCACCGGCGGCGTCTGGGAATAGTCGTAGAACCCGCGGCCGGCTTTCCGACCGAGCCAGCCGGCCTCGACATACTTCACCAGCAGCGGGCAGGGCCGGTACTTGCTGTCGGCGAGTCCCTCGTACAGCACCTGCATCACCGACAGCACGGTGTCGAGACCGATGAAGTCGGCCAGTTGTAATGGCCCCATGGGGTGATGGGCGCCAAGGCGCAAGGCGAGATCGATGGCGCCCACCGTACCCACCCCTTCGTACAGGGTGTAGACCGCCTCGTTGATCATCGGCAGCAGGATGCGGTTGACGATGAAGGCCGGGAAGTCCTCGGCGACCGCCGCGATCTTGCCCAGTTTGGCCACCACATCCCGGGCTTGATTGAACGTATCCTGATCGGTGGCGATCCCGCGGATGATCTCGACCAGTTCCATGACCGGGACCGGATTCATGAAGTGCATGCCCAGGCACTTTTGCGGCCGGTCGGTCACCGCGGCCAGCCGGGTGATCGAAATCGACGATGTATTGGTGGCGATCATCGCCGTGGGCTTCAGGTGGGCGCACAGCTTCTTGAGGATGTCCCGTTTGATCGCCTCGTTCTCGACAACCGCCTCGATCACCAGATCGCAGTCGCCGAACAACTGGTAGTTGGTGCCGGTGATGATGCGGACCAGGGCCGCATCGCGTTCCTCGACGGTGATCTTGCCTTTGTTGACCTGCCGCTCGAAACTGGCCCGGATTCTGGCCATGGCGGCCGAGAGCAGGTCGTCTTTGAGGTCAAGCATCTTGACCTGATAACCGGCCGTCGCCGCGACCTGAGCAATGCCGGTGCCCATCTGGCCGGCACCGACGATGCCGATGGTCTCTATCATGGCCGTTCCCTTCCGCGCGGGTGATGCTTTTGGATCAGCCGGCCTTTTCCAGTTCCTGGATCAGGTCGGGAATCGCCTTGAACAGATCGGCAACCAAGCCATAGTCGGCGACCTGAAAGATCGGCGCTTCCTCGTCCTTGTTGATGGCGACGATCACCTTGGAGTCCTTCATGCCGGCAAGATGCTGGATCGCCCCGGAAATGCCGACGGCGATATACAGTTCAGGCGCCACGATCTTGCCGGTTTGGCCGATCTGGGTGTCGTTGGCGACGAAACCCGCGTCCACCGCCGCTCGGGACGCGCCGATCGCTGCGCCCAACTGGTCGGCCAGTCGCTCCAGCATCCGGAAATTCGCGGCCGATTGCAGACCGCGCCCGCCGGCGATCACGACTCGGGCGGTGGTCAGCTCGGGACGTTCCGACTTGGACAGTTCCTGACCGACGAAGGCCGAGAGACCGGGGTCCCCGGTGCCGGCGATGCCTTCGACGGGGGCCTGGGTTGCCCCGGCCCGGGCCGGCTCGAAGGCGGTACCGCGGATGGTCAGCACCTTGATCGGGTCGGACGACTGCACGGTGGCGATGGCGTTGCCGGCATAAATCGGCCGCGTGAACGTGTCGGGGCCGATGACGCCGATGATTTCGGAAATCATCGCGACATCCAGCAGAGCCGCAACCCGGGGCAGCAGATTCTTGCCGAAGGCGGTGGCCGGCGCCAGCACATGGCTGGCGTCTTTGGCCAGGCGAACCACCAGCGGTGCCAGGTTTTCGGCGCTGCCATGGGCGTATTCGTCGGCGTCGGCGTGCAACACCTTGGTGACACCCGCCAGTGTGGCGGCGGTGCCGGCCACGGCGTCGGCGCCCAAACCCGCCACCAGCAGGTGAATGTCGCCACCAAGCCGTACCGCCGCCCCCAGCGTGGTCAGGGTCGACGATTTGAGAACGACGTTATCGTGTTCGGCGATTACCAGGATGGCCATGTCAGATCACCCGCGCTTCGTTCTTGAGCTTGCTCACCAACGCCTCGACCGAGGCCACCTTGACCCCGCCCTGGCGTTTGGGCGGTTCTTCGACCTTGAGGGTCTTCAGGCGCGGCGTCAGGTCCACGCCAAGGTCGGCGGGAGTGAGCGCGGCGATGGGTTTTTTCTTGGCCTTCATGATGTTGGGCAGCGAGGCGTAACGCGGCTCGTTCATCCGCAGGTCCACCGTCACCACCGCCGGCAGCGTGAGCAACACCGTCTCCAGCCCGCCATCGACTTCCCGGGTCACGATGACCCCGTCGTCGGACACCACCAGTTTGGAGGCGAAAGTGCCCTGGGACCAACCCAACAGCGCCGCCAGCATCTGGCCGGTCTGGTTGCAGTCATCGTCGATGGCCTGCTTGCCCATCAGAACCAGCTCGGGCTTTTCCCGCGCGACGATGGCGGCCAGGGCCTTGGCGACGGCCAGCGGCTGAAGCTCCTGGTCGGTGACGACGTGAATGCCGCGGTCGGCGCCCATGGCGAGTGCGGTCCGGATGGTTTCCTGACAGGCCTGGATGCCCAGACTGGTCGCGATCACCTCGGTTGCCGTGCCCTTCTCTTTGAGCCGTACCGATTCTTCGACGGCAATCTCGTCGAAGGGGTTCATCGACATCTTGACGTTTGCGGTCTCGACGCCCGAGCCGTCCGGCTTGACGCGAATCTTGACATTGTAATCAATAACCCGCTTAACGGGAACAAGAATCTTCATCGCTTTACCTTTGCGCCAGGTCGGGGGCCGACAAAGCCCGGAAAGTCGATCAACGGCGGGTCAGGCGTCCAACCGCCCGACCAAGTGCCCGGCACCATAGAATCTGGGTCCTGGACTGTCAATCAAACAGCGCCCTTGGCCACCGGCGGCCCTGGATCAGGTGGGACTGGGGGTGTGGTGGCGGAGGGCGTCCAGCACATGTTTGGTGACGAAGCCGTCGGGGACCTCGCCGAGGGTTTTTTGGAACACGCGGACCGCGCTGCGGGTGCTGGGACCGATCAGAGAGTCGGGGACGCCGGGATTGAGGCCGAGGGCGGCCAGCCGCTGTTGCAGCTCGATGCGCTCGGCCCGGCTGAGGGGCACCTCCTGTCGGGGCCAAGCAGCGGCGATGGGGGCGCCGCCGGTGATCCGGTCGGCCAGCAGCGCGACGGACAGGGCATAGCTGACCGACGGGTTGTAGCGCATGATGACCCGAAAATTCTCTCGGACCAGGAATGCCGGTCCGGTATGGCCCGCCGGTGCCAGGATCGACGCGGGGCCGTCGCCGGACAGGGCCGGGCCGCGGACCGCCTGCACACCCAGACGAACCCATTCCGCGATGGGCTTGGTGATGGTGAGTTCGGCCTGATCCCAGGGAAAGTCGGCGGGCAGGCGCACTTCCTGACCCCAGGATTCGCCGGAACGCCAACCGATGCCGGCGACGAAATGGGCGGTGGACGCGAAGATGTCGGGCAGGCTGTCCCAGATGTCGCGGCGACCGTCATGGTCGTAGTCGATCGCATGCTGGAGGAAGATGGTCGGGACAAATTGGGTCTGGCCCATGGCGCCGGCCCACGAGCCGCGCATTTTTTCGAGCGGAATATCGCCCTTATCCAGAATATGAAGCGCGGCCAGCAACTCGCCACGGAAGAAGGCGGGGCGGCGGCTGCGGTAGGCCAGGGTGGTCAGGGCATCCACCACCGAAAAATTGCCGCAGTCCCGGCCATAATCGCTTTCAATACCCCAAAACGCCACCAGGATTTGCGGCGGTACCCCGAACTCGGCCGAGACCCGGGATAACAGGCCGGCATGAACCGCCATCCGTTCGTAGCCCTGGTGGATCCGCTGGTCGGAGACTTCGGAATCCAGGTAGGTCCAGACCGGGCGGGCGAACTCGGGCTGGGTGGAGTCCAGTTCGAGCACCCGGTCAAGCAGGTGAATCTGGGCGAAGGCGTGATCCAGGGTGGTCGCCTGGATGCCCTGGCGCTGGGCCTCGGCGCGCAGGTCGGCCAGCCACTCCGGAAAGCTCTGGGTGCGCAGGTCGGCATTGGGTTCGGGGTGGGCGGTCGCGGCGTTGCCGGTGGGGCCGGTGGCGACCGGCGGTGCGGTGGCTTCGCTCGAGGAACAGCCGGCCATCAGCATGAGCACCAGCAGTCCCGCCTTGATCAGGGGGGAGGCTGGCGAATGGTGCCGGCGGATTGGGGCATCGGGTCCTCGGTGGATCGCGGCCATGGCCATGTGTGCTCCTCGCCGGATGCCGTGGGGTCGGCGTTTTAAGATTGGTCACCGCACGGCCACCGCAACCGCGGCCATCCGTGCCCACACACGCGAAGCGTGGCCACGTTTGAGTGGTCGAAGGTCAGCTCTTCGGCGCCATGGTATCACCCGTCGCGGTTGGGAAGTCAATCGCGGCCAAGGGACGTGACGCCCGGCCAATCTTGACTTATAGTGGGCCGGCCGATGGGGGCGAAATCAGGAAGGGCAGATGCCGGTGCCGATGGTTCTGCAAAGGTTACTAGTGCTGGATCGTATCACGGCGCGGTCCCCCCGCTGGTGGTCCCTCGGCGGGGGGGGCGTTGGCCGGCGGTGCTGCCGGGCGGAGGCGTGATGACCGGACGGCTGCGCCTGGGGGTGAACATCGATCATGTGGCGACCATCCGCAACGCGCGGGCCGGGCGTCATCCCGATCCCGTGCGGGCGGCCCGGCTGGCCGCGGCGGCGGGGGCCGACGGCATCACCGCCCATTTGCGCGAGGATCGGCGCCACATTGGCGACCAGGACATTGAGCAATTGCGTCGGGAGATTGACCTGCCGCTCAATTTGGAGATGGCGGCCACCGACGAGATGCTGGCCATCGCCCTGGCCCATCACCCCCATGCGGTGTGCCTGGTGCCTGAAAAACGGACCGAAGTGACCACCGAAGGCGGGCTCGACGTGGTGGGCGGCCGTGCCCGCCTCGGGCCGGTCATTACCGAACTGGGGCGGGCCGGCATCCGGGTTTCGCTGTTTGTGGAACCGGACCCGGAACAGCTCGACGCCGCGCGGCAGTTGGGGGCGCCGGTGGTGGAACTGCACACTGGTTCCTATTGCGAGGCGCCGCCAGGTCCCGAGCGCGACCGGCGGTTAGAGCGGTTGCAGCGGGCGGCGGCCCATGCCGCGGCGATCGGGCTCGAATGCCACGCCGGCCATGGCCTGTGTTACGAGACGGTGGCGGCGGTGGCGGCGATTCCTACCCTGGTTGAACTCAATATCGGCCATTTCCTGATCGGCGAGGCGATCTTCATCGGGCTTGACGCTGCGATCCGGCGGATGCGCGCCCTGATGTCGGTCGCCCGGGACCCGGTGGCGGTGTTTCGCTCATGATTCTCGGCATCGGCAGCGATCTCGTCGACATTCGGCGCATCGAACAAAGTTTGGAGCGGTTTGGTGATCGCTTCATCGACCGGCTGTTCACCGAGTGCGAGCGCCAACGCTCGGAGCGGCGGGCCGGCACCGGCCGGCCCGCGAGCTACGCCAAGCGGTTCGCGGCCAAGGAGGCCGGCGCCAAGGCCTTGGGGACCGGCTTTGGTCGCGGCGTCTTTTGGCGCGACCTGGGGGTGGCCAATACCCCGGACGGCAAGCCCACCCTGGAATTGACCGGGGGGGCGCTCGAACGGTTGAACGCCCTGACACCCGCCGGCATGATTGCCCGGATCGACCTGACTCTGACCGACGATTATCCGTTGGCGCAAGCCTTTGTGATCATCAGCGCGGTTCCCGACTGCGCTCCCGTAACCACCGTCCCGTCCATGGTCCCATTCCGATGATTGTTCCTCGTCCCACCACCCGTCCCCCTCCTGCGGCATCGTCGCCGACTTATTTCGCCCACCCGCACACCGAGGGTTGGGGCGAGACGTGGCGCACCTTTCTTTATGCCGTCATTATCGCCTTCGGCGTCCGCACGTTTGCCTACGAACCCTTTAACATTCCCTCGGGTTCGATGATTCCGACACTGCTGGTCGGCGATTACCTGTTTGTCTCCAAATTCTCCTACGGCTACAGCAAGTATACCTTCGCCTTCGGCGTGCCGCCGCTGTTCGGCGTGTTACCCGCCGTCAACCTGCCGCCGCCGCCGTTTGACGGCCGCCACGGACCCTTTGGCCATGAACCGGAGCGGGGCGATGTCGCGGTGTTCAAACTGCCGCGCGACAACAAGACCGACTATATCAAGCGGATTATCGGTCTGCCCGGGGATACCATTCAAATGAGACACGGGGTGCTTAATATCAATGGCGCGCCGGTTAAGTTAGAGCGGATCAAGGATGTGGTGGATAACAATAGTGGAGGGCATCGGGCGCGCATAGCCGAGTTCCTGGAAACCTTACCCGGCGGCAAAGTTCATACCATCCGCAAGCAAAGTGACAATAACGGTGATAATGACCCAAATGACCCGCGTCCGGTCAACGTTGGGGATGAAGGCCGTTATGATAATACTCAAATCTTTTTGGTGCCGCCCCATCATTATTTCATGATGGGTGACAACCGCGATAATTCGAGCGATAGCCGGGTATCACCGCTGGAAGGCGGTGTGGGCTTTGTTCCGGAAGAAAATCTGGTCGGCCGGGCCGAGTTCATTTTCTTTTCCCTGAATCATGAGACGCCGTTCTGGGAGGTGTGGCGCTGGCCGGCCGAACTTCGGGCTGAACGGTTGTTCCAGGGGGTGAATTGATCGGGTGGCTGTCGTGACCAGGGTGCAGGTCGAACCACCGCCGGCGGAGGTGAGCCGGTTGACCGGCCTGGAGCCGGCGTTGGGCCACGGGTTCGCCAATCCCGGATTGCTGGTCGACGCCCTGACTCATCCCAGCCTGGCTGGGGTGAGCCGGAGCGTTGCGGTCGGCGGGGATGCCCGGGGTCCCGGGCAGGCCTATGAGCGTCTGGAGTTCCTGGGCGACCGGGTCCTGGGCCTGGTGGTGGCCGAGTGGCTGCTGGAACGCTTTCCAGGGGAGCGGGAAGGCAGTCTGGCCAAACGCCACGCCGGCCTGGTTCGGCGCGAGGCGCTGGCGGCGGTCGCCGATGCCATCAATCTCGGTCACCATCTGCGCCTGTCGCCGGGCGAGCAGGGCAGCGGCGGTCGGGCCAACCGGACCATCCTGGCCGATGCCTGTGAAGCGGTGATCGGTGCGCTCTATCTTGACGGGGGGCTGGACGTTGCGCGGCGCTTCGTCCGCCGGGCCTGGGAAGCTCAGATCGATGCGGCCCAACGTCCGCCCCAAGACTGCAAAACCGCGCTCCAGGAATGGGCCCAGGGGCACGGCAAGCCACTGCCCGCTTACGAGATCGTCCGGCGGACCGGGCCGGCTCACGAACCCGAGTTCGAGGTGGCGGTGCGGGTTGAGGGCTATCCGCCAACTCACGGCACCGGTCGCAGCCGGCGCCTTGCCGAAACCATCGCCGCGCGGGACTTGCTGCGCCAATTGGGATACCCCGTGGAATGAACGCCTTGCCGGATGACCACACCCTGCTGCCCGGCGCCGACGTCGATGGCGAAAGCCGACGGTGCGGCTTTGTCGCCCTGGTCGGCGCCCCCAACGCCGGCAAGTCGACGTTGCTGAACACCCTGGTCGGCAGCAAGTTGTCCATCGTCAGCCCCAAGGTTCAGACCACCCGGCGCCGGGTGCTGGGCATCGCCGAGGCCGGTTCCAGTCAGTTGATCTTCGTCGATACGCCGGGAATTTTTGTGCCAAAGGTTCGTCTTGAACGCGCCATGGTTGCGGCAGCGTGGCAGGGCGCCGGGGATGCCGATCTGATCGTGGTGCTGGTGGATGCCTCGCACGGCACGGTGGACGACGACAGTCGGGGGCTGATGGCCCGACTCGGCGCCGAACACCGCCAGGCGATTCTGGCGCTCAACAAGATCGACCTGATCAAGCGCGACCGCTTGCTGGCGCTGGCGGCGGCGCTGAACCAGGATGGCCTGTTCACCGACACCTTTATGATTTCGGCGCTGACCGGCAACGGGGTGGCCGATCTGCGGGCGATGCTGGCGGCGCGGGTGCCGCCGGGGCCGTGGCACTTCCCCCGCCGACCAGCTTTCGGACATGCCGATGCGCCTGCTGGCGGCCGAGATCACCCGGGAGAAGCTGTTTATCCAGCTCTATCAGGAGTTGCCCTATTCGGCGACGGTGGAGACCGAAACCTGGGAAGAGTTCGCCGACGGCAGCGTTAAAATCTCCCAGGTGATCTTCGTCGAGCGCGACAGCCAGCGCGCCATCGTGATCGGCAAGGGCGGCCAACGCCTGCGTAAGTTGGGGGAGGCCAGCCGTCACGAGCTGGAAGAGATGCTGGAACGCCGGGTGCACCTGAAACTGTTCGTCAAGGTCCGCGGCGATTGGACCGACGATCCCGAGCGTTATCGCGAAATGGGGCTGGATTTTACGGCGTAAGTCCACCCCTCGGCGTCACCATCGCGTTCCCGAGGGTGACGCCGAGGGTGGGCAAAGGGAGGAGCGCCATGTCGGGAACGGGTGACATTGAGAAATCAGCCATCAAGATGATGCGCTACTCAGACTGGCGCTTGATGGGAAAGGGTGGCACCAGCAACGTTTATCGGGTCCGCGACAATGAATTAGGCTATGACGTCGCGATCAAGATAATCAAACCCGAGATATTGAGGACGGCCTCCGATTTAGAAACGATCAAGAGGCACCTGCGGCCGGGGATACTGGGCCGGTTTCGTCACCCGAACATCTGCACGACCCATGAATTTTATGACGGTCCTGAGGGCTTCGGCACCGTTATGGATTTGGTCAACGGGATAGACCTTCGCGACTGGATGAACAGTCATCTCGACGATCTCCTTGATACCGCCGACATACGGCTGGACCTACTGCGCAAAATTGCCGAGGCGCTGTCTTACGCGCATACTAGGGAATGTTCTCCCGGTATCATTCATGGGAACCTCAAGCCGCAAACGATTTTTTTGCGGGACGGCGATATCCGTCAACCGGTGATCATGAAGTTTGGCTGGTCGCAGATCGACGGCCGGTACCAGGGGGACGGTGCGATGCCGGTCTTCGCGCCCAAATACCTGGCGCCTGAGCAGTTCGAAACGCCTGATCAGGTGGACGGGCGGGCGGATTTGTTCGCCCTTGGTATTCTTGCTTATGAATTGTTCACGGGTCGGATCCCGCCCCATTCGCTCAAAGACCTTCTGAGGACCCGCAAGCCGCCCCGCATTCCCCTTCACGAAATTTTGCCGCCCAGTGATGTCAATGGGGCGGTCCGTCCAGCCCTTGATCGGATCATTTTGCAATTGACGGCTTATGAACCGGACCGTCGCATCCAGTCCGCCGACGAGTTGGCGTCGCTGTTGGCGAGCCCGGCGACTCTGCTGTATCCGCCGCCCTTCGAGTGGCCGATCCACGACGAGGGACCCTTGGAGTGTCGTTCGGCACGGGCGGTGGCGGTGCCGGGTGGCGAGTATATCTTGGGCAGTCGGCCCGGACGCAAAACGACCAATGTCAATGAACTGCCGGCTCGGAAGATCCTTCTGACGCCCTTTAGGATTGATCGCACGCCGGTCACCAACCGCGAATACCAGCAGTTTGTGGCGGCCAGCGGACGAAGCCAGCCGCCTTTTCACAATCACCCGGTGTTCGGGGCGCCCGATCATCCGGTGGTTGGCGTTACCTTTGATGAAGCCATGCAGTTCGCACGGTGGGCGGGGGGGATGCTGCCGTCCGAGGCCCAATGGGAGTATGCGGCGCGCGCCGGGCAAAAACTGATTGAATATCCTTGGGGTGATGAACCACCAACCCCGTTGCACGCCAATATCAACAACATTTCCAGAACTACAAGTATCGTTGGGACTTATCCCGAAGGCAGCAATCAATTTGAGATTTATGACATGTGTGGTAATGTTTGGGAATGGTGTATGGACGTCTACGAGCAGAAATTCTATGCGACTATTCATCCAGGAGCTATAAATCCCGTCAATAATCCGCGCTCCGTCAATGCCGAAGCTCAGCGCGTTCTGCGTGGCGGCAGCTTTCAGTCCTTGTTCATACAGGGGCGATGTGCCTGCCGCTTTTCCGCGCTGCCGACCGAATCGCGACACGACATCGGTTTTCGTCTGGTCTATTGCCAAAACCGTCGCCCCGCCGAAACCGAGCAAACGGGTTGCCCCTGATCCGGGTTTCGGCCATGAATTTGGCGGGGAATTCCGATCGGCCCAGGAATCCAACCGGTCTGTATGATACGAACTTCCGGAACGAAAGGCGCTTGACCCATGGCCAGCACCCATCGGCTTGACGATGCGATACACTCGGGACACGCGCTGTTGCATCGCTTGCTCGGCAATCTGAGGGCGGTGATCGTCGGGAAGGACGGCGAGTTGGTCAAGCTGGTGGCGGCATTTGCCACCGGCGGGCATGTCTTGCTGGAAGATGTCCCGGGCGCCGGCAAGACCACGGTGGCCAAGGCGTTGGCGCGGTCGGTGAGTGGGCGGTTTCAGCGGGTGCAGTTCACGCCGGATCAATTACCTTCGGATATTCTGGGGCTGTCGGTGTTTGACCCCCGCGACCAAAGCTTCCGGCTGCACCGGGGGCCGATTTTCACCGATATTCTTCTTGCCGACGAAATTAACCGGGCCAGCCCGCGCACCCAGTCGGCCTTGCTGGAGGCCATGGCCGAGGGCCAGGTCAGTCTGGATGGCGAAAGTCTGGCCCTGCCGCCGACCTTCTTCGTCATCGCGACTCAGAATCCGGTGGAATTCCATGGCGTTTACCCGCTGCCCGAGGCGCAGATGGACCGGTTTGCGTTGCGGTTGACGCTGGGGTACGCCGGACGGGCGCAGGAGGTTGCCTTTACCTTCGCCCATGTCCAACGCCATCCCCTGGACGACCTGACGCCTTGCGCGTCCCTGGCCGAGATGCTGGCCGTCCGGCAGGGAATCGCCGGCATCACGGTGGCCGACAGCCTGCGCCGCTACATCGTCGATCTGGTGGCGGAAAGCCGGCAGGCGGCCGGGGTCAAGCTGGGCGCCAGTCCGCGCGCATCGCTGGCCCTGGCCCGCACGGCCCAGGCCCTGGCCATGATCGACGGTCGCAGCTTCGTGGTGCCGGAGGATATCCAGACGCTGGCGGAACCGGTGATCGCCCATCGGTTGGTGCTGGATGCCCAGGCCCGATTCTCGGGTCTGACCCAGCGTGGAGTGGTCGAAGGCCTGATCAAGTCGCTTCCCGTGCCGAGGTAATCGGGATGCGCGGGTTTAGTCTGGCCCTGTTCGCCATGCTGCGGCGGGTGACCGCGTGGCGCAAGCTGCACCTGACGGTTGCCGGGAACGTTGCCTTGCTGGTTCAGGTGGCGACGCCGATCGGCTTCAATGCCCACGAGACCCGTCTTGGCCTGTTGGGCGTCTTTGCGGCGGCCGCGCTGGCGATTGCCGCGCCCTTTGCCGTGGTTTTTCCCAGGCGCCATCGCCCGCTCGGCGCCGAGCGGATGCTGCCCAAATTCGCCAGCGTGGGGACCCCGCTCACCTACAGCGTCGTGCTGCACAATGGGGGCCGGCATCCCCTGGCCGATCTGACGGTGTTCGACCGGGCCTTTGATCGGAACCCCGACGCGGCCCTGTTTCGCGATGCCCGGGAACCCGGGGAGAGCCGCCGTAATGGGTTTGATCGGGTGGTGGGATTCTATCGTTGGTCGTGGTTGGCCCGTCGGGCCTGTGGGGTGACGGTCATGCCGGGATCGGTCCCGCTGGTGCCGGCCGGCGGGACCGCCGAACTCCGGTTACAGGCGATGCCGCTCCGTCGTGGTGTGGTGCGGTTCCGTGAGATCATCGTCGGGCGTGCGGATCCCCTGGGGCTGGTTCGCGGGCTGGTCCGGGTGCCCCGGCCGCAATCGTTGCTGGTATTGCCGCGCTGCCATCCGATGTCGCCGATCCTGCTGTCGGGCTCACGACGGCCCCAGCCCGGCGGTGTCGCCGAAGCGCAATCGGTGGGACATGCCGAAGAGTTTCTGTTCCTGCGCGACTTTCGGACCGGCGACTCGCGCCGACACATCCACTGGCGCAGTTCGGCCCGGCGAGGCGAACTGGTGGTCAAGGAAACCCGGGATGAATATCACCAACGCCATGCCCTGATCGTCGATACCTTTGCCGGGCCGGGTCAGCAGGAGCTGTTCGAGGAGGCCTTGTCGGCGTCAGCGTCGGTGCTGACCGCGCTGGGTCTGGGCGAGGCGTTGATCGACATGATGTTTATCGGCGCCGAAGCGTGCTGCGTCACCGCCGGTCGCGGCGTCGGAACCATCGAGCACCTGTTGGAAATCCTGGCCTGTGCAACGCCGTGCCGGGACCGGTCATTTGCCAGCCTGAAGGCGCTGGTGCTGGGCCACGCCGCCGGCCTGTGCGGCAGCCTGTGTGTTCTGCTCGACTGGGACGAACCGCGGCGGGCGCTGGTGACGGCGCTGCTGGGCCTGGGCTTGCCGGTTCGGGTGTTGCTGATTCTGGCGGCCGAGGCCCCGACGCCCGATCCCGGTCCGCTTTCGGCGGTGCCGGACCGGTTCACCGTTCTTCGGGTCGGCGCGCTGGCGGCCGGGCTGGCGGCGCTCCGATGACCGCCGGTGCGCAACCAGCGGCGCCCCGGACCGTGGCGTCACCGCCCCCCCTGTTGGTGGGGGCCACGCTGTTGCTGTGGGGGAGCGGCGCCGGAACACTGCCCCTGGCCGTGCTGGTGGCCGCGCTGTACGAGGGAAGCCGCCTGAGCGGGCATCGCTGGGCCTTGGCCGGCCCGGACTGGGTGCGGCTGTTCGATCTGACCATCGTCATTGTCGTGGTGGCCCTGGCCTGGTTCGTCCTGAACGAAGACGGGCAATGGGTGTGGCGGCTGATCCAGCTTCTGCCGTTGCTGGGTCTGCCGGTGCCGCTGGCCCAACGGTGGAGCCGCGAGGGGGTCTGTCAGGTTCGCGATCTCAGCCAACCAAGCGCCGGCGGCGGTGACGCGCGATGGCGGGCGGTGGACACCGGCTACGGCTACGGCGTGGTCTGCCTGGCCGCGGCCCTCAGTCATCCCCAGCCGGCCGTGACCGGACTGGCCGCGGTCACCGTGGTGGCGGCCTGGATGCTGTGGTCGTTGCGTCCCCGGGCCTGGCGGCGCCGCTGGTTTGTGGCCGGAACCCTGGTCGCCTGTGGTTTGACCGCGGCGTTGGCGTTGGGGGTGGAGTCCGCCATGCCCGAGTTGGAACGCTGGGCGATGCAGCTTTTGCTAGAGTTGGGGCGTAACGATCCGGTCTCGGCCATGTCCGGGACCACCATGGGGCGCGTCGGGACCTTGAGGCTGTCGGATCGGATTGTGCTGTGGCTCGAGGGGGCCGGGGTGCCGCCGGGCGGCCTGAGGTTGCGGCTGGCCAGTTATCGCCTGTTCTCGAAGAACACGTGGTATGCGGGTTTGGATGACATCCAGGATGCGGCGGTCGAACCGGCGCGGGCCGGCTGGCGTCTGCATGCGCCCGACACGGCCACGGCCATGACCGCGCCGATCACCCTCACCGCCTGGTTGGACCCCGAGCGGGCGGTGTTGCCGCTTCCCGAGGGAACCGCGGCGATTTGGGGTTTGCCGGCCCGCAAGCTCCGGGTCGGACGGTTGGGCACCGTGACCGCCGAAGGGGCGCCGGCGCTGGCTCGCTTTCAAACGGTTGCCGCCGCCGGTGGCGGCTTTGATCGCCCCCCGGATGACACCGACCTGCTCATTCCCGACGACGAGCGGGCGGCGGTGATGGCGGTTGCCGCGACGCTCGGTCTGTCCGGCCTTGCGCCGTCGGCCGCCCTGGCACGGGTCGAGCGCCATTTCGCCGGGGGCTTCCGCTATTCCCTGACCCAGGAGGCGGCCGGCGGCCAAACGGCCCTGGCTCATTTTCTGTCGGTCAGTCATCGGGGTCATTGCGAATTCTTCGCCACCGCCACGGTTCTGCTGCTGCGCGCCGCCGGGGTTCCCGCCCGTTACGAAACCGGTTATGTGGCCACCGAACGCGATCCCTGGAGCGGCGTCTACCGTGTTCGCGGGCGACATGCCCACGCCTGGACCCAAGCCTTTATCGAGGGCGCCTGGCGTACCGTCGACACCACGCCGGCCGGTTGGGCCGGGACCGAAGCGGCGACGACGCCGATTTGGCAAGCCGTGCCCGACCTCTTCTCGTGGCTGTCCTATCGCTACGCGCTGTGGCGCCATGGGGCCTACGGCGTCGCCCCGACCACCATCCTGTCCTGGCTGCTGATTCCCGGGTTCCTGTTTCTGGGCTGGCGCGTGATCGCCGGATTACGCCAGCCGCGGCCGGCCTGGTCGGACCGGCGGCGTTCCACGTCCGCCGAAGCCATTCGGGCGGCCGGGGCCTTCGATCCCATCGAGCGCCATTTGGCCAGCCGCGGTTGGGTTCGTTCCCCCTGGCAGCCCTTGCTGGCCTGGCTGCAACAGCTTCCCGCGGTGTCCGTCACCGATCGCGATGGCTTGCTGGCGCTGGCGCATCGTCATTACCAAGCCACCTTCAAGCCCGAGGTGCTGACCGACGCCGAGGCGCAGGCGCTGACCGACGATGTCGCCCGATGGCTGGGTGCCCAGAACCGATGACGGTGCTCTGGTGCCGACGCGTGGGTTTCCCATATTAAAAGCCGGACCGCGGGGGCCGCGGCGAGCAAAGGATTGGGTTGATGATGAAGAAGCCGATGTTCGGCAAGGGGTTTGCGAAGGCGATGGCCGGTGCCGGTGCCGCCGCCGCTGCCAGCGGCGCGGGCTGGGCCGCTGAGGGGCAATCCGGAGTCAATGCGGTTACGGTAACCAGTACTGGCGGGTCCGGTGCGGCCACGGTCTCGGTGACCGGCGTGTCATCGGCCTCGGGCAAGACCGGGAATGTCGTCATCGTGGGCAGCCAGGTTTGGATCGATGGGGTGGCCATCCCCGAAGACGCCGTCAGCCATAGTTCGGCAAGCGGTCGGACCTATAAGATTCATCGGGACAATGGCCGGGTCTCGGTGACCAGCGAATGATCCCGGCGCATCGGACGTCTCGACGATGCGCTGTGCCGGACTCAGGATTTCACGACGGCGGTCCGATTCACCGACCGTAGGGCCAGCGGCAGCGCGGCGACGCCGAGCGCCACCGAAAACCACAGGGTCGTCACCCGAATCACGGCGGTGGCGGCCACGGCGGTCTCGAAACTGACGCCGATGGCGGTCAGCAGTGCGACCATGCCCACCTCGGTACCGCCGAGTCCGCCCGGCAGCAGCGCCAACGCCCCCGCGACCATGGAAAAAACGAACACGAACATGGCTTGCGGCAGACTCACGGCGGCGCCCATCAGGGTCAGGACCCAGTAGAACGCCAGCACTTCGGCAAACCAGCCGATCAGCGACAACAGCAATGTGCCGCCATAAGTCCGCCAGGAGCCGAGGCGTTTGAGATGACGCAGCAACGTGCGCGCCCGGGCAAACAGCCGGGGCGCGCGGCCGATTCGGGCGTACACCCATTCCACCAGGCGGACCAGCAGGCCGGGATGCAGCAGGCCGATGGTGAGGCCCGCCATCACAACGGTGACGACCGCCGCGGCCCAGGCGTACCCGGTGAAGGCGGTCAGGCCGATGAGGCAAAGAATCAGCATGGCGCCGATGTCGCTGAGGCGGTCGGCGACCGCCAGACTGGCCGACCGTTCGTATCGGACACCGTAGCCTCGCCGCATCAGCCACAGCCGCAGAATCTCGCCGACCTTGCCCGGGGTAATGGTCATGGCGAAACCGGCGAAATAATAGAGAAGACAATGCCGCCACGGCAACCGCAGACCGATTCGCCGGCTGTAGACCTGCCAGCGGAGGGTGCGAACCCCATAATTGACCAGCGACAGGCCCAGCAGTCCCACCACCTCGGCCGGCGTCAGCCGCGCCACTTGAGCGAGCAGGGGGGCGCTGCCCAAAATGGCGGCCATGATCGCCATCGCCGCCACGCTGGCGGCCAGGCCGCCGATCAGCCAGAATTCGGCGCGGCGAAGCGTGGGGCCGAGCCCCGGACCGGGTGAAGACATGCGGGCTTTGGTCCTTTAAAGACTCGCGGCCATGCCGGCCAGGACGATCAAAGCGCCCGAGATCAGGCTGACGCGATCGGTGACGGCGAAGATGACCGGGTCGTCATGCATATCGCCCCGGTGGGTCAGGACCAGCACCCGGCTGATCCAGTACAGCAGGATGGTGCAGATTGGCCAGAGCAGTTCCGGGGCGGCGTAAAGACGGCCGACCACCGGGTTGTTGATGTAAAGCGCCAGCACCAGCACGCTGAGATAGCCGCTGGCAGTGGCCATCGGCAACAGGATCGGCAAGTCTTCCTGCCGGTAGCCGCGCCCGGACGGGTCCCCGGCCCCCTTGCCGGCATGATCGATCAACTCGGCGCATCGCTTGACCAGGGCCAGGCTGAAGAACAGGAACAGCGAAAACGCCACCAGCCAGACCGACAGCGGCACCGCCACCGCCACGCCGCCGGCCACCACCCGGATGCCGTACAGGCAGGCCAGAAGCACCACATCGACCATCATCCGGCGCTTCAGCCACAGCGAATAGGCGAGAGTCAGAAGATAATAAAGCGCCAGCACGGCCAGGAACAACCGGGGCAGGTCCAGGGCCAGCAGCATCGAGACCAGGATCAGCACCGGAATCAGGGCGAGTCCGTATTTCAGCGGAATCAGTCCGGCGGCAAACGGACGGCGACATTTGGACGGATGGCGCCGGTCGTGGGCCAGATCGAGCAGATCGTTCAGCAGATAGACGCTGGAGGCGCAAAAGCCGAAGCTGAAGAACGCCACCAGACTGGTGGCGAGGGACCCGGTATTGATGGCGTGGGCCGCCAGCAGGGGCACGAAAATCAGCAGGTTCTTCAGCCATTGATGCAGGCGGAGGGCCTTCACCCAGTCTTTGGGTTGGATGATGTGCTCGCCGATGACCTCGGCATGGGGGAACCGGGCGCAGACCGTCTGCCGCAGCGCGGGTGAGGGGGCGACCACCAGCACGCCCGCCGCCCGGTCCCACACCGCCATGTCGACCAGCGCATCGCCGACATAATCGAACCCGCCCTCGCCGAAGGCCTCGCACAGGCGTTGGGCCTTGGCCGGGCCGGCCAGATTGCGGTGCCCGTCCGAGGCGAAGACCCCGTCAAACAGCCCAAGGTGCGCGGCCAGGGGTTCCACGTACCGGCGATCCGAGGCGGATGCCAGGTAAAGCGCCCGGCCGGCCGCCTTTTCCGCCCGCAACCGCGCCAGCAATGGTTGATTCAGCGGCAGGGTGTGCAGGTCGATCACCACCTCGTCGGCAATCCGGGCCTTCAACGCGGCTTTCCCCCGGCTGAGCGCCGAGAGGCTGCCCAGCGCCTTGAGCGGGTGGGCGCCCAACAGCACCAGAAACGATTCGATCAGCAGATCGGTTTTGATCAGCGTCCCGTCGAGGTCCACCACCAGGGGCCGGGCCGGTGTCGTTTGCGGGACTGACGAAGGGGTCATGAGGCGTTCCATTATACCTTGCCCCTGCCGATGGTCGGGACACCCAAGCGCGCCACCGTCCGGAGGCGGCGGTCCCGAGGCGAGGCCATCGTCGGGCGCGCCGTTGTAGACCATTTTTTTTGCCTGGCGGGCCATATTTTCATGGAGAGGCGGGGCGTGAGCAGCCGAACCGCACCGCGACGACGCTGGACTTTGTGGTCCCGGCGCCTTATCCCGGCATGGCCGCGGCCGGCACGGGGGCGTGTCGGCGGCGGGTGTTCCGTCCGCGGGTTCGCGGCGGCTTTGAATCGGCAGGAGCCCAGAATGAGCGCCCAGAGCGACATCAAACGGTTGACGGTACCTCAGATGCGCGCCCGCAAGGGCGAGGTGCCGATTGTCAGCCTCACCGCCTATACCACCCCGATGGCGCGGCTGCTCGATCCCCTCGTCGACATTTTGTTGGTGGGTGATTCGCTGGGCATGGTGGTCTATGGCCTGGAGAGTACGCTCGGCGTGACGTTGGAGATGATGATTGCCCATGGTCAGGCGGTGATGCGCGGGTCGCAGCGGGCCTGCGTGGTGGTGGACATGCCGTTCGGGACCTATCAGGAGTCGCCCCAGATCGCCTTTCGGGCCGCGGCCCGACTGCTGGCGGAGACCGGGGCCCAGGCGGTCAAGCTGGAGGGCGGCGCCGAAATGGCCGACACCATCGCCTTTTTGACCGCACGAGGGGTTCCGGTGATGGGGCATGTGGGTCTGACCCCGCAAGCGGTCAATGTCCTGGGCGGCTTTCGGACCCAGGGCCGCGACGAAGGAACGGCGCGTCGGGTGCTGACCGATGCCGAAGTGGTGGCGACTGCCGGCGCGTTCGCGGTGGTGGTCGAGGGCACCGTCGAGTCGTTGGCCCGGGAAATCACCACCCGCATTCCGATTCCGACCATCGGCATCGGCGCCTCGCCGTATTGCGACGGACAGGTGCTGGTGGTGGACGATCTGTTGGGCGTCTTTACCGATTTCACGCCCAAGTTCGTTCGCCGCTATGCCGAGTTGGGGCCGCAGATTACGGCGGCGGTCACGGCTTATGCGGTGGACGTCCGGCAGCGGCGCTTTCCCGGTCCCGAGCATTGTGTCGGCGTGCCGCCCGGGCCGCGGGTGCGGCCGGCCGGCGAGCGGACCCGGGGCGACGGACCGTGAGCGGCGACCGGCAGGCGACCACCGGGGTCCTTGACGGCCCCCCGGTGGTTCGGACCGTCGAGGGCGTCCGGGCGGCGATTGCGGCCTGGCGTCACGCCGGCGAAACGGTGGCGCTGATTCCCACCATGGGGTACCTTCATGATGGCCACTTGGCCCTGGTGGCGCGGGGCCGGGCGCTCTGCCGGCGGACCGTGGCCTCGCTGTTCGTCAACCCGATCCAGTTCGGTCCGACCGAGGACCTGGAATGCTATCCCCGCGACGAGGCCGGCGATCGGGCCAAGCTTCAGGCCGCCGGTTGTGATTTGCTTTATGCTCCTGGGGCCGGTGAGATGTATCCACCCGGCTTTGCAACCGCGGTGACGGTGTCCGGGGTCACCGAAGGGCTGTGTGGCGCGGCGCGGCCCCAGATGTTCGGCGGTGTCGCCACGGTGGTGACCAAGCTGTTGCTCCAGACCTTGCCGGACGTGGCGGTGTTCGGTGAAAAGGACTATCAGCAACTTCTGGTTATACGCCGATTCGTTCGCGACCTGGATATTCCGGTGCGGATCGAAGGCGCGCCGACGGTGCGCGAAGCCGATGGACTGGCCTTGTCGTCCCGCAACAGCTACCTGACCGCGGCGGAACGGGCCCAGGCGCCGGCGTTGTTCCGGACCCTGGGTTGGGCGGCCGACCGGTTGCACCAGGGCGCCGAGGCCGGGCCGGTGCTGGCAGAGGCCGTCGGGCGTGTCCTGGCTGCCGGGTTCGCCAAACTGGATTATCTGGACTTTCGGGATGCGGGGACTTTGGTGCCGCTCGACCGGGCGTGCCGGCCGGGACGCCTGCTGGCCGCGGCCTGGCTGGGCCGCGCCCGGTTGATCGACAATGTTCCGGTTTCGCCCGAGAACCGTTCCGCGGCCTGACCGGGCGTGGGTTCGTGACATTTGCTCGGAACGGTGCTTGAGTCCCGGTTATTTCGCCATTACACTAAGCCGCGTGGATAAGCGGGGACGGGGCGCTGGTGTCGGCCCTTGGCCGGAACGGGTACCGCGCGTGACGGGACCGAGGGTTGGCGGCCGGGGGTAGCGATCATGGCTGTGGCCCATCCTGGCAAAGTCAACGGTGTCACCGCCGCTTCAGGAGTGCTAAGGCGTTGCGGGCGGGAGCGGCAAGTCGAGAAGCGGACGGTAGCAAGGCGGGTTTGGCTAGAGGTTTGGGTTTGAGACAGTTCAGATAGCGGCGCGGCTGGCGGGCACGCGGCTTTCGTCGGAGCAGGGGGAAGCATGACGATTAAAAATAGCTTTATGGCGCTGAGCATACTCTCGGCCTCGCTGTTTATGGCTGGCCCCGGGCTGGCGGCGACCGGCGAGGCGTCGGCAGACACGCCGATGGTTGTGGCCAAGGGGCCTGTGGCTCCGGATGCCGACGGGCAACCTCCCGCGATTCGACCGCTGAACGCCATCGAGAAGGACGCCGTCGGCTGCCTGGTCAGCGGCGGCGGCGCTTTGGCCGCCACCTATGCCGCCGGTCCGTCGGAGTTGGTGATGTTGCTGATGGGCGGCCTGGTCGTCCCGTCCTCGTCACCGGTGCTGTTCATCAGCTTGATCGGGACCATGACCAGCGTGGCCTGTGGTGCCGGCGTGGCGGTGGAACCGCTGGTGGAATGGGCCTGGAAGCGCGCCACGTTCAACGCCCAGCAGGTCTCGGCGGCGGGCGGCGACCGCATGGTTGCTGAAATGCCGAAGCAGGCGCAGTGAGCGGCGCTTCCTCGACATCGACATTTCGACGGCATGATGGACGTGCGGATCAATCGGATCGCCGGGTGTGGCGAGGTAAGTGGGGAATGCCAACAATGACGAATTTCGGCATCAAGGCTCTGGTGGCGACCGTGGCGGTGTTGGCGCTGGGGGCGCCCACCCAGGGCTGGGCCATGACCCGGGAAGCAGTGACGCTGGGGACCGCCAATATGGTGGTTGCGCAGGCGACGGAAAATGCCGGGGCGGCGTCGGGGGGCTCCGGCATCCAGCCCCTGACGCCCGTCACCGAGCAGGGGGTTGGCTGTGTGGCCACCGCCGCGGCGGCGCTGACCTACACCGCTTTTGTTGCGGGCGCGGCCGAGACGCTGATGGTCGCGGCCGGTGGTCTGACCGTCGCCTCCACGTCGTCCACCTTATGGTTGGGCCTGACCTCGACCATGGCCGCCGCCACCTGTGCCTTGGGCGCGGCGGCGACGCCGGCGGTGCTGTGGGCGTTCGAGCAGAAGGATAACATCGCGGCTAACTTCGCCTATCAGGTGAAGGCGGCAGGGAGCGAAGTGGCGACGCTTTCAAACGGCGTGATGGCCTCCTTGTTCGCCGCGGCTCCGGCCGCGGGCGGGCAACGCCAACTGGCCGAGCGGGCTGATACTGGCCGGTAACAGCTTTTCAAGTGGATTACTCCCGGAATGGTCGAGACGTGGGGGGAACAGTGTTCAAAATGACTTCGTGGAAATTGCTGGTGCTGTCGGCGGCCCTGTCGGGCCTGGCGGTGTGGCAGCCGGCCCAGGCGGGGACCGCTTCCTCCAACCCGACGCTGGTGGTGGCCGATCAGTCGGCGGCCCCGGCGGATGATGACATCCCGCCGATGCCCGCTTCAGCCCAACAGGGACTTGCGTGTTTGGGCGGCGGCGTGGCGTCGTTGGCGGCGGCCTATGCCATCGGACCTTCGGAAATCGTGATGATGGTTTCCGGTGCCATGCATGTTCCGTCCAGTGGGCCGCTGCTGTTCATCCCGCTTTACAGCCTTCTGGCGGGCGGCAGTTGTGCCTTGGCGGCGTCTGCGCAACCGGCGTTGGCCTGGGCCGGCGAGCAATCCGGCGCCTTTGCCAGCAGCGTGGGGGAGCAGTTTAGCGCGCTGAGCGATAGCCTGATCGGCGGCAAGGCGATGCAGTACGCCGATGCAGCGGCGGATGATGCCAGCAAGTCGGGCGGAACCACCATCCAGCCGATGGAAGAAGGCGAGGTTCAGGCGACCGGCTGCGTCGCCGGAGCGTTGGGCGGCCTGTTGGCCTCCATGGCGTCCTCCCCCATGGAAGTCGTGATGCTGTCAGCGGGTGGCATCACCGTGGCTTCGAGTTCTCCCATTCTGGCCATGGGCTTGCTTGGCACCATTGTGGTGTCGGGCTGTAGCATCGGGAACTACGCCGTGCTGCCGATTGTGGCGTTCTTCAACAATTTCAGCGCCATCGGGGATAGCCTGGCCCAGAGCACCGGTCAGGTTGGCCACATGGTGGCGCAAGCCGCGGGCGGTCTTGGGCAGGCGGTGGCCGCACTCGGCCGGAGTGGCGGCGCATCGGTTCAGGTTGCCGAGGGCAAGCCGGCGGCGGCGCATTGAGCGGGTGAGGACGCATCATCGGCACGACAATTTGCGCGGCACCGGGCGGCTGGTCTTGAAGGACGACTCGCCCAGCGCGACAGGATCGGGGGAATTCACGGATGAGCAAAGGTAAATGGACGGCGTTGATACTGCTGCTGGCGGTGCTGGCGCTGGGGGCGCCCAAGGCGGGGCTGGCGCAGGCCCAAGGCAGCGGTGGGACCGACAACGCGCCGACGGCCGATAATGCGCCGCCGGTGAAGGTAAAAAAGGCTCCGGGGCCTCCTGAACTGGCCGATGCCTACACGGCGCAGTTTGGGCTTGGCTGTGTCGGCGCCGCCGGCGTCGCACTGGCCGGCACCTTCGCGGCCGGTCCCTCCGAGGCCGTGCTGCTGTTGGGTGGTGGTCTTTTGACCCCGTCCAACACGCTGTTGCTGACTTTGGCCTTGTTGGGCCAGATCGGGGCCTCAAGTTGCGCCATCGGCGTGGTGGCGGCGCCGGCGGTGCTGTGGACCTACGGGGCATCCGACCAGATCGCGGCCAAGCTGGGACGGATCGCCTCGGATACCGGTCATCAGGTGATTCAGGCCTCGAATGCGGCGGGCTCGGTGGTGTTGACGACACTCGGTTTCGACCGCGGGCAGACCCGGCAGGTGGCTGAAGGCGGGTCGGTCAGCGCCCAATGAGGGTGTGATGGCCGGTTGGTTGCGTGGTGAGGGATGACGGGATAACGGCGCCTGACGGGGCGCCGTTATTGTTTGCGGGCGGGTCGGTTGGCCCCGAGATGGCTATTCCTACCGGCGAGCATGAGGAATGGCCCGTGAGCGGGTATTGGGGGGCTCGGCCGGTAGGCGCTCGGATAGGGCGATGGGGTGATTTTGCAGGGCTCTGCCCTGCACCCGCCAGGAGGCTGGCCTCCTGGACCTCATGACGAGAAGGGTTCAAGCGCATTCTCTCTCCGAACGCCTATGGGGCTGTGCCTGATGACTGGCTCAGCACGGCGCCCAACCAGCGGGATACCTGTTCCGCGCCGGCGGCGTTGAAATGCCCGACATTCTGCCACAGGCCGGTGTCCTCGAGAGCCTGACGCGGGACCAGGATCGGTCCCAATCGCGCCAGTTCCGCGGCATCGTTGGGAGCATCGGGGCCGTGAAACGAGGGGAGATAAAGAAAGGTGATCTTGGCCTGGTGTTGCCTGGCCAGGGCCACCATCGCGTCCAGATAGAGCCAATTGTAACGATAGAGCACATTGTGACGAAACGGTAGGAAGCTCAAATGGCGCGCCAGTGCGTGGTTCTGATCTTCGGCCCGTCGGAGGTTGACCACGTAAGGATCGAAGAACTCCGGCGGATGAACCGCGGTGCGTGGGTTGTCGAAGCCTTGGCGGGTATGCATAGCGTAACTGTCGTCCCAATGATGGCCGGCATAGTTCGAGGAATCAAAGGTTGGGTGAAGACCGAACAGCGATGGAAACAGACTGCGCATAAACATTGATACTTGTCGCTGCGGCAAAGAGGCTAAATTTAGAAAATAACCCGTATTGATCAAAATCGGAGAGCGTAGCAGCTCGGCTGGATCGGCTAATCGCGAAAAACACGGGTGCGGGTAGATGGGTTCGGATTCCTGAACTTCGATCACCAATTCGTGAATGTTGCGGCTCTCCAGCAGTTCCTTGACGAGCAGATATTCCAAATCACGGCCCAGAAATGGCAGGGCGAAATTGACCACGCGGGAGGGGTTGCCATGCGCGTGCAGCGTGGATTCCACCAGGGCGCTTTTGACCCCGCTTTGGGTGTGGGAGGTTCCGATAAAGGCGATGTCGATCGCCGTCGAGTCGTGATGGATGCGCTCGTAAATCCATTTCAAGGGCACCGAATAATCGCTTTCCGCGGCAATGGCCTGGAAAAAGATGTAGCGATCATGGGGTAAGAAACAGCAGGCGATCAGGCCGGAAACCGCCATTCCCATGACCAGCAAAAGAAAGGATATCGGGCGCGAGAGGCGAAGCATCATGGGCTCAAAAGTTGAAGTACAGGAACACGGTGGGCTGCGAAAGATTCATCAGCGCCAGCATCGCCAGCACTCCCAGCCCCAGCGCCCAGAGCGGATGCGGCCAGCGCCAGGGATCGGCATCCGTGGTCCGCGGGCGTGGCGAGAAATAATCGGGGCAGGCCAGCCACCGGGTCACCCAGTGTTGGGTGTTGGGCAGACCGACCACCAGAAGCAACAGGATGAGGCACCAAGCGCCATTAACCAAAGCCGGCCAGTCCAGGATCGGCGCGACGCCGTTCAAGCCGGCCATGCCGGACAGAACCGCCAAGGCGCCTGAGAAGCTCTCGGCGCGAAAAAAAACCCAGGCGACCACGACGGCCAGAAAGGTGGCCAGCCATCCAAAGAACCGGGCGCCCGGGAAAGTCGGTGGAGAAAGGCCCCGCCACGCATGGTTGGCCATCAGGTAAAGACCGTGGAGTCCGCCCCAGGCGACGAAAGTCCAACTGGCGCCGTGCCACAACCCGCCGATCAGCATGGTGACAAAGAGATTCAGGAATCGTCTGACCCGGCCTCGTCGGTTGCCGCCCAGCGGGATGTAAAGGTAATCGCGCAGAAACGTTGACAGGGACATGTGCCACCGTTTCCAAAAATCGATGATGCTGGTGGCCTGATAGGGGGAGTTGAAATTAATTGGCAGTCTGACATTAAAAAGAAGCGATAATCCAATCGCCATGTCTGAATATCCAGAGAAATCGAAATATATCTCAAAAGTGTAAGCCAAGGCCCCGGTCCAGGCATCAAATAAAGTGGGGACACCGCCATGGTCGGCAGTGTTAAAAACCGCGCTAGCGATTGGTGCGATGTTGTCGGCCAGAAACACTTTTTTGAAAAGGCCGATGATGAAAATGATAACGCCAATAGTAAAATTAGTATGATTGAATTGATAGGTCTCCCTACGTGCAAATTGCGGCATAATGTCTTTATGATGAATGATCGGACCAGCAATTAGATGGGGAAAATAGGTTACGAAAAGAACGTATCGTCTGAAATTGACCTCCCGCACCTCGCCCCGGCCACAGTCAACCAGAAAGGCAATCTGGGTGAAGGTGAAGAATGAGATACCCAACGGTAGGGCAATGGTGGCCAAGGGCAGGTCCAGGCCGGTCAGGGCGGCGAGGTTTCCAACCAGGAAATTAGCATATTTGAAGTATCCGAGCGCCGTCAGATCAACGGCAATCGCCCCGGCCATCACAAACGTTCGGATTGATCCGGCCAATCGACCGAGGATCACGCCGGCGCCGTAATTGAACAGAACCGATACCGAAAGGATAACAAGATAGGGCGGATACCACCATCCGTAAAAGGTTAGGGAAGCCAGTGCCAGCCAGGCCGCGGCTGCCTGTGGACTCCAGCGCCCAACAATCAGAAAACCCAAAAGCGTAAGAGGCGCGAATCCAATGATAAAGACGTATGAATTAAAAAGCACGATGATATTTCCTTTTAAGCATATTCTAACGGTGCGCAGTTTTAATATGGAAAGTGGAGTTTTGATTAGGGTATCTGCGGGCCTTCCCCGAGTCTCGGTTCGAACGGCGCTGCTCTCCAAGCATCCCCCGACCGGAGCAGCCGGTTAGCTCACTAATGGCCGATAGTCAAGGAGCGACGCATCACAAGCCAGCGCCCAACCGCATGACAAACATTGCGTTGCTGAAGGTCGGGCGGTATGGTTCGGTTCTCGACGAACCGATGGCGGGGGCGACCACCGTCGAGAGCCCGGCGTTTTGGTCGCGATACCAGGCTGAAGCGAGAAGTCTCTTGATCGTCGTTCGGAACCTCATCTTCGACTATCCGACCAAGCGTGCGTTGCGCGGGGTGTCGTTCGAGATCAAGGCGGGAACCATCACCGGCTTGGTCGGACCCACTGGTGCGGGCAAGACCACCTTGCTACGATGTATGGCTGGCCTTGATGCCCTGTATTCCGGGACCATCACCGTCGATCGGATCGACGTGAGCGAGGCTCCGCGCGAGGTGCATCGACGGCTTGGCCTGCTTCAGGATGATCTGGGCCTTTACGATGCCCTGACGGTGCGCCAGAGTCTGGCCTACCAGGCCGCAGCCTACGGCATTGCTCCCCGCGATCGCCAAAGGCGCATTCAGGACTCGGTCAATCGCCTGGGCATTGCCGATCGTCTGAACGACAAGGTTGGGGCTTTATCCCGGGGCCTGCGGCAGCGGCTGGCCATCGCGCAGGCCATGTTGCATCGGCCGAAGGTGTTGCTGCTCGATGAACCGGCGTCGGGTCTGGATCCCGAAGCACGCGCCAACCTGTCCGAGTTGCTGCGGGCGCTGGGCGCCGAGGGTATGACGCTGGTGGTGTCGTCGCATATCCTGGCCGAACTCGAAGATTACACCACGCACATGATGATTTTGCGCAATGGCCGGGTGGTCGAGCACTGTCCGACCCGGGCGCCGGTGGGCCGGCCGCGGCGGTTGCGGGTGGCCCTGGTGCAGCCATCGTCAGGGTTGCGGCAATGCCTGACCGCGGACCCTCAGGTGGGCGGTCTGGACGTGGACGGGGCGTTGGCGCGCTTTGACTTTACCGGCGACACCTTCGCGCAGGCGCAATTGTTGCGGTCGCTCATCCAGTCCGGGCTGCAAGTTGCCACCCTGCAAGAAGAGCAGCGGTCGATGCAGTCGGTATACAGCGAAAAAATGCGGGGAATGAAGCGATGAATCCCGAGTTCCAGCGCAATCTGTGGCTGGAGTTGCCGCCGCACCGGATGGTGGCGATGCCGGCGGTGCTGGTGCTGGTGTTCTTCGCCGCCTGGTTGGCCGGCGGCAGCTTGTCGTTTGCCGGCGCGGCCCAATTGCTGATCGCCCTGCTGCTCATCGTCTGGGGCAGTCGACTCGCCGCCGAGGCGGTGTTGGTTGAGGTGATCGGCCACACCTGGGACAGCCAGCGGATGTCGGCGCTGGGCCCGTGGGAGATGACCTGGGGCAAGCTGGCCGGGAGTACCGCTTTCATGTGGTACGGCAGCATCTGGTGCGTGATCGCTTTTGTGGCCAGTCCGCACGGCAACATCACCTTGCTGATCCGGTTGCTGCTGGCGGGCCTCGAGGCCCAGGCGCTGGCGCTGTTGTTGAGCATGGTTCTGATTCGGGGCGAGCCCGACAGCCTGCGCTTCCAGGTCACGATTGCCCAAACCGTGACGATCATTGTCGTGGTTCCGTTTCTGTTCTTTACTCTGTTCAATCGGCCGGACTCGGTGCATTGGTACGGATTCATCATTCCGTTCGATGTCTTTGTGACCGTCTTTCAATTGGCCTTCATCGGTTGGACCGTGCTCGGCGCGTACCAGATGTTGCGCACCGCCTTGCAGTATTCAAGCGGCTCGTTGACTTGGTTGATGTTCGTGGTGTTCGCGGTGGCGTTTATTGCCGGGTTCGATCGATTGCAGGAGCTGGTCGGCGCTGCGGGGATGCCGAATCCGGCGGTGACGCGGCTGTTCATTGCCTTTGGCGCCGCGATTGGCCTGACCTATGCCTGCGCCGTGGTTGAACCCAAGAGTCTGGTCCGGTTACGGCAATGGCTGGTGTTGTTGCTGGGCGGGCGGATGCGGCAGGGGGAACAACTGTCGCCTGCGTGGTTTGCGGCTCTGGTCATCGCCGTGATTTTGGGGGTGCTGACCATCGTCAACATCATCGGTGTCAAGGCGCCGACGGCGCCGCTGCCGGTCGGTGCGTTGGCTTTGGTGGTTGCTATGATGTTGTTTACCGTGCGTGACTTGGCACTGTTCTATTATCTGGTGCTTTACAGTCGATTCGGAGCGGGCAATCTGGCCATCGGCGTCTATCTTGTCACCGCATATTTCCTGTTGCCGGTGATTCTGAGTTCGGCTCGGCTTGATGGTCTGATTCCGATCCTGGTGCCCTCGGCGTCAGGACCGCCGGAGCTGGTGGTTTTGCCGGTTTTTGTCGAAGCACTGGCGGCGGTCGGGTTGGTGGTCCAGCGGTGGCGGACCGTGGGCGTTGAAGGCTTGGACCGGGCGGTCAGCGGCCATTGAACGGGTGGTCAGCGGCCCGAGCGGGCGGCTGTTCCGGCGAAGGTTAGCGGGCGGTATCGGAAAGCTGGCGCGAGCGCCACTGCCAGGGTGTTTCGACCTTCCCGGCCCACATACCCAGACGGTGGCTCTCGGCAAAGGCTTCGGCGCCGGCATAAGCCGGGCTCAGCCGGCGATACGCGAAGGCCCAACCACGGGCGGTTATCGCCGAGGCCAGGTCGGCGTCGTGGGCTCGACAAACGCCGATTTTCTGGCCGTTGCGGTCGGTGGCGGTGATGGTGCATGTCACTGAAGCGTCACCGATCAACGCCTGGAGAATGTCGGTGGAGCGGCGGTAGCAGTCGTAAGTCTGGCCGTAACGGGTTTGGCACGTTTCGCCGGGAATCGGTGCCGCGATACCCGCGAGGCGGACCGACGTCCCGCCCACCGTGATCAGGTCTCCGGTCATGGCCACCGCCGTGCCTTCGACAGTGGGTAACGCCGCCGCGGGTGCCCGGGCCGGCGGCGACGTTTGAGCCGCACCCGGCTGCCAGGGTGTCGCCATGAGGATCATCGCCAAGAGGCAGGCCCCGGCGGACGGGCGAAGCGAAGCGGGCATTGGGTTTGGTCTCTGAGGGGGTTGCGGCGTCGACGCAGATCGGTGTGAAGGACCCTGTTTGCAGATGGGGGTGAGTCGGGCGGTGACCCAGAGAGTTTGGCGATGACCGGTGGAAAAGATTGAACCCACAATTGATCGCCGCCATGTCTTTGAAGACGGGTGAAGGGTGCGGCTTGGCGGATGCCGGCGGAACAGGGCGCGCGATGGCCGGCGAGGGGACGTGGTCTCGGGATATCGCTCACGGAAGGGTTTTTTGATGAACAAGCTTCCGTCCTTGATCAGCGCGGTGATTGGCTCGGCGCTTGATCGCGCCGCGCGGAACGCTGGAAACGACGACCTGGCATGTGGTTTGCTGGCTGCCTTGAAGCGCATTCGAACGGTGGTGAGCGTCCAGGCCGGGTACAGTGCCGCCTTCAATTTGGACGATACCATCCACGCAGTGTTTGTCCAACGCGCGCTGGCCGCGTTCGGAACCAACGCGCTGCCGCCGGTGTCGCTACCGGTCAGAGGCAGCGCGACCCGGCGGGCGTCGGCGATTTTGGAGGACGCGGCCATGTCGTGTCTGACCTTGAATGCCTATTTCCCCGGCAATACCGCCGTGACCCTGGCGGTGTCGACCCTGGCCGAACGGTTGATCGACTGTCTGGGCGGCATTCCGGACTGGGGTTGCATCATTCAGGAGTTGCGGATCGAGGATAGTGACGAGGAGGAAGAGGCCGCCCGGGACGAACGCTGGACCGCCGCCGCGGTACACTAGTGTGCCGTGTCAGCAAAATTGCTAGGTTAACGGTTTCCAAAGGCCGTCGGCCTTTGGTGGGGTGGTAGG
>CAIYNU010000075.1 GCA_903927615.1 uncultured Rhodospirillales bacterium | reverse complement strand
TTCGGTCGTCATCGGCGTGAGACCCGATCCAGAACCAGATCAAATCATCGCCGTCGCGAACGCCGAGAGCGCGCCGGTGCAAGCCGATTCAGACCGAATAGACCTCCTCGCCGTCTGCCGACAGGCATGTATCGGGCCGACGGACGAGTTCGGCAAGAACTCGCTTCAGATGGGCATTCAGGACCCCAGCCCACCACAATACGGAGGGGTGCGCAGCCGCGAAAGCAAAGATCATGGCATGCTTCCCTACTCGGCACTGGCACAACCCCGTCGGAACCGCCTACACTCGCATGCGGACAACCGGCGACAAGAGGATGGACCAGGGTGGCTGCCTCCTGATTCGATATCCCATAAACATTGACTCAGCGCCTTGATCGCACGCTGCGTCGGACAATCGAAGCGGGAGCGATTCATGGGCTCGCCTGTCGGTTTCCGGAACCCAGTCGGACGGTCTGGCAAACCGCCTCAGGCTGAAAAATTGCCGTTGACAGCTTGGCGCGACTAAGGCCAGTTACAGGTACCGTCGCGAGACGAGGGACAAAGGCCCGGGCAGGTTGCTGCGCCGGGCTTTTTTTGTGACCATCGTCACGCACACGGGTCCCCGCTCACCGACGTCCTCCACCAAAAGGGACCTGAGCCATGACCATCGACGCTTTGCCGCCACCGCTACAACCGCTGATTTAAGAGCATTATCTCGATCACCTCTTCGAGGACAGCCTGCACTCCAAGCTGGGCTTCCGGAGGATTGCCGACCGCGAGTCGGTACCCGTCGGCATCGGCGAAACCATCACCAAGACCCGCGCCGGGCTGCTGGCTCCGGCCATCACGCCGCTCGACCCCGCCACCGATCTGGCGCTTGACAACGGGCTGATGCCCGCAGGCTGGTCGATCGAGCAGTATACCCTGGGGATCGACACCTACGGCGCGACCATGGACCTCAACATCGAAACCAGTCGGGTGGCGATCGGCAACCAAGTCCTCGCCAACGCCACGAGACTGGGGATTCACGCCCTCCAGTCCCTGGACCGGCTGGCACGCAATGCCTTGTATGCCGTCTATCTCGGCGGCAACAGCTTCGTGACCGCCAGCCCGGGTGGCCCGAGCACCACCCTCACGGTCGACACGGTGGTCGGGTTCGAGAACGTTGCCGTGAACGGTGCCCTGATCCCGGTCTCGCCGGCCAATCCTTGCCCCGTGACCGTGGGCGACACCGTCTACAGCCTGATCGGGACTAGCCGCGATGTCAGCAATACTTCGTCCCTGGCAACCTTGGGCGGGGCTTCGGGAACGCTGACCCTTTCGGCGCCGGTCGCGGTCGCCGATGCCGCCTTGGGCGTCCCCGTGGTTTCGGCGGTGGCGCCAACCATCCTGCGCCCCAACGGTCGGGCTGCCACCTCGCAACTGGTCGACGGTGATCGGCTGACGCTGCACTTGGTGCTGGCCGCCGTCGCCCGGTTGCGCGACGACAATGTTCCGGACTTCGACGGCACTTATAACTGCTATCTCGACAACACGACCTTGCTGGAGTTGTTCCAGGATCCGGACTTCAAGCGCCTTTGTAGCGGCCAAGCCGGCTCCGACGCCTTCCGGACCGGCCAGGTGATCCGGCTCCTGGGCGTGGCGTTCATCACCACCACCGAGGCCCCCCAGCAGACTCTGGTGCTGACCGGCCGGCGCATCCGCCGGGTGCTCGTCTGCGGCCAGGGCGCGCTGATCGAGGGGGATTTCGCCGGACTGGACCAGTCGGATCTCGAACCCGATACCAAATCTCACCGGTTCATCGACGGCGTGTGTCTGCTGGTGCGCGAGCCTCTGGACCGCTTCCAGGAAATCGTCACCCAGTCGTGGAAATGGCGCGGCGGCTTCTGCGTGCCCACCGACGTGACCGCCAACCCGACCATCATCCCCACCGCCAGCCAGTCCTACTGGAAGCGTGCCGTGGTCATCGAGTGCCTGTAACGGGCGACAGGCACGGCCGCGCCGGCCGCCTGACCGCCGGCGTCTGAACCCATACCCCCATCACCATTTTGAACCGACTCCTGCGGCCTCGCCGCAGCGGAGGGAGAACAGCCATGTCTTCAGCATCTTCAGGCAACACCAATTCTCACTACAATCCCGACGAGCCGCGCGACGAGCGTGGTCGCTGGACCACCGGCGGCTCGTCCTGGCGCGTGAACCCGTTGCGCAATCCCAGCCCCGCCGGCTGCGCCCATACCCTGTTGGGCCACGCGCTGGCCAGCGCCTGGCACCAGGGACTGATCCGGGAGTTCAAGCTCCCGACCCAGGACGAGGCGGACCGTTTCGCCCGGACGCTGGCCGCCTGGAACGCCGCGGCCGATTTCGATCCTACGACCTTCCGCGAGCGCTTCACCCGCGGCCTGGTCGATCATCCCGCCACCATCGCCCGCCTGCGCCAGGCCGCCGCGGGCGCGGCCGAGGCCCAGACCTTTGGCCAGATGGTCGATGCCAGCCGGCCGCTGACCGCCGCCATCAAGGACATCGGCGCCGACCGCTGGACCTGGGTGCGCGACGATTTGGCAGAACGGGCGAAAGGCGCCATGCCGGTGCAGTTCGCCGCACCGGTCGGCACGACGTCCGGCAAGGCGCGGACCGAGCAGACTGGCCTGGCGGCGGGTGATCCGCCTCAAGGGCGCGGTCCGAAAGCGGCATTGCCCGGAGCGGGCGCCGGTTTTCTACCCCCGTCGGCCGAACTGCCCGCAGCTTCGGAAGCCGCCTCCGCTCTGGCCAGGTTGGGTTTGGGTGCGGCGCTGCTCTCGCCGGCAATGTTCGCCGCTTTTCTCGGAGCGCTGTTGGTGGTGATCTGGCCGAGTTCGATCGGCGAGGAGTCGGTTGGAACCCTGCCCGACGGGACACGCTATCGCCTGCGCACCGGCACAACCGGGACCTCGCTCGAACTGACCGGCCCCGATGGCAAGCCCATCAAGATACCCACGGCCCCCGACGGAGAGGTCAGGGACAGCAAGGGCCGGTTGATCGGACGTGTCCGCGACGGGATCCTCGTCATTGCCCAGACCGCCCTGCGCGACCTAGCCGGGCTCGACCAGCGAGGTGGGAACGCTTGTCCCCCGGCAGTTGACGACCGGCGCGGGTACCGGAGTAGAATTTCCCTTCTGTATGAGGCCTATATTCACCAGTTGATCAACTACCCGCCGACCGAAACCGGCAAGGGGGTCGCCCTTCCCACGCCTTTGGCGGATCTGATACGAAATCTGAGACGGGACCGCCGGGTCATGTTCGACGACTGCCAGCGTGAAACAGGAATCATGGTCGAGGCCAAGGGGCTCGGGTATACCAAGCTGCTGACCGACAGCGAGGAGAGCGAGGAGAGGACCCTTGATCAATGGCAGGATCAGGCCAAACGCCAGGACTCCGCGGCCCGCGGGCGCCCGATCATCTGGTTCTTTGCCGAAAAGGCGGCTGCCGACGCGGCAAGGACGCTTTTCGAAAAGAACGATTTTAACATTACCGTCGTCTACATGCCAATGCCGGGAGCTAAGAGATGACCACGTCGGACACCACCGGGCAATATAATATCAGCTCCTACTGGGGGCCGCGGGGAGAAACTCCGGAAGACATCGCCGGCCGTTATATTTGGATGATCGAGGCGCTGGCGCGGATCGACCCGGTGTTTACCCCTTGGTACTTTCTCGCGAAAAAGAAGGTGCCATTCGATGAGGCTCGCGCACGGTTGCCGGCGCTCATCGCCAAAGATGTCGGGAGAGATTGGAGTCCAAGGGACGGCTATCGCTTCGGCGGAACGAATTCGCAAAAGTTCAATCCACGCAGCATCGGCATCAGGGGCCAGGCCGGCAACAGCCTGCCGCCGATCGGGTTCGGCAATTCCGTCCATCTTGTGACGGTTTCTCACCCGGACTATTCCACCGACGCTTCGATCGTCACCTATGACCTCTTCCGGGCGGCGATGGTGGCCATCATCCAGGCCTGGGAGGTGACGTGGTGTGCGGCCTACCCGACCGACATCATGGACTTCTGGCCCCCCGTGAGACACGGCCATCACTTCAAGCTGGCCTGGATGACCTACGTCTCGCCCCGCTTCGCGTCCTTGATCCGGCCGCCTCCGGACATCGAGAGCCAAGCCGGGACCAGGGGCGGGGTCTTGATGGTCGCGACGCGCGAACGCTTTGACGTAACGAACGCCGAGCATATGGCGGCGGCACGAGCCATAGACGCCGCCATGGTCCCGCTCAACGCCCTGCCTTGGCCGCCCGAATCCTCGTTGGACCCCGACTAGTGAACCGAATCTCCTAAAATGATGGGTAGAGGTGTTTGAGCTTGACCCTGGAATTACGGTGAATTACGGTGACGCTGGAATTACGGTGACGCTGCACTTGTTATTCCCCTACACCGCTGCCGCAGGCCGCCGTGGCAAATCGCCATGCCCTTCCGATAGGTCAGAGACCGAGATATCCTCATTGATGCCGTCCCGATCCAGAATTACCAGAATTACGGAATTACGGTGACGCTGCACTTATTATTCCCCTACACCGCTGCCGCAGGCCGCCGTGGCAAATCGCCATGCCCTTCCGATAGGTCAGAGACCGAGATATCCTCATTGATGCCGTCCCGATCCAGGCCGGAGCAGGCGGGGGAACCATGCCAACGGAACGCCGAG
>CAIYNU010000074.1 GCA_903927615.1 uncultured Rhodospirillales bacterium | reverse complement strand
GAAGGCCTTTCCGATCCGCCCCGCCGGCCACCCCGTCGGTGAGGCGCTTTGTAGTCACCTCGACCTACCCTGTCCACACCTTTTTTGAACCTTCCATGACTTTTTTTAAATCACCCCCGCTCATGGCCCCAAGCGCCGCGGATTCAGGCGGCGATCTGGTTCATCTGCCGGCAGCGGTCTTCGTAGCCTGCCGAAATGAATTCGGGTCGTTTGTAATAGCCTTTGATCCACGACGCGACCATGCACAACTCCTCGAGCTTGACGATCTCGTCGAGTGTCCCCTCCGGAAACCGAATCACGAAACTTTCAGCGATGATTTCGAGCACCTCTTCAACCTGCTCGATGGTTAGGCCGCAGTCGGTTTCAAGGGTGGCGGTCCGGACCAGGAGCTTTTCGTCGACTCCGAACTCGTCGCGGATCAGCTTGACGATCCAGCGGAACATGTTCATCCAGTTCTTGACGTCGTCGACCGCTCGAGACATTCCGCCTTCTCCCGCCCCCTAGAGTCCGTTTGCCGGCCGGCACCGCACGACGGCGGCAGCCGGAGCGCAACCTATCACACAAGACCGGGACAGATCAGCGTCAAAGGTTCGGCCCCCCGATGGGTCCGCACCATCGAGCATATAAACCCGGACCATCAGCCCTCGCCCCTGTCCTCGCCCCACCGCTTCACCCGACCGCTGTCAATCCCGAACAGGTCCAGCACCCGACCAACGGTGTGATCGACCAGTTCCGTGATGCTGGTCGGTCGAATGTACATGGCCGGCATCGGCGGTGCGATCACCGCACCAAGTTCGGTCACGGTCGCCATGGTGCGCAGATGCCCCAGATGCAAGGGTGTCTCACGGACCATCAACACCAGCCGACGGCGCTCTTTCAGCGTCACGTCTGCGGCACGAGTCAGCAGATTGGACGTAATCCCGGTGGCAATCTCGCTCATGGTCCGAATCGAGCACGGCGCCACCACCATACCCAGAGTTGGGAAACTGCCGCTGGCAATCGCGGCACCGATGTCGTTCGCGCCGTAACAGGCGTCCGCCAACCGCCTCACGTCGGCGGGTTTCAGGTCGGTCTCATGCGCAAGCGTCAGTTCCGCCGCCCGACTCATAACCAAGTGGGATTCGAACGGCAAAGCGCGTAGAGTCTCGAGCAGGCGGATGCCGTAAATCACACCGGAGGCACCGCTGATTCCGACGATGAGGCGCGGAGTTGGGTTCATGGGGGATGTTTCTAGCGTGGCCACAGGCAGACCGTCCACACTGACACACAGGGTGAGCGGACTTCCCCGTCGGCATGACGCCAATCCTGCCCCTGCCTGTCGCCCAAGGCTCTTGAAAGCGGTCAACCCCGGTAACACTTGCACTTTGTCGGCCTTCGTCTTAACCAGACGCCGGTCGCATTCCTGGATGGAGGGGAATCAATGTCGTTTGAAGACCGTATCGAATCTCTGCGGTTGAAACATCAGTCGCTGGAAGACGAGTTGAAAGCTGAAAACCAGCGTCCCTCCCCCGACACCAATGTCATCACGAGACTGAAGCGCGAGAAACTGAAGCTCAAAGACGAAATCAGTCGCCTAGGCCAACATTTGCCGGCCTAACCAGGCACCAAAGACCCGCTACGCGGCAGCAGTGGCGGGCACATACAGCATTGCGGCGCGCCGAATCGGCGCGCCGTTTGCGTAACGGTCCGCACCTCATGGGCGCGCCGGGTTCTTCGGACCGGCAGCAGGCTGGAGATCGTTGGTCAAGAGCGCCACGGACTGCCGGTCCACCGAAATTGGCGCACGTTTTTCCGACAGCAAGTCCTTCAAGGTGACGCCCAGGACATCACGGTAACTTGTGTCGGCCATGTCGAGCAACATGGCGCACCGTTCCCGCCATGGAGCGTCCAGCACCGCAACGTCACGAACCGAACCATGCATCCCGATCCCCATGGCCTCCTGAAGATCGTAGAGCGTCACTTCGGCCAGGTCGCGCGTCACCACCCAGGTGTTGCGGGTGGTCCGATCGGCCCAGTCGGCTTCCCGCAGTTGCTCCAGAATGCCCTCAATCACCACCGAACCAACCGGAATGCGGTCACTGAGCGTTCGCCGCCGGGCCCCACCTCCATTCCGGCTGGCAAGCATTAATTCTTGGAGAACCGCCAGCGCCACCGCCAACCTCGGTGCGGGAAGCAACTCGCCCGGGCCATGGGCAATCAGCTTACCAGCCCGCCATTCTGGCAACGTAGCCGTAACTACTGCACCTATTAGTACGGTACACCATGCTATATAAAGCCATAGCAGGAAAATAGGAACGGTTGATAGCGCGCCATAGATTGTTTCGTAAGCTGGAAACGACCGCATATACCAGACGAAGCCTGCTTTGGACGCTTCCAGCAGTATCGCTGCGGCCGCACCACCCCAACAGGCGTCCGGCCATCGCACCGACCGGTTAGGGACGACGACATAGAGCAGGGTGAACCCGCAAAACTCGAGTAAACCCGGAACCAATACAGAAAAGTGTCCCAAGGGAGCAGTCGCCTGATGCAGTCGGTTGACGACGCTGCTCAGGATCGGCACGCTGGACAGCGACAACCCGGCGCCGAACAACAACGGTGCCAGCGTCAGAATCGCCCAGAAACTCAGAAAACGAATAATCCGGGGCCTTGGCTCACTGATTCGCCAGATGGCGCTGAACGCGCCCTCGATGGTGGACAGCAGCAGCACCGCCGACACCGCCAGACCAATCACGCCGAACGCCGTCGACTGCCCGGCATTCTCCATAAACCGATCGAGATACTCCCGCACCGCCGCCCCAACCTGAGGCACCAGATTATCGAACAGCAGGTCCTGAACCTGACTGCGGAGACGCGAAAACGCCGGAAACGCCGAGAAAATGGCGAAGACAATCGTCATTAACGGAACCAGAGCCAACAATGACGTGTATGTCATCGCCGCGGCCGTGTTAAAATAATTGTCGAAGTAAAACTTCTTCCCTGCATAGTAGCAGAAATGGCCGGCATCCGCCAGTGCTGCCACCATCTCCACCAGGCGGCGCCGCACCGACCACCAGACCTCTTGCCACTGCTCCGGCATTCCGCCCTCCTGCCCCATTTGATCCCCGCCCAATTTCAGCCCCGCCTCAATTTGACCGTTATGGTGTTTGGTGTAGGATGGCGCCCTTGATGGGGCGGAGCAGTTTCCTCACCAAAGCCGTTCCTTACCACCGTTCGCTACCGACGAGGTCTCGATGACCAATTCTTCCCCGCTGATGGCGGGTAAACGTGGCCTGATTATGGGTGTGGCCAATGACCGCTCCATCGCCTGGGGCATCGCCACCACAGCCGCCGCTCACGGCGCCGAGTTGGCGTTCACCTACCAGGGCGATGCCCTTGCCAAGCGGGTCAGGCCGTTGGCCGATTCCCTCGGCTCACGGCTGGTACTGCCTTGCGACGTGACCGACGAAGCCAGTATCGACGCCACCTTCGCCGCCATCAAGGAGGCCTGGGGCCGACTCGATTTCCTGGTCCACGCCATCGCCTTCTCCGACAAGGCCGAACTGGATGGCCTCTATCTGGATACCACGCGCGCCAACTTTCTGCGGACGCTGGATATCTCCTGCTATTCATTTACCTCGGTGTGCCAGCGCGCGGTGCCGTTGATGACCGCGGGCGGCAGCTTGGTGACGCTGACCTATTATGGCGCGGAACGGGTGATGCCGCACTATAACGTCATGGGGGTGGCGAAGGCCGCGCTCGAAGCCAGCGTTCGTTACCTTGCCGCCGACCTTGGCTCTCGAAACATCCGGGTCAACGCCATCTCGGCGGGTCCGATCAAAACGCTGGCGGCCAGCGGTATCGGCGATTTCCGTTATATCCTGAAATGGAATGAACTCAACGCCCCTCTGAAGCGCAACGTTACCATCCAGGAGGTGGGCGGCTCGGCGCTCTATTTGCTCAGCGACCTCGGCAGTGGCGTCACCGGCGAAGTTCATCACGTCGACGCAGGTTACCACACCGTTGGCATGGTTTCGGTCGACAACGCCGAAAAGACCGCGGCGTTGCTATCCTCGCTGGGCGGAACCAAGGCGCCCGAATAACGGGTCGTCCACCCAGACCTACGGCGAAGGCTTGGGGGAGGCGCACTCCCCCAAAAGCCCGCTCCCGGAGCCCGTGGCTCCCCCCCTTTTGATTCGGGCAAGGCCCATGGCCGGCAACAGTTTCGGTACCCTGTTTCGCATCACCACGTGGGGGGAAAGCCACGGACCGGCCATTGGTGTGGTCGTCGACGGTGTGCCCTCGCGGCTACCGTTGTCTGAAGCCGACATTCAGCCTTTCCTCGATCGGCGCCGACCGGGCCAGTCCCGCTTTACCACCCAACGGCAAGAACCCGATCAGGTTCGGATTCTCTCGGGGGTGTTCCAGGGCCTGACCACCGGCACGCCGATTCAGTTGCTGATCGAAAACCAGGACCAGCGGTCCAAGGACTACGGCGACCTTGCCGAGCGGTTTCGCCCGGGCCATGCCGACTACACCTATTGGGTCAAATACGGTATACGGGACCATCGGGGAGGCGGGCGGGCCTCCGCCCGCGAAACCGCTGCCCGAGTCGCCGCCGGCGCTGTGGCCAGGCTCGTGCTGGGGACCGGCATCCGCATCCGGGGGGCGTTGGTCCAATTGGGTCCTCACCGCATCGACCGCAGCCGTTGGGACTGGGCCGAAGTGGACCGGAACCCCCTGTTCTGCCCCGACCCGGGCAGCGTCGATCTGTGGTGCGAGTTCCTGGACAGCATCCGCAAGGCCGGTTCCAGCATCGGTGCCGTCGTGGAACTGGTGGCGGACGGCGTGCCGGCGGGGCTGGGCGAACCGGTATACGGCAAGCTCGACTCGGACTTGGCGGCGGCGCTGATGAGTATCAACGCGGTCAAAGGCGTAGAGATCGGTGACGGTTTCGCGGTGGCGGCGCTGTCTGGGGAAGACAATGCCGACGAGATGCGGGCGCGGCCCGGTGGCGGCGTCGATTTTCTGTCCAACCACGCCGGCGGCATCCTTGGCGGCATCTCCAGTGGCCAGGACATCGTTGCCCGATTCGCGGTCAAACCGACCAGTTCGATTCTAACCCCGCGCCGAACCGTGGACATCCACGGACTCGACACCGAAATCGTGACGAAGGGCCGCCATGACCCGTGCGTCGGGATTCGAGCGGTGCCGGTGGGCGAAGCCATGATGGCCTGCGTACTGGCCGACCATCTGCTCAGGCAGCGGGCCGCCGCCCCGTGGACCCGGTAATGGGCTCAGGAGTCCGGGGCTACCCCCGTTCATCACCGAACCCCGCAGCCGGAGTCGCCGTCTTCGACTTCGACGGCACTTTGATCAGGGGCGACAGCCTCCCGAAATTCCTTGATCAGGTGACCGGTCCGCTCCGCACCAGACGGGCCATGGTCGCTGCGGTCTGGGGTGCCCTCACCGGCCCAGCGGCCGGTGCCGACTTCGCCGGATCGGTCAAAGCGCGCCTGTTGCGGGCAACCTTGGCCGGCGTTGCCGTGGACGATGCTTATGCCGCCGCCCGCCGTCTGAAAGCCCGATTGATCTGGCGCCAACCCCAACGGGAGGCGTTGCTGGCGCACGCCGCCGCGGGACAGCGGGTGGTGGTGGCCAGCGGCGCCCTGGACATCTATTTGCCAATCCTTCTTGAAGGATTACCGGTTGACGATATCCTGGCCACCCCCATGGACATCAGCGCCGGCCACCTGACCGGTCGCCTCGCCGCCGACAACTGTGTCCGCACGGCCAAGGCTAACCGCGTCCGAGCTTATCTGGCCGCACACGCGCCGACCGGCCCGACTTGGGGCTATGGCAACCGCCCCAGCGATCTGCCGATGCTGGCTCTGGTCGACCACCCGAGCATCATTTGATCACGCCCTAGCGGCGGGCTGGAATTCCACACCGAAACGCACGCAAACCATCGCGAGCGACGGCAAAGCAGAGTAAGGTTGTTTCCCGATTCGAACCCCATCGAAAAGCCCCGCATGTCCTGTCCGCCCCACGAGTCCTGCCCGCATTGTCAGAAAGCCGAGGGTTTGTGCGTTTGCGCCGCCATCGACCCGATTGATACCAAAACGACGGTGGTCATCCTCCAACATCCCCAAGAGCAAGCCGAATCCCTCGGCACCGGTTGGTTAACGCATTGCCAGTTGCGCAACTCTGTGTTGAGGGTCGGTTTGTCCTGGCCAAGCCTCAGGCGACTGCTGGAGCAAGAGGTCGACATGAAACGTTGGGGCGTGCTGTATCTTGGTTCCGCCAAGGACACACCCCGCCCCGAAGAGAACCCCCTTTTGGTCCTCAGCCGATCCGGTGAGCGGCTGGCGTCGGCGGCCTCGATTCTGCGGTCGCTCGACGGCATCATTCTGCTGGATGGAACCTGGAGTCAGGCCAAAGCCTTATGGTGGCGCAATCCATGGTTGCTCAAAGCGCACAGACTGGTCCTAAATCCTCCCAGCCGCTCGCGCTACGGCAAACTTCGCCGCGAGCCCCGGCGGGAAAGCCTTGCGGTCATCGAAGCGGCTGCCTTTGCCCTGGCCCGCCTGGACCATCGCCCGGACTTGGAAGCGTTGATCCTGAAACCCTTTGACCTGCTGGTGGACAAGCTCAAGGCCATCCCCGCTCAGAAGAACGGTTAACCGCGCCTCAGGTGTCGGTGAGCGTAAACCTCAAAGAGGTTTCCAGGTCAGCCAATCAGGCCGTGCCGGACAACCTCACCGCCTTGCGGCAGGCCCGGACGATCTCATGGCCCTTCTTCGCCTTGAGGTCCAGACTCACCGTGCCCGAAGGCTTGGCAATCACCGCAATCGCGCCCTCGCGGCGGGCCGCGATCGCGGCGGACGAACCGGCCTCTGCCGACGACGACACCACGATGACCTTGGCACCGCTGATCAGGCGCATCCGTCTCAGCGCCTCCAGCCCATTCATGCACGGCATTTCCATATCGAGCAGAACAATATCGCAATCGCTCCGCCGTAATTTTTCCAACGCCTCGCAACCATTCCGCACCCGGTCGACCACTTCGAACTCGGGATCGGTTCGGACGATCTCGGCGATCATCAATCGCATCATGACCGAGTCTTCGACAATCATCACGCTGGTCATCGTCACGCTCTCCAATCCAATTTGCCGCAGCGCAAAACGAAGATGGACCTTGCCGATAAAACAGCTCAATTGATAACTATGCACTGGCTACATGGAAATTAAGCCATGCGCGAAGAACCGCGTCCATTCTTCTTTCGGCCAAGTGCCGACCAGCGGTTTCCGAGTGTTCTCTGGGCAAGATTAATACCTTGTAAAAAGACGATAATTTTGGATTGCGGCAACCTCCCGGCCCCCCTACCGGAGCGTGACCGGATGCGAAAGATCGTCCCGCGCCAAGCCTGGACCGCGGTATCAGAGGGCGACTCGGGGAGCACCGTCGAAGGTGATCGCGGTGAGCGTCAGGATTGCCCCAGGGGGGGGCCGGTCAAACCCGAGAGAACTCAGGATCAGACGGGGCTTTGGCATAAAACGCTTTTATGGGCTCTGCCGACGCCCACAAAAGGCCAACCGGCCTTGAAGCCAGGACCGGCAAGGAGGCTCGGCTCCTAATGTGTCGTGTCAGCAAAATTGCCAGGTTAACGGTTTCCAAAGGCCGTCGGCCTTTGGTGGGGTTGTAGGGGCAATGCCCCTACGAAATGCCTTCGGCGACCAGG
>CAIYNU010000073.1 GCA_903927615.1 uncultured Rhodospirillales bacterium | reverse complement strand
GAAGGCCTTTCCGATCCGCCCCGCCGGCCACCCCGTCGGTGAGGCGCTTTGTAGTCACCTCGACCTACCCTGTCCACACCTTTTTTGAACCTTCCATGACTTTTTTTAAATCACCCCCGCTCATGGCCCCAAGCGCCGCGGGAACCGATCATTCCCGATGCAGGACCCGGCGTAGCGCATCGGCCATCTGCTTGATGGTCTCGTCATCGCCGCCCAGGGATTTCAAGTGTCCCCGGTACCCTTGAACCAACCTCGTCCTGCGCGCGGCCTCGACCTCGGCGCGACGGGTGGTCGGGGGGGATGGCGGGCGCGGCTCGGGGGGCTTTTCGCTCATGTCACGACTCCGATTCCGGCCAACAGGCCCCGGCGCCCGGAATAATGATCCGATCCCTTGGGAGGCGAACGGTGACGGTGGTGCCGACGCCCGGAACTCCGGCGATTTCCAGATGGCCATCGTGCCGCTCGACCAGCGACCGGCAGAGCGGCAAGCCCAACCCGGTCCCGTCGTGCCGACGCGACAGCGCGTTATCGATCTGGCCAAACGGTTCCAGAGCCTTGGCGATGTCGGCCGCGGCGATGCCGATGCCGGTGTCGGCGACCGCCAGCGCCATCAGGCCGTTGTCGTCGATGCCAGCCGAGACGGTGATCGTCCCCCCCTCGGGGGTGAACTTGACCGCATTGGACAGCAGGTTGATCAGGATATGACGCAAGGCGCGATCGTCGGCGCGCAGCAACGGCAATCCCCGCGACACCTGGGCCGTCAGCATCAATTGCCCGGCTTCGGCACGGCTGCGCACCATCTCGGTCGCGGCGAAAATCACCTCCTCGACGTCCACGAACGCCTCGTGCAACTCAAACTTCCCGGCTTCGATTTTCGCCAGATCCAACAGGTCATTGATCAGACCTAGCAGATGGGTGCCGTTGGAATGGATGTGTCGGGCGTAATCACCGACCCGCGCGATGGTTTCGGGGTTGCCCTGGCTGTCCTTAATGACTTCGGAAAACCCAAGGATGGCGTTAAGAGGCGTTCGCAGTTCATGGCTGATGGTGGCGAGGAATTGCGACTTACTGAGGCTCGCCGCTTCGGCTCGCTCTTTGGCCGCCAGGAGTTCGATTTCGGCGCGCTTGCGCTGGGTGATGTCCTCTTTAACCGCGACGAAATGGGTAATCACGCCACGTTCATCGCGGACCGGGGCGATGGATGCCGACTCCCAGTGCATATCGCCGTTCTTCATCCGGTTATGAAACTCGCCCTGCCAAACCTGACCCGAGGTAATGGTGTCCCACAAACGGTGGTATTCGTCGGGTGGGGTATAGCCTGACTTGAACAGGCTGGGGTCCTTGCCGATGACGAACTCGGCCGCATAGCCGGTCGCCGCCACAAAGTGCGGGTTGACATAGACGATGCGTCCTTCCCGATCCGTGATGACAACCGAGAGCGGACTTTGTTCGATGGCCCGGGTCAGCAGACGCAGATTGATTTCCACCTGCTTGCGGGCGGTGACATCGCGTTCGAAGACCGCGATGCCGACCAACCGGCCGCTGTGACTCAACGCCGGCGAAAGATGAGCATCGAAGACGATGCCGCCACGGCTGTGTTCGAAGCGTGACGTTCGGGTACTGGCCGCGACCTGATCCAAGCGGCTTTGCCAGAGCGCCCAGGAATCCCGGAGAATCAGCGCCCGAAGCTCCCGACCGCAAAGGTCGGCGGTGGCACATCCGAAACTGCGGGCCGCCCGATTATTCGCCACCTGGATGATTCCGTCCGCGGAAACGAGCATCACCGAGTCTTCCTGAGTGGCATTGACCACCGACAGCAACGTTGCATGACTTTCGGCCAGAGCAATCTCCGCCTGCCTTTTTGCAGTCACATCCTTTTGAATGGCGAAAAGGCGGGCAATTTCTCCGGCAGCGGTCCGCTCGACCCGAACGGTGGTACTCAGCTGACGTGTTTCTCCGTCCGGACGGATGATGCGGAATTGTATGGTCCCGGTATCCCCATGGCCGCCAAGACTGAGTGGGAACTCAGTGACCCGAACACGATCTTCGGGATGAACCAAGGCAATGAAGGTCCGGTAGCCCGGCCGGACCACCGTCGGATCCAGGCCGAGCAGTCTCCAGTGCTCCTCCGACCAATGGTGGGTTCGAGCCAGCCGGTCCCAGTCCCAATACCCCAGATGGGCGATGCGTTCCGCATCGGTCAGCAACTTCGTGGTCCGCACCAGCCGTGCTTCCGACTCCATGCGCGCCGTGACGTCCCGCACCGCCACAATGCCGGCTGCCCGTCCCGCCAGCTCGGCTTCGGCGACCGACAGGTCGACAAACAATTCGGTACCGTCCCGGCGACGGTGGCGGGCCGGACCGGCCATCGCCGCCCCGTCGCCCCCGACCACCTGCTCCCAGCACAGGCCCAACAGGACGCTGCGCGGATGGCCATAGAGGCGGGTGGCGGCGCTGTTGGCGTCGATCACACGGCCGGTCTCCCGATCCACCAGCAACAGCGCATCCTGGGCCGCCTCGAAGGTCTTGCGGTAGCGTTCTTCGCTTTCGCGCAGACGGGACTCGAAGTGCGCACGCTCGGTGACATCCAGGATCGTGCCGATCAGCTTGACCGGTTGCGCGGCATCATCGCGCAGCACCTCGGCCTGAAGCTGGACATGACGGATCGCCCCGTCCGGGTGAACAATGCGGACCCGAACATCGTAGGGCTTGACCCCGGTGAGCGCCAGAACCCAAGCCTCCCGCTCCAGGTCCCGGTCGGCGGGAAGAATGACCGACCGCAGGCGCTCCATGGGAGCGACCTCCCGCTCCGGCGCCACCCTTAGAATGTGGTAGGTCTCGGCCGACCAGTAATCACCGGAGCCGAGCAGATCATGCTCCCAGTGCCCCAGATGGGTCAGGCGCTCGGCGGCCAGCAGGCGCTCGGCGGACCGTCGCTCCTTCAGCGACCGCTCGCGCGCCAACCCCTCGAAGTCCCGCCGGACCCGGCTGACGGCACGGAGATGAAGACTCGCCAGCCCACCGACCAGGGCCAACAAGGCCAGCATCGCCGCCGTCCCGATCAACGCCCGGGCTCGCCAGGACGGCTGGACCTGATCACCGGTCATCGCCGCTGCCACCACCACCGGATAGCCGGCGACCCGGTGAAACGCCAGCCGCCACTCCGGGCCACCCGGCTCCAGCCGTTCCCGCTGGGCCCCCTCGAACGCCCCGATCAGTTGGCCCGGCGGCAGCATTCGACGAATCGCTTCAGCTAACCCGTCGGCATCAAGCCCGGGTTGCGGAAGCAACACGTCGCCCTCGGAGGTCATCAGGGCCAGGCGCGACCGGTCATCGACCAGATCACCCGCCAGCACCGCACGCAGGGAAGCAGCCCCGAGAACACCGGCCACCACCGCGAAGGCGCCCTCGGCGCCGCTCACCCGCCAGCCGATCAGGATCGGTGGTCCCTCCCGCCCCGCGACGCCGGCATCCTGGCCGGTGGCCACCGGCATCATCAACAATCGCGGCGGCTGAAAAACCAAAGGGGGCTGAAACAACGCCGGCCGTTGGCGTATTGCCTGCACCAGGAGCGCCCGAACCCGGTTATCGGTGGCTGCCACCACCCCGCCAGCCGCGTCGACGATGCCCAACGGCATCGACAGCCGATCGGCCTCTTTCGCAAAGTGGGGCGGGCCCATGCGAAAAAAATCGTCGGCCACCCCAACCACGACCGGTTCGATCCGCCCGAAGAAGCGCCCGGCAGCATGGTCAAAGGCCCGAAGCACCCGGATATTGTGCGCCTCGGCGGATTCGAACGAGATGCGGTAACCCTGGGTGATGATCCAACCCGCGGCAGCGACAAAGACCAGCCCAACCAGCATCCCCAATGCCGCGCGGGCGGTCGCGGGCGCCCGGTCGACCGGCGCTGGGACCTGCGCCACGTCGGGACTGACCGGGCTTTTCTGGATGCGCTCGACCACTCGCCCCCCCAACCCACGCAGGCCCGCAAGACCCGCGCCCTGCCATCACTCTCCGGCTTGGTCAAGGCTACGGGAATTCGATCACGTCTCCTCCCGTTGCCGCACCGCATGATACCAGAGCATGATCTGCAATCAAGTCCAGGAAGATGCCTTCATCGGACTACCTTATGTGGCACCACCTCGCGATCAACTCTCTGGGATCAAATGCCTTCGCCATCGGCGACCAGTTCGGCCAGCGTATCGCGGAGCGTCTTGACCTGTGTTGCGAATCGATGGGATTCACGTTGTCGGGGATAGGGTAACGTCACCGGGAAGTTTCTGATGACCCGTGCCGGCCGGCCACCGAGCACCAGCACCCGTTCGGCCAACAACACCGCCTCCTCGATATCTTGGGTGACCAGCAGCACCGCGGTTCCGGTTTCCCGCCACAAACGCAGCACATCGGCCTGAAGTCCCTGCCGGGTCACGGTGTCGAGTGCGGAAAACGGCTCGTCGAGCAGCATCACTCGTGGCCTGACCGCCAACGCCCGGGCCAGATTCACCCGTTGGCACTGGCCGCGCGACAACTGGTGCGGCCACCGACCAGCATGGTCGGCCAGTCCGACCTGCGTCAGCACCGACTGCGCCCGCCGCAAACGGTCGTCGTGGCCAAGCACACCTTCGAGACCGAACATCACGTTGTCGATCACCCGGCGCCACGGCAACAGCCTTGGTTGCTGAAACACCAGGGCCAAGGGACGGCAACCGTGGACCGCATCGGCAGCGGCGACAGGCCCATCGGCCCCGGCCATCACCACCGCGCCGCTACGCGGGGGCGCCAGTCCGGCAATCACCCGCAGCAGCGACGTTTTGCCAACCCCCGACCGACCAACGATGCAGGTCAACGAACGCTCGGCCAACGTCACCGAAAAGTCCGCGAGCACCGGCGGCGCCGAACCATAAGCGATGGTCAGATTGCGGATATCCACTAGCGTTGCCATGCCGACAACCGGTCCCGCACGAGCACCCACAGGGCATCGGTCAACCCGAACAAAGCCATAAACGTGATCAGATAGACCAGCACCGCATCCGCCGCATGCCCCGAGGCGGCCTGCTCCATCCGCTGGCCCAAACCCGGAATACCCGCCAACCCAGCCCCCACCACCGCCAGCCAGCCTTGTGCCAAACCGGCCCGGATGCCCACCAGGATACCGGCCGCAGCCCCCGGCAACAGAACCTTGGCCGCGGTTGACCAACGGCCCCCCTGTCCATAGGCCTCGGCCATCTCCACCAGTTCGCGGTCCACGGCCTGGACCGCACCGCAGGCGGCAGGCGCATTCGCCCCAAACACCCCGATCGCGACCACAAAAATCACCGCTGGGCCGGTAAAACCGAACCACAGAATGCCGACCGGAACCCAGGCCAGGGCCGGCACCGGCCGCAGCACCTGCATCGGTCCCGACAGCAAGGCCTCCAGCCGGGGTGACAGAGCCACGGCGAAGCCCAGTAAAATTCCCAGCCCCGCGCCGATGCCAACGCCCATCAGGTACTGCCCCAGACTCTCCCGCACCGCGTCCAGCCAACCATCAGCGTACGCGCGCCAGAAGGCCAACGGCAGACCGCTCGGCGGTGGCAGAACCGAAGGCGACACCCAGCCCAGACGCGGCGCGCCCTCCCACACCGCCAGAACGGCCCCGAGCCCGGCCAGCGCCAGGACAGCACGCTTCATGGTTCCTCTTTCGGCCCTCGCTTCAAAACACCCTGCCGCCACCCGAGGGAACTCCCTTGTTCCGAAGGCGGAGCCCCCGGCGCGCACGCCCCTTGGCGCGTCAGTCCTGATGAGTCGGGGCCTCCCCAAGGCGATCGGAACCCCGTCAAACCACCATCACCGGAACAGGGCCGCCCAGCTCAAGACCACCAACGCCAACGCCAAAACCGTAAGCTGCCCCCAGCGCATCAGCCGGACCCGCGGCGGCGGCTGGTTATCGTTGGCCGCACGCTGCCGCCGCGGCGGCCGGCACACCACCGCCGGAATACGGACGGCACGGTTACCCGTGCCGTCCGCCCCGCTCTCTGATGGAAACTGATCAGCCACGCATCGCCAGCGGCACGTAGGGCCGCCGTGTGGCACCCTTGTAAAGCTGACGCGGACGGCCGATCTTCTGCTGCGGATCTTCGATCATCTCCTTCCACTGGGAAATCCAGCCGACGGTCCGCGCCAGCGCGAACAGAACGGTGAACATCGAGGTCGGGAAGCCGATCGCCTTGAGAATAATGCCCGAATAGAAGTCGACATTCGGATAGAGCTTGCGTTCAACGAAGTAATCATCCTCGAGCGCAATCCGCTCCAGCTCCATCGCGATGTCGAGCAGCGGATCGTTCTTGATCCCCAACTCGCCCAAAACCTCGTGGCAGCTCCGGCGCATGACCTGAGCGCGCGGATCGTAGTTCTTGTACACCCGGTGACCAAAGCCCATCAGACGGAACGGATCATCCTTGTCCTTGGCCCGCTTGATGCACTCGGGGATGCGGTCCTTGTGCCCGATCTCCTGCAACATGTTGAGCACCGCCTCGTTGGCGCCGCCATGGGCCGGCCCCCACAAGGATGCAATGCCCGCGGCGATACAGGCGTACGGGTTGGCCCCCGAAGACCCGGCCAATCGGACCGTCGACGTCGACGCATTCTGCTCATGGTCGGCGTGCAGAATGAACAGCCGATCCATCGCCTTCGCCACCACCGGATTGACGTGGTACGGCTCGCTCGGCATGGCAAAGGTCATGCTGAGGAAGTTCTCGGAATAGCGAAGGTCATTACGCGGGTAAACAAACGGCTGGCCCATCGAATACTTGTAGGCCATCGCGGCGATGGTCGGCATCTTGGCGATCAGGCGGTGCGATGCGATCAGACGCTGGTGCGGGTCGGTAATATCCAGCGAGTCGCCGTAGAACGCCGCCAGCGCACCGGTGATGCCGCACAGAATCGACATCGGGTGGGCGTCGCGCCGGAACCCGCGATAGAAGAAGGTCAACTGCTCGTGAACCATCGAATGATGGGTGATGACCTGTTCGAACTGGTACTTTTCCGCCCGATTCGGCAACTCACCATTCAACAGTAAGTAGCAGACTTCCATGAAGTCGCTCTGCTCGGCCAATTCATCGATGGAATAGCCGCGGTGCAGCAGCACGCCCTGATCGCCATCAATGAAGGTGATCTTGGACTCGCAACTTCCGGTCGATGTAAAGCCCGGATCGAACGTGAAACAGTCGGTATCGGCATAGAGCTTGCGAACGTCGATCACGTCCGGGCCGATTGTGCCCTTGAGGACCGGGAGCTTGTAAGACTTGCCGCTCCGGTTATCGGTCAGTGTGAAGCTATTATCGGCGGGCTTGCCCTCGGCAGGTGCCGCCGTGGAGGCTGCTTGGCTCATTCAGCAAATCCCTTTTTCGGTGCAGTGACTTAGGGAAGGGGGGGGGGGAATCCCGGGGGCTTAACGGCTGGTGAATTCTGCGGCCAATATAGGGCCGTGGGTGGCAAGGCGCAACCTGCCACCATTATACCGACTCTGACGTTCCTACGCTTTGTAATCTTGCCAACGCTTCGTCCTTGCCCAATAACCCGGCAACCTCGAAGACCGGCGGAGACACAGTACTGCCGGTCAGCGCCGCGCGCAAGGGTTGCGCCAATTGCCCAAGCTTGCAGGCCTGCTGTTCGGCCAATTCACGGGTGACCGCCTCAATGGCGTCGGCCTGCCAGTCGTTCAACGCGGCCAGGCGTTCGGCGACCAGGGTCAACCGCCTCCGAGCCCCGGCGTCCAACAGCGCCGCCGCCTTGGCATCCAACGCCAGGGGGCGGACGGCGAAGTAGAACCGGGCAGACGCCGCCAATTCGGCCAGGGTCTTGGCCCGCGCCTTCAACCCCGGCATAGCCCGGCGCAACAGGTCACGCTGATCAGGCGTCAAAATAATGGCCAACTCCGCTTCCAAGCGCGGCACAACAGCGTCCACCAACCTCTGATCATCGGCGTGACGCAGATAGTGCGCGTTCAGGCTGTCAAGTCGGCCAAAATCGAAACGAGCCGCCGACCGGCCGATGCCCTCAAGACCAAACCACTCGGTCGCCTGCACGTCAGAAATGATCTCGTCATCGCCGTGACCCCAACCCAGCCGCAGCAAATGATTGCGCAGGGCCTCGGGCAGATAGCCCATGTCGCGATAGGCGTCGACGCCCAGCGCGCCGTGACGCTTGGACAGCTTGGCGCCGTCGGCGCCGTGAATCAGCGGAATATGGGCAAAGACCGGCGGTTCCCAGCCCATGGCCTTGTAGATCTGGATCTGCCGGAAGGCATTGGTCAAATGGTCGTCGCCCCGAACGACATGGGTCACGCCCATGTCATGGTCATCCACCACCACCGATAGCATATACGTCGGCGTGCCATCGGCGCGCAGCAGAACCATGTCGTCCAACTGTTCGTTCTGAACCCGAACCTCCCCCTGGACGCGATCCTGAAGCACCGTCTCGCCATCCCGGGGCGCCCGCAGACGGACCACCGGTGACACCCCCGCAGGCGCATCGCCGGCCGGGCGGTCGCGCCAACGGCCGTCATAGCGCATGGGCTGACCGGTCGCCTTCTGGCGCTCGCGCAGCTCGGTCAGCTCCTCGGGGCTGCAATAGCAGTGGTAAGCCTGTCCGGCGGCGCGCATGGCTTCGGCCACCGCGGCGTGGCGGTCCCGGCGGCCGAACTGCGAGATGGCGTCGCCGTCCCAGTTCAAGCCCAACCACGACAGCCCATCCAGAATCGCCGCCACCGCGGCCTCGGTGGACCGCTGCCGATCGGTATCCTCGATCCGCAACAAAAAGCGTCCGCCATGATGCCGGGCAAACAGCCAATTGAACAGCGCGGTACGCGCTCCGCCAATATGCAGAAAGCCGGTGGGGGACGGGGCAAAACGAGTGACAACAGTCATTCAGGCAACCGGGCGGTCTCGGGGTGACGGACTCGACGACGATACTCTGGCCGATACTCTAGGGCCGGCATCCTAACAGATCGTTACTGCCGCGCCCAACGCCGGAATCGGTTGAAGCACCTTAGTGTTCAGTGACATGCTACGCACCCAGACCGCACAACCACCCCGGGCAGTCACCGGCCAACCTGAAACATGGCCGATTAGACGATATTCATCGCATGTTCTTTTGTATTATACAGTATTTTACGCTGCATATATATAAAGCTTGTATTTCGATCGTAAGTAATCTTCTTGCCTTCCACAATAGAAAAACCGAGATCCTCGTAAAAACCAACCCTATCGCCAATCGACCATAACTCTACAACTTCGCAACGGCACGAGCGCGCCAATGTTTCGGCCCAACGTACCAATGCAGAACCAACACCCCTGCCCCGGTACTCTTCACCGGAGGCCACAGTATCAATAAAGAGGCGTCCACCGAGGATGCAGAAGCTCACATATCCGCAAACATCTTTGCCGTTCATATACAAGTAAACAGATGATTTTCTCGCCCTATTTTCGTATACTAAATCTCCGAAGGAAACTTCCACCGCCTCGGCACCAACTCTTATCGTCTGACGACTGATATCTGCGTCAATAATGGGTCTGATGTAGCCAAAACCATCTTTTTTCATCAGGCGGTTGTTGGGAAGTTCATCTAACTGAAAATACGATCGATCCTCGTCGCCGATCAGCACCCCAAAAAACGTTGGGATAAAGCTTGAATTCCGCTTCAGTACCAACGAATACGAGATGACATTGTCAGCACCGAGAGTAACCAATTTCTCGCACACGGCAAACATGCTGGAACCAGAATGTATAGCACTATCAATAACCAGTACCTTAACAGCGGTCAGATCGATTGAGTCGAAAGTATCAAGAAATGTAACCTCGCTCCTGGTCCGGTCCCAAGCCGATCTGACTACCTTCAGTTGTTGTTTGCACATTTCCGGCAAAAATTCGGCAACCAGCGCCGCCATTCTGTTTCCGGATTGTCCCATCGCCAGCCATACTTCGGGAAAAGGACCTGCACTCAACCTCCTGGCAAGATCCCGAGCATAACCTTTGACCTCCGCATCCCCCAAGTAATAGGTTATCAACGGTCAGCTCCCGTGTGTCAGGCGCGGCGTCAGGAGTGGGCGCTCGTCAATCTCGTTGCCCCAGCGGTCAAAATAGCAGTCGCTGCAAACGTGCGCGCCATCTCCCAGACGACGATTTCCCGTCACGGATTCCATGAGCGGAACGCGACAATGCGCGCACTCCGCAACACCTTCGGGAGCCTTTAAATCCCGAATCATCTCACGGTCCGACCGAACGATTTCGGCGAACTCCGCATAGCTCAATGCCATAACGGGCAACCCTCACAATCAATGGATGAGGCAAACGACCCTGTCTGTGAAACCCTGTATCAGGACCACACAAGCGATCGACATCGCAGCCCGGGTAGCCCAAGCTGCGCGGCGGCACTTTACTGAACCGAGCCGACCGGGTCAATAACTATCAGCAACAAAACGTGCAAAAGTCATCCGCACCGTCTTTCCACTCGGCAAGGCCACCCTCTATCGGTTACGCTGCCGGCTTATGTCATACCCTGGCATGAATTTCATTCCGGCCTGTTCGTGCTAAGGGGCTCCACCTGGCCAAGTGGCGGCGGCCCGCATGACCGAGCGGTCTTTCGATGATTCCGTTCAGCACTATACCACCGCCGTCAGAGACTTTGCGGTGCGCCTGGCTGTCGATCTGGCCGGGCGACTGGCGGCCGAGCGCGAACGATGGGAGCTGTGGCTGCCGGTTGGGTTGGGTTTTGGCATCGCGCTCTATTTTGCGTTGCCGGTCGAGCCGGCGCTGGGATTGGGCGCCGAGGTCGCGGCGACGCTGGCGGTGTTGACACTGGCGATGGGTCGGCAACCGGCCCGGCTGGGGGCCTTGCTGGTTCTGCTTACCGGGGCGCTGGGGTTCACCGCGGCCCAACTCCGGACCTGGAGCCAGACCGCCCCGATGATCGGCCGCGAGCTGGGCATCGTCACCGTGACCGGGCGGGCGATCATCACCGAATCCATGCCCGACGGCGTGCGCCTGACCCTCTCGGAGGTCACCATCGACCGCCTGCCGGCCGAAGCCACCCCGGATCAGGTCCGGATCGGTCTTAAAAGCCGCTACACCGCGCCGCCGCCGGGATCCATGATCCGGGTCCGGGCCATGCTGCACCCTTCGGCGGCGCCGGCCGAGCCGGGCGCCTATGATTTCCAGCGGCAGGCCTTCTTCGACGGCAACGGCGCGGTGGGTTCGGCGCTCGGGACCCCGACCGTGATTGAAGGACCGCCGCCGTCCACCTGGCGCGGTCTGATGTTGCAGATGGAGGCGCTGCGGGCGGCGCTCCACCAACGCTGCGTCGAGGTGCTGCCGGACCGCGCGACCTCCACGGTGACGGAAGCGTTGCTCAATGGCGAACAGACCGCGATCCCCCAGGACGTGATGAACGACTACCGCTACTCCGGTCTGGCCCATCTGTTATCGATCTCGGGCCTCCACATCGCATTGGTGGCGGGTCTGGTGTATTTTTTGGTGCGGGCGCTGCTGGCGCTGATCGAGCCGGTGGCGTTGCGCTATCCCATCAAGAAATGGGCGGCGCTCACCGGACTGCTGGCCGCCTTCGCCTATCTGGCGCTGGTTGGGCCCGCAGCCCCGACGCTCCGCTCGGTGCTGTCCACCGGCACCGTGATGATTGCGATCATGACCGACCGCAACCCGATCAGCATGCGCCTGCTGATGGTTTCCGCGGTGGTGATCATGGCCTACACCCCCGAGCAGATGCTGGGTCCGAGTTTCCAGATGTCGTTCGCGGCGGTGGGCGCGCTGATTGCCACCTACGAAGTCGCGAACCCGTGGCTGCACCGCTGGCGGACCAGCACCGGGGCCGCCGGTCAGGCGGTCCTGTATCTGGCGGGCAGCATGCTGACGTCGGTGGTGGCCACCGTCGCGACCCTGCCGTTCTCGCTGTATCATTTCCAGCAGATGGCGCTCTACGGCGTGCTGTCGAACATGATCGCCGTGCCGCTCACCACCTTTTGGGTGATGCCCTGGGCGCTGGCGGTCTATGGGCTGATGCCGTTCGGGCTGGACGCCTGGGCGCTGGTGCCGATGGGCTGGGGCGTGGCCGCCTGCAACTGGCTGGCCCACATCACCGCGGCATTGCCCGGCTCGGTCCTGTGGGTTCCGGCCATGCCGGTGCCGGGACTGGCCGCCATCGTGCTGGGCGGGTTGTGGTTGCTGTTGTGGCTGGGGCGCTGGCGACTCTGGGGACTGGTGCCGATTTTTCTGGGCTTCGCCAGTATCCTGGCGGCCCCCCATCCCGACCTGTTGGTGTCCGGCGACGGCTCGGCGATGGCGGTCCGCACCGCCGACGGCGGGCTCAGCTTCAACGATGTCAAGGCCGGAACCCGGCTGATCGGGCAAACCTGGCTGCACCGCGACGGCACCAATCAAGCGGCCGAGCCGTGGCCGGCCGACGGTCGCAGCAACGACGGCCGGCTGAGTTGCGACGCGCTGGGCTGCCTGTACCGGGCCGGCGGACTGACCGTCGCGCTGGTGCGGGACCGTCCGGCCCTCGAAGAGGATTGCGACATCGCCGATCTGGTGGTCGCCGTCGAACCCGTTCACCACTGCCCGGGTCCGACCATCATCGACTTTTGGAGCCTCCGACACAACGGCGCCCACGCGATCTGGCTGACCGACGGCAAGATCACCCTCCGCGCGGTGGGTCCCGAACGCGGTCGCCGGCCCTGGAACACGCAACGGGAGAGTCCCGCGCCAGGTCCTGACGGAGGTTACACCGGCGAGCCTTGAGAAGGACCCATCAAGGCGGATGGTATGACACAACCAAGCGGGCCATGGATTAGCCCCCGGCTTCGGGCACCAGCCACTCCACCCGGGCGCCGCCCGCCCCGGCTCCCAGAACCCCATGCAACCAGGGCAACAGTTCGGCCAGGGCCGGCTCCAAGGTCCAGGGGGGATTGACCACGACCATGCCGCAGCCCGCCAGTTGCCGCCAGTCCCCCTCGGGCAAAACCGTGACCTCCATGGCCAGAATCCGCCCGATGCCGGTGGCGATCAGCGCCTCATGAAGTCGCCAGACCCAAGCCCGTTCCTTGATCGGGTACCACAGGGCGTAGACACCGGTCGCCCAGCGGCGATGGGCCAGCGCCAGCCCCCTGACCGCCCGGTCCGCCTCGTCGCCATCCTCGTAGGGCGGGTCGATCAGCACCAGGCCCCGCCGTTCCCGGGGCGGCAGGAAGGCTTTCAGCCCAAGATAACCATCCTGCTGGTGGACCACCACCTGCGCATCGCCGGTAAACCCGCGGGCCAGCAGGGCCGCGTCCTCCGGATGCGCCTCGGCCAGCACCAGTCGGTCGCCGGGCCGCATCAGGGACCGGACCAGCCGCGGCGACCCCGGGTACCACCGGACCGGCGCGCCGTGAGCGTCCCGATCCTCGGGATTCAGCGCCGCCACCGCCGCCAGATAGGCCGCCAGCCCCGGGGGTGGCGGGCGTCTGCCGACCGCGGCCAGCACCCGGGCAATGCCGCCCCCGGACTCACCGGTCCGCACCGCTGGCTCCGAGGCCAGATCGTAGCGCCCGATCCCGGCGTGGCTGTCATACACGAAGAACGGCGTCGGCTTGGTCGCCAGCCGCTCCAGGATCAGCATCAGAACGGTGTGCTTGATCACATCGGCGAAGTTGCCGGCATGATAGATATGTCGATAATTCATGGTTTTGGACGGGCGCGAGGCCCGCACTCCTCACACCCGCAGGCGCGGGAAGCTGACGGTGAAGGTCGTCCCCTGGCCGGCAACGCTGGAGACCGTCACGTCGCCGTTCAACTGCTGGTGAACCACATTATAAACAATATTGAGGCCAAGCCCACTGCCGCCGCCGCTGCGGTTGGTGGTAAAGAACGGGTCGAAAATCCTCGGCAGCACCGCCTCGGGAATGCCCTTGCCATCGTCGCGGAACACCAGTTGCAGCCGATCGGGCTCGGGCTCGGTCACGACCACGTCAAGACTCCCCTTTTGTCCGGGATCGAAGGCGTGGGTTAACGCATTCATCACGAAATTGGTCAAGACCTGGGCCAGCGCCCCCGGAAAGCCCCGAACCTCGATCTCACTCGGACACTCGATGGTGACGGCCAGCGCCGAACGCTTGAGACGCGGCCCCAGGCTCATCAACACCTCGTCGATATACTCCTTCAGATTGAACCACCGGCAATCGTCGGCGGCCTGATCCACGGCGACCTGTTTGAAGCTCTTGATCAGCTCCGCCGCCCGCTGAGAATTGGCCAGCAGCAAGTCCGAGCTTTCCAACGCCATATTCAGGAAGCGCGCGAGATCGGAGCGACGCAGGGCGCCCGAGTTCATGGTCTCCGAGAGCCGCCGGCTTTCCTCCGCCAGCAGCGAGGCCGACGTCAGGCTGATGCCGAGCGGGGTGTTGATCTCGTGGGCAATCCCCGCCACCAGGCCACCCAGCGAGGCCATCTTTTCGGACTGGGCCAGGGTTTGCTGGGCGGCGCTCAGGTTGGTCAGGGCGGCCTCGGCACACGCTTTGGCCGCCCGCGACTCCGCTTCCGCCCCCCGCCACGCCGTCACATCATAATGCCAGACCATATAACTGGCCCGCCCTTCGATCTCCATGGGCTGGATTTCCAGAATGCTCCACCACAGCCCGCCGTCGGGTCGGCGACGATGGACCTCGTAACCGGAAATCACCTCGCCCTGCTCGACACGGCGCTTGAGATCGTCGAAAACGGTGGGATCAACAAATGAGTCCCGCAGCGACACCGCGGCGCCGGCCTCGCCTTCGGCAAAGCCGAGAAGTTCCCGGCACTTGGGATTGGCATAAAGCCGGCTGTGGTCGTCCGCGGCAACAATCGAAAACCCGATCGGACTGGTTTCCAGCACGGTTCGCCAGCGCCGTTCCTGGGCCTCCAATTCCTTTTCAATGCGTTGCTTGGCCACGGCGTTGTCCTTCAGCGCCGCCACCGTCCGGGCAATCGCCCCGATTTCGTCCGGAAATCCGGTGCCGGGGATCGGGCGCTGCAAATCGCCCTTGGCAATGGCGGCGATTTCGTCCGCCAGTTCGCGAATCGGTTGGCGGATACTGCGGGCAATGATCAGGCTGGTGCCCACCGTGATCATCAGAAACGCCAGCCCCAGCAGCACCACCGTCCGGCCCACCGATGACAGCACTTGGTCGAATCGATGCTGCGCTTCCGTCTGCCGCACGCGTTCGGTCGCCCCTTGACGATCGATGATCTCGGACAGCCGCGCCTGGACGCCATCGACATCATGCTCCATCCCCATCGCCAGTTGGGAGGCGTCGTGCTCGAGTCGGTCCAGAGCCTGCCAGAAGGCGCCGATCCGATCGGCAAGCCTCGCCACCGCCGCCCGTTCCGACTCGGTGCCCGCCGACTCCCGCCGGGCCGACACAACGCCCGCCCACGCTGCAAGGTCCCGGCGCGCCAGGGCCAGGGCATTCCGTTCGCCGGTGAAGTAATAGGCATTGACCGCCGCCATGATGCCCGCAAACGGATCGCCGCCACCGTCCCCAAGGACACGGTCGACGGCGGTAATCTCGCCGGCCAAGCCAAGAATGCGATCATGGTAGAATGTCCGCAAGCCGACGCTGAGGCCGCTGACCGCCTCAAATCCTGCGAACCACTGGTTGGCAATCTCGATCAGCCGTCCAGGTCCGTCGTCCGCACCCGGGTTGGAAACCCGGGCGGCGCTTAACTCGGCGATCAACGCTTCCCGACCCGCCCGGATGTCGTTCTCGGCCTGATCGCTGCGGGTTTCAAGGGAATGGTGAATCCACCCGTGCAGGCGACCGGCGTCGCGCCGGACCGCGTCCAGCCACCGCTGGTCATCGGCAATACGCTGGACGTCCACCCACTGCTGTTGCAGCACCCTGGCATCATGCCAGATCACGGCCGACAGCATCGCAAACACCAGGGCGTTGATCACCACCAGCAGCGATACCCGCCAGCCGACGGGAATTTGCCGGAGGGTCCACCCCCCGGTGGGCTCCAGCCCATCGTCCCCGCCGCCGGCGGCTTCCCCCGGTGCGGACGGGCTCACGGCATGCCCCCCGCACCAGGACGCCACCACCCTGTCCCCGCCACTCGACACTGGCCCGCCGGTCTCTGCCCCACGCCCGAGTCCTCGCTCGATCGCCCCGAAATCGGTCAGGCAGACCATATCATGGCCACACGTTCTGCCAATAATATGTTCAGCGAGGTTTCACACCCGAGGGGAAACCGCCGGGCGCCGATCAGACAGCGACAGTGACGGCAATGCCACTGGTCTTAAACAGCTCGGCTAGCTCCCCGGCCTGGTACATCTCCCTCACGATATCGCAACCGCCGACGAACTCGCCCTTGACGTAAAGCTGAGGCAAAGTCGGCCAATTGCTGAATTCTTTAATGCCATCCCGCAGGCCCGGATCAATCAGGATATCAAAACTCTTGTACTTGACATCCAATTGGGCCAGGACCTGCACCACGGCGGCCGAGAAGCCACACTGGGGAAAGACCGGTGTGCCTTTCATGTAAAGGACAACATCATTTTCGCTGATGTCCCTGCGAATTCTATCGGCAACGGCGGCTTCCATATCTTTCACGCCTTCCTGTGTCGGTTGTCTGTGATCTGTTGCCGGTGCTCAGTCGCCGGCGGGAATCGTCGTGCGCAACGCCAGCGCATGCAACTGGTCGCCCATCCGTCCACGAAGCGCCTGGTAAACCATCTGATGCTGCTGAACCCGGCTGCGGCCCTGAAAGGTCCGCGACTCCACATGGGCGGCGTAATGGTCGCCATCACCCCGCAAATCCTCGATCCGCACCACGGCATCGGGAATGCCATCCTTGATCAGCCGCTCGATCTCACCTGCGTCCATCGCCATGGTTTTGCCTGCTCCATCCCGCCGCGACACCGGCCACCCGGTTCATTCTACCCCGCCCGCTTCACCCTGCCGCGGGCAGCCCTACGCCCTTAACAGCCGCAGCCGGTCGCCCCGACCGGACGCTCCGAATCCGGAGGACACCCCGCCGCCGCAGCCGGCCCAGCCATCAACTGCGGCAACCACCGCTCGTGGACAGCCCGTAGCTGAACGAGCGATATGGCGTTGCACCGGTTTATTGTCAACACCGTGCCGCCGGTGGTGCCCAGGACACAGGCCGGCACCCCCGCAGCACCGGCCCGATGCAGAATCTGCACCGAATCCGCGGCCGTGAGCAGATAACGGGCCTGATCCTCCCCGAACAGAAAGCCGATGGGATCGACCCCGATGGGCAACACCAGTTCGGCGCCCCGGTCGCCGGCCAGCGCCATCTCCGCCGCCGCCACCGCCAATCCGCCGTCGGACAGGTCATGGCAGGCCGTCACCAAACCGTCATTGATCAGGTCGCGCACCAAATCGCCGGTCCGACGTTCCAAGCCCAGATCGACGGGCGGCGGCGTGCCGTCCTCGCGGCCGTGAATTTCGCGCAGATATAACGACTGTCCCAGATGCCCCCGGGTTTCACCCAGCAGGATCACCATATCGCCGTCGGCGACGAAGCCAAGGCCGACCCGGCGACGAACATCCCGCAGCAACCCCAACCCGCCGATGGCCGGAGTCGGGAGGATCGCCTCGCCGTTGGTCTCGTTGTAGAGACTGACATTGCCCGAGACCACCGGGAAGTCCAAGGCCCGGCAGGCTGCCGCCATACCCTGGATGCAGCCCACCAGTTGCCCCATGATCAGGGGCTTTTCCGGGTTGCCGAAATTAAGATTGTCGGTCACCGCCAGCGGCAACGCGCCGACCGCGGTCAGATTACGCCACGCCTCGGCCACCGCCTGAGCCCCCCCCTGATACGGGTCGGCCAGGCAGTACCGCGGCGTGCAGTCGGTGGTCAGCGCCAGCGCCTTGCCGGTGCCGTGGATGCGCACCACCGCCGCATCGCCACCCGGCCCCGCCACGGTATCGGCGCCAACCTGACTGTCATATTGCTCCCAGATCCAGCGCCGGGAGGCCAGGTCGGGACACCCCATCAGCCGCAGCAGCACCTCGCACGGCCGGCATGGCAGCGGAACCTCATCCGCCGACACCCACGCCGCCGCCGGCGTCGGCAGCCAGGGCCGATCATAGACCGGTGCCCGGGACACCAGCGGCTCGATCATCAGGTCGGCCCAGGTGGTCCCGCCCTTGTTCAACACCAGCCGGCCGGTATCGGTCAGGCGGCCGATCACCGCGAAATCCAGCTCCCATTTGTCGAAGATGGCCCGGGCCACGGCCTCGCACCCCGGCTTCAACACCATCAGCATGCGCTCCTGACTTTCGGAGAGCATAATCTCGTAGGCGGTCATCGCCGTCTCGCGGCAGGGCACGGCATCCAGATCCAACTCGATGCCGAGACCGCCTTTGCCCGCCATCTCCACCGATGACGAGGTCAACCCCGCCGCCCCCATATCCTGAATCGCCACGATGACGTCCGTTGCCATCAATTCCAGGCAGGCTTCGATCAACAGCTTCTCGGTGAACGGATCGCCGACCTGAACCGTCGGACGCTTTTCCTCGCTGTCGTCGGAAAACTCGGCCGAGGCCATGGTCGCGCCGTGGATGCCGTCGCGCCCGGTCTTCGACCCGACATAGACCACGGGATTGCCGATCCCGGCCGCCTTCGAATAAAAGATGCGATCGGCCGGCGCCACCCCGACGGTCATGGCGTTGACCAGGATGTTGCCGTTGTAGGCCCGGTGAAAATTGGTTTCGCCGCCCACCGTCGGCACGCCGACGCAGTTGCCATAGCCGCCGATGCCCGCCACCACACCGGCGATCAAATGGCGGGTCTTGGGATGGTCGGGGCTGCCGAACCGCAACGCATTCAGATTGGCGACGGGCCGCGCGCCCATGGTGAAGACGTCGCGCAGAATGCCGCCCACCCCGGTCGCCGCGCCCTGGTACGGCTCGATGAACGACGGGTGGTTGTGGCTCTCCATCTTGAAGATCGCCGCCTGGCCGTCGCCGATATCGACCACCCCGGCATTCTCGCCGGGTCCGCAGATCACATGCGGCCCCTCGGTCGGCAGCGTCCGTAACCAGACCTTCGACGATTTGTACGAGCAATGCTCGGACCACATCACCGACACGATCCCCAGTTCCGTAAAGGTCGGAACGCGGCCGGTGATCTCCAGCAGACGCTGGTATTCATCGGATTTAAGCCCGTGCTCGGCGGCGAGTTCCGGGGTGACGGCAGGTTCGATGACAACGGACATGCTGATTCGGGACCCTGTCGGGAAACGGGATGGGCGGGGGCTTACCGGGGCAAGCTAGCATCGCCCTCGCGTCGCCGCCAGTGCGCCTACCGGAAGGCAGCATCGCGCCGGAACCGCGGGCGTCGCGCCCGCCTGCGGCGGCATGGGCACCTTGAACCGTGCCGGCCCTAGCTCAGCGCCGCCACCAGACCTTGGAACAAAGCCTGGCCGTCGGTGCCGCCGTGGGCCGGCTCCGAGGCCCGTTCAGGGTGCGGCATCAACCCCAAAACGGTACCGCCCCGGTTCAAAACGCCGGCGATATCGTGGGCCGACCCATTGGGATTGTCCAGGTAGCGAAACGCCACCTGCCCCTCGCCCTCCACCCGCTTCAGCGTCTCGTCATCGGCGAAGAAATTGCCGTCGGCGTGTGCGATGGGCAGGGCGATCTCCTGCCCGACCCGATAGGCCGCGGTAAAGGCGCTATCGGCGCGCTCGACCCGCAAACCCACCGTGCGGCAAATGAATTTGAGCCCGGCATTGCGCATCAGCGCCCCGGGCAGCAACCCGGCTTCGGTCAGAATCTGAAACCCGTTGCAGATGCCGAGCACCCGAACCCCGGCGGCGGCGCGCTCGGCCACCGCTCGCATGATCGGGGCCCGGGCGGCCATGGCGCCGCTTCGCAGATAATCGCCATGGGAAAATCCGCCGGGCAACACAATCAGATCAACGGCGGGCAGTTCGCCCGCGTGATGCCAGACCATGAGCGGCGCGGCGCCCGTGGCCTGAGCCAGCGCCACCGCAACATCACGATCACAATTCGAACCGGGGAAGACGATGACGGCGGCCTTCATGGCGGCGCTCGCAGTTCAAACAGAAACAGAAAAAAACCGGCGGCGACGATGACGTCAGCGGCTGGCGGCGACTGAGCCAGACCCTACCCAGCCGCCCGAACGATTGCAAGGACCGCCGGCATCCGGCCCGCCGCCGTTGCCGGCCGCGGCGACTCGGGAGCGCAGGACCGGCACGCTCCCGGGACCATGACCGGTTCCCGACCGTACGGTGGGCGCATGCTCAACCGATCACCAGCGAAATGCCTCCTGAAAGGGCAGCCGAATGCATATTAAATGACCATTATCAGGCCGCGACTTGAGCACCGCTGCGCGATTTGATAGCAGGGCCGGCACATTCCCGGAGCCTTTGCGGCGACACACCAATCAAACAGGAGTCCCATGGACGCGACAAGAACGGGCGGTGACGTCCTCTTTATCTTGATGGGCGCGGTGTTGGTCCTGGCCATGCACTGCGGCTTTGCCTTCCTCGAGGTCGGCACCGTACGCAAAAAGAATCAGGTCAATGCCCTGGTCAAGATTTTGACCGACTTTGCGGTCTCGACCCTTGCCTATTTTTTTATCGGTTACGGCATCGCCTATGGTGTCGATTTTTTGGTCAGTGCCACGGTTCTGGTGGGACAGACCAGCGTTCCCGGGCACAGCTTCGCGCCCCACGGCTATGATCTGGTCAAGTTCTTCTTCCTCGCCACCTTCGCCGCGGCGGTCCCCGCCATCGTCTCGGGCGGCATCGCCGAACGCGCACGGTTCATCCCGCAACTGATCGCCACCTCGGTGCTGGTCGGCCTGGCCTACCCGCTTTACGAGGCCTTTGCCTGGGGCGAGCGATTCGGGCTCCAGGCCTGGTTCGAAGCCAGCCTTGGCTACAAGTTCCACGATTTCGCGGGCTCGGTGGTGGTGCATGCGGTGGGGGGCTGGATCGGGTTGGGCGCCGTGCTGATGCTCGGCAACCGTATCGGCCGCTATCGCCGGGACGGCTCGCTGGTGGCCATGCCGCCCTCGAACATCCCGTTCCTGGCCCTGGGCGCCTGGATTCTCTCGGTGGGCTGGTTCGGCTTCAACGTCATGAGCGCCCAGACCCTGGACGCCGTTTCCGGGCTGGTGGCGCTCAATTCCTTGATGGCGATGGTCGGCGGCATCCTGGCCGCCCTGATCGTCAGCCGCGGCGATCCCGGCTACGTTCACAATGGCGCCCTCGCCGGCCTGGTGGCCATCTGCGCCGGTTCCGACGTGATGCATCCGATCGGCGCACTGATCACCGGGGGCATCGCCGGCGCTTTGTTCGTGTGGGCGTTTGACCGCTGTCAGTATAACTGGCGCATCGACGACGTGCTCGGGGTGTGGCCCCTGCATGGCCTGTGCGGCATGACCGGCGGCCTTCTCTGCGGGGTGTTCGGCCAGACCGCGCTCGGTGGTTTGGGCGGTGTCGGGTTGGTGCCGCAACTGGTGGGCACCGCGGCCGGCGTCGGCTATGCCTTCGCGGTCGGCTTGCTGGTCTACGGCGGCCTGAAGCTCACCATGGGGATCCGGCTGGATGCCGAAAAGGAGCGGCGGGGCGCCGACCTGGCGATCCACCGCATCACCGCCTACCCCGAAGACGACGCATCAAAAAGCTAGGGGCATCAAAAAGCTAGGGGCATCAAACCGTTAGACGAGCACACGTCAAACGGTTTGGAGTTTGGGCCCGTCATCGGCCCCAGCGGCGTCCGGGAGCCCAGCCCCTGGACGCCGCTGGCTCCGGCGCCATATCCCTATCGCTTATGTTGTCACAGCCCCGGCGGACCCTGCCCATGTGGAGCCTGAAACCAGCCCCAACCCTGATCACCCCGGACCGGGCGCTTCCGGGACGCCCGACACCGATCCCGGTGCCGGAACGCCACTTCGTCAACGGCGCCCCCCTGGAGCCGCCCTTTCCCGACGGCCTCGAAATCGCGGTGTTCGGCTTGGGATGCTTTTGGGGGGCCGAGCGGCGCTACTGGACCCAGCCGGGCGTCTACACCACCGCGGTCGGCTATGCCGGGGGCCATACCCCGAACCCGACCTACGAGGAGGTGTGCAGCGGCCGGACCGGCCATGCCGAGGTGGTGCGGGTGGTGTTTGATCCCAACACCATCAGCTACCGCGCGTTGCTGACCCTGTTTTGGGAAAGCCACGATCCGACCCAGGGCATGCGACAGGGCAACGATGTCGGCACCCAATATCGCTCCTGCATTCACACCCACTCCGCCCAGCAACAGGAGCAGGCTGCGGCCAGCCGCGACCGTTATGACAAGGCGCTGGGCCGGGCCGGTCACGCACCGATCACCACGGACATCATCCCTGCCCCGCCGTTTTATTGCGCCGAGGGCTATCACCAGCAGTATCTGGCGAAAAACCCAGCGGGCTATTGCGGGCTGGGGGGCACCGGAATCGCCTGCGCCCTGGCCTGAGTTCCGGTCAACCCGGACCCGTCGGCGACCAGGGGCTTTGCCCCTGGACCCCACCGGGGCGATGCGCCCCAGACATCTTGTGTACGCCGATCAGTCAACCGCGGTGTGATCGCCGGCACCAGCGGCAGCCTTGGTCAACTCGAACAACCGGCGACGAACCAGCGGATCGCCGATCTTGTAGTAGGCACGAACCAGTTCCAGCGTCTCACGCTTCGCCATGGGATCCAGCGCCAGCGTATCACCACTGCTGGGTTCGCTGCCCAACAAGGTCGGAACTTGGCCGTCCTCGTCGACGCCAAGGTCGTCGAAGAAATACGACACCGGCACGTCAAGCACGTTCGACAACTTCCAGAGCTTCGACGCGCTGATGCGGTTCATGCCGCGTTCGTATTTTTGAACCTGTTGAAAGGTCAGGCCGATCGCTTCGCCCAACTTTTCCTGGCTCATTCCCAGCAGGGTACGACGCAACCGGACCCTTGAACCAACGTGAACGTCGATTGGACTCGGACCATCCTTGGCAATGGACCGCTTCGCCTTGCGCACAGGCTTGGCTCTCTCTTCGGCTTTCTTGATCATACCACCCTCTTGAGTGAACGGCCGCCGCCAGGCCCTACGGAACATCCTAATGCCCGATTGGCGCGGTCGTGATTAGCATGTGAGATCATTAGCATAAAAAAACAAGGATCGCGCGCTCTTTTTTTTTCAAATCACCTCTTACTGGCTATTCATACCACTCACACTATCTTCCGCCTTTGACCGGAGCTTCCGCTGTTGACTGCTCACCCGTCCTTAACGGCGCCTCCGGACCTGCTCACCGGCTTCTTCGGGCGTACCCATACGAATGAGCCCAACGCCAAGACAGCACCCCACTGGAGAGACGCTATCCGGTACCAGTGTATGCGAGGTTGCCAGCACAAGCAACCCGCTATCTCAATCTGTCGGGATGCCTGAAGTCTTCCACGGAAACGCGGGCCACAGACAGACGCGGCCTTGCAAACGGCCGACGCACGCACGCGCCGACCCCGCCGCGATTCGGCCGGGCCGCAGCCTGAACGGGATGCTGCCGAAGGCAGCCGTCCACCCACGAAACTGTTGGGAATGAAAGGAGTTAGCGTTCGTCGAAACGAGCGGGGGGCCTGCGGTCCGCGCCGCTCGGTAGCGGAGCGGTGGGCTGGCGAAGCCAGGCCACGATATCGTCAACCACCACGTCCCCTTGGCGGTCGCGCAGCAGCATATGCCAGCCACTGCGGTAAATGGCGATGCGCTGGCGACCGTCAGGCAGGCTTGAAAGCATGCGTTCTATTGCCGCATGCGGCAAGATCTGATCATGAACCCCATACAGGATCAGGGCTGGAAGCCGGAATCGCGGCGCCGACGCGAGCGCCTCGCTCATCAGCTCGACCAGCCCGTTCATGGCGTCGACTCGAGTCGCTTTGATCACCAGCGGGTCCCGACTGAAGGCGCGTAACATCTCGTCATTATCCGACGGACGGATGCGCAGCTCGCGCGGCGCCATCAGAGCAATACCCGGTACCACCGTATTGGTCACCGCCAACGCCAACCGCGGCAACAGCGCCATGGTCTCGCGCCCCCACACCGCCGGCGCCACCAGGACCGCCCCCGCGACCCGGGCCAGGGGCGAAGCCGGCGGCACCGGATCAGCCAGGGCGGTCATCACCAGCGCGCCGCCCATACTCTCGCCCAGCAGGTATAACGGCACGCCGGGATGACGCTCCAACAACAGACCGGCCACGGTTTGCAGATCGGCCAGCAGCGTGGCCGTGCCGGGCCAGACGCCGGGGTGCCGGGTCGCGCCGAAGCCGCGCTGGTCGTAGGCGAACGTCAGAATGCCATGACGGGCAAACACCGGCCCGGCGTTGGCGTAGGCATGGGAGTAATCGTTAAACCCATGCACCGCCAACAGCATCGCGACCACCGGGCCATCCGGACGCCACACCTTAAGCGGCAAACGATAGCCGTCGGCGGTGATCACGGCATCGCCACCGAAGCTGGGCGGTCCCTGTGGCGGCCCCATCGGTTGGTTCAGCGTCTGAACCGAGGAAGCGCAGCCGAACAGCGCCAACAACCCCAGCCACCAGCCGATGGTCGGCGGACGCCCGCCGCCGCTAACCGGGCGCATGGCCGGCTCCCCTCGGCTTGATCCGGCTCTGCTTGTTCCTGCTCTGCTCGGGGGAACACGCGCCCACGTCCACCTCCCTGAGGGTGAGATCGGCGATCCCGAGGCCACGCCACCCGCCTCTGTCGCGACCCTGTCCCATCGGCGCCGTAAAGTCGTTGATTGCAACGCTTCTTTGGGTATCATCCGGCGCAGCCGCCGGTCAATCAGGCGAAGCCCCACGGACCATAGCACCACCGCACCGCCACACCACCATCACAAGCAGGGAGCCACGCGATGCAGCCGACCGAGACGATTACCGTAGACTCAACGACCGCGAGCTGTGACGGCGGCGGCGGTTCGTTGGGCCACCCCAAGGTCTATATCTCTTTGGAAAAAAGCCCCGACGCCAAGTGCCCCTATTGCGGCCGGCATTTCGTCCTGCGGGCGGGGGCCAGAGTCGCCGGCCACTAACACCCGTCACTTCCGGATCCGTCGGACTCCGACCCCCCTCTCGTACATTGCAGGAGTCCAGATGGCCATTCTGGTCACAGGCGTTGCTGGCTTCATCGGCTCCCAGGTGGCCGAGCGGCTGTTGGGCCGCGGCGAGACCGTCATCGGCATCGATAATCTGAATAGCTATTACGATGTCCGCCTGAAGGAAGCCCGGCTCGCACGATTGTCCCCCCATCCGGACTTTTCCTTCCATCGGGTGGATCTCGCCGACCGGGACCGGTTCAATGCCACGCTGGCCGGCGGCGCCGGCACCATCACCGCTGCCGTCCATCTGGCGGCCCAGGCCGGCGTCCGCCATTCCATCGACCACCCCTTCGATTACATCAGCGCCAATATTTTAGGCCATCTGGTGGTGCTGGAATGGTGCCGGAACCAGCCGGGCTTTCGTCATCTGGTTTATGCCAGCTCCAGTTCGGTCTATGGCGGCAACACCAAGCTGCCGTTTGCCGTGGAGGACCGAGTCGACCATCCGGTCTCGCTTTACGCGGCGACCAAGAAGGCCGACGAGCTGATGAGCCACACCTACAGCCACCTGTACCGGATCCCCCAGACCGGCCTGCGCTTCTTCACGGTCTATGGGCCGTGGGGACGGCCGGACATGGCGTTGTTCAAATTCTGCCGGGCGATCCTGGACGGGCAGCCGATCACGATCTTCAATCACGGCCAGATGCGACGCGACTTCACCTTCATTGATGACATCGTCACCGGAGTCGTCGCGGCCCTCGACCGGCCGCCGCCGGATTCCGGACCGGCCGGCGCCCCTCACCGGGTGTTCAACATCGGCAACAACCAGTCCGAATCCCTGATGACGCTGGTGGAGCTGCTGGAGCGGGCGCTCGGCCGCACCGCGATCAAGGAATTCGCGCCGATGCAACCCGGCGACGTCGAGCAGACCTTCGCCGACATCACCGCGACCCGGGAGCATCTGGGCTACCAACCCACCACCCCGATCGAAATCGGCGTGCCCCGCTTCGTGGCCTGGTATCGCGCCCATTACGGTGTGTAGTGGTCCCGGCCTCGGGTTATGGTGTCCGGAGGCCCCCGGCCTTGGGTGGAGTCCCGGGGCAACGCCCCTGATGGGGTCTTGGGACAACGCCCCCGGTATGGCTGGCGTGTCAATCCCCGCCGCACCACCAGCCGAAAGCTCCGACCATGCCCCACGCCGATTTTGTCCATTTGCGGGTCCACTCCGCCTATTCGCTGTCCGAAGGCGCGATCAAGATCAAGGAGTTGGTCAAGCTGTGCCAGAAACAGGCGATGCCGGCGGTGGCCGTCACCGATTCCGGTAACCTGTTCGGCGCGCTGGAACTGGCGCTGGCGGCCTCGGACGCCGGGGTCCAACCGATCATCGGTTGCCAGCTCAACATCCGCCGCAGCGGGCCGCGTCCGGCCTCGGGACCCGGGGCGGGCAAGCCGCTGCCGCCGGACCAACTGGTGCTGTTGGCCCAGAACGCCACCGGCTACACCAACTTGATGGCGCTGGTCAGCAAGGCTTACCTGGAAACCGAGGCCGCCGAAACGCCCCAGGTCGGGCTGGAGACCCTGGAGTCCCGGACCGACGGGCTGATCGCGCTGACCGGAGGCCCCCTGGGGCCGGTCGGTCGGGCGCTGGCCGGCGGCCAGGACGAGGCCGCCCGGGTGGCGCTGGAAACCCTGACCGGTCTGTTCCCGAACCGGCTGTATGTGGAGCTGATGCGCCATAGCGGGGCGCCGGCGGCGGTGGAAGACCGGATCGAGCCGGCCCTGGTGGCGCTGGCCTACACCTACAACCTGCCGCTAGTGGCCACCAACGACTGTTACTTCGCCGATGCCGGCATGTTCGAGGCCCATGATGCCTTGCTGTGCATCGCCGAGGGACGCTATCTGGCCGAAACCGACCGCCGGCATCTGACCCCCGACCATCGCTTCAAGTCCGCCGCCGAAATGCGGGCGCTGTTCGCCGACCTGCCCGAGGCCGTCGACAACACCCTGGTGATTGCCCGGCGGTGCTCGTTCCTGCTGAAGCCGATCAAGCCGATTCTGCCGCCTTATCCCGACGCCCTGGCCGCCGGGCAAAGCGAAGGCCTGGCCTTGCGCCAGCAGGCCCGCGCCGGCCTGGAGGTGCGGCTGGAGCGGCAGGTTTACCGGCCGGAGATGGGCGTTGCGGACCGTGCGGACGCCGCCAGACGCTATCGCGAGCGCCTGGAGTTCGAGCTGGACGTGATCGAGGGCATGAAATTTCCCGGTTACTTTCTGATCGTGGCCGACTTCATCCGCTGGGCCAAGGAGCACGGCATTCCGGTCGGCCCCGGCCGCGGCTCGGGCGCGGGCTCGGTGGTGGCGTGGGCGCTGACCATCACCGATCTGGACCCGTTGCGCTTCGGCCTGCTGTTCGAACGGTTCCTCAATCCCGAGCGGGTCTCGATGCCCGACTTCGACATCGACTTCTGCCAGGACCGTCGGGACGAGGTGATCCGCTACGTTCAGGGGCGTTACGGCCGGGACCGGGTCGCCCAGATCATCACCTTCGGCAAGCTCCAGGCGCGGGCGGTGCTGCGGGACGTCGGCCGGGTCCTGCAATTGCCGTTGGGGCAGGTCGACCGCATCTGCAAGCTGGTGCCCAACAACGCGGCCAATCCGGTGACGCTGCAACAGGCCATCGACGGCGAGCCCCAACTCCAGCAACACCGGGATAGCGATCCCAATGTCGGCCGGATGATGGCCATGGCCATGAAGCTGGAGGGCCTGTATCGCCACGCCTCGACCCACGCCGCGGGCGTGGTGATCAGCGACCGGCCGCTGGACCAGTTGGTGGCGCTGTACCGCGACCCGCGTTCGACCATGCCGGTGACGCAGTTCAACATGAAGTATGTGGAACAGGCTGGGCTGGTTAAGTTCGACTTTTTAGGGTTAAAGACCCTCACTGTTCTGCAAAAAGGCGTGGAACTGACCGGCGAAGCCATCGATCTCGCCAACCTGCCCCTGGATGACGAGAAAACCTACGCCTTGTTAGGCCGGGCCGAAGCCACCGGGGTGTTCCAGTTGGAAAGTTCGGGCATGCGCGACGTGCTGCGCCGGCTCAAGCCCAACCGGTTCGAAGATATTATCGCCCTGGTGGCCCTCTACCGCCCCGGGCCCATGGATAACATCCCCAAATACATCCGGGTTAAAAACGGCGAAGAGCCCGCCGATTACCTGCATCCCTCGCTTGAGGCGATTCTGAAAGAAACATTCGGAATCATGATCTACCAGGAACAGGTGATGCAGATCGCACAGGTTCTGTCCGGCTATACGCTGGGCGGTGCCGATCTGCTGCGTCGGGCGATGGGTAAAAAAATTCAATCCGAGATGGATGCCCAACGCCAGTTGTTCGTGGAGGGTGCCAAGTCACGGGGTGTCGAGGCCGGGCAGGCCGGAATGATCTTCGATCAGGTCAACAAGTTTGCCGGCTACGGCTTCAACAAGAGCCACGCCGCCGCCTACGCCCTGGTCGCCTATCAGACCGCCTGGCTCAAGGCCAATCACCCGGTGGCGTTTCTGGCGGCTTCCATGACCCTGGACCTTGGCAACACCGACAAGCTCAATGTGTTCCGCCAGGAACTGGTGCGACTGGGGATTCGCCTGCTGAGCCCCGACATCAACCGCTCGTCGGGGATTTTCACCGTCGAAACCCTGCCCGGCGGCGACAAGGCCATCCGCTACGCCCTGGCCGCCATCAAGGGGGTCGGCGCCGCGGCCATGGCGGTGCTGGTGGAGGAGCGCGAGCGGGGCGGCCAGTACCGGGACCTGTACGACTTTGCCCGCCGGCTCGACACCAAGGTGATCAACAAGCGCCTGTTGGAAAATATGGCCCGGGCCGGGGCCTTCGACGGGTTGGAGCCGAACCGGGCGCGGGTGCTGGCTTCGGTGGAAACGCTGATGCGCTACGGCCAGGCGGCCACCGCCGAGCGCCAGTCGGGCCAGGTCAGCCTGTTCGGCACTGGTGGCGCCGGTCCATCCCTGACGCTGCCCGAACTGGTCGCCGCGCCCCCTTGGGACCCTTTGGAGAAACTCAAACACGAATTTGACGCCATCGGCTTCTACCTCTCGGCTCATCCGCTGGACGCCTACGCCGTACCATTGCGCCGCCTGGAGGTGGTTCGGGTCGCCGACCTGCCCGGCCGCCTGGCGCGCGGCGGCGCCACCCGGACCCGAATGGCCGGTATTGTGATCTCCCGCCAGGAGCGCACCGCCAAAAGCGGCAATCGCTTCGCCTTTGCCCAACTTTCCGACGCCAGCGGCGTGTTTGAAGTCACGATATTTTCGGAGCTGCTGGCCACTGCTCGCGAGCAGTTGGAAGCGGGCAAAGCGGTCCTGCTTCAGGTGGATATCCAGCGCCAGGGCGAAGACCTGCGCCTGACCTGCCAGGACATCAAACCGCTGGACGAGGTGGTGGCCACCGTCGCCGAAGGCCTGCGGATCGTGGTCCGCGACCCGTCACCGCTTCCGGCCCTCAAGGCCACCCTCGATCAAGTCGGCCGGGGCCGGGCCCGAATCAGCATCGCGGTGGAGATCGCCCCGTTCCGGGAGGTGGAAATCGACCTGCCCGGAAGCTATGCCATGGCGCCCCGGATTCGCGCGGCCTTGCGCAACGTCGCGGGGGTGGTGGAGGTGATCGACCTTTAGTCGCGCCCTCCGCCTTTGACCGCGTCAGATTCGCGTGAACTGTGTCGTCATGACGGTGCGTTAGCCGTAAGCTCGAAGCGGGAGCGGATGGACGCGTGCTTTTTTTTTGGTGTGAGCGGTTGATTCCGCGAATCCCGGCTCCGGCCCCGGATACGTTGGCGGGGGCATGACTTTGAGGAAGCCCCTTGCTTGCAGAATGTGATTTTGTCGAACTGGCGGTTTCCGATCCGGTTGCAGAGTCTGGACCGCGGCCGTCCCGGCCGCAAAAGGGGCGGGCGAGGCGCCCGCGCTCTCAACGGCGATCCACCGTGATCGGCAACCGCCCTAACGGGTAATGGACTCCAGGGGCACAAAGCTGCGCGCGGGAGCGGACTCCTGAAACACCTTGAACAGCCCCACATCGCGGGGCGCGACGGTTTGCGCATCGGAATAGGCCGCTGCCAGGGCGGCGGCGGTGGCGGTCCGTTCCGCCCCCGGGTCCAGGCCGGTCAGGTCCAGCGCCGCCAGGCGCTCGTGAAAATGCTTGAGCACATGCAAACGTTTCACGTGAAGCAATTGCTGGTCGAAGGGCACCCCCAGCGTGGTGAAGAAGTCCTCGGCGGCGGAGAGGGTTGCCAGTTGATTTTGAAGGACACTCATGCCCGACCTCCTGTTTCTGAATGCGTCATGACCTCGCCGAGAAAACGCCGGAGGTCGTCCACCGTGGGTTCGGCCTTGGCCGCCGTGGCGTGCCGGCGGATATGGGCCAGCACCGCCCGGGCCTGCACCGGCCCCACGGTCAGGCCGTGACCGCGCATCACCTCCATCACCGCGGTAATTCCCGAATGCTTGCCCAACACGATCCGATGATGCCGGCCCAGGTCGGCCGGGTCCACGGCCTGGTAGTTGCCGCGATCACTCAGCAGACCGTGAACGTGAATTCCCGACTCGTGGGTGAACGCCGCCGCGCCGACGACACTCTTGGCTGCCGGCACCGGGCGCCGCGCGGCGTCGGCCACCAGGGCCGACAACCCGCCCAGTTGCCGCGCATCGACGCCGGTTTCCCGTTGATGGAGATAGGACAGCGCCACCACCACCTCTTCCAGCGCGGCGTTACCGGCACGCTCGCCCAGGCCGTTGACCGTAACGCTGACCGCACCGGCCCCGCCCAGCACCGCCGCCAGAGAATTCGCCGTGGCCATGCCCAAATCGTCGTGGGCGTGAATTTCCAGGACTAAATCGGTGGCGGCACACAACCGGCGGAAGGTTTCCCGGGTGGTAAAGGGGTCCAGAATCCCCAGCGTATCGGCAAAGCGGTACCGAACCGCCCCGGCCCGGCCGGCCGTCTCCATCACCCGCATGATAAAGTCGGGATCGGCGCGCGACGAGTCCTCGCCACCGACCGCCACCATCAGCCCGTGATCCCGGGCCAAGGCCACCATCGACGCGACATGGCCCAGCACCCAAGTCCGGTCGCGCTTCAGCTTCTTGGCGATCTGCTGGTCCGAAACCGGGATCGACAGGTTGATCATCGGCACGCCGCATCCGGCCGCCGCGGCGATGTCATCCCGGCGCATCCGGCACCATGCCACCGCCCGCGCCCTCAGGCGCAACCCGACGATGGCGCGGATATCGTCCTGCTCGGCTTCGCCCATCGCCGGCACGCCGACCTCGATCTCCGGCACGCCCGCGGCATCCAGGGCTTGGGCGATGGCCAGGCGTTCTTCGGTCGTGAAGGCCACACCCGCGGCTTGTTCGCCGTCGCGGAGCGTGGTGTCGTTGATGCTGGCGTGCTGCATGGGCTTTCTCCCTCATCCCTCAAAGAAAAGTCCCGTCTTCCAACCATCGCAAGCGTTGGGCGCGGCCGGGGGGGCAAGCCCCCCCGGGCCATCAGGCATAGGCCGGCTCAAAGGACTTGGCGGTCCCCTCAGCGGCATTCCAATAGGGCGACAGACCGCGCAGACGCGCAATGATCCCGGGCAACACCTCAATCACCCGATCGATGTCGGCCTCCGTGGTCTCCCGCGACAGCGAGAACCGCGTGGCGCCATGGGCGGCGGTGTAGGGAATTCCCATGGCCCGCATCACGTGGGACGGCTCCAGCGACCCCGAGGTGCAGGCCGAACCCGATGAGGCGGCGACGCCTTCGCGGTTGAGAAGCAACAGGATCGCTTCGCCTTCGATAAACTCGAAGGCGATGTTGGCGGTGTTGGGCAACCGGTTCTCCACATCGCCGGTCACGAAGCAGTGCTCGATCCTGGCCAGCAACCCCTGCTCCAGGCGATCACGCAACCCCCGCACCCGGGTGTTCTCGTCCGCAAGCCCGGCCAGAGCCAATTCGGCGGCCCGCCCCAGGCCGACGATGCCCGGAATGTTCTCGGTTCCGGCCCGACGGCCGCGCTCCTGGTGGCCGCCCCGGATCAGCGGCCGAAACCGGGTTCCGCGTTTGACATACAACGCGCCGATGCCCTTGGGCGCGTGCAGCTTGTGACCGGACAGCGACAACAGATCGATGGCGCTGTCGGCCAAAGACAAAGTGCTTTTGCCGACCATTTGAACGGCATCGGTATGAAACGGGATGTCCAGGGCCTTGGCCATCACCGCCAGGTGCTCGACCGGAAAGATGGTTCCGGTCTCGTTATTGGCCCACATGATCGAGACCACCGCGACCCGTTCCGACAGTGCCGCGCGATAGGCGTCGAGGTCGAGCCGGCCTTTGTCGTCCACCGGGATGATGTGGAGTTCGTAGCCCTCCTGCTTGGCCAGATACTGGCACAAGGCGAGGACGGCCGGATGTTCGACCGCCGACGTGACGATCTCGCGCCGCTCCGGGCTGGCCGCCAACGCCGCCAGAATCGCCGTTGCGTTCGATTCCGAACCGCCCGAGGTGAACACCACCTCATGATCATGGGCCGCCCCCAGCAGCGCCTGAACCTGGGTCCGGGCCCGGGCCAACCCGGCCCCGGCCGCGGTGCCGAAGCCATGCATGGACGACGCATTGCCGAAATGCTCGGTAAAGAAGGGCAGCATCGCCGAGACCACTTCGGGATCGACGCGCGTCGTGGCGTTGTTGTCGAGATAAATCGCAGGTTGCATGATGAAGAACTCCCCGGTCAGGCCGGCAGGCGGTCAGGCGGCCATACTGTCGTCGGCCGGAACAACCCGAACCGGACGGCCAAGGGCCTCACTCAATTTTTCCTGAACCATGTGCAAGGTGAACGCCGACATGCTGCAATCGACGCAGGTCCCAAACAGCTGAACCGAAACGGTGTCGCCCTCGACATCCACCAGTTCCACATCACCGCCGTCGCGCTGGAAGGTCGGCCGCACCGCTTCCAAGGCTTCCTGGATCAGCGCGATCTTCTTGACCAGGGTCATCGGCCCGCCCGCGGGCTTGGCCCCGGCCGGTTTCACCGCCGCTTGGGCCGGACGAAGCTGGGCCGGCCGGGCCGGCGGGGTCGGCCGGGCCGTGGCCGGGGTGGTGACGGGGGCGGTCTCCCCCAGCCCACGGCCGCGGTAGCGAAACGCCTTGGCGCTTTCCAACAGGCCTTCGCTGACCATCTCGGCGTTGACATCGCCCAACACCATCTCGATCTTATCCCGGCAGGTGGCGCAACTGCCGCCAGCCTTGGTGTAGGCCGTCACGGTCTCGACGGTGGTCAGGGCGTTGGTGCGGATCGCCCGGCTCAACAAGCCTTCGGTGATGCCGAAGCACTTGCACACCAGCGCGCCATCCTCGTCATCATCGGCTTCCAGGGCCTCGCCGCGGTAATTGGCGATCGCGGCCCGCAAGGCCTCGGCACCCATCACCGAGCAATGCATCTTTTCGGGCGGCAAACCCCCGAGATACCCGGCAATATCCTGATTGGTGACGGTCAGCGCCTCGTCGATGGTCTTGCCGATGATCATCTCGGTCAACGCCGAGGAAGACGCGATGGCCGACCCGCAGCCAAAGGTCTGGAACCGGGCGTCGGTGATCCGGGCGTCGGCAGGGGCCACCTTGATCATCAACTTCAGCGCATCGCCACAGGCGATCGAGCCGACTTCACCGACGCCGTCGGGCGCATCGAGCACACCGACATTGCGTGGATTGAAGAAGTGATCTTTGACTTTTTCGGAATAGTTCCACATGATCGGGAATCCGTTCAGCAAGTCTGGGAATGGCACGACCCGCAGCCGGTTTTGGCTTTGGGATTTTCGATCACGAAGCCCGCGCCCTCGACGCTGTCGACGAAATCCACTTCGACGCCCTCCAACATCGGCTGGCTCTCGGCATCCACCAGCACCGTGATGTCGCCGACCCGATACACCGCATCGCTGTCCTGCACCTGAAAATCGAGGCCCATTTTATAACGAACGCCCGAGCACCCCCCCTGCTCGGCCATGATCCGCAGGCCGGCGGGCGGCGTCTCCGCGGTTTCGAAGACGCGGCGAATGGCATTCACGGCATTTTCGGTCAGAGCCACCATGGCCTCTTCCTCCCTCCGAAGCACCGCCGACAGACAGCGGACGACATTGCGTATGTGCAAAGAACATGCAAACGTCATGCCGAAGGTTGGCGGGCCGAATTCCGAAGGCCAGGCGGCCCTTTCTTGCGCTTTCGCCCGAAGCGGACGCTGGCGGGAGTACAACAGAGTCTCGGAAGATGTCGGCTTTGCGACAGTTTCTGGGGGGGGGGGGAAGCGGGGCCGGATGGACCGCGGACGTCCCGCCCGCCCGTTCTTTTCGGTGTGCGATCTCGAGGCACGCGGTCACCGAAAGGCCGGCCCGACGTCCCGAGTCAGCGGCGTATGCACCTTGATCAGGTCCGCCGATCGATGCCTGCTCTTGCCTCTATGGGGCTCTGTCCTCTATGGGGCTCTGTCCACAGCCGGTCAGGGCCGGCCCGCCAGGATCATTGATACCACAGCCAGTACATGTAGCGATGATCCGAGGCCTTGGTTTCCCGGAATTCCTCATGCTTCTGCCGCTGCATCTCGCGCAGGCGCCGCCGGTGATCGCGCAACGCGCTGTCTTCGTGACGCGAAGCCGCCAGTTCGGGCAGGCGGTGTTCGATGCCGCTGTCGTGGAGCACCCGCTCCAGGAACGACTCGGTGCCGGTGATCCGGAAGCTGGGATGCTTGGCCTGAAGAACTGCGATCAACTGCTTGAAGAACGCCGAGCCCGCCACCTGCACCGTGTCATGGACATCGTGCCGGGTCGGCCGGATGGTCAGGGTCGGCCCGTCCTTCAGAACCTGCACCGCCCAGGATGTCCCGCTATTATCAAAGATCGAAAAGACCTTCTCGTCCCACGGGTAGGCATTGAAGACTCGGGTCAGATCATCCAGACTGTGTACGCGATCAAGCGCCGCGTCCAGTTTGGTGACGGTAATCAGTTGCCGGAAGGCAGCCGAAAGCAGTGCCTGTCCTTCAGCGTTCTTCATGGACGCCCTCTCTTCGCATTGCCCGCCGCAGCCGGCTGGACGTGATCCAGAATCTAGGCCATTTCCGCGCCACATCAAAGCCACTGCTAAAGCTTACAGGTCTTCATGACCGGCGGTACCGTGTCCCGCTGACCGGACCGAAGGGCGTCCGCACCGCTACGCCGACGCCGGTCACCGGCCGCTACTTTATCCGGTCAGGATGGCCGGATGACCGTTGCGAGTCGAAGCAATCAGTGACCTGTTTCCCGTCCGAGGTGATCGCCTTGACCTTAATTTCACCGAACAGCAACGGCACAGACCTACAAATGAATGTTTAACAGCGATTTTTGGAGCGTTCCAACCCGGTTTTGTGTTAGCATAGCCACAATAAGCGGAATCGCCACCGTGGCAATCATCATGGAGATTGCCCGGCAAGAGCTAATAGGCTAAACGACTCTCGCCCTCGTGCACAAGCCTGTGCATGGTTGCGGGGCGACCGCGAGTCAGAGGGAAAGGAGGACGCAAGATGACCGAATCGCAGCCCGGATCACGGGTTACTGCCGCAGCCGCGGAGACGCCGGCGATAGCTTCAAATGCTGAAGTTATGCTCGCCAACCCAGGCTTCAAGAAGCGGGTCTCCCAAAAGCGCCAGAACGCCTATAAGGCGCATAACAAGGAACGGGCCGAGGCCGAGTGCTATGATCGCATTGTGGCGGTCTGCACCATCCGACACGCTCATTAAAGCTCAATAACGGTATTTAATATTTTCACCCAATTCCGCTCAACATCAGTTGAGCGGAATGGAGGCGTGCGGCTTGGGGGTATTAAATCGTGGCGGTTTGCGATCGAAATGCAAATAAGGGGCATATTTGCCGGTACAATGAGGATGGGCATTGCTCTGAGCTTCCGATGACTTGGGGGGAGTATTGCGCTTACGAGCAGGATTTTATTAACGAACGATACAGCGAAATTTTAAAAGTATTCAATTGTATGAAGAAAGCGTATCGAAATATCCCGGTCGAGGGATTCTGGATTAATCATACCACCCTGGCCGAGATTTGTTATATTTATGCCAATGATCTAAAGCCGGTCAGGCAATTTCATCAACTCCAAGGCGGTTGTGACGAAAAGCGGCGGGCCTCCATCATCGCCCGCTTGATTGCGATGCATCGCCCGATTAGCATTAAAGAGTTAACCCCCGACGACCCCGAGCCGCATAGTGAGCACATCCTACGAATTAATGAAGAATTCGCCCTGCACATTTTCTATCACTTCCTTGACATTCCGGCAGATGTCATCACAAATTATCCCGAGATGGTGGAAGTTGACGAAGATCTTCTGTTTGTTTTCAGTCATCGCGATCCACAAATAGAAACGCTGATCTGCGTTGCCCGCCTGCTGACGGTGCTGGCCAGGCTGCAACGCGATGCCGTTGACCCGAAGCCAAGCCTCCCCCCCTTGCCGCCTCACGATCATTGACCGCCCCTTCGGTCCAGGGACCCTGTCCCTGGACCGAAGGGCTGTTTACAGCGATTTCACCGCCGCCAGCACCGCCTCGGCGTGCCCTTCGACCTTAACCTTGCGCCAGACCATGCGCACCACCCCGGCAGCGTCGATCAAAACCGTGGTGCGGTCCATACCCATGTAGGTCCGGCCATAGCGGCTCTTTTCGACCCAGACACCATAGAGCTTCGCCACCTCGGCCTGTTCGTCCGAAGCCAGGGGAAAGGTCAGGGCGTATTTCGTCTTGAAACGGTCGTGACTTTTCGGGGCATCCTTGGAAAGGCCGATGACGACGGCGTCCAGCGCCGAAAAATCGGGCAAACGGTCGCGGAACGCACAGGCCTCTTTGGTGCAACCCGGCGTGTCGTCCTTGGGATAAAAGTACAGAACCACCGGGCGTCCGCGCAGGGCGGCCAGGGACAAGGTGCCGCCGCCATCGGTGGGCAGGGTGAAGTCGGGCGCGGGCAGGCCGGCTTCGACGGTCATGGGCGCGATCCTTTCTGGGGTGGTGCCGGGCTTTGGGGGGGTTCCGGGCTGGTCCCCGAGCGGGCCATGGCCAGGCGTTCCCGTTCGGCGGGTTCGTCGATGAGCATCTGAAGGTATTGAAACGCCCGGGCCGCAATGTCACGGACATGGGCGTCCACATCCCGGAAATCAATGGATTGAGACGCGATGGCCTGGGCTTCGACCGGCGGCTCGTGACCGTCGAACACGCAGCGGGCCAACGCCAGGCGGAGCGCCAGGGGCGCATCGTTGGGCTCGAAGGTGCCGCCGGTGGTCAGGCGCAGAAAGCCCTGAACCCGCCGCCAGGTCCGATGGGTCGCGATCAGGTCGGCGGCGGTGGCGGGCTCCAACACCCCGGCCGCCGCCAGCCCGTGAAGCGCCTGAACGGTATTGCTGTTGATCACCCCGGGATGGTCGTGGGCATGGCGCAGCATCAGGTACTGGGCCATGAAGTTGATATCGATGAAACCACCCCGGGCGTACTTGACCTCCCAGGGATTCTTGGTGGCGAATTCCTTCTGGATGCGGCGGCGCATGTCGGCCACATCCATCACCAGCCGGGCCGGGTCGCGCGGCTGGGTCAGCACCTCGTGGATGATCTGGCGCAGCCGGTCACACAACCAGGGAGAGCCTGCAACCAGCCGCGCCCGGGTCAGCGCCATGTGTTCCCAGGTCCAGGCGTCATGGCGGTGATAGCGGGTGAAGGCCTCCAGACTCACCGCCACCGGCCCGGCGTGCCCCGAGGGCCGTAGCCGCATGTCGACCTCGTAGAGACGGCCTTCAGGCGTGGGCGCGGTAATGACGTGGATCAGGCGCTGAGTCAGCTTGATGGCGTATTCCGACGGCGACAGCGGCTTGGCGCCATCCGATTGTGTGACCTCGGGCGGCGTGTGATAGACCAGGATCAGGTCCAGATCGGAACCGATGGTCATCTGGCCGCTGCCCAGCTTGCCCATGGCGATGATGGCCACGCTGCCGCCGGCAATGCGACCGTGACGCCGCGAGAACTCTTCAGTGACGCGCTCCAGCAGATCGGCCAGGGCGATGTCGGCGACATCCGACAGGAACGGGCCGCAGCGGTCGCCGTCGGTGATGTTGCGCAGAATATGGACACCGGCCCGAAAGGTCTGGTCATGGACCCAGCGCCGGGACAGGTTCAGCGCGTCCTCGAAATGATCGGCCTGGGCGATGGCGCGGCGATAGGACTCGGCCAGCGCCGCCGTGTCCGGCAGCGGGTCGAAGAAGTCCGGAGCCAGCACCGCCTCCAGCAGTGCCGGATGGATGGCCAGCAATTGGGCCAGCCGGGGCGCGGTCCCCATGACCTCGGCGATGATCTCCAGCAGCCAGGGGTTGGCATGGAACAACGAGAACAACTGAACGCCGGCGGGCAAGCGGCCCAGCGCGGCATCGAGCCGGCCCAGCGCCTCGTCGGGATGGTGGGTCCGGCCCAGTTCCTGGAGCAATGTCGGCGTCAGTTCGGTCAGCAGTTCCCGGGCCCGGGCGCTCCGCATGGCCCGATAGCGGCCATGATGCCATGCCGCCACCGTGGCGATGACGGCGGTCGGGTTTTGAAAGCCCAACCGGCCCAGAGTCTCGACGGTCCCCGGGTCCTCGTCGGTACCGGTAAACACCAGATTGCCGGGACCGGCCAGGGGCGGCGCCTCCTCGAACAACTCGGCGTAACGGTCCTCGACGCGCACCAGATGCCCGAGCAGCGCCTCGCGAAACCCGGCAGCGCCGTCATAGCCAAGAAACACCGCGACCTTCTCCACCTCGGGGTCGGTCTTCGGCATCTGATGAGTCTGGCGATCGTCGATCATTTGAAGCCGATGCTCGACCTGCCGCAGGAACCGGTAAGCCGCCTCCAGCTCCGCCGCCACCGCGGACGTAACGCGACCCGCGGCCACCAGGGCCGCCAGCGCGACCAGGGTCGGAGGACAGCGCAGCCGGGGCTCACGACCGCCGAAGATCAGTTGCTGGGTCTGAACGAAGAACTCGATTTCCCGAATGCCGCCGCGACCCAGTTTGATGTCGTGGCCATTGACCGCCGGCCGGTGGTGGCCCTTGTGGGCATGAATCTGGCGCTTGATCGAATGGATATCCTGGATCGCCGCGAAATCCAGGTTCCGGCGCCAGATAAAGGGCTTGAGGACGTTCAGAAACCGGGCGGCGGGCGCCGGGTCCGAGGCCACCGGCCGCGCCTTGATCAGGGCCGCTCGCTCCCAGTTCTGGCCGACACTGGCATAATAAACCTCGGCGGCGCTCACCGAAACCGCCAGCGGCGTGGCGCCCGGGTCCGGGCGCAGGCGCAGGTCGGTGCGGAAGACGTAGCCGTCCCGGGTCCGTTCGTCCATAATACGGACCAGATCGCGAGCCAGACGAATGAAGGTCCGGGCCAGCGTGTCGGGCGGCGCCGTGGTTACCTCGTCGTCATACAACACGATCAGGTCGATATCGCTGGAATAGTTGAGTTCGCGCGCTCCGAATTTGCCCATGGCGAGAATGATCAAACCCGACCCCCGTATTGGCTGTTCGAGATCGGGCAGGCTCAAAAGTTTTGCCGCCGCGGCGCGGCGCAACAGGTGGCCTGCGGCCAATTCCAGGGCACACTCGGCCAGGTCGCTCAACGCCCCGGTCACCTGCTCCAGCGACCAGGCCCCGGCCAGGTCGGCCAGGGCGATCAGCAGCGCCGCCCGCCGCTTGGCCAGGCGCAAGCCGCTCATCAGCCGGTCCAGGTCGGTTTCGGCGGCGTATTCCCGGCGCAGCCCGGCCAGCAGGCCGGCCTGGGTCGCCTCGAAGCCGTCCCCAAGCAACCCGGCGACAAAGCCCTGGTCGCGGACCAGGCTATTGCCCAGATACGGACTGTTGCCGCACACCGCCAGGATCAGCCGCCGCCCCTCGGGGGCTTGGATCAGGGCTTCGGCAAATGCCCGCACGTCCGGTGCCGCCGCCGCCGCCGCAGCGGCCCAGTCCGCCAGACCCCGCGCCGCCATGGCGCCATCGGCAGGCTCGGGCAGGGTGAGACCGGACAGAACAGACACCATGGCGGGACCCTCCAGAAATCGGACTGCGATGACGAAGCGATCTCGTCACCATAAACGACCCGGCGGCGCAAGGGGCATGCCATGATCGGCTGGGGACGTCCGGGCGCGATCACCCTCAAGGCGATCCGGGCGGTCGGCTTCGTGGTCGCCGGGCTGGCGGTGTTGGTCGGGCTGGCCGCCTGGCGGCTGGCCGCCGGTCCGATCACCCTGACCCTGCTCACGCCGCCCCTGACCCAGGCGCTGGACGCCGCCGTCCGGCAGGGCGGCGACCTGCGGACCGCGGTGGGCGAAACCGTGGTGATGTGGGATGGCTTCGAGCACCCGCTGGCATTGCGGCTCCGGGACGTCCGGATCAGCACCGCCGATGGCCAGGCCGTCGCCGCGGTTCCCGAGTTGGGCGTTGACCTGTCGGTGCAGGCGTTGGTCCGGGGCCACCTGGCCCTGGACCACCTGACCGTGCTGCGGCCCACCGTGCATCTGGAATACACCCCCGACGGCCGCCTGGTGCTCGACTTGAACGGCCCCGGCAACCCCGGCCAGACCGCCACCGTAACGGTGCCGATCACCCCCGGCACCCAAGGACCCGGACCGGCCGCCGCCGCTGCCGCCGCCGCGGCGCTGCTCGAGTCCCTGCGCCGGCCCACCGACCCCCTGAATCCGCTGACCACCCTGACCCAGGTGGCGGTGACCGACGCCACCCTGACCATTGACGACGAAAAAACCGGGCTGATGTGGTCGGTGCCCAGGGCCGGGTTGACCGCCACGCGCACCGCCGGCGGCTTTCACGCGCAAGCCCATGTGGAACTTCGACAGGCCGGCGGAACCGCGGTGCTGGATGCCGAGGGCTTCGACCGCCGGCCCCCGCCCGACACCACCGACACCGCCCCCACCGCCGGCACCACCGCAACCCTGCACTTCGCCGATGTGGATCCTGCCACCCTGGCGCTGATGGTTCCGACCCTGCCCGGACTGGCCGGCATCCACCTGCCGTTGTCCGGCGCCGTCGAAGCCGCCTTTGACCGCGACCTGACGCCCCGCCACCTGAAACTCACCCTGCTCGGGGCCGCGGGCGGAACGCTCGACCTGCCGGCGATCCGGCCCGCGCCTGTCGTCGTGGGCTCCCTGGCCCTCACCGCCAGTCTGGAGCCCGGGCCGGTTCGGCTGGTGCTCGAGCATGCCCGGCTTGAACTGGACGACCCCGCCCTGACCGTGACCGCCGGCGGCCAGGCCGAAGGGTTTCCGGCCGCCCCCACCGGCTCCCTGCATCTGGAACTGACGGCCGGTCCCGACCGGGACCGAACCGCCCCCGCGCGCCTGGACGCCGACCTCGGCGCGGCCGGACGCCTGCTGACCCTCCGCCTGGCCGGGCTGGAGCCCGCCCGGCTGGCCAACCTGGCCCCGTCCCTGGCCCCCCTGGCCGCCGCCGCCCTTCCCATCGGCGGCAGCGTCGAGGTCGCCCTGGACGCCGGCCAACAGCCGACCCGGGTAACCCTCGACCTGGCCGCGGGCGCCGGTCACCTGATCTTGCCGCCCGCCTTGCTGCCGGACCCGGTGCCGGTCGGCGCCATCACCCTGGCCGCGGTGATCGATGGCCCCCTGGACCCGGTCCCGGCCCGGATCGAGCTGCGCACCCTGGCGCTGGACTTCGGCGGACCGCATGTGGCCATCGACGGCACGGTGATCCGCACCGGCGGGCGCCTGGCCATCGTCGGCGGCGTCAAGGCCGGCGCGGTTCCGGCCGACCGCCTGCCCTCCTTGTGGCCGGTCACGGTGGGCAAGCACGCCCGCGACTGGATCACCGCCAACATCACGGCCGGCATGATCGACGAGGGCTGGCTGAAGGTCGACGGCTCGGCCCCGGTCGGCGACCCCAGCGACATCCTGGCCACCACCCTGGACGGCGGCGTGGTCGCCAGCGACCTGACCGTCGGCTACTTCAAGACGCTGCCGCCCATCGTCGGCATCTCGGGCCGGGGCACCAGCGACGGCCGCTCGCTGATCCTGAACACCACCGGCGGCCATGTCGGCGACCTGGAGGTCGGCGACGCCAAAATCGTGATCAGCAAGCTGGATACGCCCCAGGAATGGATCGACATCGACGCCCCGTTGTCGGGCTCGCTCCGGTCCGCCCTGACGGTGTTGGACACCCCGCCGCTGCGCTACGCCCACCGGGTCGACATCGACCCGGCGAACACCGCCGGCAGCCAGACCTGCCGGCTCCATTTCTATTTTCCGCTAAAGAAAAGCATCGACATCGAAAATGTCGACATTCGCGCCACCGCCGCCTTGCAGGGCGCCGCCATCGCCGGTCTCGCGGGCGGCCTGACCGTGACCGACGGCGACCTTAAGCTGGCCTTGGACGGCACCGGGATGGATGTCACCGGCACCACCCGGCTGGAGGGCCTCCCGGCCACGGTGCGGTGGCGGGAAAACTTCCGGGACGCCGCCGACCCGCGCACCCGGGTGACGGTTAAAAGCCAAATCGCCGAGGCCGACCTGGCCCGCTACGGCGTTCATCCCGCCCCCTATTTGGACGGCCCGGTCGGCGCCGAGATCCAGCTGTTGGTCGATCACGCCCGGCGCACCACCCTCAAGGGCCGGCTCGACCTGGCCGCCGCACGGCTGGCGGTGCCGGCCCTCGGCTGGTCCAAGCCGGCCGGCACCGCCGGCAGCGCCGGCTTCGCCGTCGCCTTCGACCGGGGCAAACCGGTGCGGGTCTCGGGCATCGACCTCACCGCCGGCGGACTCCAGGCCAAGGCCACCATCGACCTGACCCCCGAGGGCGCCGTCGGGCGCGTGGCGGTCGGAGACTTCCGGGTCGGCGACAACGATCTGGCGGCGGAGCTGAAACCGCGCGCCGACGGCGGCTACGACCTGGCGGTGCGGGGCGCCAGCCTGGACGCCCGACCGTTGCTGAAGGAACCCGACGACCCCGCCGAGCAGCAGCGCCGCCGGGCCGAACGTCTCGCCAAACGGCACCAGCCGCCCCAGCCCGGCCCGTCCTATGACCTGGCGATCCGGCTGGACCGGGTCATCACCGGCGACGACCGGCGCAGCCTGACCCAACTCCAGGGACGGCTCGCCAGCCGGGGATTGGGCTGGGACAGCGCGGACCTGACCGCCCTGGTCCCGGGGACCGGCCCGGAGGCCGGCGATCTCAAGCCAAGCCCCGTGGCCCTTCACTATCGGCCCGAGGGCGCCCGGCGCCGGCTGGTCCTCACCGCCGGCAATGCCGGGGCGCTGTTGCGCGCCCTCGACGTCACCGACAGCCTGCGCGGCGGCGAACTCACCTTGACCGGCGTCGGCCAACCGGGTTTTCCCCTCCAGCCCGTCACCGGCCAGCTGTCGCTGAGCGCCTACCGGGTGGTCGATGCCCCCCTGCTGGCCCGGGTCCTCAACGCGCTGTCGGTCACCGGCCTGATGGAGTTGCTCCAGGGCCAGGGACTGGGCTTCTCGCAACTGGAGAGCGACATCACCGCCGACGGCGACACCATCGATCTCGAGAACCTCCGGACCGCCGGCGGCGCCCTCGGCCTGACCCTCGCGGGCCGGATCGACCTCGCCGCCGATACCCTCGCGGTCCAGGGCACCATCGTCCCGGCCTACGGCCTCAACCGCCTGCTCGGCATGGTCCCGGTGGTCGGCGACCTGCTCAGCGGCGGCGCCGGCCAAGGCGTCTTCGCCGCCACCTACGCCCTGTCCGGCGCCCTTGACGAACCCGCCGTATCGGTCAATCCGCTGGCCGCCCTGGCCCCCGGGTTCTTGCGCAATATGCTGTTCCTGAATGGTAAAACGGCGCCCGGGGGACAGTAGGGCCAGCCTTCCCGGTCTTGATGCCAGCTTCATTTCGGCCGCTTCGGCCAGAAAGCGCGAGCGATTGCCGCCGCTGGCCGCGTCGGGCGTACCGGCACATGGGGTGAGGAACGGTAACAAAGTCAGCCTTCGGCGACCAAGGGGTGACCCCTTGGAACCCGTTTTTGGTCCGCATATTCGGGTATGACGACGGGGCGGTTCGCTTTTCGGCGTAATCCAGACGTCTGCAAACCGGAAATCGTGTGGTAGCATCGGCGACCCGTCCCGTTATGCCGGTGCTGCGCCATGGCCCTCGTCCCTCTGACCCTCGACCTCCAGGATGTTCGCGACCGGGATCACTGGCGCTGGGTGCTGAAGGACCCGCACGGCGCCTTCCTGGCCGGCGGCGAGGTCGCCCTCGAGTCGACGGCGCCCGAATACCAGGGCTGGTTGGACCTGCCCGGCTACCTCGCCCACCACGCCGACCCCGACCGCCGGGCCGCCGACGAGGCCCGGTTGCTGGAGCGTTTCGGCCGCTGGCTGGGTGCCGCCCTGTTCGGGACCCAAGGGGACAAACTTCTGGCCCACGGCCCGGCGGTGATCCGGGTGCGGGTCCCCGCCACCCCCGAAGCCGCCGGCCTGCCGTTCCGGCCGTTCGAGGCCGCCTGGCTTCGTGACCGGCCCCTGGCGCTCCACGATCTCAGCCTGGTGTTCGAAGCCCCCGGCCAACCGTCCCGCCCGGCCGCGGCCCCGATCAGCGGGGTCCTGCGCATCCTGGCGGTGTTCAGCCTGCCGCCTGCCGGCAGCCCGCTCAATCTCCGGGCCGAACGCCAGATGCTGAAGACCCTGGTCAAGCAACTGACCAGCAGCGGCCGGGCCGCCATCACCTTGCGGGTGCTTCAGTACGGCACCACCCGCGCCATCCTGGAAGCGGCCCTGGAGGAGGGCGAGGGCTGGGACATGGTCCATTTTTCCGGCCATGGCAACGCCGGCGAACTGCTGCTGGAGGCCCCCGACGGCCGCCCCGACCTGATCGGCGCCGACGCGGTGGCCAGGCTGTTGCAACTGGCCAGGCCACGCCTGAAACTGGTCAGCCTGTCGGCCTGCCACTCGGGGGCCGCCACCGTCGAGGAAACCCTGCGCTGGCTGGGCCTCGATTTCACCCCGCGCCGGGACGCCGCCGCCACGCCGACCCCGGCCGCCGCCGTCCCCGAGGCCGCCGGTTCGGTGGCCCAGGCCCTGGTGCGCAGCCTGGATTGCGGGGTGATGGCCATGCGTTTTCCCGTGGAGGACGAGTTCGCCATCGACCTCGCCCGGCGGCTCTACGACAAGCTGCTGAGCAAGGATCAGCCCCTGCCCCGGGCCCTGCAACGGGCCCTGACCGAAACCATGAGGGATCAAACCCGCGGCCACGGCGCCCTGTCGGCGGTCACCCCGGCCCTGTTCGGCGAACGGGCGGCGACCCTGTCCTTGAAACCGCCGGTGGCGCCGCAGGGGAACTTCTGCGCCCCCATCGGCTTTCCGCCCGAAGCCCGGCACTTCGTCGGCCGGGTGGCGGCGCTGACCCGGGCCAGCGCCGCCCTGGCCCCGGACAGCGGCCAGACCGGCGTGCTGTTCCACGGCCTGGCCGGCGGCGGCAAGACCGCCTGCGCGGTGGAACTGGCCAACCACTTTGCCGAGGCCCGGCGCTTCAAGAGCTTCGTGTGGTGGAAGGCCCCGGACGAAGGCGCCGACATCGCCGGCGCCCTGGTCTCGTTCGCCCAGGCTCTGGAAAACCGGCTCGACGGTTTCGCCATGGTCCATGTGGTGGACCGGCCCGAGGCGTTGCAGAAATTCCTGCCCCGGTTGACCGGGATGCTGGCGGAGCACGCCCTGCTGCTGGTCCTGGACAATCTGGAGTCGCTGCTGACGCCCGAGGGCCGCTGGTGGGACGAGCGGTGGGGGCTGGTGCTTGGGAGTTTACTCGGCCATCGCGGGTTGACGCGCACGGTGCTGACCAGCCGCATCCGGCCCTTGGGCCTGCCCGATTCGGTGCCAAGCGAGGCGATTCACGCCCTGCCCCTGGAGGAAGCGGTGCTGCTGGCCCGGCAACTGCCCCATCTGGGCCGCCTGATCCGCGGCGATCAAACCTCCCGGATGTTGGTCCGCCGCACCCTCCGGCTGGTCCAGGGCCACCCCAAGCTGATCGATCTGGCCGAAGCCCAGGCCGCCAGCCCGAGCGCCCTGCGCGCCCAGGTCGAGCAGGCCGAAGCCGCCCTGATCGACGGCGGCCAGGCCCTGGAGGCCTTCTTCCGCACCGGCAACTCGGACCGCAGCCCCCAGACCTTCCTCGACGATCTGCGCCGCTGGACCACCGCCGTCGCCGCCCTGCTGCCCGCCGCCAGCCGCACCCTGTTCCACCTGCTCTGCACCCTGGAGGAGAGCGACCGGGACGATTGGGTCGTCACCGCGGTGTGGCCCGAGGTGTTCGGCGAGGCCCCGCCCGACCTGGAAGCCACCCTCGGCCCGGTCATCGCCGCCGGCCTGGTGGCGGTGGAACCCGCCGGCGACCGCCAACCCGCCCGATACCGCCTGCACCCCGGCGTCGCCGACGCCGGCCGCAGCGAGGCCGGCGCCGAGTGGCGGGAGCGGGTCGATGAGGTGCTGGCGGGGTTCTGGGGGGCGGTGTTCCGGCACGGCCTAGCGACCGAGGGCCAGGGCGGCGGCGCGTGGGTCCGCCGCGCCGGGCTCGCCGCCGCGCCCTATTTGCTGCGGCGAAAGGACTGGGAGACCGCCAGTGCTCTGCTCGAACGGGTGGTCCACTGGGACAAGCACCCCGCCACCTTGGCCGCCGTACTGCCGCTGTTCGATCGAATCATCACCGCCACCGTTGGAACTCCGGGGTATCTGTCGGACCGCGGCATCCGCGCCCGACTTCTCCAGCTCGTCGGTCGCCCCCACGAGGCCGAACGGGAGATGCAGGGGATCATCGCCGAGGCCGAAGCGTGCGAGAATTGGCGCATCGCCTCCGCCACGATCGGTAACCTGATCACCCTGTGGCGGGACACCGGCCGGGCCGAGCCGGCCCTGGCCCTGATCGAGCGAAAGAAGGACTTCACCCGCCGCAGCGGCTTCGGTCCCTGGACCCAGATGTCTGACGAAGGAAGGCGCCTGCAACTGCTGACCGGACTCGGCCGTCACCAGGAGGTGTTCGACGCGGTCCAAACCCTGCGGCCTGAATTGAGAGCACTGCCGGAGAAGCGCGGGCAGCAGGAAGTCGTCAACCCCTGGAACGTCCGGGAAGTGATGCTCAACACCGGCCATGCCGCGGCGCTGGCCCTCGAAGACTGGCAAGCCGCCCTGGCGCTGAACGCCGAGATCGGGCAATTCCAGGCTGCGCGGGGCGCCCCGGCGCTGGAGCGGACCCGAGCCCGGTTCAACGATTATGGCCCCCTGCTCGGCCTTGGGCGCCTTGCCGAGGCCAGAACGCTCCTGGAGCACTGCCGTGCAGCGTTCGAGGCCGCCGACGATTACCCACTCCTGGGCCCATGCCTGACGGCCCTCGCCGACCTTGAACACCAACTCGGCCATCCGGCCGCGGCTCGCCGGTTCGAGGAGCGGGCCTTGCGGCCCGGATACCGCGTCGCCGATCCCGCGAGCTGCGCCATCAGCCACTTCAACCTGGCCACCTACCTCATGCACGGCGCCGGAACCCCAGCCGAGGCCCTAGCCCACCGGTTCGCGGCGGTGATCCTGGCCACCCTCACCTCCTCGGGGCAGCTCCAGCGCTGGCTTCCCGCCCTCCGCCAAGACCTCGCCCGCCTCGGCCCCGAGGCGCCAAGCTTGGTGCCCGCCTCGTTTGCCGAGCTGGTGGCGCGGGTCGAGGCCATCGAGGGTGTGCGGTTCGGGGAGATGGCGGAACGGCTCAACGCCGGCCGGTTTGACTTGGACGAGTTGGTGCGCCGGTATTCCGGGGCGCCGTAACCGGGACCACCAGCCCGGCCCGGTTATCCCAGGCGGCGCAGAATCTCTTCGGCCAGCGCGGTCATCTCGGTGGCGGCGGTCGAGCCCCGGTCGATTTCGGTGGCGGCGCGGCCGGCCAGCAGCGCCCCCGCATAGGCGATGCGGTTGCCGATCCGGGTGTCGGCCAGGTCCACCGACGGCGGCGACAGCAACCCCCGGATCACCCCGACCAGCTCGTCGGTCATCTTGCTGCGCGGCGGCACCCGATTCAGCACCAGCAGGCACCGCACCTTTTCCTGTTTGCCGAGATCGATGGTCGGCTGGGTCGCCCAGATGTCCATGGGACTGGGTTGCACCGGCACCACCACCAGCGACGCCACCCGCACCGCGATGCGCGCCTCGGTTTCCGCGTGGGGCGGACTGTCGATCACCACCAGATCGCACTCGCGCGCCAGCCGCTGGGCCTCCCGCTCGGTCCGCCAGCCGCCGATCCGGCTGTGGATCAACCCGGTATCGTCCCCCACCGCCGCAACCCGGGTCTGAAACCAGCTCGTCAGGCTGCCCTGGGGATCAATATCGATCACCGCGACCTTCCGTCCGCTCTGTCGCCAGGCCACGGCCAGATGCGCCGTCAGCGTGGTCTTGCCAGCGCCGCCTTTTTGTTGTGCGATGGTGATGACCTTGCCCATGCCCGCCGCCCCCCGCTGCCGACCCTCGGAGTCTCCCCCATTGCCGCCAACCGACTCGCCGTCAATCGACCCTCCGGTGGTTCTGAATAGTACGGGTCTACCAGGGGACGCAAGCGGGCGAACGGCTTGCTCTTACGATTCACGATGGTTGGAGCCCGGGCCCGCTTGGAGTAAAAGAGAGTGATGATCGCAAGACCTGAAATACTGCCGCCCTCGGCGGCAGCCATCGCCCGCGCCGCCGAGTTGCTGCGTGCCGGCGAGCTGGTGGCGTTTCCCACCGAGACCGTTTACGGCCTGGGCGCCGACGCCGCGAACCAGGACGCCGTCGAGTCGGTGTTCGCCGCCAAAGGCCGGCCCCAGTTCAACCCGCTGATCGTCCATGTCGCGGATCTGGAGATGGCCGAGCAGGTGGCGGTGTTCGACGACCGCGCCCGCACCCTGGGCCATGGCCTGTGGGCCGGGCCCTTCACGGTGGTGTTGCCGCGCCGGGACGACGCCCCGGTCTCGCCCCTGGTCAGTGCCGGCCTCGACACCGTTGCGGTGCGGGTGCCCGGCCATCAGGTGGCCCAAGGCCTGCTGCGGGCGTTCGACCGGCCCATCGCCGCCCCCAGCGCCAACCGCTCGGGCGGCGTCAGCCCGACCACCCCGATCCACGTGGCCAAGGACCTGGGCGAGCGGGTGGCCATGATCCTGGCCGGCGGCCGCTGTCAGGTCGGCCTGGAATCCACCATTCTGGACATGACCACCGACCCGCCGCGCCTGCTGCGCCCGGGCCGGGTCGGCCGTCGGGAAATCGAAGGCCTGATCGGCCCCATCGCCGCCCCCGAAGACGGCGACGCCGCCGCCCCGGCCGCCGACCCGACGGCGCCCAACGCGCCGGGGCAACTGGCCAGCCACTACGCGCCCCGGCTGCCGGTCCGGCTCAACGCCGTCACCGTCGGCCCCACCGAGGCCTTGCTGGCCTTCGGCCCCGACCGCTACATTCGGGGCGGCGCGACCCGGCTCAATCTCAGCCCCGAGGGCGACCTGCACGAGGCCGCGGCCAATCTTTATGCCATGATCCATCGCCTGGATGATCCGGCCTATACCGCCATCGCGGTGATGCCGATCCCCGAGCGCAGCATCGGCTTCGCCATCAACGACCGCCTGCGCCGCGCCGCCGCGCCCCGGGGCGCCGTCCGCCCGTCCTGATCGCACCGTTCTCAACCCAGGGTTACCGATGCTGCCGGAATTTCTCGACCACCTCAAGACCATCGTCGGCCCCCGGGGCTTCATCGACACCCCCGAAGAGGCCGCCCCCTATCTCACCGAGGCCCGGGGCCGCTTCGTCGGCCGCTGCCGGGCGGTGGTCCGCCCGGCCACCACCGCCGAAGTGGCGGGCGTGGTCCGGCTGTGCGCCGAGGCCGGTCAGCCGATCGTGCCCCAGGGCGGCAATACCGGCCTGGTCGGCGGCTCGATCCCGTTCGAGACCGGCGACGAAATCGTGCTCAATCTGGGCCGGCTGAACCGCATCCGCGAGCTGGACGCGCTCAACCACACCATCACCGTCGAGGCCGGCTGCATCCTTCAGACCGTCCAACAGGCGGCTCTGGACGCCGACCGCCTGTTGCCCCTGAGCTACGGCGCCGAGGGCTCCTGCCAGATCGGCGGCTGCCTGGCCACCAATGCCGGCGGCACCATGACCCTGCGGTACGGCAACACCCGGGAGCTGGTGCTGGGGATCGAGGTGGTGCTGCCCGACGGCCGCATCTGGGATGGTCTGCGCCGGTTGCGCAAGAACAACACCGGCTACGACCTCAAGCATTTGTTCATCGGGGCCGAGGGAACCCTGGGCATCATCACCGCCGCCGTCCTGAAGCTGGTCCCGCGGCCCCGGCAGATCGAAACCGCCTTCGTCGCGGTGCCCGATCCCGCCGCCGCCATCGCGCTGCTGGCCGAGCTGCGCGAGGCCACCGGCGACGCGCTGACCGCCTTCGAGCTGATTCCGCGCCGGGGGCTGGAGTTCGCCCACCGCCATGTGGCCGGCGTCACCGATCCCCTGGTCGACCCGCACGCCTGGTACGTGCTGGTGGAAGCCAGCGCCGGAACCGGCGAGGGCACGTTGCGCGCCCTGTTCGAGGCCGGACTGGCCCGCGGCCTCGAAAGCGGGTTGGTGCTCGATGCCGCCATCGCCGAAAACACCCGGCAGCGTCAGGCCTTCTGGCTGATCCGGGAAGCCCTGGTGGAAGCCCAGAAATACGAGGGCGGCTCGCTGAAGAACGACGTCTCGGTGCCGGTGTCGCGGGTCGCCGATTTCATCGCCGAAGCCACCCGCGCCGTCGAGGCCTGTATCCCCGGCATCCGCCCGGTGCCGTTCGGCCATGTCGGCGACGGCAACATCCACTTCAACCTCAACCAGCCCGAAGGCGCCGACACCGCCGGCTTCATGGCCCGCTGGGACGACATCCAGACCCTGGTCAATGACATCGTCTGCCGCCTGGACGGCTCGATCAGCGCCGAACACGGGATCGGCCGGATCAAACGGCAGGAACTGGCCCGGGTCAAAAGCCCGGTGGAACTGGACCTGATGCGGGCGGTGAAGACGGCCCTGGACCCCCAGGGCCTCATGAATCCCGGGAAGGTGTTGCCTTAACCGGCACACCGGCTTTGTAAGCTCCGCCCACACCCGCAAAGGGCCGGTCGGCCCTTTGAACCCCCGATGTTTTCCTTACTTTCTTTGGATGCCTTGAACCATGGCACTGATTACGCCGAAGACGCCGCCGGGGGTGATGGAGTTGCTGCCGCGGCAACAAATCGCCTTTCAGACCATGCTCGACACCATCCGCCGCGGTTACGAGCGGTTCGGCTTCGTCCCGGTGGAAACGCCGGTGTTCGAGTCCGTGGATGTCCTGCTGACCAAAAGCGGCGGCGAAACCGAAAAGCAGGTCTACTTCGTCCAGTCCACCGGCGCGCTCCAGCAGAACCGCAAGCCGGAACTGGCCTTGCGCTTCGACCTGACCGTGCCGCTGGCCCGCTATGTCGCGGAACACGAGCGGGACCTGGCTTTTCCCTTCCGACGCTACCAGATGCAGCGGGTCTATCGGGGCGAGCGGGCGCAAAAGGGCCGGTTCCGGGAGTTCTACCAGTGCGACATTGACGTCATCGGCAAAGACAGCCTGCCTTTGCATTACGACGCCGAAATGCCGGCGGTGATCGCCCACGTCTTCAACGACCTGAAGGTCGGCGATTTCACCATCAACCTGAACAACCGCAAGCTGTTGCTGGGCCTGCTGACCGCCGCCGGCGTGGCCGCCCCCGACCGTCAGGCCCTGGTGCTGCGCGAGTTGGACAAGCTCGACAAGGTGGGCCGCGACGCCGTGGCCACCAGCCTGTGCGAAGGCGAAGCCGGACTCGAGCGGGACGCCGCCGAGCGCCTGCTCGACCAACTCGGGCAGGCGGGCGACACCGATGCGGTGCTGGCCAGGCTACGGACCCTGGCCGACCGGCACCCGGAGATCGCGGCCGGGCTGACCGAACTGGACACGGTGGTCCGGGGACTGCGCGCCTTCGGGGTTCCGGAGGCCCGGTTCGGGCTCAACCTCACCATCGCCCGGGGCCTCGATTACTATACCGGCACCGTCTACGAAACCTTCCTGGACGCGTGCCCCGGCCTGGGCAGCGTCTGCTCGGGCGGGCGGTACGACAATCTGGCCAGCCATTACACCAAGTCACGCCTGCCCGGGGTCGGCATTTCCATCGGCGCCACCCGCCTGTTTGCCCAGTTGCAGGAGGCCGGGCTGATGGACGCGGCCGGGGCCGGAACCTGCCAGGTCCTCGTCACCCAGATGGACCCGGCCTTGCTGGAAGCCTACTTCCAGATCGCCACGGTGTTGCGGTCGGCGGGGATCAACACCGAGGTCCAGCTCGAGGCGGCGAAGATCGGCCGGCAGTTGAAATATGCCGACCGCGCCGGCATTCCGGTGGTGGTGCTGATGGGCACCGACGAACACGCCCGGGGCGCGGTGACGCTGAAGCATCTGGCCTCGGGCATCCAACGCGAGGTGCCCCGGGCCGAGATGGTCGCGGCCGTCCGCGCCTTTTTCGACTGACAGGGCCGGATGCGGCGCCGCAATACCGTCATCATCTTCACCCGCCTGCCGGTGCTGGGGACGGTGAAGACACGGATCGCCCGGCAGATCGGCGCGGTGGCGGCCCGCACCCTGCACCGCCGCCTGGTCCGCCGCACCCTGCGCCGGCTCGCCCCGGACCGGCGGTGGCGGACCGTGCTGGCCGTCACCCCCGAACGCGGCCGCTGGCGCGAGTGGCCCCACGCGCTGCCCCGGCTGTCCCAAGGCCCCGGCGATCTTGGCCGGCGCATGGGCCATTGCCTGCGCGCCTGCGCCGGCCCCCGGGCGGTGCTGGTCGGCACCGACATTCCCGACATCTCGGCCGCCGCGGTGGCCCGGGCGTTCCGGGCCCTGGGGCGGGCGCGCTTCGTCTTCGGCCCGGCCCGGGACGGCGGCTACTGGCTGATCGGCTGGCGACGGCTGGGCGCCTGGCCCCGGGGCGCCCTCGGCCAGGTGCGCTGGTCGACGCCCCACGCCCTGGCCGACAGCCGGGCCAGCCTGGGCCCCCGCTGCGCCGGGGTGTTGGTGGATTGGCTTGATGACCTGGATACCGTGGAGGGGCCATCAGCGCACCCAAGTCAGCCTTCGGCGACCAAGGGGTGACCCCTTGGAACCCGTTTTTGGTCCGCATATTCGGGTATGACGACGGGGTGGTTCGCTTTTCGGCGTAATCCAGACGTCTGCAAACCGGAAATCGTGTGGTAGCATCGGCGACCCGTCCCGTTATGCCGGTGCTGCGCCATGGCCCTCGTCCCTCTGACCCTCGACCTCCAGGATGTTCGCGACCGGG
>CAIYNU010000072.1 GCA_903927615.1 uncultured Rhodospirillales bacterium | reverse complement strand
TCCCCCATCCCAACCACCGAGTGGCTCCCTTTTGCTCCGGCGCGGTGGCTCCCTTTCTCTCCGGCGTTGACATCCCGTCAGCGATTGTCATCAGAACGTGCTTGGCACTTTGAACCTGTTGGAAGGCTGCCGTCGGCATGGCGTGGGGCGCTTGGTCTCGGCGTCAAGCTCGGCGGCGGTGGGGTTGAGCTGCCCACCCATTACGGAAGAGGCCGTGCCGCACCCTGTCTCTCCCTACGGCGCCAGCAAGTTGGCGGGTGAGGCCTATTGCTCGGCCTACGCGCAGAGCTTCGGCATCGACACCGTCTGTTTGCGATTTGGCAACGTCTACGGTCCCGGTTCCTCCCATAAGGAAAGTGTTGTCGCCCGCTTTATCCGTCGGGCCTTGTCAGGACAGCCGATGGAGGTCTTCGGCGACGGCAGTCAAACGCGCGATTTTATCTTCATCGATGACATCGTCTCCGCGATTCTTGCTTCTGTCGCCGCACCCGGCGTGGCGGGAGAGGTCTTCCAGATCGCGTCGGCGGCGGAAACCACCGTTGCCGAGATTGCGGCCATGCTGCGCGGCCTCTTGGCCGAATACGGGGTGGCAACGGACATCGTCGAGGGGCCAAAGCGCACCGGCGACGTCATGCGCAGCTATTCCTGTACCGACAAGGCGGCCAACATGCTGGGCTGGCATCCCAAGACCGATCTGTCGGATGGCCTTAGGCTGACAGTCCAATGGTTTCTTGAAAATGGACGCTCCCGCAGCCCGTAACAATGTTGCACAATCGAGGCCAGCCGCTAGGATGAAGCTCCGCCTGGGCGGGCGCAGGGCGGCTCTGGTGGGTAAAAATGGACGAAACACTTATCTCCTCATTCTTTTCCGGCAAGCGTGTCGTCGTAACGGGCGGTGGCGGAAGCGTCGGTGCGGAACTGGTCCGTCAGCTTCTGATGTTGCCTGTCGACATCGTGCGAGCGCTCGACAATAACGAGACGGCTCTGTTCGATCTGCGTGAGCGGCATTACGCCGAGTCCCGCCTCGAAGCATTCTATTGCGATATCCGCGACGAACTGGAACTGGCGCGGACCTTTTCGGGAATGGACATTTGCCTGCACGCGGCGGCCCTCAAGCATGTCCCGTTCTGCGAGCTCAGCCCTTTCTCCGCCATTCAGACCAACATCCTTGGGGCGCAGGCGGTGATTCGCGCCGCGCTGAGCAACCGGCTCTCTCGGGTGCTTTTCACCAGCACCGACAAGGCGGTCAACCCCACCAACGTCATGGGCACCTCCAAGCTGATGGGCGAGCGGTTGTTCACCGCGGCCAATTCGCTGTCCGAAGGCAGCCATCGCTGCATCTTCAGTTCGACCCGATTCGGAAACGTGGCAGGCAGCCGTGGTTCCGTCATTCCGTTGTTTTGCGAGCAGATTGCCCAGGGAAGGCCCTTAACCGTCACCGACACCGCCATGACCCGCTTTTTCATGACCCGCGAGGATGCCGTTCGCCTCGTCTTACGCTCCATGGCCCTTGCCTGCGGCGGCGAAATCTTCATCACCAAGATGGCGGTCATCCGGGTTATCGATTTGGCGGAAGTGATGATCGATCTGATCGCGCCCCTGTTCGGCCGGTCGCCGAGTGATGTGCCGATCCACATCATTGGGCCTAGGCCGGGTGAAAAGATGTGGGAAGAGTTGACGACCGAGGAAGAGGTGCGCCGAACCCACGACATGGGAGAGTTCCTCGTGGTGCTGCCCGCGCTCAAGAATTTTCACGCCGATGTTGATTATGCCTACGACGTCCCCCTGGCCACCTGCGAGCACAACTATAACTCCACGAACGAGATCCCCATGTCCAAGGATGAGATTCGCGCTTTCCTGTCGTTGCCTGGAGTGCTTCCGACGGAGGTCGGCAAGCGGCAGGAAGGATGCGGATTATGAATATCCTGATTTTGGGGGGCGACGGATATCTGGGGTGGCCGACGGCGATGAGGCTGTCGTCCCTGGGTCATGACGTTCTGGCCGTTGACAACTATCTCCGCCGCCGCATTTGCCGAGAGACCTCGTCGGAGCCGCTTTACGAGGTTCCCGATCTGGCCGAGCGCGCCGAGTTGTGGCAATCGATCTCGGGGCGCCGGGTCAAGGTCTCCATCGGCGACCTGAGCGACTGGGCCTATGTCGAACAGATCTTCACCGCATTCCGTCCCGATGCCGTGGTTCATTACGCCGAGCAACCGTCAGCCCCGTATTCGATGATGGATCGTGAGGCGGCGGCGTTGACGTTGCAAAACAACCTTGGCAGCACATTCAACCTGATCCATGCGGTTCGGCAATTCGCCCCCGAGTGCCACATCGTCAAGCTCGGGACCATGGGGGAGTACGGCACCCCCAATATCGACATCGAGGAAGGGTGGCTGGACGTCGAACACAAGGGCCGCAAACAGCGGTTCCTTTATCCTCGCCAAGCAGGAAGCCTGTACCACACGACCAAGGTCATGGACACTGATCTGCTGTGGTTCTACGTGCGCGCCTGGGGCATTCGGGTGACCGATCTGATGCAGGGGCCGGTCTACGGCGTGGAAACCTCGGAGAGCGCGGGCGATCTTCGTCTCTATCCATTCCTGAACTACGACGAGATTTTCGGCACGGTCATCAATCGCTTCATCGTTCAGGCGGTCGCCGGCCATCCGCTGACGGTGTTTGGCAAAGGGGGGCAGACACGGGGCTTCCTCAACATCAAGGATACGATGAACTGCATTTGCCTGGCGATCGAGACTCCTCCGGAGCCTGGGGAATTGCGGATTTTCAACCAGTTCACGGAAACGTTCAGCGTCCGCCAACTCGCCGCCATCGTCGAGCGGGTCGGGCAAAGCCTGGGACTGAACGTTCGGACGGAGTCGGTCGCCAATCCCCGGGTGGAAGCCGAAGAACACTATTATAGTCCGGCTCATACCGGCTTGGTGGAACTCGGCCTGAAACCCCACCCCCTCACCGACGATGTGGTGGCCGGTATGATCAGAACCGTCCAGCGTTTCCAAGACCGCATCGATCCGAGCAAGTTCCTGCGAGGGGTGCAGTGGCGATGAGCAACATGCGACTGCTCGGTGCCGTGATCGGTCTATCCGCTTTGGCCGCGGCCCTGATGTATTTCCGTGGGCCCCGGTGGCAGCGCAGCAATTTGAGTGCCGCCGATGTTGACCATAGAGCCTACCGCCATCGCCGAAGTCCGTCTCATCTCCACCTGTTGGCATGCAGACGAACGCGGTGTTTTTTCCGAGGTTTACAGCCGTTCCCGTTGGCATGCCGCCGGTATCTCCGACGACTGGTTCCAGGACAACCATGCCGTGTCGGCCCTCGCCGGCACCTTGCGCGGTCTCCATTTCCAGCGGTCGCCCATGGCGCAGGCCAAGCTGATCCGGGTCGTGCGCGGGGCCATTTGGGACGTGGCGGTCGATATCCGGATCGGCTCGCCCTGGTTCGGCCGTTGGGTCGGAAACGAGCTTTCGGCTGCGAACCGGCACCAGCTTTATGTCCCCGCCGGCTTCGCCCATGGCTATTGCACCCTGGAGCCCGACACCGAGGTGTTCTACAAGGTCGATGCTCCCTACGCCGGGGAGACCGAGGGTGGCATCGCTTGGAACGACCCCACTCTTGCCCTGCCCTGGCCGTTGCCGCCCTCCGGGCCGGTGATCTCCGACAAGGATCGCAAATTGCCGCGGCTAGCTGATTTGCCGCCTTGCTTCGACTACCGCCAGGGAGGTGTGCGTTGAACGTCCTGGTCACCGGCGGCGCGGGCTTCATCGGGTCGGCGGTGTGTCATCAGTTGTTGGATTTAGGGGGGCATCGGGTCGTCAACCTGGACTGCCTCAGCTACGCCGCCAATCCGCTGACGGTGGCCGAACTGGACGACCGTCCCGGCTATCTGCTGGAGCGGGCCGACGTGACCGATGCCAAGGCGGTCGCCGAGATCTTCGTTCGCCACCGGCCCGACCGGGTGATTCACCTTGCCGCCGAATCTCATGTGGACCGCTCAATCGACGCCCCCGCCGGGTTCATCGACACGAATATAGTCGGCACGTTCACCCTGCTGGAAGCGGCATTGCGCTATTGGCAGGGGCTGGACGGCGCGGCGCGGCACTCGTTCCGTCTCGTTCACGTCTCCACCGACGAGGTGTTCGGCTCGCTAGGCCCCGATGGACGGTTCGACGAGAACAGCCGCTACGCCCCGAACTCGCCCTATGCCGCCAGCAAAGCGGCCGCCGATCACTTGGCCAGGGCGTGGCACGCCACCTATGGCCTGCCGGTGGTGGTGACCAACTGCTCCAACAATTACGGGCCGCGTCAGTTTCCCGAGAAGCTGTTTCCGCTGCTGATCCTCAACGCCGCCGCCGGTCGTCCATTGCCGGTCTATGGCGATGGATTGCAGGTGCGCGACTGGCTGTTCGTCGAGGACCATGCCCGCGCCCTCATCGAGGTTTCGCTGCGGGCGCCCGCCGGAAGCAGCTATATGATTGGCGGCGACTGTCAGCGGACCAATCTCGAGATCGTCCGGGCCATCTGCGCCGAACTGGATCGTGCGCTCCCCGATTCGCCCCATCGCCCCCATGAAAAGCTGATCACTCACGTGGCGGACCGCCCCGGCCATGACCGCCGTTACGCGACCGATTCAACCCGGATGGGGCGGGACTTCGGCTGGTATCCGCAGGTGTCGCTCGAGGATGGGGTGGCGCGAACGGTGCGCTGGTATCTCGACCATCATTCGTGGTGCGCCGGATGCGGGGATGCCGCCCTTCGTCGCCAGGGTCTGCAATGACGGAGGAGGGACCGGTCCTGGTGGTATTCGGTGCCGCCGGCCAACTCGGCCGGGCGCTGGCCGAGGCGGGGCCTCCTCCTGGCTGGCGGCTGGTTCAGTTCGACCGTGACGGTGCCGACATCACCGACCGGCATGAGGTGGAGCGGGCGCTGGCCGGCATGGAGGCTGGGGTCGTGGTCAATGCCGCCGCCTTCACCGCCGTGGATCGTGCCGAGGCCGAACCGGATGCCGCCTTCGCAATTAACCGCGACGGTGCGGGCATTGTCGCCACGGTGGCGGCGGCTTCGGGGTTGTCCCTGATTCAGCTCTCCACGGATTACGTGTTCGACGGCCGTAAGGCGGCGCCATATGGAGAGGGCGATCCGACCAATCCGCTTTCGGTTTACGGCGCCAGCAAGTTGGCGGGCGAGGACGCGGTGCGGGCGGCGACGGAACGCCATCTGATCTTGCGCACCGCCTGGGTATTCTCCCCGTTCGGCAGCAACTTCGTCCGCACCATGGTTCACTTGGCCAGGGTGGCGCGCGACAATTACGGTGGCCGGTCAGCGACAATTAGGATGACCGGTATGAGACACCGTCGAGTAGCACCTATACCGCTATCACAAGCAAGCATTGCTCAGCAATAAGGAAGT
>CAIYNU010000071.1 GCA_903927615.1 uncultured Rhodospirillales bacterium | reverse complement strand
TCGCTTATACCAGTTCCCGCTGATAGGAACCTATCAGCGGGACGCCGCACGAGCGGCGCGGCGGCAGTCGCCGCCGATACCAGTTCCCGATGAGTTGGGCTCATCGGGAACTGGTATTAAGCGGGATCATGACTGTTGACGGGTTGAAGTGGGGTCCGGCATGTCTCAATCGGCAGTATCATCATCAGAAGAGGTCAATCTGATGATACCACACAGTCAGAATGGGATCGACGCCTCGGTCAGAAAGGAATGAATTGCGAGATCAGCCGTGCCGCTTGTCATGAGCTTAAGGGGGGCGACTTGCCGATCAAGCAGTTGTGGCGGATTGGGGACAAATGAGCAGTCCATCAGAAATATCCAATGAGCCGGAACCAAGTCAGCCTGTTCAATGGCTCACGCTGTAAAAAGGGGTGATCTTATTTTTGTAATCCACAAGGGCCGGGCGCCTGCTATAACCGGATAGAACAGGCCGGAATGGGTGGTGGTGAGTGAGTGGGAGCGGGGAACAGTGGGAGTGCTTGTCAGGCCAACGGACATTCCGGGCCGCACGGGGCACGGGGTGCTGGTGGACACCCGTAGTGGCCGCACTTTACCAAATTGCGCAGGATCACGACAGCCATGACGGTTGATCTCCAACAATGGTCCATGCCGGCAAACCTGCTGGAAAGCCTGTCGTCCGGCCAGCGGGTAGAGGACGCGCTGGGTGACGCCAAAAGTTCGTTCGTCCAGTTTCTGGTCAAGACCGCCAATGTTCCCGAGACCGTGGCGAGCCAGGCCGCCGACGCCCTGATGGGGCGGATTATCGCCGCGCTGGCCAGGGGGGACGACCCCGAAACCGCCGTCGCCTGGGCGCAGCAGGGCATGGACAAGACGTTGGCGCAACTGGTCCCGGTGGACCAGCAAGCGGGACAGGTCTTGGCGACCGCCCTGGCTCAGGGGGGGGCGCAAGCCGCCGACGAGATCGCCCATGTGGTGGCCCAGGCCGGCGACGGTCCCGGGACACGCGAAATTATACTCGATACCTTGCGGACGGCGCTGTCGGCCGGAAGCGACCCCGCGACGGCGGCGGAGCAGGCCCTGGCCGCCGTGCGCGCGGCCGATGCCGTCAAGGCGTCCGGCGCCGTCCCGCTGGGAATCGGCGACACGCTGATCGGCAAATTGGCCGAGGGCGGCCCGACGGTTGAGGCGGAACTGGCGGCGGTCACCGCCGGCATGCCGCCGGAACAGGTCGCGGCCTATGTCAAGGGGCTGCTGGACTCACTGATGGACGGCGGCCAGAGCGGCGCCGCGCTGGCCGCCGCTGCCGCCGGAGCCGCGGCCCAGGCCCGGATCGCCGCCGACCAGTCGGTGCCGGTCTCCCAGGCCGACGCCTTGATCCAGGCCCTGGCCAGCGGCACCCACGCCCAACAGGCCCTGGCCGACGCCGGGTATGCCGGCAACTCGGGTGCGGCTCAGGCCCTGGAGGCGGCCCTGGCCGGCGGCGCCGGCGGCGCGAACGCCGTGGATGCGGCCCACGCCGCGACCCAGGCGGAAAGTCAGGCGGCCGAACTGACCGCCACCAGCGGCGGCTCGGCCTTGGCGGCGGCGTTGGCCGGAGGGGGGGAGGCCGCCGGGGCGGTCCTGGCGGCGGCCGGGGCCACCGACGGCAGTGCGTTTGCCGGGGCCTTGGGTCAGGCGCTGGCCGGCGGCGCTTCCCCCGAGGCTGCGGCTGCCGTGGCTGCGGCGTCCGATGCGGCGGCGCAATCCCAACAAGAGGCGGCGGCGGTGGACCCGACGGCCGGGGCGGCGCTGGCCCTGGCGCTGGCCAGCGGCGAGAATCTGGAGCAAGCTCTGGCGGCGGCCGGCCTGAGCGGTGACGGCAGCCAGGCCGCGGCCATGACCGAATCCCTGGCCCAGGCCTTGGCCCAGGGCCAGGACCCGACCGGTGCGCTGGCTGCCGCCGCTGCGGCGGGCGAGGCTGCGGGGCAACAGGTCGCCGCGGCTCAGGAGGGCGTGCCGCCGGCCGATCCTCAACTGGCGGCGCTGGCTTCGGGTGCAGGGTCGGAAACCGCGCCCGCCGGCGAGACCACCCCGGCCTCCACCGGCCCCGCGTCCGGCGCCGAAAGTGCGTCGGCCGCCACCGCGCCCCCGGCGTCCGGGCCGACCCCCGAGGGGGAGCCGCAGGCCCCCCCCGCCACCACCCAGACCGCGGCGGCCGGACAACCAACCGCACCGGAAACCGCCACCGCGTCGGCCTCCGGCACCACCGGCGACGTTAACGGTGTGGTGACGAGCGAGGTCCAGACCACCGGCACCGCCGCCTTCGCGGCCCCGTCCAGCGGTTCCGAGACTGGCGAGACCCCGGCCGTTGGACCGGACTTGCCCGCGCCTTTGACCGACATCGGCCGGACGCTGCCCGCGACCGACCAAGGCGGGGTGGTGGCGACCACCCCGCCTCCGGAAGACAGTGGAACCGGCGGCACCCCGGGCGGTTCGCCGCCCGTGTCGCCCCCGAGCCCGGGCCCCGGGCCGTCAACCGAGCCCTTGAGCGTGGGGCCGCCCGACGAATCCGGGAGCGGCGCGCCATCGTCACCAACTTCGCCAACCTCGCCGTCCTCCCCATCCCCTTCGGCTTCGTCACCGCCGTCCACCCCGGCGTCGGGCGCGGCTCCCACCGTCGACGATCAGGACGCCGTGGCGTTCGGTGGGCCGACATCGAACCATCCGACAGCAGTCGTTACGAAATTCACCGAGGCTCCAGTCCTTAACCCCGGTGTCACCGTTGACGCCTGGGTCAATACCGACGTGTACCCGGGAAGTATCGCCGTGATCGTCGACGATATGACCTATAGCAACGGCACCATCACCTACCCCGGCACCGACATTATCGCTCGTCGCGGCGCCACGATGAGTGGCTTCAAGCTGTCAGAGACCAGTACCGGAAAAATTGATTTTGAAATTGCCCAAAACGGCGAGGATCATACCATCACCTCGACAACGGCCATAGATGACGGGAATTGGCATAATGTCGGCGCGTCCTATGATGCTTCGTCAGGCCAGGCTTCCATTTATGTTGATGGCGTTGCCGACGTGATCAGCCAGTACACAACAACGTACCGAGATGGTCCGGTTACGCAGTCTCTATCCCAGGAGCCGTCGCCAAGCAGCGTGGTCATCACTGGAAATACCACTGGCGTTGGCAGTACCAACGGGGTCGCCAATGCGTCTCCGATCACCGGGGATAAGACGATCATGATTGGCGATGATAAATCGACAACCACACTGACGGTCCCGGCGGCGGGCAGCGGCACGACCACGCCCGGGAGCAGCCAGGCGACCGACACCTCTACCCCGGCGGTGAGTAACGTCCATCTGTCGACCCGGGACTTTTCCGGCGCGATCACCGACGTTCAGGTCTGGAACAGCCCGGCGACCGCGAGCACCATCCAAACCGACATGTCGCACCAGTTGTCGGGGAACGCCAGCACCGAATCCGGGCTGATTTTATCGTCCCCACTGAATAGCACGTCGGCTCCGGTCATTTCGCAAACCAACAGCCTGGTCGGCAGCACCCAGGCGCTCAATACCAGTACCATCAGCCTGGCCCCGGCGGACGTAACCACATCGACCACCCCCGGATCCTCGGTCTATCAGGGGCTGGTGCTCGGCACCTCGGCCACCGATGCCGCGTTAACCTACGGGACCCCCACCGTAACCCATGGAACCCCGCCGGTTCCGGACCCCACCGCCAGCGTCACCCCCGATGCCTCGGCCGTCAGCGGAGGCCCGGTCGTCGCCAATGCCTATACTTACGTCGCGCCGACGTCCCCCACCACCGATATCATCACAACCCCGGTGACGGACACTGCCAGCCACCTGACCACCGACGCCACCGTGTCGGTGCCGGTGACCTGAGTCCCGCCCTTGCCCGCCGTCACCGCCGCCCGCCTTCACAGCTAAGGTCGTCATGTCCCAGACTTATTCCGATGACTCCGCCGGGCCCGGATGGCGTGCTTGGTCCAAGCGCACGATTTTCCTGGCCATCCTGGCGGCGGCAGCCTGTGTCGCCGGAGCCATCGCTGTTATTTTTCACCTGGCGGTGGTGCTGCCGGCCGAGAAGGAAATTCTGGTGGGGGTGGTCGCGCCGCTCAGCGGTCCGGCGGCGGTGCAGGGCGAGCAGATCCGACGCGGCGCCACCCTGTTTGTTGACGGCGTCAATCGGGGCGGCGGCATTGGCGGCCAGCGCCTGAAGGTCCTGGCCTTTGACGACGGCGACGATCCGGCCAAGGCCCGGGAGGCCGCGGCCGCCGCTGCCGCCGCCGGGGTGGTGGGGGTGATCGGGCACTGGTCGGG
>CAIYNU010000070.1 GCA_903927615.1 uncultured Rhodospirillales bacterium | reverse complement strand
CAACGCCCTGGTCGCCGAAGGCATTTTGCAGGGGCTTGGCCCCTACGACCCCACCAAAGGCCGACGGCCTTTGGAAACCGTTAACCGAGCAATTTTGCTGACACGACACACTAGCCCTCCCGCTTGAGGCCGATCGCGCCGTCCAGGACGGCATCGGTAAAAATGGCGTCGTCGACCATCGCACCGGTAAAATTGGCGCGCTTGAGAATGGCGTTTTGAAACTTCACCTTCCGCAGATCGGCGTCTCTGAAATCCGCGTCCTGACAGTCGGCCGCCTCAAAACTGGCCCCCCGAAGATCACTTCGGGTAAATGTCGCGCACACCTTTTTGCCGCCGCCCATCATGATCGGGGAAATAAGCGCGCCGGTGAAATCGGCATTGACCATATGACAGGAAATGAATTTCGCACCGCGGGCATCGACCGCCGCAAGGCAAGCGCCATTTAAGGTGCTGCCGGTGAAATCCATCATGGAGACCTTGGCTTTGTTCAAATTGATGTCGGTTAAATCAACCGAGATCAGTTCCGCCGCCGACCAGTCGACATTCGCCATCTGAAGGCCCGAAAGATCACCGTGTTTCAGCACCAGACGCTTGCCGTGGTGCGACAGACTCTCAACCCACGTCCGGTGATCGTTAATTTTTTGTTGAAGACTCTCTTCGATCTGGCCCAGTTCGCGCACGATTTTTGCGCCCTGAAATTCCGCGGCCCCGGTATTGACGCCGTCAAGGCAAGCGTCTTGAAAATTGCAGTCAAGCAGCTTCGCCTTGTCAAATTTCGCATTTTTTAGCACGGCGCCCGCCATGTCGGCATCCCGGAGATCGGCGCCGCTAAAATTGGCGTTTTCCAGCACCGCCTGTTCGAACTTCGCCGACCCTAAATTGGCATTGCAGAACACCGCACCGCTCATTTTTGCGTTCGCGAAGGAAACCACCCGCTTGGAGATGACTTCTTTCACGTCGTCGAGTTGCCCGCTCTTCCGCCGAATCATCATGATGCCTTCCCGGCAATCGGCATCGACAAACGACGCACCGGTCAACTCGGCGCCATCAAATTGCGCACCGCGCAGGTCGCATCGATTGAACTTCGCATGACTGAGATTTGCACCCGAAAAATTGGCGCAAAAAAGATTGGCTATGGTAAAGTCCGCATGGGATAGATCACAGTGGGTAAAGTTAACTGCGCTCAGTTCAGCCTGCGACAGGTTAACGCCGGCTAATTTAAGGCCGCCAAGACTGCTCATGGACAGGTTCAATCGTCGACCATTGATTTTTCCGGCGAGAAATCGGGCGTGTTCCTGAAGCGCTTTCTGGAGTTCGGCCACCGGAACCTGTCGTCCGACCTCCTGATCGGAGGTTGGCTGGCTCGCCAGCCGCGCCCCCCGCTTTCGTTCAGGGCTCAGCTCATCGGGAATCGAACCCGGGCGATTGACATTGGCAAGCACAACCGTGTCCGGAACCACGTCAACCGCCGCCCCGACGATCTTTGCGCGCCCCCCGACGGTTCCCGGCCCGGCCGGCTCCCGGGGCTTATCGGGACTGGCGAGCGCCGCCGGCGGCGGTTTCGCCCCAACCGCCCTGGTCACGTCCGGGGACGGAAGGCGGCTGGCCTCTCCCCCCCTTTGCAATTCCTCGGCAAACTCGGCCGCGGTCTGCCACCGATCCTTGGGTTGGATCGCCAGGGCCTTCATGATGGCCTGCTCGACCTGCGACACCCCCTTGACCCCCAGCGCCGAAAGGGAGGGGAGGGTATCTTCCATTAACCGGCTCAACGAATCAACCGGCTTGGTCCCGGACAGGCAATTGTAGAAGGTGGCGCCGGCAGCATAGAGGTCCGACCAGGGGCCGTGATTGGAGACCCCACTGTATTGCTCCAAAGGCGCGTAGCCGGACTTGAGGATAACCGTCATCCGCTGACTCTTGCAGGATAAGGCCTGTCGAGCCGCGCCAAAATCAAGCAGCTTGATGTCGCCGGCGTTATCGATAAGAATATTATCCGGACTGATATCACGATGCAGGATGTTATTTTTATGGATGTCGGTTAACGCTGATAATACGTTGATAAACACCGGCAGTGCGCTTGTTACAGGAATGCGGTTCTCTTTATATTTTAACTGCAATTGCTTCAAAGTGATGCCGGAAAGAAACTCCATTATAATATAAGCGGTATTATTATCCTCAAAGAAATCAAACACCGACACGACTTTTTGCAGGTGCCGAAGCCGGGCCAGCGTCCTGGCTTCTTCTAAAAATTTTCCGCGGCCGTACTCGAAAATCTCCTCACCCGGTCCCACCAACGGCGATACCACGCCGTCGCTTTTCCGCACCACGCCGCCCAACGGATAATATTCCTTTATCGCCACCATCGTTGCCAGGCGTCCGTCATAGCCGCGATAGGTCACGCCGAAGCCGCCTTGTCCGAGCACGCCGCCAACGCGATAACGTCCCGCAAGTTCGGTTCCCGGCATCAGAACATCGGATTTCGCCGCCTTGGTTCGATCATAGCCGCAACAGTCGCACGATCCCCGTGTATAGCCCGGAGAAAAGCATGACACACAAAGGGATGAATCAGGCGAAACAACCACAGCGGCAACTCGTTCCGGACCAGCAACGACTAACGGTATAGAGCCTAGCACACCCGGATCGGCTCTCGCAATCGCCTTGTGAGCACCTAATATCCTCAAACATCTTCCACCCGAAAATAGTTCAGGGCTTTAGCATTTCTAATACCATTATCAGCATCGAAGGCTTTACATCGCGCTTCGACAAGATACTATCCCATGAGGAGCAGGGATGTGGGGATCGTGGGCGCCCCCGGGCCGCGCCATCACCGCTCGTGCCGGCTTCTGAAGATGAATATCCCCTCTCGATGTCTCCGTTATCAAGGTGGCCTGAGCCCGGATAGGACCCGGACCGCGATAACTCAAAATACATTGATAATTTACAGGAATTCTGGCAAATCCTGATGCCATGATCGGGAACCTGGCAGGACCGGCTTTTACGGCGGTAGGACGCCCGCCAGGCGCCCCGTGCTGCCGGGAGACGGATAGCGGGGAGGATTGGGCAGTGTCCATCAAGGCGAAGTTAACCCTGGTGCTGACCGGGTTGTTGATTGTGGTCGTTGGGCAGGGATTTTTCGCCACGAGCCAGATCGGACTGATCGGTGACTACACCGGAAGAATCCTGTCCGCCTCGCTACCGGACATCAATGTGGCCGGCGGCCTCAACGACGATACCATGAATATGCGTATCTTTGAGGCTGAGGCCATTTTTGCCGCAACCGATCAAGAAGCCACCGACGCATCCGCCGCGTTTGCCAAGGTCTTGGCCGGGGTCGAAGAAAAACTGCCGCATTGGCAAAGTTTGCTCAGTAGCGATCAGGAGCGGCGGATCTATCGCGACTTCAGCCAGGCATGGATCGACTACAAGGCGACAAGCAACCGGGTGCTGGCGCTGGCCGGGCAGAAAAAGACCTCGGAAGCCATCGCGCTCTATAAACAGGAGTCCGCCTCCTACACGATCGTCGGTGACCGGATCGACGAGGCGGTGGCTCTTGCCAATTCCGGCGCCAACGAGCGGGGACAAGCCGTTCAGGCCGTTGATGAGCAAACCAGGCTGTCCATTTTTGCCGTCATCCTGGTCTCCCTGCTGGCTTCGTTGGGCCTCGGCATCTGGCTGGCCCGGCAGGTAAACCGGCCGTTGGCGGCCATGCGGGTGTTGATGGCCGACATCGAGCGGTCGGGCGATCTCACGCTGCGGGCCGATGTCTCCGGCACCGACGAATTCAGCGAAACCGGCCGGGCGCTGAACAGCTTCCTCGCCAACATGGAGCTGGTCCTCACCGACGTTCGGGCGGCCATGGCGGCCGTGGCATCGGGAGACCTCACCAAAACCGTCAAAGCCGAAGCCGCCAGCAAGCTGGTCCGCGACATCAAAGACGACGTTAACCGTTCCCTCACGTCGTTGAGCACGGCGCTCCGCGCCGTGATGGACAATGTCGCTCAGGTGGCGGTCGCCACCAGCCAAGTCAGTACGGCGGCCGGGCAGATTTCCGACGGCGCCTTGAATCAGTTGAATGCGGTCAAGCGAATTGCCGTCGGCATCAAGCAATCGGCTACCGCCATCGAGGAGGTTTCGGCCAACGCCCAAGCCTCCAGCGGTCACGCCCGGGAAGCGGCGGCGCTGGTCAACGACGGACGCGACAATGTGGCCGGCATGGTTCAATCGGTCCATGCGATTTCCGATCGGGCCCGGGAAATCTCCAAGATTACCGGGGTCATCGATCGTATCGCGAGCCAGACCAACATGCTTTCGCTCAACGCCGCCATCGAGGCGGCGCGGGCCGGCGAAGCCGGCAAGGGCTTTGCCGTGGTGGCCGAAGAGGTCGGCAAACTCGCCGAGCATTCCGGCCGGTCGGTGTCGGAGATCAACGCCCTGATCGAAATCGCCACCGCCGAAACCATCACCGGCGTCGAAACCGCCAAGGTGGTCGGCGACAATATCGAGCGCATCGCCCATGTGGTCAGCGAGGGCGACCAAATGGCCGCCGTGATCGCCAGCGCCATGCAGCAAACGTCCCTGGCCATGGACGAAATCCGGGCAAGCGTCGAAGACCTCAGCCAGATCGGCGAAACCAATGCCGCCGCCTCCGAGGAGGTCACGGCCACCATGGTCGAGCTGGCGCGGCTGGCCGATCACACCAAAGCCGAAATCGGGCGGTTCAAATTGCCCCAAGCCATCGGCGCGACCCCGGTTGCCGGCGAAGTCGGCGGCGCGATCAGAAAAGACTTTCTTCCATGGTCGGATAGCTTGCTGGTCGGTCATCCCGTGATCGACGCGGACCATAAGGGCCTGGTACAATGCGTCAACGATTTGCATGACGCCATGCGCTCGGGGACAGGGAGCGCCAGTCTCAGTACCATCCTGAACGCACTGGTGAGATACACGGAAGAGCATTTTTCCCGGGAAGAGCAAATCTGGCAAGCCGGCAACCCTCTCGCGCTGCCTTCACAGCGGCGAGCCCACTCCGACTTTGTACGAGAACTTCGTGGGCTGCTTACTCGTTTTGAAAGCGGCAAGACCAACATCAGCAACGAAGTCATGACGTTTCTGAGCGATTGGCTGAAACACCATATCCTGCGCTCTGATAAGGAAGCCGTGATGACCCTGTCCGACCCACCCGCCAAAAACCGATAACCCCCTTTCAACCGGTCCTCATTTATGGTGGACGAACATCCCGCTCAAGCGCGGTTGACCTCAAACAGGATCGCCGACAATGGTCAAGTTCAGCCTTAAAGGATTGCACGCAAAGCTCGTTGCACAATTTTCAATTGTATTTGTGATGCTAATCCTGGTGGCAGCGGTGGCGGTCGGGCAGTTGGACTCGAGCTTGATGGAGTCTCATCGGAGTGAAGTGAAGTCCCTCGTAGAAAGCGGTTACAGCGTCGTCGCCGCCTTCGGCGACAAGGCCGCCCGGGGCGAAATGTCGGACGAGCAAGCCCGCAGTGCCGCCTTGGCCATCATCGGGACCATGCGCTACCAGGGCAACAACTACCTGTGGGTCAATGATCTTCACCCCCGCATGGTGATGCACCCGCTCAAGCCCGAGATGAACGGCAAAGACCTTTCGAACTTCACCGACCCGGACGGAAAATACCTGTTCGTGGAGATGGTGAAGACAGTGAAAAGCACCGGATCCGGGTTCATCGACTACAAATGGTGGCGGCCGGGCGACAATCAGACCCCGGTGGACAAGGTCTCCTTCGTCAAGGCCTATGACCGGTGGGGTTGGATCATCGGTTCCGGGGTTTACGTCGATGACGTTCACCACCAGGCGCAACGGGACTCCCGCGGCATTTTCGCCTTGCTGGCCGCGACCGTGCTGGCCATCGGCGCCGCATCCCTGCTGATCGGCGCCGGCGTGATCGGACCGGCCAACGACCTGAAGCAAACGCTGCTGGCCATCGAGACCACCGGCGACCTGTCGATTCGGGCCCGGGTCCGCAGCAAGGATGAACTGGGCCAGGCCGCCATGGCGCTCAATGGGTTTCTCGATGATCTGGAACCGGTGCTGACCGACCTGAAGACGGTGATGTCCGCCGTCGCCGCCGGCAATCTGTCCCATCGGGTGGCCGCCGAGGCGCCCAGCCGCCTGGTGAACGACATCAAGGAGAGCGTCAACCGCTCCATCGAGTCGCTGGCGGGCTTCCTGAACGCGGTCAAGGGCAACATCCGTCAGATGGCCACCGCAACCGATCAGGTGAACCTGGCCATCGGCCAGATCGCCGATGGCGCCCAGACCCAGGTCGGTGTGCTTCGACAAATTACCGCCGGCATCCGACGAACCTCCCGTTCCATCGAGGAGGCTTCGGCCAAGGCCCAAGCGTCGAGCACCTGCGCCCGGGACGCCGCCGCCGCGGTGACCGACAACCGGGACACGGTTGCCGCCCTGGTCGATTTGACCAATACCATTTCCGACAACGCCATGGAGGTGGCGCGGATCGCCGAAACCATCGAGCGTGTGGCCGCCCAAACCAACCTGCTGTCGCTCAATGCCTCGATTGAGGCGGCGCGGGCCGGCGAGGCCGGCCGGGGTTTTGCCGTGGTGGCCGAAGCCGTGGGCAAACTCGCCGAACAAACCAGCCAATCGGCAACCGAAATCGCGTCGCACAACGAAAAGGCCTTTGCCGAAACCATGCGCGGTGTCCAATTGGCGCAGTCGGTGGATGACGGGATGACCCGCATTGTCGGTACCACCGAGGAGAGTGATCGAATGGCCGCGGCCATTGCCGCCGCCATGGAGCAGCAAAGCGCGGCGGTTATCGCGATCAGCTCGAACATTGAAGACCTGTCCCGGATCGGTGAAGGCAACGCCACCGCCGCCGAGGAGGTCACGGTAACGATGATTGAGCTGGCGCGACTGGCCGATCACACCCGGGCGAAGATTGATGCTTTTGTTTTTTAGGGCCGATTTTATCGGGTTAGCCTTGGGGCTATACCGGCACAGTGCCTGACGTTGGCAGGGGAGTTGCTCGAATCATGAAGGATATTTCCGTCCGCACCAGGCTGTTCCTTGCCTTCGGTCTGATGGTGTTGCTTTCGGTGGGCCAGGGCGTGTTCGCCATCGCGCAACTGAATGTCATCACCGGACACCTTGACGAGGTCGCCTCGGACCGGTTGCCCAGCGTCACCGCCCTCAGCCATCTGGTGCAGCAGTTCGGCATCTACCGTCGTGCCGAGGCCCGGGTGCTGCTGGCGCGCAGCGACGACGAGGTCGCGGCCCAGATCGACCGGATGTCCCAAACGGCCGAACAGGTCGACACTTTTTTTAAGACCTACGCCCCACTGGCACGATCGGCGGAGGAACAGCGACTCCTCGATCAGATGACCAACGGGTGGGCTCAGGTCCTCCAGGCGGGCAAGGCGACCCAAGACCTGCTCCGCCAGAAGAAGCAGGCCGACGCCATCACCCACTATTTGACCAACAGCAGCGCGACCTTCAGACAGTTGGAGGCCACAACCGATGCCGCCGTCGCCCTGAATGACGCGAATGGTAAAGAAAGTTCCCGGCAAGGCGCCGAGAGCGCCGACAAGGCTCGGACCGCGGTGGTGATCGCCATGCTGCTCATCGCGGCCCTGGGCATGGGGATCGCCGCCCTGCTCGCCCGGGAAATTCTGGGCGAACTGAGCCACCTGCGCTCGGGGATCGACGAGCTCCAGCAGTCGGGGGATTTGTCCCGGCGGGTGACGGTCCGCCGGCAGGACGAGTTCGGCCGCACCGCCGAAGCGTTCAATGCGCTGATGTCCGAATTCGATGCGGTGGTCCAGGGAATCAACGAGGTCATGGCGCGGGTGGCCGCCCGGGACCTGTCCGCCCGGGTGTCGGTGGCGGCCCGGGGCGATGCGGCGCGTCTGAAGAACAATCTCAACGAGTCCCTTGAAGGACTGTCGCGCGCCATGCATGCGGTGATGGGCAATGTCAAACAGGTGGCGATGGCCACCAGTGAAGTCAGCACCGCGATCGGTCAGATTTCCGACGGCGCCCAAGGGCAGTTCAACGCGGTGAAGCATATTCTGGTCGGGATTCGGCAATCCGCCAAAGCCATCGACGAAGTCTCGTCCAACGCCAGACAATCCAGCGATCACGCCCGGCATGCCGCAACCCTGGTGGCGGAGGGCAGTGAAAACGTCTCGGGCATGGTGTCGTCGGTCAACGCCATCGCCAACAATACCCGCAGCATTTCCAAGATCACCAACGTGATCGGCCGCATCGCCAACCAGACCAACATGCTGTCCCTGAACGCCGCCATCGAAGCGGCGCGGGCCGGCGACGCCGGCAAAGGATTCGCCGTGGTGGCGGAGGAGGTGGGCAAGCTGGCCGATCATTCCGGCAAATCGGTGGACGAGATCAACACCCTGATCCGCCAGGCATCCACCGATGCCACCCGGGGTGTCGACAGCGCCCGGGCCGTGGGCGAAAGTATCGACCGCATCGCCAGTGGCGTCAGCGAAACCGATCGCACCGCCGCCGCCATCGCCGCCGCCATGGAAGAACAGGCGACGTCCATGGAGACGATCCGCACCCGGGTTGAGGAGTTGTCGCGCATCGGCGAGACCAACGCCGCCGCCTCGGAAGAGGTTGCGGCGACCGTGGTCGAACTGGCGCGCCTGACCGGACAGACCAGGACGGAAGTCGAACGCTTCACATTCTGAGACCGTCGGTGTCCGACCAGGACGGGGGACCCCGGCCCCTGCCCTTCATCACCGGCAGCAGGGAAACGTAAGGATTAGGCACATGCGAGTCCTGGTGTTCGAAGTGAGGGGACGGCCTTATGCCCTGCCGGCCGACAGCGTCCGGCATGTGGATGACGTGGCGGAGGTCACCCCGCTGCCATTCGTGCCCCGCCATGTCGACGGACTGGTGGCACTGGGCGGCAAGGTCCTACCCCAAATTGACCTGGGGGCGTTGCTGAGTTTGCCCGGCGAAAACCAGGGCGAAGGTCAACTGGTGGTTCTGGCCTGCGGCGGCAACGAATGTGCCTTGCGGGTCGGTGCCGCCTGGCGCATGCTTCGAGTCGAGGATACCGAGATCGCCCCGGTGGACGACCTGGATGACGACCGGGCCCAGGAACTGGGGGCAGCCGACCACCGGGACCGGCTGGCCGGGGTGTTTCGCTACGAAAACCAGCCGGTCTTGCTGTTGCGGCCCGAGCGAATCGGACTGGACGGGATCGCCAACGCCTCCGCGACCGGTCGCCGGGGCCAACCGGTGATCCTGGGCGACAGTGATGCCAGCGACCCCGCCGGCGGTCGCCGGACCCGGGAAGAGGTCATCCCCAGCCTCGCCGTCATGGTCGGCAAGGAACGCTACGCCTTTCCCTTATTGCGGGTCCTGGAGGTCTATCTGGACGGCGCCCTCACCCCGTTGCCCGACACGCCCGACTATGTCGCCGGAATTTCGGTGCTGCGCGGCCAACCGCGGCTGGTGATTTCGCTGGCGCGGTTGCTGGGGATGCCGACCGACCGGGACGAAACCAGTATGGTGGCGGTCACCGCCCGCGGCTTGCCGCTGGTCTTTCAGTGCAGTGCCTTGCTGGGCATCCGCCGGTATCCGGTCAGCCGGCGCGAAGCCACCACCGAATCCTCCGCCGGCATCGACAGCTTCCTTATCGGCGACGACGGCACCGTCACCATTTTCCTGGAACCCGACGGCCTGATCTCGGACCCGATGCTCCGGCGTTTGCGCGCCTTCCTGCCACGCAACCGGGCGGGCGCCGATACGGTGGCCCTGGTCCCCGAGAAGGAACGCAGGATGCTGCTGGTTCGCGTGAATACCGAGGTTTGCGCCATCGACATCGGCTGTATCGAGCGGGTGGCCAACTACACCCCCCCCACCGGACTGCCCGCAGCCGCCCGGCTACGGGTGGGCATGACTGAAATCGGCGGGCGCGTGCTGCCCACCGCCGACCTGGGACTGGCCTTCGGGGCCGCCTTGGGCGAAACCGCCGACGCCTATGTGGTGGTCCGCACCAACCGTCCTGACGCCTTTGGCCTGTGGGCGCTGGCGGTCGGCGCCGTCGAACGGTTGGTCCGGGTTCCCGAATCATCGATCCTGGGGGCCGCCGTCCATGGGGCGCCGGGCGGCGCCAGGGCACCGTCGGACCGTTTGTTATGCGGCGTCGGACGGGTCGGCAACCGGTTGGTCAACATCCTTGATGTCAACGCCCTGGAAGACGCGCCCAACGACAACGAGACGGCCGAGGAAGACGCCGGGATAGCCAGGGAGCTTGTCGCCTGATGAAGCCAATCCGGCTCCTGATCGCCGACGATTCAGGGTTCATGCGCATCGCCGTGCGCAAGATGGTGGCGGTGGATACCGAGATCGAGGTCGTCGGCGAGGCGCGCAACGGCGTTGCCGCGGTCAATCTGGCGCGCGAATTGAAGCCCGACGTGATCACCATGGACGTGGAGATGCCCGACCTGGACGGGGTCAGCGCGACCCGAATGATCATGGCCGAACGGCCGACACCGGTGATCATGCTCAGCAGCCTGACCCAAAAGGGCGCCAAAGTGACGCTGGAGGCCCTGGAAGCCGGGGCCGTCGATTTCATTTCCAAGTCCTCGAGTTTCGTCCAGCTCGATATCGTCCAGGTTGACCGGGAGTTACGGGAGAAAATCCGCTATTGGGGCCGCCGGCCCCTGCTGGCCACCAGTGCCTGGGCCGGCCCCGGCGCAAGCGCCGCGCTTCGAGCCGGTGCGGTCGCCCCCACTCCGCCCCCCACGTCAACCGGCCATCCCGAAGCGCCACGGTTGCGGACCGGCAAGGCGCCAAAGTCGGTGGATCTGGTGGTGGTGGGCGTATCCACCGGCGGACCCAAGACCTTTCCGGGATTGCTGAAAGCCTGCGGCCGGTTGCGCTGTCCGATGGTGGTGGCCCAACACATGCCTCCCTACTACACCGCCAGCTTTGCCGAACATCTCAAGCAGGAAACCGGCCTCGATGTCTGCGAAGGCGAAGACGGTATGGTGCTCCCGCCCGGGCGGGTGGTCATTATTCCGGGCGGCAAGGACGGCCTCATCGGCCACGGCATCGGCGGCCACAAACTGCTGAACATTCGGGTCGTTCCCGATGCGCCGATTCATCCGAACGCCGACGTGCTGTTCGAATCGGCCTTGCGGGTCAGCGAATCGCCGATCGCGGTGGTGCTGACCGGCATGGGCTGCGACGGCACCCGGGGCAGCCGGCGCTTTTCCGACCGCGGTCTGCCGGTGCTGGTCCAGACGCCGGCTTCGTGTGTGATCGGCGGCATGCCCCAGGCGGTGATCGACCAGGGCTCGGCCTCCTTCGTCTTGTCCATTGATGATTTGGGTGCCAAGCTACGCGAATGGTGTAATAAATAGGGCGTATAGGCTGGCCCGGGTTTAACCGTCTTCAAGGAGGAACTGCGAAATGGCAAAGAGTGTTATGGTTGTCGATGATTCGTTCATGATGCGCACGCTGATTGCCGACATCGTCAAGGCCGACTCCGACCTCTCCGTCGTCGGCGAGGCCGAGAATGGTAAGATTGCGCTGGAGAAAGTCGGCAAGCTGGCGCCCGACGTGATCCTGCTCGACATCGAAATGCCCGAGATGAACGGCCTGGAAGCCCTGAAGCGACTCAAGCTGACCAGCAAAGCAAAGGTCATCATCATTTCTTCGGTGGCGCAGGTCGGCTCGGCCCAGGCGATGGAGGCCCGCCGGTTGGGCGCGTTCGACGTCATCGCCAAGCCGTCGGGCTCCATGAGCCTGGATATCGCCGCCAAAAAGGGCAGCGATATCGTCAAATCCATTCGCAAAGCCTGCGGATTGCCGGCGTAACCGCGGAGCGAAGGAGCGTACTGACGATGTCCGACCTGGCGGAGACCTTGTGGCGGGAGTTTGCCGCCGAAACCGAAGAGCATTTCGAAATTATCGAGCCTCTGCTGGTCGCCGCTGAAACCCAGACGGTGGTCGCCGCCGACATCGCCCAGTTATTCCGGTCCTTCCACTCGGTCAAGGGCCTGTCCCGCTCCATGGACATGAAGGGCATGGAGGAAGTGTCCCATCACGCCGAGAACGTGCTGGGCTTGGTGCGGGAAGGGACCTGCACCCTTGATTCCGAGCTGATCGCGGTCCTGCTGCATGCCGTCGATGTCCTGAAGGGCCTGCGGGAAGCGGCGGTCACGGAGCGACGCAGCGCACCGGTGCCGGATGGGCTGATCGGGACGTTAGAGGCCGCCTTCTCCGCCCGGTCCAAGCCATCGCCCCCGACGCCGGCCCGAGCGGCCGGATCCGAACCGCCGGCCGGTCAGACGATGGCGCCCGCCCCCGAAGAACCGCCCGCCGAAACCACGCCGCCGCTCGGCCCCGACGTGGACATGCTCCGCTACTATGCCGAGATGGTTCGCGACCATCTGCCCGCCATCGCCCGGTGCGCCACCGCCGAACTGGCGGACCCCGGCGTCCGGAACGCGGCGGTGGAGGCCATCGACACCCTGTTGCACGCCACCGAGGTCATGGAGTTTCTGGGCCTGGCGGTGTCCCTGGCCAGTCTGCGGGCCTGCCTGGGGCAGGAACCGGCCGAAGACACCAAGCGGCTGGTGATCGAGACGCTGGGGCGCATCCGCGCCGATTTCGAACTGATCGAACGGGAATCGTCGGCGGAAATCGCCGGGCAGGGACTGGCCGACCGACTGGGCGGCGCGCTCCAGGCCGAGGTCAATCTGATCATCGAGTCCATACTGGACGTCCTCAGCCGGTTCTCGGCCGACCCGTCGCGCGCCACCGCCAGCGATGAGGCCCTGGCCGAGGAACTCGCGGTGCTGAGCCGTTCGGCCTGCACGTTCTTCGTATTCCTTAACCTGCATCAATCGTCACGCCTGCTCCTGATGGTCGAGGATGTGTTCACTCGGGTGGCTCACCACGAGATGCACGTCTATCCCGAGCTGCTGACGCTGACCCGGGAAGTCTGCGGGTTGCTGACCAACATCTCGGAAGAGATGGGACGCTGGCGCGACCTGGAGCCAGGCGTTGCCGATGGCGTCCTGGACCGCTTCCGCCAGGCGGTGCTGGTGAGCAGCAAGACCACCGAAGGCATAGACCCGGTGTCGGCGCTCAAGCGTGTGCTGGGTGACTACGACATCCGGCCGGAACTGGTAGAAATCCTCTCCGCCGAAAACATCCAGGAGTTGGTTGCGGCGGTGCGGGGCGGCCGGACCCAGCTTTACGAAATCTCGGCTTATCTCGAAGGCTCGGAACAACTGACCCTGGCCTTCGTCAACTGGGTGAAAAGCGAAACCACGGCCATCACCAACCGGACCGTCTTCGTCGACGACAAGACGTGGTTCGAGTTTCTGGTGGTGTCCGAACTGGAGCCGGCAACGGTGGCGGCGCGCATCGCCGGGTTGGACCCCGCCGGTCAGCTCATCCGCATGCGCTCGTGCAAGGTCCGGACCCCGCCCGAAGCGTCGGCCCCGGCCGTGGCGGGAGCCGCGCGACCCGGGCGCTCGGCGGGCGGCGAGTCCGACCGCCCGGCGCGCAGCCCGGGAACGGCCGGCAAGGGCGGCAACGTCCTCCGGGTGCGCGGCGAAACCATCGACCAGCTCATGGCGCAAATCGGCGAGATGGTCACCATCAGCAACATGATGCACACCACGGCCCGAACCGGCGCCACCGAGGCCGCACTGGCCGGCCTGCGGGAGAGTCTCAGCAAGAACGGCAACGAGGACGCCAGCCAGCACCTTCAGGCCATCGAGCAGGCCTGGTCCGCCTTCCTGCGGGCCGACGAACAGCTTGGCACCGCCGTGTCCCATCTGCAAGACGCCACCATGGAACTGCGGGTGGTGGCCATCGATACCCTGTTCAACCGGTTTCCCCGGGTGGTCCGCGACATCGCCCAGGCCAAGGGCAAGCAGGTCAAGTTGGAGACCACCGGGGCCGAGGTGCGGATCGACAAGGGCATGGTCGATCTGCTGCTGGATCCTCTGATGCACATGGTGCGCAACGCCGTCGATCACGGCATCGAAAGCCCCGAGCACCGGCAAAGGGCGGGCAAACCGGCCCTGGCAACCCTGCATCTGACCGCCGTCAGCCGGGGCAACCGGGTTGAAATCGAAATCACCGACGATGGCGGCGGCATCGACGTGGAACGCATCCGGCGCAAGGCCATCGAGCGCGGCCTGGTCGGGGCCGCGGAAGCCCAACGGCTGAGCACCGACGACGTCATCAACTTCATCTTCGCCCCCGGCTTCTCCACCGCCGATCAGGTGAGCGAAACCTCCGGCCGGGGCGTCGGCATGGATGTGGTGCGCACCAACGTCTTGCGCATGGGCGGCCTGATCTCGGTGGAAACCCGGCCCGGCCAGGGCACCACGGTCCTGCTGCAACTGCCCCTGTCGGCCGCCATACAACGGGTGTTGATGGTCGAGAGTTCCGGACGGACGCTGGCCATCCCCGAGCGTTTCCTGTCGGAAATCTACGAGGTCGACAGCGACACCTATCAACTCGTGCGGGGGCGTCCGGCCATTCTCCTCCGGAACAAGTACCTGCCGGTGTTCCGGCTCAGCGACCTGCTGGGCTTCACCAAAGTCGGGGAACAAGTTTCGCTGTTCACCCACCGCCCGATCGTCGTCCTGGCCCGGGGACGCCAGCGGATCGGGGTCGAGATCGAACGGTTGCATCGGCGCCAGGAACTTTTCGTGCGGGAAATCCACCCGCAACTGGCCGCCATCCCGGGGGTGGGCGGCGCGTCAATTTCCGGGGACGGCAAAGTCGTGCTCATCGTTGATGGCGATGACCTGTTCAGTCTGGCCGAAAGCGCCGCAGCCAGCGGTGTCACGGTCCAGTAATCGTCGCCAGTAAAATGGGGGGACATGGCGATGGGCGCCTATCTTCAGGTCAAGGCTGCGGGTTATACTCTGCTGGTTCACAGTGAGGAAATCCGGGACGTGATGACCAATCAACGGGAAGATAGCGTCGCCGGATGTCCCGGCCATCGCCTCTGGCGTGGCCAAACCCTGCCGATTATTGATTTGCCCGAGGCTCTTGGTGGGGGCGTCGGGTCACGTCCGATGGCCCTCGTGCTCGACGCGGCCGATCACGGAACCTTCATTCTGGATGTCGATGATGCCGGCCCGATGCTTCGCCTGGAGGATACCGCGTTCCGGCCCCTCCCACCCTTGCCGTCGGCCCTGGCCCGGGCCTTTGACGGCCTGCTGGTCACCGACGATCGGCGGGCGGGCCTATTGAGAGTGCGCCGGGGAGCGGTTTCGGCGCTGGTCTCCGCTGTCCCCACAGAGTGAGCAGACGTGTCAGGCTCAACCATGGGCAATAGCCGATCTCTGCCGCTTCCCCCGGGCTTGGCGCTGCAACAACAATTAGACGCCATGCGGGCCATGCTGCTGACGCCGCGATCGCCGATCTCACCGCCCGGGGGCGCAAAAACCGCCAATCCACCGCCGGTCAGCGGCGGCGCCCCCTCGTTGGCCGATGCCGTTTCCTGGCTCTCGGCCGAGGTCGGCCGGCGGGTCGGATTTGCCGTGAACGGATCGGTTCGGACCAAACTCGAGAAAATCGCCGGGTCCCAACCGCCGGGCAAGCTCGGCTCGTGGCTGGATCACCTGGCCGGACTCGATTCCAACGATCCCGAGTGGTTGTCTTTCGTCGAACTGCTGACCGTCCACGAGACCTACTTCATGCGCGACCCCGGTCAGTTCGACTTTGTGCGCCGGCACGCGATGACGCGGGTGATCGCCGAACAAAAGACCCAGCCGCGCCCCGCCTTGCGCCTGTGGTCCGCCGCGTGCTCGACCGGCGAGGAAGCCTATTCCCTGGCCATGCTGGCCGTGGACGCGCTGGCCGCAGCCGGCGAGGCGGTGATTGATGCCACCGGCCACGTGCGTACCCTTCGCCCGTGGGTGATCGAAGTGGTGGGCTCGGACCTGTCCCGGCAGGCGATCCGCACCGCCCAGGCCGCGGTTTACCACGAGTTCGGGCTGGGCCCCTTCCGCAACTTGCCCCAACATTGCTGGCGCTTCTTCGAGCGGACCGGGAAGGGCGACTCGTCCATCGAAGGCGGGGCCTCCTGGCAGGTTCATCCCGACATCCGACGCCTGGTCCGGTTTCAACAATTCAACCTGTTAAACGGACCCGCGCCGGTCGACCAGGCAAACATTGTGTTCTGTCGAAACGTCCTCATTTATTTCGATGCGGCCGGTCGGCGCCGGGTCTTCAAGTTGATTCACTCGGTGTTGAACGCCGGCGGTTTCGCGGTTTTCGGGCCGACCGATGTTCCCGACGACCCCAATCTCTTCAAAGCCCATTGGGGACCGTCGACCGTGATCTATCAAAAGGGATAGGGACCGCCATCATGATGGAAACGGCTGAAAATGTTTCCCGACACGATTTCGCCGGACCCTATGTTATAGACATTGAGCATAATATCGCAAGCCGCTATACTGTTTTTTCGCCGACGCCGACGCCCCTGAAGACCGTCGGACCTTGCCGGAGCGGTAGCCGGTGGGGTAATGCTCATCATCGGTCAGAAGCGCCGAAGAGGGATAAGAAATGCCCAGCTTGAGGTCGGTTCCCACCACCGGTCCGACGCGCGTTCTGGTCGTCGACCCCGACGAATCATTCGTGGATCTCCTGTCGAGCGTTCTCGAGCACGAGGGCGGGGGCGAATTCGTGCTCACCACCACCGGCACCCTCGCCCAAGCCAAGGCGACCCTGACCCCGCGCCGGCACGATGTCCTGCTGGTCGATCTCAACCTGCCGGATTCCGACGGCATCGATACCCTGCGCAGCCTGCGGGCCGAATCGACATTGCCGGTCATCGTGATGACCTCCGCCGACGACACGCTGCTGGCGCACCGGGCCATGAAGGCGGGTGCCCAGGGGTTTTTGCTGAAGGGGGAAGACCAGGGACGCCATGTGGTGCGGGCGCTGCAATACGCGGTGGAACGCCACCGTGCCGCGGAACGCCTGGCCAGGAGCGAGCAACGGTTTCGCGATTTTGCCGAGATCGCCGGCGACTGGTTCAGCGAAACCGACGCCACCCACCAGATCACCTGGGTCTCCGAGCGCCTGCGCGACCTGATGGACATCGACCCGGACAGTTTCATCGGACGCACCTGGATGGAACTGCTGGTGGCCGATGATGACGGCGATAAAATCGCGCAATATGTCGAGTATGTCGAGCGCCGCCAACCCTATCGCAACCTGGCCGTCAGGCTGATCGCAGCCCCCGAGCGCATCCTGCGACTCAGCGGCAAGCCGGTCTATTCCCGCTCGGGAAAGTTCCTGGGCTATCGCACCGTCGCCACCGATGTCACCGAAGAACTCGAGTCGGCCCAGTTTGCCGGACACATGCTGGCGATTCTGACCGATTCCATCGCGTCGTTCCCGGGCGGTGTCATGATCTTCGATGACCACGACCGCCTGCTGCTCGCCAACGACCGGGCGCTGAGCCTGCTGCCGGTCCCCGGCGAGGCCTTTGTCCCCGGCACGACCTTCATCGAGATTCTGCGCATCGCAGCCGAACAGGGCTTCTTTACCGCGGCCGACGGGCGCATCAACGACTGGCTGGCCGAATGGCGCAATGAAAAGCTGCTGTCCGACCTGCCGATCCGCGAACAGACCCGGGAAAACCCGTCACTCTACTTCCATCAGTACCGCACCGGCACCGGCGGCACCCTTCGCTATATCAGACCAGAGCGTAAGGACACGCAAAGGGAGATTTGACGAGCAACCGCAGGCACCGGGTTGCTCGCTCGCCGTCCAGACCGGCGGCGCTTTCAACCGGCGGCTATTCCGCCGCCTGGACCCGGTTGCGACCGCCGCTTTTTGCCTTATAGAGCGCCTCGTCGGCCCGATCGATCAGACTGCCGATGGATTCGCTGGCGGTATATTCGGCAACGCCCGCCGACAGGGTAATCGAGCCGTAGTTCTGGCCGCCTTCCCGACTGGCGATTTGTTTGGAGGCAATCCCGACCCGGATGCTTTCCGCCAGTTTTTTGGCTTCGCCAAGGCCGAACCGGGGCAACACGATGGCGAATTCTTCCCCACCATAGCGGGCCGGCGTGCCGCGGTCTTCGACACTCTGGGCCAACAAGCGCGCCACCACCTTGAGCACCTGATCGCCAAGGGAGTGGCCGAAACTGTCGTTGAATTTCTTGAAGTGATCGATATCGAGCAACAGCACGGACAGCGGGGTCCGGCCGCGAACCGCCGCCCCCACCGCCTGCTTCAGCGTCTGATCGAAGGCCCGACGATTGGCGATGCCGGTGAGGGCATCGGTCTCGGCCTGACGCCGGACCGTGTCCAGGTTGGTCCGCAACGACGCCAGTTCGCCGGACGCCAGATCCAGTTGCTGGCGCAGTTGCTCCTGCTCGGTGACCATCGTCCTCATTTCGACGACGACACTGGCAACCACCGTCCGCAGCCGGTCCATGCTGATCGGTTGTTCCAGCGTATTTTGCAGATTTTCCACGGCGCCCTGATAGCGGCCGGTGTCGCTCAAGCTGGTCTTGATGGTTTTCAGGACTTTGGCAATCGCCTCTTGGGTCTTATCACCCGCCGAGCGCACCGCATGGGCCTCGGCGTCGAAGCGAAAGAACCTCTTGACCAGATCTTCACAGCGCAACGGCGTGAAGGGCTGGCCGTTCTTTTCCATTTGGTCGATGGCCCGATTGAGGTCAGGCTGGTACCCGGCAAAATAGGTGTACCAGAGTGCGTAATTCTCGGGCGTAGGGGTCATCCTCTCCTTTGCCAGCTTTTCAAAGGTGCGATCCGCAAGCTTGGCGCTGCGCGGCTCGGCATTCTCCAATATGCGAAACCAGTCGTTGTAATTTGTCGTCATCAGAAAACTCCAATTAACCTCTCCGCCTGAACAACCGCTGGGGGTGAGGCGCGCCATAAGCGGCAGAGAGGCTCCGGAACCTGAACAGCACCCAATCTAGGAGAACAGTCGACAGCTTGTCCGGGTTCAGGGGGGGAATCAAGGAGATACTCAGGCACGCGGCAGGATTTTCCGCGTTGCCGCCGGCCGGCCTCGGACCGCGACCGCTTCAGCCGCACCGACGGTGATCGCGACTTTCCTCGGTTCTGGAACGGTGTGTTTCCATATCAGCTTTTGTGCCGGCCGGCACCGTGGGCTATGGCTTGACCATCGAGCCCGACCACCCTCACCAAAGGTCTGACCATGAGATTCGCCCCCATCGCCGCCCTGTCCATCCTGTCCATCCTGTCCATCCTGTCCATCCTGGCCTTCACCACGCCGGCGCCGGCGCAAAATGCCCCGACCACAGATCTCAGCAAAGTCGAGGGCGGCCACTTCGTCATCGACAAAAACCATGCCAAGATCATCTTTTCCACCAGCCACTTTGGCTTTTCGACCTATTATGGCCTGTTCACCAGCTTTGACGCCAAACTAACCTTCGATCCCAAGGCCCCTGCGGCCAGCGACCTCGAGGTGGCGATCGATCTCAACGGGATCGACACCACCAATCCCAAGCTCGATACCCACCTGAAGTCGCCGGACTTCTTCGATGTGGCGAAATTCCCCAACGCCGCCTTCAAATCCACAAAAATTACCGTGACCGGCCCGACCACCGGAACCATCACCGGCGACCTGACCCTGCACGGCACAACCAAGCCAGTAACGCTCACCGCCAGCTTCGCGGGCGGCGGAACCAATCCCATGACCAAGGCCTATGTCCTGGGCTTCAGCGCCACCGGCACCCTGAAGCGTTCGGACTTTGGGATCAGTGCCTACCTTCCCGCCGTCGGCGATCTGGTGACGCTGACCATCAGCGGCGAGTTCGACCGCACGCCCTGACCTCTGCGTAGGAAACGCCATCCCCAAGAGGGGTGGCGTTTCCTGGGAGCGCATGGGCGCTCCGATCGGCCCGCGCCCCCCAAGCCCCGCCGGCCGGTCAATGGCGCGGTCACGACTTTCCGAACATACCGTGGCGTTTTAAGTGTTCGCCAAAATCCCGGTCATCCCGTTCCAGATGATCGATCACCGCCGATTCGATGAACGGCAGATTGATTTCAATGGCGTCAAGATTGGGGTCTTCCACCAACAACGTCCGCAACGTATCGATAAATAACTGGTGGTGTCGGGCGTGCGCGTCCACCCGCTGATACCAGAGCTGGCGCATGAACGACTCTTCGCTCTCGGAATGTTCCTTAAAGCTGGCGAAAAAGAGGGCGCCCTGCGCCACCACCCGGGTCATGCCCACCGACGGCTCCGACAGCGCCTGGGTCACCACGATGATCAGGTCGTTGAGTTGACCGATCAGCGCCTTGTGCTGATCATCCACCACGCTGTGCCCCACCGACAGGTCATCGGTCCATTCAATTGCCATCGCGTCCCCACGACTCCGCCCGCCGTCCTTCGACCGCCGCGCTCAGCCCCGGTTCGCCCGCATCCGATGACCGAACAGCCTCAACAGAATGCGGACCGACGCTTCACCGTCGTCGGCCAACGCCACCCCGACCACGCCTTTGGCGTCGATGCGCCGGATGTGACCTTGCAGGGACTCCCACACCCCCACATCGGCATCGAAGACCCGGATATCGACCTCCTCGGCGACCACAAAGTCCGCCGGCTCATCCATCCGCAAGGCCAGTCCGCCGAACGACCAGTCGACCAGCCGGGCCGGTTTCCCGGCCACCACGAACAGCGCATTATCGCTCAGGTGCCTGTCGTGACGTCGGCGATTGGACGCCATCGACACCGAAACGGACATGGACATCGGCAGCGCCTCCGGTGATTGCCGCACCCTGACTTTGCATCATCTATGACTTTGCGTCACCGATGACTTTGCGTCACCGATGACCTTGCGTCATCTATGCCGGGAGAGTGCGATCACCGGCCCGCAAGATCAACGAAAAAACATCCCCGGGACCGTCCTACCACACCGGCGGACCGGCATCCCGGGCCTTCCGGTAGAACGCCAGCAGGTCGCGGACCAACACCTCGCGGGTGAACTGGCCTTCATAGGTGCGGCGCCCGCCGTCCACCAGCCGTTGACGAAGCGCCGGATCGCCCAGGCACCGGTTGATCGCCGCCGCCAAACCGTCCACGTCATCCACCTCGACCAACAGGCCGTTCCGCTCGGGCTCGACATAAGCTTTGGGACCGGCGGCGGCGGCCGTCACCAGCGGCACCCCGGCGGCCCAGGCCTCGACCATGACCGTGCCGAACGGCTCGATCCGGGAGGGAAACACACACACGTCAGACGCGGCCAGCAAGGCCGCGCGATCGGTCCGCCAGCCCAGAAACCTGACCCGCCCGGCCACGCCCAGGTCCCGCGCCAACCCCGCCAGATCCTCGCGCAACGGCCCCTCGCCGGCCAGCCACAGATGGGCCGCCGGCACCTGGACCAGCGCCTTCAGCAGCACGTCAAGCGCCTTATTATAGTGCAGCCGGGCCAGAGACAGCAGCACCGGCACCCCCGGCGGCGTGTCCAAGCTGGCCCGATCCACCGCAACCGCCTGGGGCAAATCGGCAAAGGTATGGATGCAAGCGGTGGCTTCCGGCGGCGCCCCGCCGGCCACGATGTGCCGCGCCAGGTCGTGGGTGACGCCGATGAAAAACTGGCAATTGCGATAGTATCTCAGGTCGTAGGGTCCGCCGAACCAGCCGATGTTGGGCACCGCGCCGCGCCGGGCATAACTGGCGGCCCGCCCCATCCAAAAGTGACAGACATCGGGTTTGAAGTCACGGATGGCCCGGGCCAGCACCAGCCGGGTCCGCCAACCCAACGCCGGCGACGGAAAGCGGGCGTGACGGACCGCCAGTCCGTGTTCGGCCCACAGGGCGTCACGCAGCCGATTCGGCCGGGTCACCAACAGTTGTTTGACCCCGGCCTGATGCAAAGCCACCACGCTGTCGGAATACATGGTCTCGGCGCCGCCATGCTCGCCCCCGGCCATGACCTGAAGAACCTTCATGCCCTCTCCTCTCCGGGGGTGGCCCGGCTGCGCGCCCACAGGGCCTCGGCCGCGGCCACCACCGCCTCGATGCTCAGGCTATCCATCAGGGTTCCGGTGGTGCGGTGGTCGTAGCCCGGCGCCGTCACCAACTGTCGATACGGAATCGCGGTGGTCACCGCCGCACCGCAAGCCCCCCACGGCGCATAATGCTCGGGGCGGCTCGGGCCAAACAACCCCAAAGTCGGGATGCCCACCGCCGCGGCACAATGCATCAACCCCGAATCATTCCCGACAAACAGGGCACAGCGGGCAAGACAGGCCCCCATCACCAGCGGGTCCGCGGCACCGACCAGATCCAGACGACGCTCGGGCGCCATGGCCTCCAGCACCGGTTGAGCGTCCGGGCGCTCCCCGGCCGCCGCCAGCACCGCCACCCGTGCCCCCGGCAAAAGGCCCCCGGGTCCGGTCAGATGACGCGCCACCGCTGCGAAACGGTCGGCCCGCCAGATTTTGCCCCGCCAATTGGCCGCCGGCGCCAACGCCAGCACCGGCGGACCGTCGGGAATCAGCGCCGCCGCGGCCTGACGATCGGTCTCGGCAAACCACAGCCGGGGCGACGGCACGCTGGATAACCCCAGCAGCCCGGCCAGATGGACCACCCGATGGCTGGCATCATCCGGGCGGGACACAATCACCGTCCGCCGGGCCACCAGCAGCCGCGACACCACCGAATTGCGCAAATCCACAATCAACGACCAGGGCGTGCCCACGCACTGGCGCCACAACGCCAACCAGTGAGCCGACCACCGCCGCTTGACCAGCGGCATCACCCGATCCAGCCGGGGCACCGCGCGGAACAGCGGCGCCGCCACCGGACCGCAGGCGATCGAGAACCGGGCCTCGGGAACGGTGCGCACCAGATGGTCCAGCAGGCCGGTGGACAGCACCGCATCGCCCAGCCGATTGGAAGTGATGAAGAGCACACGCATCCTGAATCCAATCGAACGCCGCCGTCGCGGGGCCGGCAATCCAACGCCGCCGCCGCGGCTGGCAATCGTACGCCGCCGCCGCGGCTGGCCCTGGCGCGCTCGCCTGAGCCGGTTTATATCCATGGTGGCGGCGACCGGCAAGCCGGAATACCGCCACCATCGAGGTCCGGCCATGAACCCACCTGTTTCTCCCGCCCCTGCCCAGCCTCCGCAGCCCCGGGGCACGGTCCTGGCCGGGCGCGGCATCCTGCGTCTGGGCGGGATCGACCCCACCCCTTTTCTTCAAGGCCTCGTCACCAATGATGTGACGTTGGTTTCGGGCGACGGCTCGATCTATACCGCTTTACTGACGCCCCAGGGCAAGCTGCTCCATGACTTCTTCGTCGTTGACGATCCGGACCTGGAGACCGGCGGCGGCCTGCTGCTCGATGTCGAAGCGGCCCGACGCGAGGACCTGCTTGACCGCTTGCGCCGCTACCGGCTGCGCGCCAAGGTGGTGTTCGAGGACCTGACGACCGCCTTCGAGGTTCTGGCCTTGACCGGCGGCACCGCCGCGACGGCCGCCGGGTTGCCCGAAACCCCGGGCGCCACGGCGCCGTTTGCCGGCGGCATCGCCTTCGTCGATCCCCGACTGGTGGCCCTGGGAGTCCGGATGCTGGTCCCACGCGGCACCACAGCGGCGGTGATGCAGGCTGCCGGCGCCGTCCCCGGCACCGCCGGGGATTACGACCGCTGCCGGCTGGAGTTGGGCATCCCCGACGGCAGCCGGGATCTCGCGGTGGACGCCACCCTGGCCCTGGAAAACAACCTGGACAGGCTTAATGCCATCTCCTGGACCAAGGGTTGCTATGTCGGCCAGGAAGTCACCGCCCGCACCCGCTATCGGGGCCTGGTCCGTCGCCGACTACAGCCGGTGCGGATTCACGGCCCCCTGCCCGCGCCCGGAACTCCGGTGCACCAGGGCGACCACGAGGTCGGCGTGATCCGCTCGGGGTGCGACACCCTGGCCCTGGCCATGCTTCGCCTGGATCTCGCGGACTTGGCCGCCATGCCGCTCACCGCCGGCCCCGCAACCCTGATCCCGCTGGAGCCCGGCTGGGCACACCCCTGATCCCCGGCGCCCCGGATCCCGGACAATCGGGTCAACGCTGAAAAGCGGTTAAGATATCTCTTAAATGTTTCACAAACGGCCGAGCCGGTCCTGCGACACGACGTCACAGGCAGGGGCCGATCACACTTCGTTAAGCACCCCCGGCCCATCATCTCCTTAGAATCGGCTGACCGATACCGCGACACGGCAGGGGCATTGAGCGCCGCCGTCGCACCGGCAGCCTGGGACCGAGGGGGACGCCAGTATGTTAACCATTGATCCATCGGATTGCCGGCTTGAAATCGGCGTCGGACGGAAGTTTATGCGGTCCCTGACCTGGCACTTCGCCCGCTTCCTGCGCCAGCATCTGCCCTCGAAATACGGTGCGCTGAACCAGGAGGTCGAGGCCGTTGACGGCGAGGCGCGCCGCCTGGCCATCCGCTTCGCCGACGACATGCAGGACTATTTCCGCCGGACGCTCAGCGACAGCTACGAAACCCTCGACCATCTGAGCCCGGAAGGCATCGTCGACCTGTATGTCCGGGAAAATTTACCGGATTTCGAAGCCGACTATCTGGCGAAACACCTTCCGGATTTCCCCATTGCCGGCGCCACGCTCACCGGCGCCCCCACCCGCCCCAGCCCGGGCGTCGGGCTCTCGGCCTGCCACTGAGGAAATCGGGGACCGCGGTTCCGGGCTTTGGCCCGGAACCGCCCTTGGGCCGTCGGCGTGTGTAGGCCGTCCGATTTGGCGTTCCAATACACCCACGAGCGCGGGTCGATCAGTCCCGGCGGGGCGTGAGCGGAATCGTCTTGATGGTCCGACGACCTCACCCCCCGGCCCCGCCATGCGCGACCGACCACGTCACGGGATCCTTCAGGAAACTTTCCACCTCGCGCAGGGTCTCGGCGTCGAAATACTGGTAACGTTTGGCGGCGGCGAGCACGTCCCACCACGTGGCCAGCGCATGCAGGCCAACCCCGAGTTCGGCCATGATCTGCTGGCTTTGGGGAAAAATGCCGTAGTGGAAAACGACGAAGCTGTCATTGACCACCGCGCCGGCGTCGCGCAAGGCCTTCACGAAGGTAACCTTGCTTTTGCCGTCGGTGGCCAGGTCCTCCACCAGCAGCGTCCGGGCGCCCTCCACCAGAACGCCTTCGATCTGGGCGTCACGACCGAAGCCCTTGGGCTTCTTGCGGACATACTGCATGGGCAACCCCAGGCGGTCGGCGATCCAGGCCGCGAACGGAATGCCGGCGGTCTCGCCGCCGGCAACGATGTCAAAGGCTTCGAAGCCGACCTGACGGCGGATGGTCTCGATGGCAAAGTCGATGATGGCGGTCCGGGCGCGCGGAAAGGCGATGATCCGCCGGCAATCCACGTAGACCGGGCTGGCCCAACCCGAGGTAAAGCGATAGGGCGTCGCCGCGTTAAAATGGACAGCCTTGATTTCGATCAGCAGCTTGGCGGTCAGTTCAGCACTCTCGCTGGTCATGATGGCAGGTACCCTCAAGTCACGGTGTTTCCAAAGACGCCCCGGGGACAAGACGCCACGCGATGGTCTCCCCGGCCCGGAACGGCACCACATCCCCCACGACCTCCGCCATCCGCCAGGCCGCCCGCTCCAGGGTCACGGTGCCGTCGTTCACCGGCAGCCGGTAGAAGCGCGGGCCGTTCAGGCTGGCAAAGGTTTCCAGACGATCCAGGGCCCCGGCCCGATCGAAGACTTCGACATAGAGTTCGAGGGCGGCGGGGGCGGTGAACAGGCCGGCACAGCCGCAGGCCGACTCCTTGGCCGCGACCGGATGCGGCGCGGAATCGGTGCCGAGAAAGAACGCCGGCTCGCCCGAGGTGGCGGCGCCGATCAGGGCCTGACGGTGACGCTCCCGCTTGGCCACCGGCAGACAATAGGCATGGGGGCGAAGGCCGCCGGCAAACAGGGCATTGCGGTTGATCAGCAGGTGGTGGGCCGTGATGGTGGCGCCCAGCCGGCCGCCGGCGGCATGGGCCCGCACGAAGGCCACCGCCTCGGCGGTGGTCACATGCTCCAGCACCACCCGCAGCGCCGGGAACTCGGCCAGCATCGGCGCCAGCACCCGCTCCAGGAAAACCGCCTCGCGATCAAAGATGTCGATCTCGGGATCGGTGACCTCGCCATGGACCAGCAGCGGCATGCCGAGCCGTTGCAACCGCTCCAGCAACGGCCGGATCCGGGCCGGATCGGTGACGCCGTGGTCGCTGTTGGTGGTGGCGTGGGCAGGGTAGAGCTTGACCGCGACGAACAGGCCCTCCCGCCAGCCGGCTTCCACCTGACCGGCGTCGATATCGTCGGTGGCGTAGCAGGTCATCAACGGCTGAAACCCGGCCCCCGGCGGCACCAGGGCCAGGATCCGGTCGCGATAGGCCGCCGCCTCGGCCCTGGTGGTCACCGGCGGCCGCAGATTGGGCATCACGATCGCGCGAGCGAAGCGTTCGACGGTGGCCGGCAGAACCGCCCGCAACAGCGCGCCATCCCGCAAATGCAGATGCCAATCATCGGGACGACGGAGGGTCAGGCTATTGATGGGGGACATGGCCGAACCGGGGCTGAGCTGAGGTCCAAGGCGGTGATCTTGAGCCATGCCCTGCCCGGGCGCAAGCCGGGAACGACAACCCGAAACGACTCCGGGCACAACGCCGGCCCGGCCCGGCCGCCGGCGGTGATGATGCCCGACGGCAACGGTGGCCGGCTTGGTGACCCCGGTTTCGCGTCCCATACTTTCGCGGCTGTTCGTGGTTGTATAGACTGCCGCGTTAATGGGCGACAATCTCGATGGCCGGTCCCCCCCTCGGGGTACTCCGAGGACACAACCGGCCGATGATGAACCAGGCACCGCCGAGGGCGGCCGGACCGAGGCTACGTCGCCCGACCGGTTCGCCGTGGGTGGGCTCCCGGCTCCGAAGCCGGCCCCCGGACCGGACGCCTCGTTGCGGGCGTTGGCCCGCGCCAATCTGTATGCCATCGCGGGCGTGCTGCTGATCCTGCTGATCGTGAGCGGTCTGGCGCTGTGGTCGTCCTATCGCAGCAGCCTGCACGAAGCCGCCGACCGTGCCGAAGACGCCGAGGCGATCCTGGCCGAACAGATCGACGTGACCCTGGTCGGCATCGATAACGTGCTTCAGGGGCTGGGGGATCGCCTGGTGATCGGCCCGACCACCGGCAAGAGCCTGGTCAGCACCCTGACCCGCCGGAGCGCCGAACTGACCATGGTGCGGGCGCTGATGGTGGTGGGCACCGACGGCGTGATCAGTGCCGATTCGCGGCCGCACGGACCGGCGCTCGGCCTGTCCGTCGCCAACCACGCCTTCTTCCGGACCCATCTGCTCCAGGACGATGGCGGTCTTTACGTCGGACCGCCGATTCATGGCCTGGGCGATGACGGCTGGATCATCCCCCTGTCCCGGGGCGTGCGCGGGACCGATGGTGTGCTGCGGGCGGTGGTGGTGGTCGCGCTCGACCCTTTTTATTTCGAGACGCTGTTCCGGGCGATCAATGTCGATGGCCGGCTGTGGGGCGCCCTGACCAAGACCGACGGCGAATTGCTGGTGCCGTTCCCGGTGGATGCCAAGCTGCTGGAAACCCCCATCGCCGGCTATCCCTGGCTGGTCGCGCGGCTGCATCAGAGCCCGCGAACCGTGGTGCGCCTGCGGACCCCCGAAGGCGTCGACCGGATGGTGGTGCATCGCGGATTTAACCGCTGGCCGCTGATTCTGGCCATGGGCCTGTCCACCGACGACGCGCTGGCGCCGTTCCTGAGCGATGCCCGGTTGTGGGGACTGGGTCTGACCATGGTGTTCGGGCTGATCCTGGTCGGTGCCCGCTACCATCTGCACCAAACCCGGCGGATTGCCGACCAGGCCGGACAACTGCGCCGGTATGCCGACGACCTGGCCCGAGTCAACGCTTTGCTGGAAGAGGAAAACCAAGAGCGTATCCGCGCCGCCGCCGAACTGCACTACCGCAACCTGTTGCTCGACGCTCAACTTCAGATGTCGCCGGACGGCATCCTGGTGGTCGATGCCGGCGGTCATATCCGGTCGTGGAACCAGCGGTTTGGCGAGATCTGGCGGCTATCCGACGACCTGCCGACCACCGAGGATCGCAATCTGGCGCTGGAGCTGGCTTGCACCCAATTGCAGGATCCCGAAGGCTTTCTCGGGCAGGTCGGGGATCTCCTGCGCAGCCTGGCCGACGATGACCGGGGCGGCGAGATTCGCTTCAAGGACGGCCGCATCATCGAGCGGTTTTCCCGGGCACTCAACGACCACCGCGGACAATTCTCCGGACGGATCTGGTTTTTTCGGGATGTCACGCTGGCCCGTCGCGCCGCTGAAACGGCCCGCAAACTGGCCGCCATCGTCAGTTCGTCCAATGACGCGATCATCGGCAAGACCATTGACGGCGGCATCGACAGTTGGAACGCCGCGGCCGAACTGATGTTCGGTTACGGCGCCGACGAGATCATCGGTCAGCCGTTGCAGGGTCTGTTTTCCTCGATCCAGGCCGCGGACATCACCAACCGGCTGGCGGCAGTCCGGCGGGGCGAGCGCATCGCCCATCTGGAAACCATCGGTCGTCACCGGTCGGGGGAGGATATCCATCTCTCCATCACCATTTCGCCGATTCGCGACGAAACCGGCCTCGTCACCGGCCTGTCGACCATTGCCCGTGACATCAGCCGGCGCAAGGCGATCGAGGCGGCCTTAAGCGAGCGCGACCGGCGCAACCGCGTGCTGCTGGAGTCCTTATCGGAAGGCGTGCTGCTGTACGATGCGGGCGGTGCCATCGTGACCTACAACAGCGCGGCCCAACGGATTCTCGGGCGGTTTCTCGGCAACCTGGATCTCACCGCCAAGCGAACCGCCGCCATTCTGGAGACCATTGCCATCGGCGCCGACGGCAACCGCATCCCCCGAACCAACCAGCCCGCCGAAATCGCGCGCATCACTGGAATGCCCGTGCTCGATGTGGTGATCGGCCTGCGCCAGCCCGGCGCCGCCGACACCATCTGGCTGCTGGTCAACGCCCAACCGATCCGCGCCGAGGGCGGAACCATCGATGGTGTGGTGGTCAGCCTGCTCGACATCACCACGCGAAAGAAGGCCGAGGAGGAATTGCGCGAAAGCGAACGCCATTTCCGCCGAACCTTCGATGAATCGCCCATTGGCGCGGCCGTGGTCGCCCTCGACAACCGCTTCCTGCGGGTCAATGCCGAGTTGTGTCGGATCACCGGTTATGATGCCGGGACCCTGCTGGGCCTCGGCATCCCCGATATCACCGTCCCCGAAGATCGGGACCTCGACGCCGTGCTGGCGCAGCAGTTGATTGCCGGCGACATCGCCTATTACCAGATCGACAAGCGCTGCCGGCGCCGGGATGGCGCCCCGATCTGGCTGCACTTCTCGGTTCGGATGATTCGGGACGCTGCGGGACAACCCGGCACCTTCCTGCCCATGATCGAGGACATCACCCTGCGCAAACAGGCCGAGGAACGGCTGGCGCGCAGTGAGGCCGAGGCCCGGGCCGCCAAGACCACCGCCGACCTGGCCAACCGCGCCAAGTCCGAGTTCCTGGCCAACACCAGCCACGAATTGCGTTCGCCGCTGAACGCGATCCTGGGGTTCGCCGAAATCCTGTCCCTGGAGATGTTCGGCGCCCTGGGGTCGGCGCGTTACCTGGGCTATGCCCGGGACATTCACAACGCCGGCCGGTTGTTACTGTCGGTGATCGACGACCTGCTCGACCTCGCCAAGATCGAAGCGGGCAAGCTGGAGTTGCATGAGGAGCGGGTCAATCTGGAGACCACCATCGGCACCGCGTTACGGCTGGTCCAGTCCCGCGCCCAGGACCACGGCCTGACCCTGATCACCGAAATCACCCCGAACCTGCCGCCGCTGTGGGCCGACGGCCGACTGATCGTTCAGATGGCGGTTAATCTGCTGTCCAACGCCATCAAGTTTACCCCCCCAGGCGGCACCGTGACCGTGAGCGCCGGGCTGGCCGAAGCCGGACTGGTGGTGTCGGTGGCCGACACCGGCATCGGCATTGCCGCCGCAGACCTGCCCAAGGTGCTGGCGCCGTTCGAACAGGTGGACAATCACCTGACCCGCACTCAATCGGGCACCGGCCTTGGTTTGCCGCTGGTCAAATCGCTGATCGAACTCCATGGTGGCCGATTCGAGATCATCAGCGCCCCGGGGACCGGCACGACCGTTCACCTGATCTTTCCGGCCTCCCGATTGCGGCTGCCCCGACCGGCGGAGTGACGGGGGGGCCGGCCTCCCTTCGTCATGAATACCGGTGCGCCGGCCCGATTCACGCCACCGGCGACCGGCCGTCACCACTTGCCTCCATCAACGCGGCCAGGCGTTGGTGATGCGCCTTCATCTGGGAGACATAAGGCCGCATGCGCAGGTCCGCGTGGAGAATGTGATTGATCAGCCACTCTTTGAGCAACACCAGGATTTCCTGAGCGACAAGGGTCATGTCGCGACCGGATCGGGCGGCGGACCGGCGGGCGATAATGGCCTCAAGCCTGTTGACCAGATCGGCATGTTCGCGGGCATGAGCTTGATGAAAGGGGTAATGGACCGAGCGTTGCAAGGCCTCTTCGCGCTTAAAATGCTCTAGTGAATAATGTCGAAGTCGCAACAGGCTCCGATCAAGATCAGCTACCGTGGTCTTCTGTTCAATCACTGTTTCAACGGCATTAACCAGATCAATCAGCAGCCGGTGATCTTCGTCAATCGCGGCACTATCAACCGACATTTCCTTACGCCACTGGATAGGCATCCCGATTCCCCCATTTCAATCGACATCTTACAAGATATGCCACTTTTTATAACATTTTTTTCGCATGCGTCTCTGTTCTTGGCTCTGTGATTATGATATCCGACAGCTTCGGCCTGCGCAAGGGATGCCTTGATACAGATCCCGGATAACACCAATAGTCTTATTGTTATAAACAATTCATTAACCATCACAGCCCTCCGCCCTGATCTTGACTATGGGCTCATACCTATACGGATACGTCTATCGGGGACCTCCCCTGGATTTTTCCGCCATGAACGGAGGGTGTTACCGCATCAGGTGGATCAATTTGATGATGATGCCGGAAATGGACGGCTCTGCGGAAACCGGCCTGAACGTCGGCGCCCTGGATGACATCCTCAAACCTGTCGATCCGGCCATCGTCAAGGCTCGGGTGCAAAACCATATCGCGCTGTAAAGTACAGGCGGACAGAAGCGCGATCGGGTCCGCGGGTCCGCGGGCTCGCGTTCCGACTCTGACGGATGGTCCGCCGCCCGTCGGGCCGGACCACGGCCTTGTCCGTCAGGGGCTTTCCTGCGCAGTGTCCAGGCGGTTTGGCCGAAAGGCCCGGACCACCGCCTCGTGGGTTTCCAGCCGCGGCCCGCCGATCAACTCGAGGCAATACGGAATCGCCGGAAACACCGCGCCCAGACATTCGGCGATGGATGCGGGTTTGCCCGGCAGGTTGAGAATCAGCGTGCGGCCGCGAATCCCCGCGGTCTGGCGGGACAGGATCACGGCGGGGACCGATTTCAGGCTGATCGTCCGCATCATTTCCCCAAAGCCCGGCAGGATCCGGTCGCACACCGCCGCCGTCGCCTCGGGCGTGACATCCCGGTGGGTGGGACCGGCCCCCCCGGTGGTGATAATCAGCCCACAGCCAACCCGGTCGGCCAGATCAACCAGCGCCGCCTCGATCAGCGGTTGTTCGTCGGGGACCAGCCAGCGGTCCGGCCGCCAGGGCGTGTACAAAATCCGGGTCAACTCGGCCACCACCGCCGGCCCGCCCTGGTCCTGATACTGGCCCCGGCTGACGCGATCCGAAACCGTGACGACGCCGATGGGAACCGGCATCGATGAAAAGGTTGGGATGGCCGCCATGGATAACCTCCGGACCCCTGCCTAGTCCCAGGGTGTAACCGCACACGCCGTTATTATCAAGGGTGGATGCGGTGTGCATCTTTTTCGGCCGCCGATGCACGCGACATCTGCATCCTTAGGCCCCCGATCACGATCCCCGACAGTTTAACCGCATTGCGAATTTCCGCTGGCTACGACAAAGTGGCGCCTCGCCGATCCCCAGCACGAGCCCCGGAACGGCCCGATGAGGATTGGCGGACCCGGACAAAACGAAGCCGTCCGGGCGCGGCCCGTCGGTCACCAACCAAAAGCGGTCCGCCTGTTGCCGGGCCGACCAGGGGAGCTGAGACTATGCTCATTGAATGGAACGAGTCATTCGAGACCGGGGAAAAGCGAAATGACGATGAGCATCAATACATCGTTTGCCGACTCAATGAGATCTGGCAGAAAATCGGCCAGGACGGTGACCACAACGAGATGGAAAAATGGATTTTGGAATACTGCAATTATTACATCCGGCACTTCCACAGCGAAGAAGACTTGATGATAAGAGCAAAGTATCCAGAATATTCGACGCACAAGAAGCGTCATCTTGAGATTATTGAAACTTTTAATTCAATCCTGATCCGTCTGGATGTCGTCAAATCGATCTTGCGTGATGAGGTTCGCGGTCTGATCCTGATGATCTCGGAACACATGAAGGTCGAAGATCGCAAACTGGCGAAGTTTGTCCGCGACCACCCGCCCACCCGCTGACCGCTCATCAGGGGGAACGCCGGTCTCTTGCCCGCCCGTCCTATTTGCTCCGCCATCCCGATGACCCCGGAAAGCGGAAAAAGCCCCCTTCGGGGGGGCTTCCCACAGGGCGATGGACCTCAGCGGGGCTCGTGATGACCCGGCTTCTTCTCGCCTCTCTGATCCCCCGGCTTGCCGGCGCCCGTCAAGTCTTCGACCTTGGCCCGCAACTCGTCACGCTCCTTGGTGGCCGCAGCCAGGTCCCGGGTCGCGTCATCCAGCTTGGCCTTCAGGGACTCGACGCCGGCCGCGGCAAGCTTGTCCGCCAGCTCGGCGGCTTTGGTCTTGAGGCCATCCCGTTCCGTGGTCAGGGCCGCCACTTGCGCCGACAGCTCATCCGTTTTGGCCCTGGCCTGGTCCCGCTCGCCGGTCACACCGGCCAGCTGTTGCTGAGTCGCCAGATCGGCGCGCACCTGTTGGGCCTTGATATCCTGCGCGAAAGAGGCAGACAGGACAATTGCCACTGCGGCAATCAACAGGCTTATGACCGAGACGATTCGCCAAAATTTTGGCTCCCTGACGACGGTCGCCGAATTGTTTCCCATGGACATCCTCTCATCCGGAAGGTCGGTGGCTTGACTGTTGCCCTTCTATCGGAACCGTCGTTCACCGTCACGTTCAAAAGTTCTGACACCCGGCGCCGGGATGCGCCGAGACCTGGACTTGGGAGCCCGTCACTTTTGAGATTGACAGGAGTTATCCCCAGGCCCGTGGACAGAGGTGTGGATAAGTCTGGGGATATCCGCATCGCCGCAGGCCCACGGCGCCCGACCGTCACCCGGTTCCGGAGTCCCGAAGCGCGGGGATGAAAACCTGGACGAACAGCCGGCGGTCCTCTCCGGTTTCGACCACCGCACACCGGCCGGCGGCGAGGCAGTCGCGCACCGCCGCCAGATCCGGTCCGTCGAGCCCGAAACCGCCATGAACCACCGACTCGAAGACCAGCGTTTGCAACCCCATCACCAGATCAGTGACCAAAGCCACCGGCCGCCGTTCCGCCCGAAGCCGCAGCAGTCGCGCCAACAACGCCGGTTTGCCGTCCATCGGGCCAACCGGCTGGAGATAAAGTTCGATCCGGCCGCCGCCGGGAAGACCGGCTGCCCGCGCCCGGTCGTCGGTCATGCCGTAGCCCAGCAACCGCGGTTCCCCATCGGCGATCGCCCGGAGTGCCTGATCCACCACGGCGCCCTGGATCCAGCCCCCCGAAACCGACCCCACCATCGTCCCATCCTGGTCCACCGCCATCTGGCGACCCACCGGACACGGCCAGCCCCCCCCGCTGCGAATCACGGTCGCCAGAGCCACGCCCCGGCCCGCGGCCCGCCAGCGGACCGCTGCACTCAGAGCATCCTCGATGCCCGCCCGCCCCTGGTCACCATCCACCGTCGTCATCCCGATCCCCGATCCCCATCTCTCCCCACCCCGGTCGGCCCCACCCCGGTCGGCCCCGCCCCGTCCCGACGCCGGGCACAGAAGACTTAACGAGTTTGGTGCGAATTCCTATCGGCGCCAGACTGGACGAAACGCCGCACCGGCCCCTTAGGGTAACCCAGCAGGCTTGCACCGGAAGCGCCGGACAGGCACAGTCGGACCGTCACCAACCGCACCCCGGTGACGGTCGCACCGCCCGGCCCAACGGCGCCCGGGGTTGCGGTTCGGCAATTGACGGTCTAACTTGGCTGATTGAGGTTATTTTCGGTTTACTGTCAGGAAGCATGTCAGGATGGCCTACCGAGTTGTTCATCGGGCAGCGGGGTACACCGCGGAGCAGTTGTTCGATCTTGTCATCGACGTTGAACGGTACCCGACCTTCGTCCCGGGGTGGGAGGCGGCGCGGGTCTCTGACCGCCGCGAAAACGGCTACCGCACCGATCAGATCGTGCGCCTGATGGCCTTCCGCCAGCGTTTCCGCTCGGCGACCACCTTCGAACGCCCCCACCGGATCGACGTGACCGGCAAGGGGGACGGGGTCAAGCAGATGGATATGTCGTGGCGGTTCATCCCCCAAGAGGACGGCTGCACCATCGAGCTGGAAGTGTCTCTAGGGCTGAGCGTCAAACCCCTGCAACGTTTAGCCGAAACAGCCTCTCGCGATACAACCCGACAGATGCTGACGGCCTTCATGGCCGAAGCCGAACGTCGGTTCGGAGTCAATCTTTCTACCATAAACAGCACCACCCCCCCCACAACCGCCAAGGGAGACCGTGGCCGATGCCGCCCGATGACAGCAACAGCCTAGTCTGCCGTGGGACCGGCATCGATCTCGAGGCCAAGACCGACCAAACCGACCCTCTCGTCACCGGAGTCCCCGGCTATCTTCAGGACGTCTATCGCTGGGCCTATCTGGAACCCCTGGCGCTGACCGTGTTTGACCACCAGGCGATGGTATCGGCCATTCTTTGGGGGAATTACCACCGGCTCGCCCGGGGCGTGCTGGAGGAGTTGCACGCCGGCGAACGGGTCTTGCAACTGGCCTCGGTTTACGGCCCCTTCTCGCTTCAACTGCTGGATGCCCTCGGTCCCGACGGCAAACTCGATGTGGTCGAGGTCGCACCGGTCCAGATCGCCCGGTGTCGCCGCTTGCTGGAACACCACGCGAACGCCCGGGTCATCCCGGGGGACGCCGCGGCGCCGCCCGAGGGCAGGTACGACACCGTCGTCAGCTTCTTCCTGCTTCACGAGGTGCCCGAGGACTACAAGAGCAGGATCGTCGATGCCGCCCTGGACCGGGTTGCGCCGGGCGGGCGCGTGGTCTTCATCGACTACCATCAGCCGCGCCGGTGGCACCCGCTGCGCCCGATCATGGCGACCGTGTTTGCCTTGCTCGAGCCGTTCGCGCGCGTGCTCTGGACTCGGGAAATTGAGAGCTACGCCCGTCACCGCGGCGGGTTCCGTTGGCGTAAGCAAACATTCTTCGGGGGTCTCTACCAGAAGGTGGTCGCCGAGCGGGTCGATCCGCCGGAGTCCGGAATGGCCGCCCCATAGGCACTCGGACAGGGAATGGGTTGAAACCAAAACGACTTTGTGGGCTCTGTCCACACCCACAAAGGGCCGGTCGGCCCTTTGAACCCTTTTCGTCATGAGGTCCATCACCCTATCCGGCACTTACTGAGGACAAACCTCCTGATCGCCGTCGGCGATCTGAGCCAACGCATCGCCGTCGGCGATCTGAGCCAGCACCATCCGGGCCAGCGGCAGCGTGATCGGCCGGTGAGCGGCCAGCGCGGCCCGATCCAGTTCAATGGCCAACCGCCAGGCCGCCGCGCAGGAGCGTTCCATGCGCGGCACCAGATAAGCGACGACCTCGGCCGGGGGCCGCAACTGACGGTCCGCCAGGAGCTTGACCAGCAACGCCGCCAGCAGATCGTCGCCCGGGGGGCCCAGTGTCACGGTCGGCGCCGCCCTGAGCCGCGAGTTCAGGTCGGGCAGCACCACCCCCCAACCGGCGGCCGGCGTGGCCGCCACCAGAAGCAACCGGCCTCGGGCTTCGGCCATGACGTTGAACAGATGCAGCAGGGCGCGCTCGCCGGCGGCGATGCCCGCGACCGCATCAGCCCCATCCACCACCACCGCCCCGCTTTCCGGGGTCAGGGCCGGAACCCCCGCAACGGTCAGGGCCCCGGGATCGACCAGGGCCGCGCCGACCCGGGCGGCCCAGACCCGCGCCAGATGGCTCTTGCCCGCCCCCGGCGGCCCCGCCAGCACCAGTGCCGGGCCGGGCCACCACCGCCCCGGTTCCAACCAGGCCACCGCCTCCCCATGGCTTGCCGTCACCAGGAAATCCGCCGCGGACAGCGCCGGCCGGCAGCCCAGATCCAACGGCAGTTGAACCGCCGTCACCTCGCCCCTCCGTTGCCGAACAACAACTCGCTTCGCAGCACGTAGACCACCCCGGACAGCACGGTGGTCAGGGCCACCCCCCCTTCAAGCGCAACGGTCGGAGTCTGGCCGAACACCGTCAACGACTCGATGCCGGGCAACCCCGGCCCGTTGACCGCCAGAACCAGCGCCGCCAGCATCAATTGTGCGAGCGTATTCAGCTTGCTGACATAAAGCGGGCGCAAGACCACCGGTTGGCGGAGGGTGTAGGACAGCAACACGCCGCCAACGATCAGCAGGTCCCGGAACACCACCAGAATCACCAGCCACAGCGGCAGCAACCCGATCTTGGCCAGGGACAGATAAACGCTGACCAGCAACGCCTTGTCGGCCAGCGGATCGAGAAAGGCCCCCAGCACCGTCCGGGCGTCGAACAACCGGGCAATCGCCCCATCAACCGCGTCGGACACCCCGGCCGCCACGAACAGCCAGAACGCCACCGCCAGGTCGCCGATCAGGATGAAATAGACGGTCAGCGGCACCGCCACCAAGCGCCCGAGCGTGATGATATTAGGGAGCAAACGCATGGAGGTGGCACCCCCAGGTCCGGTCGTGGTCGTCCATGAGCCGGTCTTGCCCCGTCATCGCGGCGGCACCACCCCGGAGTCGTCAGCCGGCGACTCGGGAGACGGCGACTCGGGGGCCAACGACTCGGGAGAGGGCTCGTCCGACGGCGAGTAATATTCGGAGGCACCGACCGGCACGGGGGGATAAGCGCGGGGCGGAACGGCGTTCGGCGGCAGCGGTGCCGTGACCTGAGCCGGCATCGGTGCCGGCATCGGTGCCGGCACCGAT
>CAIYNU010000069.1 GCA_903927615.1 uncultured Rhodospirillales bacterium | reverse complement strand
CCGAGGTGATCGACCCCTTCTTGGTGGTGGTGATGCGTTCCTGGAGCGCGCCCATGTCGGTCGCGAGGGTCGGCTGATAGCCCACCGCCGAGGGGATGCGGCCGAGCAGCGCCGACACTTCCGAACCCGCCTGCGTGAAGCGGAAGATGTTGTCGACGAAGAACAGCACGTCCTGACCTTCGGCATCGCGGAAATATTCCGCCAGGGTCAGGCCGGTCAACCCGACCCGGGCACGAGCACCCGGCGGCTCGTTCATCTGACCGTACACCAGCGCCGCCTTGGACGGTGCCCCATCGGTCCGGATGACGCCCGACTGAATCATTTCGTGGTAGAGGTCGTTGCCTTCGCGAGTCCGCTCGCCGACACCCGCGAACACCGAAAAACCACCATGCGCCTTGGCGACGTTGTTGATCAGTTCCATGATCAACACGGTCTTGCCGACACCGGCGCCGCCGAACAGGCCGATCTTACCGCCGCGGGCATAGGGCGCCAGCAGATCGACGACCTTGATGCCGGTGACCAGCACCTGGGCCTCGGTGGATTGCTCGGCAAATTCGGGAGCAGGCCGGTGAATCGGGAAAAAGACTTTGGCCCCAATCGGGCCCCGCTCATCGATCGGGTCGCCGATGACGTTGATGATACGACCCAGCGTCTCCGGTCCAACCGGCACGGTGATCGGGGCGCCGGTATCGACCGCTTCGGCACCGCGCACCAGGCCATCGGTGGTGTCCATCGCCACCGTGCGCACCACGCCCTCGCCCCGGTGCTGGGCCACTTCCAGAACCAGCGTCTTGCCCTGGTTCTGCACCGTCAATGCGTTCAGAATGGGCGGCAGATCGGACTCGAACCAAATGTCGACAACCGCGCCCAGAACCTGCGTGACTCGACCGGTGGCTGCGGCCGCCTTGGTTTTCTTTGCCATGGAGTAAAGCTCCCTCGGAACCCGAACGGTCCAGTTGATCCTGCTGCCGATCTCAGAGCGCTTCAGCGCCCGAAATGATCTCGATCAGCTCCTTGGTGATGTAGGCCTGGCGGGTTCGGTTATAGTTAAGCGTGAGTTTGTTGATCATGTCGCCAGCATTACGTGTGGCATTATCCATAGCGCTCATCCGCGCGCCCTGTTCGCTCGCGGCGCTTTCGAGCAACGCCCGGAATAACTGGAACGACAGATTCCGAGGCAGGAGCGCCTCCAAAATCTTCTGCTCCTCCGGTTCGAACTCGATAGAAGCATTGATCCCGCCAGGCCCCGTGGCGTCATCCTTAGGAGCCGCCGGCGCCAACGGAACCAACTGCTGAACCGTCACGATCTGGGTAATGACCGACTTGAACTTGTTGTAGACCACATGCGCGACATCGAACTCGCCGGCATTAAACAACTCGAGGACTTTGCTCCCGATCGTCCTGCCGTGGTTGAACGATAGCCGCGGCCGACCGATGTCTTCAAAGTGATGGACGATCAGGCTGGCATAGTCCCGCCGTAACTGGTCCCGGCCCTTGCGCCCGACGCACAGCAGTCTGGTGGTCTTGCCCTCGGCCCGGTTGCGCTGAATGATCCGGCGCACTTCACGCACAATGACCGAGTTAAAGCCACCGCACAAACCCCGATCCGAGGTCACGACGATCAGCAGTTGAACCCGGTCAGAACCCGTCCCGGTAATCAGCTTGGGCAAGGTTTCGGGCGCGGGGCCCTTGTTGACGATATCAGATGCCAGCGACTCCAGCATCCGGTCGAGGCGCTCGGCGTAAGGGCGGCTGGCCTCGGCCTGCTCCTGAGCACGCCGGAGCTTGGAGGCCGCCACCATCTTCATGGCCGAGGTGATCTTCTGCGTCGATTTGACGGAGGCGATCCGGTTCTTGAGGTCCTTAAGGCTTGGCATGCAAGACCTTCTTCTCACAGGTTGCGGCGCACCGTGTCAACTCTCGCCCGTACGGGCCGTTCACACGAACACCTTGGTAAAGGCTGCGAGGAAGTCCTTGAGCCGCCCTTCGGTCGCGGACGAGATCGCCTTTTCGGTCCGAATGGCCGCCAGAAGATCCGGGGCCTTCAGCCGGATCTCTTCCAGCAGCTTCTTCTCGAAGCGGTTCACATCGTCAACCCGAACCGTATCCAGGTAACCACGAACACCGGCAAAGATCGACACCACCTGCTCTTCGACCGGCAAGGGCTGGAACTGGCCTTGCTTCAGCAGTTCGGTGAGACGAGCACCGCGCGCCAGCAACCGTTGGGTGGCGGGATCAAGGTCAGAGGCAAACTGAGCGAACGCCGCCATTTCGCGGTACTGGGCCAGTTCCAACTTGATCGAGCCCGCGACCTGTTTCATCGCCTTGATCTGGGCCGCCGAACCGACGCGGCTGACCGAAATGCCGACGTTGATGGCGGGCCGGATGCCCCGATAAAAGAGCGTGGTTTCCAGGAAGATCTGACCATCGGTGATCGAAATCACGTTGGTCGGGATGTAGGCCGACACGTCGCCGGCCTGGGTTTCGATCACTGGCAACGCGGTCAGCGAACCGGCTCCCAACGCGTCGTTCATTTTGGCGGCGCGCTCGAGCAAGCGCGAATGGAGATAAAACACGTCGCCCGGGTACGCTTCGCGACCCGGCGGGCGGCGCAGCAGCAACGACATCTGGCGATAGGCGACCGCCTGCTTGGACAGATCGTCATAGACGATCAGCGCATGCATGCCATTATCGCGGAAGAACTCGCCCATGGCGCAGCCGGCGTAAGGCGCCAGGAACTGCAATGGTGCCGGTTCAGAGGCGGTGGCGGCAACCACGATGCTGTATTTCAGACAACCCGCATCTTCCAGGGTCTTGACGATCTGGGCAACCGTGGACCGCTTCTGGCCAACCGCGACGTAGATGCAGTAGAGCTTTTTGCTCTCATCATCCCCTTCGTTGGCCGCCCGCTGGTTGATGAAAGTGTCGATGGCCACTGCGGTCTTGCCGGTCTGGCGATCACCGATGATCAGTTCGCGTTGTCCGCGCCCGATCGGCACCAGCGCATCAATGGCCTTGAGGCCGGTCTGCATCGGTTCGTGGACCGACTGGCGCGGAATAATGCCCGGCGCCTTCACGTCCACCCGCTTGCGGGTGACGTCGGTCAGCGGCCCCTTGCCATCGATGGGATTTCCGAGCGCATCGACCACCCGGCCCAGCAAGCCCCGTCCCACCGGCACTTCGACGATGGCGCCGGTCCGCTTGACCGAGTCGCCTTCGCGGATACCGCGGTCTTCACCAAAAATCACGACGCCGACGTTGTCGGTTTCCAGGTTGAGCGCCATCCCCTTGACGCCGCCCGGAAACTCGACCATCTCGCCGGCCTGGACATTGTCCAGGCCGTAAACCCGGGCGACGCCGTCTCCGACCGACAGAACCTGCCCAACCTCGGCAACATCGGCCTCGGTCCCAAAACTCGCGATCTGTTGCTTGAGGATCGCGGAGACTTCCGCGGCGCTGATATCCATTACAGTAGTCCCCCCGGAGCTTTCATAGCCAGTTGTAATTTATCGATCTTGGTTCGCAAAGAGTTATCGATCATCCGCGAGCCGACCCGAACCACCATGCCGCCCAACAATTCGGGCTTGACATCAACCTGGATGGCGACCTTGTCACCAAGCGCCTCCCGGATGGTGGCCTTCATGGTCTCGGTCTGCTGGTCGGTCATCGGTTGGGCGACCGTGACGCCGGCACTGATCTCGCCCCGTCTGCGGGCAAGATCGGCCAGAAAGGCGTCGATCATGTCGCCAAGCGCGAACAACCTCCGCTTTTGCGCGACCAGCTTGACGAATCGCTGCGTCAGGTCGCCGGCCTCAATCCGCTCCAGCAGACCGATCAGGCCTTGCGTCTGCTGGTCCCGGGTTAACACCGGGCTGCGGATAAAGCGCCGCAATTCTGGAGACTGGGCGAGAACTTCTTTCAGTCGGGTCAGATCATTTTCCGTCTGATCCAGTTTCTTGCCCTCGGTCGCGAGATCGAACAATGCGGCCGCATAACGTGCCGCGAGTCCGGATGCTGCTGTTCCGTCGGATGCCACGTGGTTCCTCGACTGGGTCCTTGGACGCTGGTCAATATTCTTCGGGCAAACTGCGGAAAACTCCTACGGAGCGGTATGCTCCCGCGTTCGCTGGAAGGTCAGATAACACAGCCCCCCAGGATACGCAACCCAGTCGAGACCGCACAGCCCACCGTTTCGAAGCTTTCCTGCCGGAATACCGGGTTGACGCCGACGTCACTTGGGCATCCGCCCTCAAGACACCCCTGGAAACAACGCCATACCGCACCGCAGCTTACACCCCTAGGACGTCCTCCCGCCCTCGACACCCATCGTGATTGTAACCGTTTTGCACCCAGGGAGGTGACCTGACGTCCCGGGACAGCGGCCAAAGATGGCGGCGGCTGTCCCGGAGCGCCCTCGAAACGTCAGTGATCGGTTCCGTAACAAAGAGTTAGCGACTCATTCGGCCCCCCGCCGCGAATCGACACCAATCCTGTCACGCCAATTCCGCCAACGGCACCTGCGGTCGGGCCCCCACATGGCCGATGATTTCGGCCGCGGCCCTGGCGCCCAGACCGGCACACTCCGGAAGCGGGCGGCCATGGGTATAGCCGTACAGGAATCCTGCGGCGAACAGATCGCCGGCGCCGGTGGTATCGACCACCGCGGCGACCGGAGCCGCCGGAACCGCATGAACGCCGTCGGCGGCCACCACCACCGCCCCCAGGGCACCGCGGGTCAACACGGCAAGGGTCTTGCCGGCACGGAGTCTGGCCACCGCGTCGTCGAAGCTCGAGGTGCCGCACAGGGCCAGAATTTCCTGTTCATTCGCGAACAGGATGTCGACCGGACCGGCCACCAGATCCAGAAATTCATCCCGGTGCCGATGAACACAGAAGGGGTCCGACAGGCTCAGGGCGACCTTACGGCCGGCCCGACCGGCGATGCCGGCCGCCTTGCGGAAGGCTTCTTTGGCCTGGGGCGGGTCCCACAGATAGCCCTCCAGATACGTGACCTGTGCGCCCGCGATCTCGGCTTCGACAACGTCTTCGGGACCCAGTTCGACACAGGCGCCCAGGAAGGTGCTCATGCTGCGCTGGGCATCCGGCGTCACCAGAATCAGGCACCGGGCGGTGGGCGCACCGGTGGTGGTCGGGGCCGTGGCAAAGCGCACCCCGGCCGCGCGGATATCATGGGCGAACACCGCACCCAGTTGGTCCGCCCTCACCTTGCCGATATAGGCGGCACGGCCCCCGAACGACGCGAGCCCCACCATGGTGTTGGCGGCCGAACCGCCGGAAATTTCCAGGCCCGGCCCCATCCGGCCGTACAGCTCTTCGGCCCGAGCGGCGTCGATCAGGGTCATGGCGCCCTTTTCGATCCCGTTGGCCGCGAGGAAGTCGTCGTCGGCCTGGCTCAAAACGTCGACGATCGCGTTACCGATGCCGATGACATCACAATCCGCCCGCGTCATTCTTTCCCATATCCTTGCTGTTCAGAGGACGTGCCCCAGGAGTCCGCCAGTGGTATTCCGACGGCAGTATAGCTAGAAACCGGCACCGCGCCACGGTCGCCGGTCGCATCGCGGACCGCGCCGCGGCCGGTCCGTTCCCAACACCGTCGGGGTTTCCCAATGATCGCCGCCCTGTTTCGCGCCCTGTTCCAACTCACCGACCCGCCGGTGCGGCGGGTGATCTGGATCAGCGTCACCGCCACTTTCGGCGCCTTTGTGGTGCTGGCCATCGCCATATCCGGCCTGCTTGCCCTGTTGCATGTGACCGGTATCGGCTGGCTGGACCCGTTGGTGGACCTGCTGGGGGGCGTCGCGGTATTCGGTCTTGCCTGCTTGCTGTTTCCGGCGGTGATGCCCGGCCTGTCCAGCCTGTTTCTTGAAGACGTGGTCACCGCGGTGGAACGGCGGCACTATCCTCACCTGGCGCCGCCGCAGCCGCAGCCCCTGGGCGATCAGGTGCGCGCGGCGCTGGGCTTCCTGTTGGTCAGCCTCGGTCTGAACCTGCTGGCGCTGCCGCTCTACCTGATCCCGGGGCTCAATCTGGCGGTCTTCCTGACCCTGAACGGCTATCTGCTGGGGCGTATGTACTTCGAGCAGGTCGCGGCCCGCCGACTCGACCTGCCGACCATGGCCTCCCTGAGGCGGCGGCATCGGCTGCGGTTGTCGATCGCCGGCGTCGTCGTGTCGGGACTGGTGGCGGTTCCGGTGCTCAATCTGCTGGCGCCCATCATCGCCAGCGCCTTCATGGTTCACATTTTTCATGCCGTTGCGCCCAAGACCGGCGAACCGGGCGCATGACCCTTGGCCTCATCTTCCGCCGCACCGGTCCCGGCGGCGGCGGTTCGGGGGGCGCGACTCGGGGCTTGCCGTGGCCGCGCCAAGCGTGTTACCGGCACCGCTGAACAGGGGTACAGCACGCTTGCGGCACCGCCGCCGTTGACGACGCCGCCAGACCCGGACGAGGAAAGCAATGTCCACCACCGCAAAGCCGCCCAACAGCCCCATTGCCGGCCTCTCTCCCAGCGGGTCCGGCAAGCCGGAGTTTCACCGTCGCACGGTGGACGCTCCCGGCCTCCAATCCCGCCGGCCCGGCGCCGGCGAGGGGGCAACCGGTGGCGAAGCCCGGAAGCTGATCGTCGGCCGCGAGATTTTGGTCTCAGGCGAAATAAGCTGTTGTGACGTTCTCATGATCGAAGGAACCGTGGAAGCCCGACTTCGGGACGGTCGCTACATCGAGGTGGCCGAAACCGGGAGCTTCAAGGGTTCGGTCGAGATCGCCGAGGCCGAAATCGCCGGCCATTTCGAGGGCGAGTTGACCGTGCATGGCCGGCTGCGGGTTCGCGCCACCGGCCGCATCCAAGGCGTGATTCGCTATGCCGAGTTGGAGGTCGATGCCGGCGGCCAGGTGATGGGCGATATCCAACTGATACCGGCCACCGGTGCGCCGCCGACGCTCCGCCCGGTTCCCGCCGAATCATCCCGGCTGGCGGCTTTTCCCGCGGTGCCGCCGGCCAGTGCCGCCGATCGGGAAGCGGCGGCGGTCACGGCGGCCGCTTCATCAGGTCGTTGAGCGGAGGGGCGCGCCCGCAAAGGCGAAGCCGGCGGCTTCGACGGCTTGCCGAACCGCCTCGGGCGTCGCCGGGCCTTCCACCGCGATGGTCCCGGCGGCCAGATCCGCCGTCACCGTCGTCCCTGGGACCGCCCGCTGAACGGCGTTGGTGACCGCGCGGACGCAGCCCTGGCAGGTCATGCCCTGAACCCGATAGAGATCAGCCATGGGTTTCTCCTTTCCTGGTGACGGCGGCCGGTTCGGTCGCCGCTGACGGCGGGTGGCTGCCGGTGGTTCCGCGTGCCCGCACCACCGCACTGATCGGCGCCAGAACCAGACCCTTGGCGGCAAGGCTGGGTAGCCAGGCTGCGACGGCCTCCAGGGTGACATCGTGAGGGTGGCCGATGGCCACCGCCGTACCGGTCTGGCGCGCCAACTGTTCCAGCCGCATCAGGCCGGCATGGACCGCGGCCGAGGTGACCTCGTTGTCCAGGAAGACATTGCGCTGGGTGTGGGGCATGCTGACCGCCGAGGCCAGTTCCGACCCGACGGTGCTCGGAATCGTCACCGAGTCCAGAAACAACAGGCCACGCCGGTGCAACTCGGCCAGGATCGGGGCCAACGCCGCGCGGTCCATGGTAAAGCGGCTGCCCATGTGGTTGTTCAGCCCGACATAGCCGTCGAATGCCGCCAGGCCGTGATCCAGGCGGCGCAGATTTTCCTCGACCGACAGGCTGGTCAACAGCACGCCCGGACCGGGGTCCAGCCCCGACGCCAACGGCTCCATGGGCATATGAACCATCAGCTCGTGCCCGGCGGCGTGGGCCGCCCGGGTCTGGCGCGGCAGATCGCCCGCATAAGGCAGAAACGACAGGGTCAGCGGACCGGGAAAACCGATCACCCGCTCGGTCCGCCGCCGATCCATGCCCAGATCATCGAACACCAGCGCCACCATCGGCAACGCTGCCGGCAAGGCAAAAGGAACCGCGTTACGCAACCAGGGCGGGCGTTCGCCGGGGACGTCCGGCGGCGGCGGCGGCAGGGTCGGTTGCAACGCAGTCAGTTCGACGGCGCCGTCCAGCGGCAGCGTCGCGCTGGTTCCGGGCGCCAGGGCCAGGGCCAGCGGCAATGCCGCAATATCCAGGGACGGCACCTCGGCGGCGGTCAGACTCTCATCCGCCCGCCCCCCCGGTTCCTCGCCGCCGACGGCCGCCACCGCAGGCATGGGCGGAGCCTGGGGGGGCGCCATCTCCGGCTGCGGCTGCGGCGGGGGCTGCGGCGCCTGGGCCACCGTTGGGGACGGAATGGACACCGGGGGCGGGGGAACGGCCGGAGCCGCGATCGGAGCGGGAGCCGGCGCGGGGCCCGGCGCCTCAGGCACCGGTTGGTAGCCGAAGACCAGGCCCAACCCGAGCCCCACCCCAGCCACCAGCAGGCCGCCGAAGGCCTGGCCCCAGGACAGTCCGAAGGCACCGGATTTGGCAACGGGACGACCGGTCATGGCCGCATCATACCGCCGGAGGCGCGGGCCGGCCGCCCGATGACGGCCCCCAGCCCTGAAGCGACAGCGCGTTGCCGACCACGATCAGACTGCTGGTGGTCATCGCCACCGCGGCCACCACCGGGCCGAAAACCCCCAACGCCGCCAAGGGCAACGCCACCAGATTGAATCCGAAGGCCCAGGCGAGATTCTGGACCACCTTGCGACGGGTGGCGCGCGCCAGATCGATCAACGCCGGGACCAGCAACGGCTCGCTGCGCATCAGCGTGACGCCGGCCGCCTGAACCGCCACATCCATACCCCCCCCCATGGCGATTCCCAAATCCGCCCGGGCCAATGCCGGCGCATCGTTCAGGCCGTCACCGACCATGGCCACCCGCCCCCCGGCGCTCTGCCGGCGGGCGATTTCGGCAATCTTATCCTCCGGCCGGGCCTCGGCGCAAATCCGCCCGGACGCCAGACCCAGGCGCGCCCCGGTCGCGGCCGCCGCCGCCGCCCCATCCCCGGTCAGCATCACCACCTCGATCCCGGCCTGCCCCAGCGCCGCCAGGGCCGCCGCCGCGCCCGGACGCAATCGGTCGGTCACCGCCATCACCCCCAACAGCCGGGATGGTTGTCCGGGCCGGCTCTCCCCGAGCCAGACCACCGTCCGCCCGGCCCGCTCCCAGGCCGCCGCCCGGTCGGCCAGGGCCACCGGATCGATCCCGGCTTCGGTCATCAAGGCCCGATTGCCCAGCATCAGATCCCGTCCCGCCACCGTTGCAGCAACGCCGCGCCCGGCAATCATCCGAAAGCCAGACGGCTCGAGGACCACCAGGCCGCGGAGCCGGACGGCCTCGGCGACCGCACGGGCAATGGGATGGGTGCTGCCGCGCTGAACCCCGGCCGCCAGCGCCAACAAGGTGTCGCCATCGCCGTCGACCGCGTCCACGTCGGCCCATTCCGGGCAATCCTCGGTCAGGGTTCCGGTCTTGTCAAAGACCACCGTCGTCAGCCCATGGGCGATATCGAGAGCCTCGGCATCCCGAATCAAGATACCGTGGCGGGCCGCGGTGCCGAGCGCCACCGCCATGACCGCAGGGGTCGCCAGACCCAAAGCACAGGGACACGCCACCACCAGCACCGTCACGGCCGGCAAGATCGCGGTCAGGGGATCGCCGGTCGCCGCTCCCCAGCCAACCGCCGTGATCACCGCCACCCCGGTGACGAAGACCGCGAACCAGCCGCTCACCCAATCGGCGAGCCGCTGGCTGTGCGGCTTGGTGGCCAGGGCATGGCTGACCAGGGCGATCATACGACCGAGGGTCGCGTCGGCCCCCACGGCACCGGCCCGCACCTTCAACAAGCCATCGAGGTTGTGGGTCCCGCCGACCACCGGGGCGCCCGGGCCGCGCTCCCGAGGCATGGCCTCGCCGCTGACCAGGGCCTCGCTGACCATCGCCCGGCCCTCCACCACCACGCCATCCACCGCAATCCGTTCGCCGGGGCGAACCACCACCACGTCTCCGACGGCGATCCGGCCCACCGGCACCAGCTCCTCGCGACCATCGGCGGTCAGGCGGCAAGCGGTCTCGGGGCGCAACGCCAGCAGCGCATCCACGGCACGGTTGGTGGCCCGTCGAGCCCGCGCCTCCAACCATTTGCCGGCCATCACCAGGGTAATGACCAGGGCCGCCGCCTCGAATTGCGGATGCCCCCCGGCCAGCACCTGCCACACCCCCAGACCGTAAGCGGCGCTGGTGCCCAGCATCACCAGCACATCCATGTTGGCGCCGCCGGTCCGAAGCGCGGACCAGGCGCCCCGATAGAAGCGGGCCCCGGCCCAGAACTGCACCGGCGTGGCCAGCGCCCACTGGAACCAGCCCGGCAAGCCCAACGGCGTTCCGGCCAGCAGGCCCGCCATCTCCAGCACCAGCGGCAGGCTGAGCAGCGCCGCGACCACCAGCACCCGGGCGGTCCGCCGGGCGTCGTCGGTCCCGGCAACCGCCGTCACCTCACCGGACCCGGACATCGGCCGGGCCGCAAACCCCGCGCCGGCCACCGCCGCGACCAGATCGGGCAAGCCGATCCGGTCGGGATCGAACATCACCTCGGCCTGTTCGGCCGGCAGACTGACCGAGGCCGAAACCACTCCGGGCTGGCGCAGCAGAATCCGTTCAAGGCGCGACACGCAGGCCGCACAGGTCATGCCCGTGACAGCCAGATGGGCGACGGCCGGTGCAACCGGCGGAACGGGAGGGGGGGCGGTGGCCATGACCGGGATATATGGCTCCGGGACCCTGACCCAGGTCAAGACCTTCATCCGGACCCCCGGCTCGGGGGCCATCGAGTGGCCGCGATAGACCGGATCGACGGAGAAAGAAACAGGGACGATCACCGTGATTGATCATTACACCGACCGCGTATCCTGGTCACCGGAGGACGGTGAACATGTGGCGACGGTCCTTGCGTTCCCGGGCCTGTCGCGGCTCGCAACCGAACCGACGCGGAACCTCCCAAGGTACGGCGGTTTTCACAGAAGGAGCTTGTCACGGCATGAAGGGAACGGGTATGATATTGGTCATTTTGCCACCTGATGATGCAACGAAAAGCCCTTTTCGGTTCAACGGTCTAAATTTTCCATAAGCCTTGAGTTTCGCACGGATAACGCAATCGGAGCGACATGGAGCCGTCTCATGATAACCTCCGACAAGAACGGTCTCGGAAGCTATTTTATATAATTGATTGTATACTATGACTAAAACCCACCTTTTTGGTTTTGCTGCCAAGAGCCGCCGCGCTCAGACAACGAGGTCGCCAGCCAGGTTGCGATTTGCTGTCGCCCCGATCTATCGAAGACGAGAGTCCTGGCTCCCGTTGAATTGACGGAAACAACCACTTCGAGACCGTCAACATCCGATTCGACCAACTTGCCACCAAGATGGCGACAGGTCTCCTGTCCGGGCTTCGGGGTTGGCAACCCCAGAACCGGCCCCGCATCCGCGACGACCAGAGGCCGGGCCTTGGGACTCCGGCTGAGCCTTATGCCGTCCCGATCTGCGCCGGATTACGCCGGAACGGGTGGGCCGGGTAGACGCCGAGCAGTTTGACCATGGCATCCCGTTTCGGGTTCAACCGGGGGTCGCTGCCGGTGAAAAAGGCCTCGTCTTCGGACGTCTCGCACCGCTGAACAAAGAACCGCAGTTCTTCCAGCGCATGCTGCATCGCCCGATCGGCCGGATGCCCTTCCACGTCGGCATAGAACTGAGCCGCCGAAAAACGGCCGGCCACCATGTAGCTTTCCAGTTTGGTGAGATTGACGCCGTTGGTTGCGAAACCGCCCAGCGCCTTGAACAGCGCCGCCGGCACGCTGCGAACCCGGAACACCAGGGAGGTGACGACCGGTGCGCCGTCGTTGGCGGCGATCTCGGGCTGGCGGGCCAGGATCAGGAAACGGGTGGTGTTGTGCTCGTGATCCTCGACCCCGTCCATCAGCGTCTCGAGCCGGTAGGTGTCGCCGGCCAGCCCCGAGGCAATGGCCGCGACGCTGGGGTCGCCGAGTTGCGCCACCTCGGCCGCCGCGGCCGCGGTGTCGGCGTGCGTCACCGGCGTCAGGCCCAACCGACGCAAAGTCTCCCGACACTGGGACAGCGCGTGGATATGGCTGCGCACCGTGCGCAAGGTCTCGAGTCGGGTCCCTGGCAACACCAGCAGATGGTGGTGAACCGGTTGGTAATGCTCGCGAACGATCCCCAGGCCGCCGTCAGGCAACAGATGATGAATATCCGCGACCCGCCCCGCCACCGAGTTTTCCACGGGAATCATGGCGTATTCGGCCCTGCCCTCGTGAACCGCGGCAAACGCATCCTCGAACGCCGCGCACGGCAGAGTCCGCGGCGCCGGGCAAACGCCGTGGCAAGCCAGATCGGAATAAGCGCCGGGCAGCCCCTGAAAGGCAAAGGTGGTACCCGCGGGAAACACAAAGGACATGGGACAGATCCGAACAGCGGCCCCGAACGGCGGCCAGGAGCAGGTGGGCCGCGAGTATCGGTGCCGATCCCCGAAACCGTCAATCGCCGACACGACCGGCCCACCGGAATCCGGACATGGGCGATGGCGCCGCCTCCTATCGCCCATTGAATCGGATAATAAGGGTATCTATCCTATCCTCGTCCCATCCTGCGACATATTGAGGTACGTGCATGCCCAATCTCTTGCTGCTTAACCCGACCAGCAACAGCTTTCCGACCGGCCCAAGCATCGACGCCCAGGTCAATCTGTTCGCTGATGTTTTCCTTAAGCCAAAAGTTGCCGTTGGTACGATTACGGCTTTTCAGCAAACCGAATTTATCGCCAATGGCACCTACAGTTACCTTTTTTTCAACGGCACCTGGGCCATTGCCATAACGTTTAATCAGGATGGGACGTGGGCGGTCAAATTACAGCTCACCGGTGCCGCTGAAGATCACGGAATCGATTTCATCGCCCAACTCACCGTCGACTCCGATCATAGGTTAACGTTTGTGTCCTTATCGGATTCAGATAAACAGATTCAACTCATCCGCGACTCTGACACGATCGCGGTTAAATTGAGCTGGCTCAGCAAAGGCGGTTACATTAAACTGGCCTGATCCCCCGTCACCCTGTCGGACCGCCCGGGTTGCGCGGGGTCAGCCCCGTCGTCGTGGTGTCGCAAACCCCTTGCCGCCGCCCCCCCGCTTGCTGATATAAAGCGGTGGGAGGTTGGCAGCGGACGGGTCCCTCGCCAACCCGGTCAGGTCCGGAAGGAAGCAGCCGTAACGAGTTCCGGCACGGGTCGCCGGTCAGCCTCCCACCCCGGGTCCGACTCGGTCGGCCGGACGCGGGTTACGTCAACCCCGACCGCGGCCCTCTCGGCCGTCGCCGAACTGGCCGCCGGAAGCCGCGTGTGAACGATCAGCCGACCGCCGCCCCACCCGACCCCGCGCCAGCGGCCCTGACCGCGTATCGCGTTCTGGCGCGCAAGTACCGTCCGACCACCTTTGCCGAGTTGATCGGCCAGGACGCTCTGGTGCGGACCCTGCGCAACGCCATCGCTTCGGGCCGGATCGCCCAGGCGTTCATGCTCACGGGGGTCCGCGGCGTCGGCAAGACCACCACCGCCCGCATTATTGCCCGCGCCCTCAACTGTATCGGCCCGGACGGCCGGGGCGGGCCGACGGTCTCGCCCTGCGGCGTCTGTGAACCCTGCCGGGCGATCATCCAGGACCGCCATGTGGATGTCCTGGAGATGGACGCCGCCTCCCACACCGGCGTTGACGACATCCGCGACATTATCTCGGGGGTGCGCTACAGCCCGGTGTCGGCCCGTTACAAGCTCTACATCATCGACGAAGTGCATATGCTGTCCAAGAACGCCTTTAACGCGCTCTTGAAGACCCTTGAAGAACCGCCCAGTCACGTCAAATTCGTGTTCGCCACCACCGAGATTCGCAAGGTCCCGGTGACGGTGCTGTCGCGATGCCAGCGTTTCGACCTTCGCCGGGTGTCGTCGCCGGTGCTGATCGAGCATTTCGCCCGGGTCGCCGCCAGCGAGGCGGTGACGATCGAGCCCGACGCCACCGCCCTGATTGCCCGGGCCGCCGACGGCTCGGTCCGCGACGGGCTCAGTCTGCTCGATCAGGCCATCGCGCTGGGCGGCGCCACCGTCACCGCCGGGCAGGTCCGCGACATGCTGGGGCTGGCCGACCGGGCCGTCATCATCGACCTGTTCGAAGCGGCGCTGACCGGACGCCCGGTGGTGGCGCTGGATCTGCTGGCCGATCTGCACCGTAACGGCGCCGATCCGCTGGTGGTGCTGCGTGACCTGCTCGACCTGACCCACTTCCTTACCCGGGCCAAGGTGGCTCCCGAAACCCTGTCCGACCCGACCACGCCCGAAACCGAACGGACCCGCGGCGGCGGCCTCGCGGCGCGACTGACCGTGCCGCTGCTGACCCGGGTCTGGCAACTGCTGCTCAAGGGACTGAACGAGACCCAACTGGCGCCGGTGCCCCACCAGGCGGTGGAAATGGTGATCATCCGCCTGGCCCATACCGCCGACCTGCCGACCCCGGCCGACCTGATCCGGCAGTTCACCGGGCGACCCGGCGGCGGGTCCGGACCGGCCGCCGGCCCCGGGGCCGGCGGCTCCGGCCCCACGCCCGGAACCACCGGAGCGGCGTCGTCACCCGTGGCGGCCCATGGCGGCGCCGTGGCCATGGCCATGGCGCCGCGCCTCGAAAAACCGGTTGCCCCCCCCACCGGATACGACTTCCGGGGGTTGGTCCAGCTCTTTGTCGAACACCGGGAAGGCACCCTGTACGCTCACCTTTGCAACAGCGTCCATCTGGTCCGCCTGGAGCCGGGCATCCTGGAGATTCGCCCCAAGGACCGGGCGCCCCGGGATCTGGTCAATCGACTGGGACCACTGCTTTCGGAATGGACCGGCCGGCGCTGGACCGTGGCCGCCAACTTCGAAGCCCCGGGCCAACCGACGCTCGCCGAACAGGATGCGGCGACCGAGATCGCCAGCCGCCAAGCGGCGGAGACTCACCCGGTGGTCCGGGCCGTGCTCGAAACCTTCCCCGGGGCGCGGGTCGGCGAGATTCGCGATCTGACCCCGAAGGCCGCACATCCGCCCGGCGCCGCCACCGCCGATGCCGGCGTCGACCCGGCATCGGATACCTTTGATGATGGCCCCCACGAAGCTCACGACGACGAAGGAGATTTCGAGCTATGAAGAACATCGGCAACATGCTGAAGCAAGCCCAACAGATGCAGGGCAAGATGCAGGAAATGCAGGAGCGGCTTGGCGAAATCCAGGTAACCGGTCAGTCCGGAGCCGGCATGGTCCGCGTCACCATCAATGGCCGTGGTGATTTGAAGGGCGTTAACCTCTCCAAAGAGGTGGTGACGCCAGACGATTGCGAAGTCCTGGAAGACCTGATCGTTGCAGCTTTTAGCGACGCCAAGACCAAGCTCGACGCACTGGTCGCCGACGAAACCCAAAAGTTGATGGGAGGATTAAAGCTGCCGCCGGGCATGAAATTGCCGTTCTGACCCGTTTGGCCCACCGCACGACATCCATGCGACCCTGTTTCACCCGCCCGGGCGCGGGGATTGACCGCGGTGCGGTGCAGAAAAGCCTTCGGTGTCGCTGACGACGTGCTATAGTTCGCCCCCGGTCTGCCTGCCGCCGGTCACGGTGGCCCGGCGCACCGGTAACGGCCCCCGTCCGGGGCCGCGGCACCCCCCGATCCGTCCAGCGCCGGTAGAAGACACTCATGAACATCACCATCGAACGCGCCGCCCTGCTCCGCTCCTTGGCTCATGTCCAGAGTGTCGTCGAACGGCGAACCACCATTCCGGTCCTGTCCAATGTGCTGTTGAAGGCCTCCGACTCGACCCTGGCGCTGGCCGCCACCGACATGGATGTCGAGATCGTCGAGGATGTTCCGGCCCAGGTGGTCCGCGCCGGGAGCGCCACCGCACCCGCGCACACCCTTTATGAAATCGTCCGCAAGTTGCCCGACGGCGCACAGGTGGAGCTGGATTGCGGCGGGGATTCGTCGATGCTGACGCTCCGCTCGGGGCGGTCCCAGTTCAAGCTCGGCTGCCTGCCGGTGGAGGATTTCCCGCAACTCACCGGCGGCAACCTCAAGCATCGGTTTGAACTGGCCGCAGCCGACTTGCGCTCTCTGATCGACCGCACCCGGTTTGCCATTTCCACCGAGGAAACGCGCTATTACCTGAACGGCATTTACATCCATGCCGCCCGCACCACCACCGGCAGCGGCCCGAACGCCGCCGATCTCCCGGTCTTGCGTGCGGTGGCCACCGATGGCCATCGCCTGGCCCGAATCGAGTTGCCGCTCCCCGAGGGAGCCGCGTCGATTCCCGGCGTGATCATTCCTCGCAAGACCGTTAATGAAATCCGCAAATTGATCGACGAGGCCGCGGCCCGTATCGAAATCACGCTGTCCGAAACCAAAATCCGCTTTCACTTCGATTCCATCACGGTGATTTCCAAGTTGATCGACGGCACGTTTCCCGACTACGAGCGGGTGATCCCGGTCGGCAACGACAAGATTCTCGAGGTCAAGGCCAAGCCTTTTGCCGCTTCCGTGGATCGGGTGGCGACGATTTCCACTGAAAAGAGCCGCGCGATCAAGTTAAGCCTGCACCGCGACAATCTGACCCTGTCGGCCACCAGCCCCGAAGCCGGCAGCGCCACCGAAGAGCTGGAGGTCAAATATGGTGGCCCGGCCCTGGAGATCGGCTTCAATTCCCGCTATCTGCTGGATGTCATCCAGCAGATTGGCGGCGAAGAAGCCCGGTTCATCATCGCCGATGCCGCCGCCCCGTCCATCGTCCGGGACACCGCCGACGGCGGGTCGCTGTATGTGCTGATGCCGATGCGGGTCTGACCCGGGCGTGTCCAACGGATGGCATGCCCACCGTCACGCGTCTGACCTTGACGCGGTTCCGGAATTACCGCTCGGCCCGGCTCGAGGTCGATGCCCGGCCCGTGGTGCTGTGCGGCGCGAATGGCGCCGGCAAAACCAACCTGTTGGAAGCCCTTAGCTTTCTCTCGCCCGGGCGCGGCCTGCGGCGCACCCGGCTGCCTGAAATCGCCTTCGGCGCTTCCGGCACCCCGCAACCCGAGCCGGACCCGGAACCCGGGACCGGGTGGGCGGTGGCGGCAACCCTCACCGAAGGCTCGGGCATCACCACCATCGGTACCGGCTGGGATCCGACGGTGGGCGAAAAGTCCGGCCGCGACCGCCGGTTGTTACGCATCGACGGCCAACCGGTCCGCAATCAGACGGTGCTGGCCGAACATCTGTCTTTGCTCTGGCTCACGCCCCAGATGGACCGGCTTTTCGTGGAGGGCAGCGGCGGCCGGCGGCGCTTCCTGGACCGCCTGGTGTTCGGATTCGACGCCGGCCACGCCGGACGGCTGGCGCGCCACGACCACACGCTGCGGGAACGCACCCGGTTGTTGCGCGAGGGCATTCGGGACCCGTCCTGGCTGACGGCCTTGGAAGACCAACTCGCCACCACCGGCGTTGCGGTGGCGGCGGCGCGCCGTGACGTGGTCCGACGGCTGAACCGGGCCTGCGCCGCCGCGGTCGGCCCCTTTCCCCGCGCCCAACTGGCCCTGAGCGGCACCGTCGACGCCTGGCTGGACGATCGTCCGGCGCTGTTGGTCGAAGACGCGGTGCGGCGTCGGTTGCGGGAACAGCGGGCCGCCGATGCCGAGTCCGGCAGCGCCGCGGTCGGCCCTCACCGCTCCGACTTCGTGGTCGGCCTGGGGTCGGGACCCGGCGGTGTCGTCCCCGCCGACCGCTGTTCCACCGGCGAGCAAAAAGCCCTGTTGCTGTCCATCATTCTGGCCAATGCCCGCCTCCTGGCCGATTTGCCCGCCGGTCCGCCGCTGCTTTTGCTTGACGAAGTGGTGGCCCATCTGGATGCCGACCGTCGACGCGCCCTGTTTCGCGAGATCCTGGCCCTTGGCGGCCAGGCTTGGCTGACCGGCACCGACGCCCCCCTGTTCGCCCCGCTCAAGGACGAGGCCCAATTTGTCTCGATTGAGGCCGGACGGGCTTCGACGATGGATAGCACCGCCCGATTTGAGGTATGATGCACCACGGTCCAACGGGAGCATCGCTCCCAGCGATCCGTTCAACGGGACCCCCACTCCCGACGACTCCCGGAGCCCGAACCGGGGATGACATTCCCCGGCATGGCGAACCCAGCCTTTTCTGACAATACGGCTCATGACCAACGAATCCTCTAAGACTGGCGTTCCCGACGACGAATACGGTGCCCATTCGATCCAGGTGTTGCGCGGGCTCGATGCCGTGCGCAAACGACCGGGCATGTATATCGGTGATACCGACGACGGCTCGGGCCTGCATCATATGGTTTATGAAGTGGTCGATAACGCCATCGACGAGGCGTTGGCCGGCTACTGCGATCGGGTCGAAGTCACCCTCAATGCCGACGGCTCCGCCACGGTGCGCGATAATGGCCGGGGCATCCCCACCGATCTCCATGCCGAGGAAGGGGTCTCGGCGGCCGAAGTGATCATGACCCGGCTTCATGCCGGCGGCAAATTCAACCAGAACTCGTACAAGGTCTCGGGCGGCCTGCACGGCGTCGGAGTCTCGGTGGTCAACGCCCTGTCGGAGGTGCTGGACCTGTGCGTCTGGCGCGGTGGCCGGGAATGGCGCATGCGCTTCCGCCATGGCGAGGCCGAGGCCCCGCTGGGCGAGGCCGGTCCGGCGCCGTTGGTGGCCGGCGGCGCCCCACGGACCGGAACCGAGGTCACCTTCCTGCCCTCCAAGCTGACCTTCACCAAGACCGAGTTCGACTTCGCCACGCTCGAACACCGGTTGCGGGAACTGGCGTTTCTCAATTCCGGGGTGACGCTGGCGCTGACCGACGCCCGCGGCGTCGAGCCCAAGAGCGTCGAGATGCACTTTCAGGGCGGACTCCAGGCCTTCGTGGCCTGGCTCGACCGCTCCAAGGAGCCGCTGCACCGCCCGGCCATCAGCCTGTCGGCCGAACGCCCCACCGAATTCGGGGGCATCATCACGGTCGAAGCCGCGCTCCAGTGGACCGACAGCTATCACGAGACCATGCTGTGCTTTACCAACAACATCCCGCAACGTGACGGCGGCACCCATCTGGCCGGATTCCGGGCGGCCCTGACCCGTACCGTCAACAGCTATGCCACCGTCACCGGCATCGCCAAGAAGGAAAAGGTCACGCTGACCGGCGACGATGCCCGGGAAGGCCTGACCTGCGTGCTCTCGGTCAAGGTCCCCGACCCCAAATTCTCCAGCCAGACCAAGGACAAGCTGGTATCGTCGGAAGTACGCCCGGTGGTCGAGCAAGCCATCGCCGAATTGCTCGCCCAATTCTTCGAAGAGCACCCCGCCGACGCCAAGCGCATCGTCGCCAAGGCGGTCGAAGCCGCGGCGGCCCGGGAAGCCGCCCGCAAGGCCCGGGAATTGACCCGGCGCAAGGGCGCCCTGGACATGGCTTCGCTGCCGGGCAAGCTCGCCGACTGCCAGGAACGCGATCCGGCGCTGTCCGAACTGTTCATCGTCGAGGGCGATTCGGCCGGTGGCTCGGCCAAGCAGGGGCGCTCGCGGCAGTTTCAAGCGATCCTGCCGCTGCGGGGTAAAATTCTCAATGTCGAGCGCGCCCGTTTCGACAAGATGCTGGGCTCCGCCGAAATCGGGACGCTGATCACCGCCCTCGGCACCGGCATCGGCCGGGAAGAATTCGAGGTGACCAAGGCGCGTTACCACAAAATCATCATCATGACCGACGCCGATGTGGACGGCAGCCATATCCGTACCCTGTTGCTGACCTTTTTCTACCGGCAGATGCCACAACTGATCGAACAGGGTTATCTTTATATAGCGCAGCCGCCGCTTTACCGGGTCAAGCGCGGTGCGGCCAAGGAGCGTTATCTTAAGAACGATCAGGCCTTGGAAGACTACCTGACCGACGCAGGCCTGGAACATGCCGGTTTGCGCTTGGCCGACGGTTCGCTGGCCACCGGCGGGCGGTTGCGGGAGCTGGTCGACCATGCCCGGATTGCCCGTCCTTCGCTCGATGCGCTGGCCCGCAAGGCCGGCAGCCTGATGTTGGTGGAACAGGCGGCCATCGCCGGCGGCCTGAGCGCCGCTTTGGTGGACGACACCGCCCGCGCGGGCGCCGTGGCCGCCGAAATCGCCCAACGCCTGAACCGCATCGAGACCCAGGCCGATCAGGCCGGCGGTCGCGATCCCATCGCCGGAACCTGGCACGGCGTCGCCCCCGACGGCGACGGCCTGATGCTGGCCCGCACCCGCCACGGCGTCACCCATCGCCACCACCTGGATGTCGGCCTGTTGCGCAGCGCCGAGGCGCGCAAGGTTGACGCCACCGCCGGGGAACTGGCCGCCTGCTACGGCACCGCGGCCGAGTTCCTGGAAAAGGCCGATGTCGCCCGTCCCATCGTCGGCCCGATCGCGTTGGTGGATGCCGTGACCGAACTCGGCCGGCGGGGCCTGACCATCCAACGCTATAAAGGCCTGGGTGAAATGAACCCCGAGCAGTTGTGGGAAACCACCTTGGACCCCACCCGCCGCTCGCTGCTTCAGGTCCGGGTCAACCACGCCGACGCCGCCGAGGAGGTTTTTTCGACCTTGATGGGCGATGTGGTGGAACCCCGGCGGGAGTTCATTCAGGAAAATGCGCTGAAAGTGGCTAATTTGGACGTGTGATGTCGGCGTTTTGCAGCCAGGGGTTTTATCCCTGGACCCCCTTGGGGCCTTAAGCCCTGCACCCCGCTTCCGGATGTGATCGGCCATGCCTCAACGACTCGCTGAAGCCGTCGGCGCCGCCTTGTACGCGCGTGACCACGCCGCCCAGGGTCTGGGGATCACGCTGGTGGAAATCCGCCCGGGCTACGCCCGCATGACCATGACCGTGCGCCAGGACATGCTGAACAGCCACGACATCTGCCACGGCGGTTTCACCTTCACCCTGGCCGACACCGCCTTCGCCTACGCCTGCAACGCCCGCAATCTCGTCACGGTGGCCACCGGGGGCACCATCCTTTACCCGGCATCCGGCCGGCTGGGCGACCGGCTCACCGCCATCGCCGAGGAGCGCCACCTGCAAGGCCGCAACGGCGTCACCGACGTTACCATCACCAACCAATCCGGCACCGTAATCGCCCTGTTCCGCGGCCAGTCCCGTCGCATCGAAGGGACGGTGATTGCGGCGGGATGAGAGACAAGAACAACCCATGAATCCGCTGATGGTGGAAGCGCTGAGGCGCACCGTGTCGGAATCACTGGATCCGGGCAAGAAAGCGGCGCTCGGCCAGTTCCTGACCCCTTTGTCGATCGCTAAGTTCATGGCGTCGCTGTTCCCCGCGCAACAGAAGGCCGCAGCCAGACTGCTTGATCCCGGCGCAGGAATGGGTTCGCTATCGGCAGCCTTTATCGATCGCTGGCTCAAAGGAGAATTCCCCTTCTCCACCCTTGACATCTCTGCTTACGAAATTGATCCCGAGATGGGGAAACGACTTTCTGATTTAGTTGCAGCAAATTTAAGAAATGATAAACTATTGTTCAAATTAACTACTGGAGATTTTATCGAATCTGCGGTCAACATGATTCAGTTCGGCTATCGAGGTTCATTTAGCCACGCAATCCTTAACCCACCATATGGAAAAATCGGTACAAAATCAAAATATCGTTTACTAATTCGACAGGTCGGAATTGAAACTGTTAATATTTACACTGCATTTCTTGCGCTGTCTATCGAACTAGTTGAAGACAGTGGTTTTGTTGTTGCTATTATTCCAAGGAGCTTCTGCAATGGGCCATATTACCGGTCTTTTCGTGAATTTATGCTGAAGCGCACCGCTATTCATCACATTCATATCTTTGGTTCTCGAAGGGCCCCGTTCAAGGATGATAGCGTGCTGCAAGAGAATATCATCATCATGCTGGAACGCAGTGGGAAGCAACGGGAGGTGACGATTACTTCATCCGATGACAGCGACTTTTCGAACATAACCCGACAGTGCGTCCCGTTTAACAAAGTTGTCATTCCTGGGGATGTGGAATCCTTCATCCATATTGATCCTTCATTTGATCAAAGCAGCCGACTGGGCACCATCAACAATGCCAATCACGCCCTGAAATCACTCGGGCTAACCGTCTCCACCGGACCCGTGGTCGATTTTCGCTTAAAGACACACCTCCGGGCTTGGCCTGAACAAGGGGCAACACCTTTGCTGTATGCCAACCATTACCGAAGTGGGGCTCTGGTATGGCCGTTGGTCGGTAAGAAGCCGAATGCCATCATGGAGACCGCCGAAACGGCTAAGTGGCTTATGCCCAATGGTTTCTACACGGTGGTACGCAGATTGTCGGCGAAAGAGGAACGACGTCGGGTTGTTGCCTACGTTCACGATCCGGCGAAGTTCCCTGACGCGAAAACAATCGGATTTGAAAACCATTTGAACATCTACCACCACAATAAGGCTGGCTTCGACGCAGACTTAGCCTATGGGCTCGCTGCTTACCTGAACTCAACCGTGGTGGATACACAGGTTCGGACATTTAGCGGGCACACACAGGTAAATGCGACAGATCTTCGATCCATACCCTATCCTACTGAGAATGATTTAAAAAAAGTCGGGAAATTGGTTATGAACCAGCCTGATATGACTCATGGCATGATTGAATCAATAATTGAGAGTATTTTATGATGGAAACGCATAATATCAGTAACGCTCTAGCCATCCTTCGCGACCTAGGTTTTCCCCGCGTGCAACAAAATGAACGTTCTGCACTCTGTTTATTGGCACTGGCAGATATTGGTCGAGACAAGACCTGGACTGATGCCGCCAATCCCCTGGTCGGCATCACACCGATGATGGAATTTGCAAAACATCATTATGGCAAAGATTATGCCCCCAATACTCGTGAAACGTTTCGGCGACAGACCATCCATCAATTCGTCCAAGCCGGTCTGGCGCTTTATAATCCGGACGATCCCAGCCGTCCGGTTAACAGCCCACGGGCCGCCTATCAGCTATCCCCAGAAGCCTTGGAATTGATACGGGAATTTGGATCGGAACATTGGCCTGGCCTGCTCAAACAATACTTAATCCAGAAAGACACTCTCGCCATAAAGTATGCAAGAAAACGACAACAGCAGCTTGTGCCCGTTATAGTGGCTCATGATATGGAAATTATAATCAGTCCAGGCGCCCATAGCCGGTTGATCAAGGCAATTATTGAAGACTTTGGACCACGATTCGCTCCTGGTGGAAAGCTCGTCTACGCTGGTGATACCGGCGACAAGTGGGGCTATTTTGATCGAGGTCTTCTCGCCGAGTTGAGCGTCGTTGTGGACAGCCACGGCAAAATGCCGGACGTCGTGATCTATCTGCGTGATCGGAATTGGTTACTCCTGATTGAGTCAGTGACGAGCCATGGTCCCGTAGACGGGAAGCGTCATGCCGAACTCGAGACACTGTTTTCGGGCTGCTCTGCAGGCCTCGTCTATGTCACGGCATTCCCGAACCGATCTATCATGGCCCGCTATCTGAGTGAAATTGCTTGGGAAACAGAGGTTTGGGTCAGCGATTCGCCGTCGCACCTGATTCATTTCAATGGCTCCAGGTTCCTCGGTCCTCATAGCTAATCCCTAATCCCCTTCGCTGCGCAACGCCGCCCGCAGCTTCTGGTACGCCTCTGCGCTCAGCGGAATCCGGGCGTAGGCGCCGGCGCCCGGGCGCTCCAGAATCGCCCGGTCCGAGGGGGAAACGCAGGCATCGATGGCTTCCAGGGCCGCGCGCAACCGCCGCAACCGGTCGATCAGGCCGCCGTCTTCCAGATAGGCGGACAGCACCTTGGCCTCGACCAAGGATTCGATGGCCGGCATCAGGCGATCTTGGGACCGCTCGCGCACGGCCCGCACCACCTCATCCCGCGCCCGGACCAGGCGCTGCTGGACCGCTTCGCCCGAGGCCGGCTCGGGCTGAGGCTTGGGCGGCGAATACAGTTTGATCCCGGCGTGGGGGAATTGGTGGGCCTGCCGCTCGTAAAACGCCCGGGCTTCGCGCTCGGGTCCGGAATAGACCTGTTCGCCGTCTCGGAAGACGGTCCAACCGGTGACGGCCTGGTCTTTTGCGTCGGTCATGGACGTTCCCTGTCCCTAGAAAAACACCACGGTCAGCAACCCGTACAACGGCAGCAGCAACACCACGGACCATAGCCCATAGCCGAAGAATCCGGGCATGGCCACGCCCTGCTCCTCGGCGATGGCCTTGACCATGAAATTGGGGGCGTTGCCGATATAGGTATTGGCGCCCATGAACACCGCCCCCGCTGAAATCGCCAGCAAGGTGACGGCCCCTTCGGTCATCAGGGTGTGGGCGTCGCCGCCCGCGGCATTGAACAACACCAGATAGGTGGGGGCGTTGTCGAGGATGCTGGACAGCAACCCCGTGGTCCAAAAGACCCTGGCGGCGTCCCCGGCACCGCCGCCATCGAGGCTGCCGATCAAGCCCGCGGCGGCCCCCGCCGAACCGGCCTGAAGAATGGCCAGCACCGGCGCCATGGTGATGAACACCGCGCTGAACAGTTTGGCGACATCCACCACCGGCGTCCATCGAAAGCCCATTCGCCGGCGCTGGGCGCGCCCGGTCAGGCCGAGCGAGGCCAGGGCCACCGCCGCCGTGACCGCCTCGGCGATCAACGTCTGAAGCGGGATGGGTTGCCCCAGGATCGCCACCGCCACCCCCGGTCGCCACACCCCCTGGAACAGCACGGCCGACACCACCACACCCAACAAGGCCAGATTGCCCCATCCCTCCAGCCCCAACGGAACAGTCGGGCCGGGATCCGGCCGGACGGCCGGCGGCTCCCGGCGATACCACCACCGGTCGATCACAAAAAACACGCCCAACAGCGGCAAAACCAGCAGCGCCATCGGCGCCGCCATGTGGCGGACCGTCCAGAAAAAATCAACGCCTTGGAGAAAACCCAGAAACAACGGCGGATCCCCCAGCGGCGTCAGGGCGCCGCCGACATTGGCCACCAGAATGATGAAGAACCCCACCAGATGCGCCCGGTGCCGCCGCGCCCGGTTGGCCTGCAAAAACGGCCGGATCAGCAGCATGGCCGCCCCGGCGGTGCCGATCAGCCCGGCGAGTCCGGTGCCCACTGCCAACAGCCGGGTGTTGGCCGCCGGCGTGTCCCGCAATGTGCCGGTGACCCGGACGCCGCCGGCCACGATGTAGAGCGTTCCCATCAGGGTCAGAAACGGCAGAAAATCGATCAATAACACATGGAACACGCGGTCCGCGGTGACGCTGACGCCGAACCGCCAGACCCCAGGCACCAGAAACGCCAGCACCCAGACGACGGCGACTTTCCCCACCGAGCGATGCCACCATTGGGGCCGCAATTGCGGCAAGAGCGCAATCGTCAGCAGCAGTCCGAAAAACGGCACCCCCCACCACAGGCTCAGCGCCCGCCCATCGAACGGCATCATGGCCACATCACCTTCGGCGCTGGGTGGGGTTCAATCAGACCACGATCAGGGCAGGTCGGGTTCATGGGGATGGGGTCCTTGCCTTCCAGGTCGCCAGTATGCCGGGACCAGCCGGGCAAACCAACCGTCACGCGACCCGACCCGACCCGACCCGACGTCATGACCGGTCGGAACCGTGCATGGCCTCTCGTCACCGGCCCGCGCCCCATGCTAGGGTTATCGCGCGTTCCAACCACCGGGCACCGGTTCCCATGAAACTCAAAGACATCGCCCAGGCCCTCGGCGGTCGCCTGGTCGGCGACGGCACCCTGGAGGTTTCCCGCGCCGTTCATCCCGGCGAAGCCGAATCGTCCGCCGACCTGGCGCTCGCCATGGACGGCAAACTGGTGGCGCTGTTGGCCGGAGCCCCGGCGCGGGCGGCGGTGGTTGCCGACGGCGTCGAGATTCCCGACGGTGTCCTCGACGGCTATGTCGCGGTGGCCCGCCCACGCTATGCCCTGGCCGGGATCACCGAGTTGTTCGAGCGCCCGGTCCATCACGACGCCGGCATCCACCCCACCGCCGTCATCGCCGCCGACGCCCGGCTCGGCCGGGACGTGGCCATCGGCGCCTTTGTGGTGATCGGGCCCCGGGCCGAAATCGGTGACCGCACCGTCATTCACCCCCAGGGCTTCATCGGCGCCGACGTGCGGATCGGCGCCGACTGCCTGTTCCATCCGGGCGTGCGGATCGGCGACCGGGTGCAGGTGGGCCACCGGGTGATCCTTCACCAGGGCGCCAGCCTCGGCGCCGACGGCTTCAGTTTCGTCACGCCCGAGCCCGGCAGCGTCGAAGCCGCCAAAGCCAGCGGCCGGGTCGGTGCCACCAACCGGGTGCTGCGCCGGATCAACTCGCTGGGCGCGGTGGTGGTGGGCGACGATGTGGAAATCGGCGCCAACTCCGCCATCGATCGCGGCACGGTCAGCGACACCCGCATCGGCCGTAATACCAAGATCGACAATCTGGTCCAGGTCGGCCACAATGTCGCCATCGGTGAAAACTGCATGATCTGCGGCCAGGTCGGCATCGCCGGCAGCGCCGTGATCGGCAATCGGGTGGTGCTGGCCGGCCAGGTCGGGGTCGGCGACCATGTCACCATCGGCGATGACGTGGTGGTGGGCGCCAAGTCCGCGGTCGGAACCGACGTTGCACCACGCTCGGTGGTGGTGGGCATTCCCGCCCAGCCCCGGGACCGGGTGTTCGATCAGTTGGTTCATATCGGTCGCCTGAAGGCGCTGTTCGCCGAAGTCGCCGGGCTGAAAGCCCGACTGAAAACTGTTGAGCACGGTCGGGAAAAGAGCTAACGAGGCAACTCTGCGGACGATCCCCGGGACGCGGCGACGGCCGGTCTGTTCCGGCCGTCGCCCGACACGCGGTTGTCTCGCAACGGGGGAGAAAGCACATGGCGGATGTAAAGAAGGAAGTCCTGGAGATCATCGCCGCCAAAACATCCCTGGATGTGGCCGTGCTGGAGCCCGCGGCGCTGTTGGCGGATTTGAATATCGCCTCCCTGGATGTGGTGGAGATCGTCTTCGCCCTCGAAGAAAAATTTGATATCCAGATTCCGTTTAATGCCAACAAGGCTAAGACTGAATTCGCGACCGTCGGCGACGTGGTGCGCGCGGTGGAAGCCTTGGTTACTGAAAGGTCAGATAGCAATTGAGACGGGTTGTCATTACCGGTCGCGGCGTCGTCAGCGCACTCGGGATTGGGGTTGAAGGATTCTGGACCGCCTTGTCCGGGGGGCGTTGCGGCATCGGACCGATCGTCAACTTCCCCACCGACCGGCTTACGGTCAAGATCGCGGGCGAGGTGCGGGACTTCGACCCCACCGCCCATTTTGACGCCAAGCGGATCGGCCTGATGGACCGCATCTCTCAGTTCGCGGTGGTGGCATCGCGGGAAGCGGTGGCCCAGTCGGGGCTGGTCTTTGCCGACGGCGTCGGGGGGCGCACCGCGACCATCATCGGGACCGGGGTCGGCGGCATGACCACCGTCGATGACAGCTACAAGAAGCTGTACGGCGAGAATGGCCAGCGGGTTCATCCCTTCACCATCCCCCGGTTCATGGCCAACGCCCCGACCAGCCTGATCACCATGGAACATGGGCTGACCGGTCCGGCCTACACCATCGCCAGCGCCTGCGCCTCGGCCACCCACGCCATCGGCCACGCCTACCAACTGGTGCGGGGCGGTGTGGTGGACGTGGCGGTGACGGGCGGCGCCGAAGCGTGCATCACCTTCGGGACCATGAAGGGCTGGGAGGCGATGCGGGTGATGAGCGTCGACTGCTGTCGGCCCTTCTCCAGGAACCGCAACGGCATGGTGCTGGGCGAAGGCGCGGCGGTGTTCGTGCTGGAAAGTCTCGAGTCCGCCCACGCCCGGGGCGCCGACATCCTGGCCGAGGTGATCGGCGTCGGCATGAGCGCCGACGCCCGCGACATCACCGCTCCCGACGTGAACGGCGCCGCCCGGGCCATCTCGGCGGCCCTGGCCGACGCCCGGCTTAACCCCGAGGACGTTCAGTACATCAACGCCCACGGCACCGGCACCGCCGCCAACGACGCCACCGAAACCCAGGCGATCCACCAGGCCTTCGGGTTCCACGCCCGGCGGTTGGCGGTCTCGTCCTCCAAATCCATGTTCGGTCACGCCCTGGGCGCCGCCGGAGCGTTGGAGTTGCTGGCCACCGTCGAGGCTCTGCGCCACGGCGTGGCGCCGCCCACCATCCATTTCGGCGAACCCGACCCGGTCTGCGATCTCGATTACGTGCCCGACACCGCCCGCGATCTGGATATCCGGGTGGCGCTCTCCAACTCCTTCGCCTTCGGCGGGCTTAACGGCGTGCTGGCTGTGGCGAAATTTTGAACCGGCGGGGGGCCGTGCCCCCCGCGCTTCAGGTCGTTATCATCACCGGATGATGATCGGAACCGAAGGTCTTGGGTTCAACCGTCAAGGACGGTATGCCAATGCCACGCACCAGAAAATGGTCTAATCGGAACCCAAGCAAGCGGTAGCCGGCAAAAGTCGGCGAGCGATTATCCACCAGATGCAGAGTCCGTTCGGCCGCCCATGCCCGCAACTGGCTGATTTCCCGAATAAATAAGTCGGTGAGCCTGAAACTATACTGCCAGCCGATCAGAACATTAAGGAGCGGCGTCGCAAAAGTATTGAAATCGCCGCAAATCACCAGGCGTTGACAATTCTTGAATTGCTCAACAATACGTTCAAGCTCCTGGATTCGGACTCTCGGTGGCGCCGCGTTGGTCAGATG
>CAIYNU010000068.1 GCA_903927615.1 uncultured Rhodospirillales bacterium | reverse complement strand
GACGATGACATAACCGGCCGTCACCGATGGCAACCCGGAACAGAACCGCGTTGACTAATCCTTGCGCGCCTGGGCCACCGCCCGCTTGAGCGCCGCCAGATCCAGTGCCCCAGGATAAATCTGGTCGCCGACCACGAAGGCGGGCGTGCCGCCGATATTCAGGGTGTCGGCCAATTCGTGATTGGCCTTGATCGCCGTCACGATCTCCGGCTTCGCCATGTCGGCCTTCAACCGATCGATGTCCAACCCCACCGAGCGGGCGACCTCGAGAACGACCCCTTCATTGAACTGGCCGCGGGTGGCAATCAGGGCATTATGGAACTCCTGATACTTCCCCTGTTCCCGTGACGCCAAAGCCGCCCGCGACGCCAGTACCGAGCCCTGTCCGAGCACCGGGAATTCTTTAAGCACCAACCGGACATTACCATCTTCTTTAAGCAGCGTGCGAATCGCCTCTGCCACCGACTTGCAATAGGGGCAAGCGTAGTCGAAGAACTCAACCACCGTCACGTCACCTTTGAGATTGCCGATCGCCGGCGCCTGGGCGTCGTCGAACAAGGCGGCGTGGCTGTCCTGCAACGCTTTGCGGCGTTCATCGTTCTGCGCCACCGTCAGCGCCTCGACCACCACATCGGGATGTTCGATCAGATAATCGTGTACCAGTTTTTGGATCGCTGCCTTCTGGTCATCGCTCAACACGGGCGTCTCGGCCCGAACCGGCGATCCCGCCAACAGGACCGCCAACAGCCCCAGGATCGCAACAAAAGGAAACCGGACGCCTGACATCACCAACACTCCATAGGGAATTTCCACTGGATTAGTATCACACTCGAGCGCAAGCAAGCCACCGCCCTATGGCAGACGCCCAGCTCCCGACGGGGGCATCGACACCGGCCGATGTTGTGGGCGCCCCCAACGACCGTCAGAACCGTTCCGCGTGCAGGTCGCGCCGGCCGGCACGCGGACGGTCGGCGGCCCCAAATCGCGGCTCGATCCGCACCGGACCTTCGGCCTCGACGCTCAGGGCCGGGCCGCGCCCGGCCGGACGCCGGCCGCTCCACCACCACAACGCCCCAAAGCCCCCCAGAATCGCCACGATCACACCGACCACACCGTCCCTCAGCCATGCCGGTGCCACCAGGGCGAAGGACTGGGCGTCGGCCGAGGGCAATGCCCCAGGCAGCAACGGCGGCGACGCCACCGTCGCGGCGGTCACCGAACCGCTGGGAGCCGCCCGCGGCACCCCGCCGCCGGCCGCCGAACCGCCGCCAGCCCCGAACACCGGGACATCGCCGCCGCCGCCGGCCTCCACCCGCCCGCTCGGGGCGGCGTGGGGGGCCGGCGCCGTGGCCTCGTGCCCGCCCGGCCCATGGCCGTCATGGCTATGCTGGGTCGGCGCTGCCAGAGTCCCGACGGTGGGCGACGCCGGCCGGGCCGCCATCAGCCGTGCGGTGGTCGCGTCGTCCAGTTCGCCGGTGGCCGGCAGCCCCATCGCGTGCTGGAACGCCGACAGCGCCGCCCGAGTCTTGGCCGTCATCTCGCCCGTCGGTCGACCGGGATCGAATCCCTTGTCCTTCAGCGATTGCTGGGCCCACTGAAGATCGGCTGACCCTGGTGGCCCCGCCGCCGCGCCCCCCGGCCCCGGGACCGGCACCATGGCCAGTCCCCATAACGCCGCCAGCACCACGAACCGTCCGCCGGTTTTTGTCGCTGTCGTCACCCGCCGTCTCCCACCCCACGCCGGACCCGGTTGCCCCCTCGGCCCCCCTCCGCGCGGTGCCGCACCATACCCCCCGGTTTCCGCCGGGGACAATGGCCGCCTGCCCGCCGCGGAGCGGCGTTGCCGTCAACGCCGAGCTTGTCAGGCGCCGTTTTTTCACCATGATCTTGATCTGCCGGGCTTGTTCGCCCCACTCCAACCCGCAGGTTCACCCGTGAATTCCGTTCTTGCGCTGACCCGTGCCGTCGACTTCGCCGCCCGCAAACACATTGACCAGCGGCGCAAGGGCGCCCGGGCCGAGCCCTATCTCAACCACCTGACCGAAGTCGCCCGCTTGCTGGCCGAAGCCACCGGCGGCAGCGATCCGGAACTGGTGATCGCCGGCCTGCTCCACGACACCCTGGAGGACACCGACACCAGCCGGGACGAGATCGAAGCCGAGTTCGGTTCCGGGGTGGCCATGCTGGTGGTCGAGGTCACCGACGACAAAAGCTTGCCGAGCCCGCTCCGCAAGGACCTTCAAGTGCGCCACGCACCCGATAAGAGTGTCCGCGCCAGACTGATCAAGCTGGCCGACAAAACCAGCAATCTGCGCGGGCTGATCTCGAGTCCGCCCGCCGGCTGGTCCGCCGACCGCAGGCGCGCCTATTTCGAGTGGGCGTTCGCTGTGGCCGCCGGCTGCCGCGGCCTCAACCGCCGGCTGGAAGACTGGTTCGACGACGCCTATCGCCGGGGGTTCCCCCACGGCCCGGGCGGCGATCAGCCGGACGGCGTCATCCGTCCCGTCGCCGCCGGGTCGCCGCTGACCGCCGCCGGCGCCGTCAGCGGCACGAACAACTCGCCCAGCCGGCCATAACGGCCGCGGACGTAGAGCAACGGCTGGCCTTCGGCCCGCCAATCCAGGCTACGCACCAGGCCAACCACGATCACATGATCGCCGCCCTCATGAATCGCCTCGGTGGTGCAATACAGATGGGCAAGGCAACCGTTCAACAGCGGCGTTCCGTCGTCGTGGCGGCCGGCGCCCACCCCGGTCCATTGGCGCTGATTGCCAGAAGTGGCGAAATGAATCGACAACGGCCCCTGGTCTTCGGCAAGAACATTGATCGCGAACGCCGGGACGGTGGTCAAGCCCGGATACAGCCGGGACGTCCGCCCCAGACAGAACAGCACCAGCGGCGGCTCCAGGGATACCGAGGTGAAAGAATTGATGGTCACCCCGAACGGATCGGCACCGTCACCGGCCGCGGCCGTCACCACCGTAATGCCGGTTGCAAAGCATCCCAAGGCACGGCGAAAGGTCTTGACATCAAAGCTCATGGCGCCGACACAGTCAGTTAAGACTCCGGGGCGGCCCCGGAATGGGCGCGGAGTATCCCAGCCGGCGCACCGGCGCAAGAGCTAAGTGTCGGCTCCACCCAATCCGCCGCACCAACGGACCGCCTTCCCTTCGGCCACGAAGCAACAGCACACCGGTCCATGCTCCCGATCATTGGCTTCGCCATCGTCATCTTCTCGGTCATGGGCGGCTACGTCCTGAACAGCGGCCATATTGCCGTGTTGTGGCAGCCGTTCGAGTTCCTGATCATTCTGGGCGCCGCCGCCGGCGCCTATGTCACCTCCAACACCAGCACCATCCTCGGCATCACCGGGAAGGAAGTCGGCCACCTTCTCAAGGGGCCGCAATACAAGAAAGAGCACTATCTTGAGTTGCTGACTTTGCTGTTTCAGGTATTTAAGATTGCAAAGACCAAGGGCTTGCTCGCACTTGAACAGCATATCGAGAAGCCCGAAGAGAGCCCGCTGTTCCAGCAATTCCCCAAATTCTATGGGAACCATCATGCCGTCAATTTCATTTGCGACTATTTGCGGCTGATGTCTTTGGGTGCCGACAATCCCCATCAGCTTGGTGATCTGTTGGATGAAGAGCTGGAGGCGCATCACTACGAATACATGCGGGTTGCTGACGCTATCCAACTGGTGGCCGATGGCATTCCCGCCTTGGGCATCGTCGCTGCGGTGTTGGGGGTCATTCATACCATGGGCGCGATTACCGAACCGCCCGAAGTGCTGGGCCATCTGATCGGCGGCGCGTTGGTCGGAACCTTCTGCGGCGTGTTTTTTGCCTATGGTTTCATCGGTCCGATGGCCTCCGGTCTCAAGGCCATTTACGCCTCCGAATTCAAGTACTTTCAGTGCATCAAGGCCGGCCTGCTCGCGCACCTCAGCGGCTACGCACCGGCGATCTCGGTGGAATACGCCCGCAAGGTCCTGCCGTCGGAGTTGCGTCCCAGTTTCACCGAGGTTGAAGAAGCCACGGCGGCGCTGCCGCCCGCTTAACGTCCGCCAGCTTAACGAGAGAACCGCCGGTGGCCAGCAAACCGGGCGATAAAGACCTCGCCCCGATCATCATCAAAAGGAAAAAGGCCGCCCACGCCGGCGGTCATGGTGGTGCCTGGAAGGTGGCATACGCCGACTTCGTCACCGCGATGATGGCGTTCTTTCTTCTGTTATGGCTGCTCAACGTGGTGACCAGCGACCAGAAGCGCGGCATCTCCGACTATTTCGCCCCGGCCAGCGTCTCCCGCGAAAGCAGCGGCAGCGGCGGCGTGCTTGGCGGCCAGTCGCTGACCGTCCAGGGCGCGTTGGTCTCGCCGACGTCGCCGCTAGCCGCCGATGTCCCGGGAATCGGGCCACCGGGCTATGCGTCCGAAGAAACCGAAAACGCCGAGGATAGTGTCGACAGCGGGAAGACGAAGGACGACAAGAACAACAAAAGCAAACAAGCCGATGACACCGCCAAGCTCAATAAAAAAGCCGGCGAATCCGAAAAAGAGTTCATGGATCGATTGAATAAGGCGGCGGAAAAATTAGGCATCCCGGGCAAACAAACCACCGAGCGCCTCGATGATTTCATGCGGCGGCTGTATGAATCGTCGTCGAATTACCTGAAGCAACGAAGCGACGAAGGTCGTGTCGATTACCAGCGGCGCATGGACCAGGCGGCCCATGACCTGAACCTGCCGGGTCAACAACCCGGCGAGTCGCTGACCGACTTCGTGAAGCGAGTCGCCGAGGCCGCCGAGCAAATCCGCAAAACGCAGCAGGAAGCCGAGCATTTTCAGGAAGCGACCACCGGCATCCGACAGGCCATTCAAGAGATTCCCGAACTGAAGGAACTGGCGAAGAATCTGATCGTTGACACCACGCCCGAAGGCTTGCGCATCCAGATCGTCGACCAGGAGCAGACCGTCATGTTCGCCGCCGGCAGTTCCCAGATGGAGCCCCAGGCCAAGGCCCTGATGGGCTTGGTCGCCAAAGCCATCGCGGATTTGCCCAACAAGCTGTCGGTCTCGGGGCATACCGATTCTTCGCCCTTTACCCGGGGCGGCGGGCGCGACAATTGGGACCTGTCCACCGAACGGGCCAACGCCAGCCGGCGTGCCCTGGTGGCCGCCGGAATCGACGATTCCCGCATCACCGACGTGATCGGCCGGGCCGACCGGGATCTGCTGTTTCCCAACGAACCGACGTCGCCCCGAAATCGGCGGATCAGCATCGTGCTGCTGCGCGATACCAAGGCCCCAGGGGCGCCGCCTTCAGGCCCGGCCGACGCCCCCGCCGGCGCCCCGCCCTCCGCCCGGCCCCGGCGCCGGGTAACCGGGGTCGCGGGCCACCGGCCGCCGACCCTCTTCAGGGGCCGTCCAAACGACCGAATAACGACCCACCATCACGGGCTTGCGGACCGTACATAAAACGACTCTAATAGACCTTTCCGCGGCATGCTCCGCACCCGGCTCCAGGAGAGGTGGCGCAGTGACAGCAACCAAGCCCCGCCCTAACGATTTATTGCACCGGTACGACCAGGCCGGCTTCTATGACGAGCTGTTCGGTGGGCGCGACCAGCCGGCCCCCCATACCGCTCTGATTCGGGAACGACTCGCTTCGCTCGCTTTCGACGATATTCATCGCCGGTCCGATGACGCAGCCCGCGAGCTGTACAACCTCGGGATCACCTTCCTGGTTTATTCCGAACAGGAAGCCATCGACCGCATACTACCCTTCGACGTGATCCCTCGAGTCATCTCGGCCCAGGAATGGGCGCACCTCGAAACGGGCATCGTACAACGGGTCACGGCGCTTAATCTGTTCCTGCGGGACATCTATAACGACCGTAAGATTATCCGGGACGGCGTTATTCCCGAAGATCTGGTCATTGGGAATTCCAATTACCGACCGCAGATGATCGGACTCAAGGTCCCGTTCGACACCTATATCCACATCCTGGGCGTGGATCTGGTTCGCGACGGTGACGGCGTGTTCCGCGTGCTGGAGGACAACGGCCGGGTTCCGTCGGGGGTGTCTTATGTGGTGGAAAACCGCCATATGATGCAGCGGGTCTTTCCCGACCTGATGCAGGGCTTGGGCATCCGCCCGATCGACAACTACGGCCAAAAGTTGCTTCAGGCCGTATCCGAGATCGCACCGCCCGGCATTTCCGAGCCGCGCGTGGTGTTGCTCTCCCCGGGCTCGTACAACTCGGCCTATTTCGAGCACATTTTCCTCGCGCGTGAGATGGGGGTGCCGCTGGTCGAAGGCCGGGATCTGGTGGTTCAGGACGACCGGGTCTACATGAAGACCACCAACGGGCTGGCGGTGGTCGACTCGATCTATCGCCGGATCGGCGACGACTTCCTGGATCCCCGGGCCTTCAACACCGACAGCCTGCTGGGGGTTCCCGGCATCCTGGACGCTTACCGCAAGGGCAATGTGGCGCTGGCCAACGCCATCGGCACCGGCGTCGCCGACGACAAGGCCGTCTATTGTTACGTGCCGCGGATGATTAAATACTACCTGGGCGAAGAGGCCATCATTCCCAACGTCGAGACCCACATTTGCCGCGAGGCCGAAGGGCTGGCCTACACCCTCGACAATCTGGCGACTCTGGTGGTCAAGCCGGTGGGCGAGGCTGGCGGCTATGGCATCACCCTGGGACCGCTGGCGTCCCGAGCGGAGTTGGACGACTGCCGGACGAAACTGCTGGCCGACCCGTCCAACTATATCAGCCAGCCGATGATCCCGCTGTCGGTCTGTCCAACCCTGACCGAGTCGGGTGTCGAGCCCCGCCATGTGGATCTTCGGCCGTTCGCGGTCACCGGCCGCCATACCTGGGTTCTACCGGGCGGGCTGACGCGCGTGGCCATGCGCAAAGACACCTTCATCGTCAATTCGTCCCAGGGCGGCGGTTCCAAGGATACCTGGGTTTTGGAGGATACTTCGCCGTGAACAATCTGCTGGCCCGCTACGCCGAAAGCATCTTCTGGATGGCGCGCTACATGGAGCGGGCCGAAAATCTGGCGCGCATCCTCGACGTCCACGAAACCTTCAGTCGGGACGACCACGGTTTCAAGAACTGGCATACCATCGTCAAGCTCAATGGCGATGACCAACGGTTCTTTGAACGCTATGACGCGGCCTCGGCGGAGAACGTGGTCCGGTTCTACATTCTCGACCCCCAGAACCCGACCTCGATTGTCTTTGCCGTGCGTGCCGCCCGGGAAAACGCGCGAACCCTGCGGCCGTGGATCAGCACCGAGATGTGGGCGCAGATCAACGTGCTCTATAATAAGGTGCAGGCCCTGGATTCTAAAGACATCGCCCTGCCCAATCTCACCCACCTCTGTAGCGAGATCAAGGAAGCGTGTCAGACCCATTCCGGCATCACCGAGGGCACGTTTTACCGGGATGAAGGCTGGTATTTCTATCGCCTGGGCAAGTTCATCGAACGCGCCGACCAGACCACGCGCCTGCTCGATATCGGCTACTTCGCCATTATGGGGTCTGCACCCGATCCCCGGGCCAGCCAGGATTTCATCCATTGGCACGCCCTGTTGCGTTCGGTGGCCGGCTACCACGCTTTCCGCCGGGTCTACCCCCGCGGCATGGCACCGGCGGCGATCGCCGGCTTTATTCTTTACAATGAAAGCTTTCCGCGCTCGGTCGCACTGTGTGCGCGCGAAATTAACGGGGTCTTGACGCGCCTCAAGTCCCGATACAAACTTAGAGGTGGCAGTGCCGCGATGGAGCGGATCGACGAAATCCTGGCTGCCCTGTCGTCCCGATCGATCGAGCGCGTGATCGAGGGCGGTCTGCATGAATACCTCGACTGGTTGCAACTGCGGCTGTCGGACGTCACATCAGAGTTGACCCGTTCATTCTTTGGCCAGGCAGAGTCGGAGGAGAGCCAGCAACAGAGGCAATGATGTCGGTCATCCCCCCGCGGCAGCGCCCCCTTCAACAGTTCTTTCGATCAGGCCCGATGCCCTGCCCGTACCTTGCCGGACGGGTAGAGCGTAAACTGTTCACACGCTTGCTCGGGCCCTACGCCTCGGAAGTCAATTCGACCCTGTCCCGGGCCGGATTCCGGCGAAGCCACGATATCGTCTATCGTCCGGTCTGCCCGACCTGTAACGCCTGCGTGCCGGTCCGGATTCCGGTGACGACCTTTGTCCCGGATCGATCGTTGCGCCGGGTTCTGCGGGCCAACAGCGGTCTTACGACCGAAGAGTTCCCGGCAACGGCCACCAGCGAACAGTTTCACCTGTTCTCGGCCTATCAGCGGGAACGGCACGGCGACAGCGACATGGCGCGAATGACCATGGCCGATTTTGCCTCCATGATTAACGATGGCCGGGCCGACACCACACTGATCGAAGCGCGCGACGAGACCGGACGGTTGGTCGGGGGCATCCTCACCGACCGGCTGGCCGACGGTCTTTCCGCCGTCTACAGTTTCTTTGACGTGACCCTGCACCGCCGCAGCCTTGGCAGCTACCTGATTCTCAAGCTGATCGAGTTGTGCCGGCAGCACGGTCTCGGCTACGTTTATCTTGGCTATTGGATCGAAGGGAGTCGTAAAATGGCCTACAAGGCCCGCTTCCGGCCCCTCGAAGCCCTGGGGCGCGACGGGTGGAGCCTGTTGTCCGATGGCACAACGCCCGATAGCACAGCACCCGATGGCACACCCAGTCCCGGAGAGGGAGGGAGAGTCCCATGACGACGATTTCTTCGACATCCTCGAACCCGTTGGGATACGGCATCCCCACCTTGATCCAGCAGGTGAGCGGAACCACCGCGGGGGCCATCGCCGGTACCACCAGCACCTCGACCCTCTCGGGGGTGGCCAGCCTGTTACAGGGCAATAGCGGTGCCAGCTCCGGTATCTTCGGGGTGCTGTCGGGCACGGCCACGCCCAACACCACCGTCAATATCTTCAGTGCCCTCGGTGCGAACAGCTCGATCCAAACCATTCTCAAGGACCGTCAGGCCGCCAAGCCGGTCAATCCCAACCTGGGTAACTCCTTGGATATTACGGTCTGAGGATATTACGGTCTGATCCCGGCGCACCGGAACCTGAGGCAATTGGCCGCTGGACGCTATGGCGGGACACCCATGACCCCGACGCACACTGGATCGGCGCCTTCCCCACCACCTGTTGACCAGATGGAAAGGAAACAGGGTGCTCAATCGCTCATGACACGGAACTGTCCCTGTCGGACGGCCCGGAGGTCGGGTCCACGGTCGGGTGGCTGGTTGTGAACGGCCGGGCTGGAGGCGACGGGGCGAAGCAAGACGGAACCAAGACCATGGCAACAGCCATTCATCCGGACCCCCCTTCTCACTCCGAAGGGTCGTCCGAACCTTTCTTCGCCCAGATCTGGCATCGGGCGAATGCAAGGCTCCACCTGTGGCACGAGCGGGCCGTCACCCGGCATGAGTTGGCGGAGCTGGATGACTACATCCTGCGCGACATCGGCATGACCCGCGGCGACGTGATGCGAGAGGCCAATAAGCCTTTCTGGCAAGCCTGAGCCGGGTGCCGTACGGATATGGCGCACCCGATCGTTGTCCACAGCGTGACCGACGCCCGCGCGGCCCTGGCTGCCGCTGCAAGCTTGGGCTGTGCCGTGACGCTGCTCAGCGCCCCGGCCGGCGGCGCCCACGGCGGCGCGGGCTGGTTTCGCGCCTTGATCGAGGCCGCGGCAGCCGCTCACCCGACGGTCGCCGTCACCGCGGTGCTTGATTGCGCCGATTTGCCCGGTTGTGTCCAGGCCGCCATCCGCGCCGGACAGGGCGATGTGGCCTTCGCCGGCCCCCCGGAATTGACGGCCAAACTTGCCGCCATCGCCGCCGCCGCGGGAATCCGCCTGCATGACGCCAACGCCCTCGCCGGTCCCCGACTCGACCTTTCGGCCGAAGCCGATCCGACCGCAGCCTGCCGGCGCTGGCTTGCCGGAACCGGCACCGAAGTCGGAACCGGAACCGGTTGCCCATAGCCAAGCCTGTTATTTTACCTTGAAAAAATCCGGCCCGCCCCTGGCACCATTTGCCAGGGGAGCGGTGCTTGGGCTATGACTGGCCGTAAAATCAACCCGCAGCAATCACCACCCAAGGGGACCAGACACGATGCACATCACTCCGCAGGTCAGGCAGATTCTATCGTATTACGAAAGTGATACTGCCGGCACCAAGGGCAATCTCTTCCGGATTCTGATGGAAGGACGCCTTGGCGGCACCGGCAAGGTCATCATCCTGCCGGTGGACCAGGGATTTGAACACGGCCCGGCCCGCAGCTTTGCGCCCAATCCCGCCGGCTACGATCCGCACTACCACTTCCAGCTCGCCATCGATGCCGGGCTGAATGCCTTTGCCGCGCCCCTGGGCCTGCTCGAAACGGGGGCGTCGACCTTCGCCGGCCAGATCCCGACGATCCTCAAGATGAACAGCGCCAACAGCCTGTCCCGTCAAAAGGAAGACGCCGACCAGGCCGTGACCGCGTCGGTAGACGACGCCCTGCGCCTTGGCTGCTCGGCGATCGGTTTCACCATTTATCCCGGCTCCGACGCCATGTACGACCAGTACGAGGAGATTCAGGAGCTGGCCGCCGAGGCCAAGGCGGCGGGCCTCGCGGTGGTGGTGTGGTCCTATCCCCGGGGCGGCACCGTCACCAAGGCGGGCGAACTGGCGGTGGACATCATCGCTTATGCCGCCCACATGGCGGCGCTGCTGGGCGCCCATATCATCAAGGTCAAGCTGCCCACCGCCGACCTGGAAAACGCCGAATCGAAAAAAGTCTACGAAGCCAAGAAGATTCCGGTCTCGACGCTGGCCGAGCGGGTCGCCCACGTCATGCAGTCGTCGTTCAACGGCCGCCGCATCGTGGTGTTCTCGGGCGGCGCCGCCAAAGGTGAAGACAGTGTTTACGACGACGCCCGCGCCATCCGCGACGGCGGCGGCAACGGCTCGATCATTGGGCGCAACAGCTTCCAGCGGCCCCGGGAAGAGGCCTTGAAACTGCTGGACCGGCTGGTCCGGATTTATCTGGGACAGGAATAATCGATCCCGGTCCAGGGACGTCGCCCCTGGACCGCACCACCGACGCCCGATCCCCGGATCGGGCGCCTTCGGCAACCGTATCCTTAAGGTTTACTGATGGCAAACGCGCCCGGCTGCCGGCTTTATTTGGTCACGCCGCCTGATCTGGAGCCGGTGGCCTTTGCGCCTCTGTTGGCCGCGGCCCTTGATGCCGGTGATGTGGCCTGCGTGCAGCTTCGGTTGAAGCAGACCGATCGCAACACCACCGCCCCGGCCGACCTGATCCGCCGCGCCTGCGACGTTCTGCGGCCGGTGACCCAGGAACGCAACGTCGCCTTCGTGCTGAACGACCGCCCGGACCTGGCCGCCGAGACCGGCTGCGACGGCGTTCACATCGGCCAGAGCGACACCCCCTACCCCGAGGCGCGCCGGCTGATCGGTGCCGAGGGCATCGTCGGCGTGACCTGCCACGATAGCCGTCACCTGGCCATGGTTGCCGGGGAGCAGGGCGCCGACTATGTTGCGTTCGGGGCCTTTTATCCCACCGACACCAAGGCCACGCCGTATCGGCCGACTCCCGAGATTCTGGAGTGGTGGAGTTCGTTGATGGAGATTCCCTGCGTGGCCATCGGCGGGATCACACCCGAAAATTGCGGACCGCTGGTCCGCGCCGGCGCGGACTTCATCGCCGTGGTCACTGCCGTGTGGAACCATCCCGACGGCCCCGCCGCCGCCGTTCACGCTTTCAACCGAGCCATCGCCGAGGCCGACACCAACCCTCGGCCCTGAAACAGGGAGACCGCCACCGATGACCGAGACCCTGACCGCCGTCATGCTCGAAGAGGTCGACGGCAAACCCAAGGCGTCGTTCAAGCCCCTGACCCTTGCCGACCTGCCCAATCACGACGTTCTGGTGGATGTCGCCTACTCCACCGTCAACTACAAGGACGGGCTGGCGCTGACCGGCAAGGGCAAGATCGCGCGCAAGCTGCCGATGGTCTGCGGCGTCGATCTCGCCGGCACCGTTGCCGAGTCGCGCTCGCCGGACTGGCGACCGGGCGACCGGGTGGTGGTCAATGGCTGGAACCTGTCCGAAACCGAGTGGGGCGGCTACATCCAGAAGCAGCGGGTCAAACCCGAATGGCTGGTCCGCGTCCCCGACGTCTTCACGCTGGCGGAAGCCATGGCCATCGGCACCGCCGGCTATACCGCCATGCTGGCGGTGCTGGCCCTGGAGCAGATGGGAGTCACGCCCGGCGGTCGTCCCAACGGCGGCGAGGTGCTGGTGACCGGCGCCGCCGGCGGCGTCGGCTCCATTGCCGTGGCGGTGCTGGCCCGGTTGGGCTACCGGGTCACCGCATCCACCGGGCGCGCCGAAACCCACGACTACCTCAGGGACCTGGGCGCCACCACCATCATCGATCGCGCCAGCCTGCTGGACAAGGGCCTGCCGCTGCAACGGGAACGCTGGGCCGGGGCGGTCGATTCCGTGGGCGGTCTGACCCTGGCCAACGTCATCGCCCAAACCGAGCGCCACGGCGCGGTGGCGGTTTGCGGTCTGGCCGGCGGTGCCGACCTGCCCGGATCGGTGTTCCCGTTCATCCTGCGGGGGGTCTCGCTGGTCGGGATCGATTCGGTGATGGCCCCCCGGAGCAAGCGCGAGCAGGCCTGGGCGCGGCTGGCCACCGACCTGGACCGGACCAAACTCGACGCCATGACCACCATTGCCCCGTTCAGCAAGGTCTTCGAACTGGCCGACGCCATCGTCAAGGGGCAGATCAGAGGCCGGACCGTGATCGACGTGAGGTAACCGTGGGGTTCCTGCCGTGGGCTCTGCCCACACCCGCACAGGGCCGGTCGGCCCTGTGAACCCTTGACGTTATGAGGTCCAGGACCCACAGGAGTCCGGGAGGCACCGCTTTGACCCGCACCCGCCTGATCCTGACCCAACTCGCGATTCTGGTCCTGGCCCTGTCGGTCTCGACCGGGATGGTGATCTTTCTGGCCGGCGAGCCACCCCACGCCTACGACCTCGCGACCCTGAACGCCTGGGCGCCGGTCAAGGAGGCCGGCCCCAGCACCCGGCTTCTGGCCGAGGGCGTCACCCGATTGGCCGGTCCCAGCCGCCAGCCGCCGCCCGACTGGTTCACCGCCGAGGATCGCGGCGTGCTCGACCAGGCCGAGGCGGCCTTGCGCGCCAACCACCTTCAGGAGGGTCTGGGCCACCTGATGGTGCTGAGCAGTCATCTGGAGCAACGCGGCAAGACCCTGTCCGACTTCTTACCGCTGGTCGCCCCCGATCTTGCCGCGTGGCTGGTGGCGGCTTACTTCGCGCCGCTGCTGCTGGGCCTGCTGCTGGTCGCGGTCACCCTGCTGATCTTCGCCCCCTGGCTGGTCCGCCGCCTGATCGACACCCTCCGGATGCTGGTCGGCCTGGCGGCGGTGGTGGCGGCCACCTCAGTGGCCATCAGCCTGTGCGTCTCCCTGGCCGGGGCCCCCGCCCTGGTGTTTACCTTGATCGAGTATCTGGCCTCGGTGGTCATCCTGACCACCCTGGGCAACGCGGTGCTGGTGGTGCGCAGTCGCAAACGGCGGCCGGTGGCCGTGGGTCCGTCCCCCCACCGCCTGGACGCCCGAACCATCCCGGCCCCCGAAGCGATTCCGGCGCGCGGGCACCGGCTGCTGGGGCCGGGACGGAGCCGTTAACCTCACCACCTCAGGACCTTAACGGGCCGAGCGCCCCGTTGCCGGTGTGGGCTCGCCCACAGACGTCTTTCTGACCATGACATTCAGCGAATCCCGGAAAAAGGCCCGGTTAATCTGCGGGTAGGTTGATTCCAGGAAACGCTCGTAGCGCCGTTCGCGCGAGACCAGGCCATGAACGAATCGGAGCGGATTGTTCATCCGCATGAAATCCGTAAGGTTGCTGACGATGGCCTGCTGAACGCCGTCCCCGAGCGCCACTTCCAATTCGTGAAAGCTGGCCCCCCGCCCGGCCCGGGCCAGGCTCAGCGGATCCAGGGCGGCCTGGGCAAAGGATGGCCGCGGACTGGTGCGGGCGTAGCGGATGGCCAGAGTATCGGGCAGCCAATGGAAAAACGGCAAGTTTGAGGTGTGCCCGTCGAAATACCACAACCGATTGGGTGTCTCGACAATGGCCAGGATGCCGCCGGGACTGAGGATGTGATGGGCCGCGATCAGACTTTCGATCCGCTCATCGATGGTCATATGCTCGAACGAGGCAAAGAAAATCACCGCGTCGAACCGGTCGGCCGCGAACCGGTCGGCGATCCCGACGGCGTTCATGGTGATAAAGGTTGCCGCCAGCCCATAGAGTTCGCATCGCCGACGGGCCACCGCCAGGGACGCCTCCTGAATATCGATGCCGGTGACCTCGGCGCCCTGTTCGGCCATGGCCACCGCCGAGCACCCGGTTCCGGCCCCAATTTCCAGGATCCGCCGGCCATTCAACGGCATCACGCTGGAAAACCACGGAATCAGATCGATTCTGTTGCTGTCCAGACGGCCATACAGGTGATCGGCAAGATCGGCCTCGGCGTTTCCCGGTTCCAACGGATAGTTCTGAAGGATCGTCTCGCGCAGCGCCCGTTCCTGGTCCGCAGACAGCATACGATAACGGCGCCGCTGCGCGCCGGTGATGCCCAGGTTGAACCGGGAAACGACTTTGCTGATCTCCACACGGCGATGGAGCTTCGACCGAAGTGTCGACAGCATCGCTGCCCCCCTGGTGGATTCAACACCCCGCCCCCCTCCCCCGACACCAGCCGGGGGAGCGAGGCCGCGAGGCGGCGGTTCAGGTCAGATGTTACCGATGGGCGGCCCGCAGATGGCCATACCCGCCACCCCGCTGGAAACGGGCGAGATAACCCGGCAGTACCACCTCAAGCGGCGTGGGCGTAACACCCAGCGCGTCCAGACCGGGAGCGTGGCCGCTGACGACATTGTCGGTCTTGAGCAGTTCCACCTGATCGCGGGTCAGCATCGGGTTGGGCAGCTTTTCCAGCAACGCCGCCTGAAACTTGGCCGCACACCACGAAATGTTCAGCAGCAGACGCGGGCGCTGGATTTCCGCCAGCAGTTTTTCCAGCAATTCCCGGAAGCTGTAGACTCGCGGACCACCCAATTCATAGGTCTTGCCCAGCGCGGCGGTGTTGTCCAGGGCGGCCGCGACGGCGTCGGCCACATCGCCGACATAGACCGGCTGAAACCGGGTGGTCCCGCCGCCGATCAGGGGCAGGAAGGGCGACTTCAACGCCATGGACCCGAATCGGTTGAAGAAACCGTCTTCCGGACCGAAGATGACGCTGGGCCGCAGAATCGTGGCATCGGGAAAGGCTTCCAGCACCTTGTGCTCGCCGGCCGCCTTGCTCCGGGCATAAGCCGACGCCGAATGGCGATCGGCGCCCAGGGCTGACAGATGCACCAGCCGCCGGGCACCGGCAAGTTTGGCCAGCCGCGCGATCCGCCCGGCCGCCTCGCCATGAACCGCCGGAAAGGTCCAACGCCCGCTTTCGTACAGGATGCCGATCAGGTTGATCACCTCGTCGGAGCCGGCCAGCACGGTCGCCACCGACCCGTCATCCAGCACATCCACCGCCATCGGCACAACCCGCCCGACCTCGCCCGTCGTGGTCAGATAAGCCGCGTCCCGGGGATGCCGACACGCCACCCGGACGGAAACGTCATCCAGCCGCGCCAAACGTCCCACCACATGCCGGCCGACAAAGCCACTGCCCCCGAACACGGTGATGATCCGGTTCCGCTTCCCCATCACAGTCCCCCTCAGCCCAGCGACGCCCCCAATGGCGACCGCGCCACGGCCCGGCATCTTAACCAGATCGGATCGACGCCGCCAGTGCCGCCGCTCGCCCGCGCACCGAAAAGCCGCCGCGTCAGCCTCCCCATAAATTCCGTCATCAAAGCTGTTGACAGCATCGGGCGGGAGGCGTAGGAACTCGCCCCACGCAAGACCCCACACGGCCCAGGTGGCGGAATTGGTAGACGCGCAGGTTTCAGGTACCTGTGGCAGAAATGTCGTGGAAGTTCGAGTCTTCTCCTGGGCACCATTTTTGTGGCGACGATCCGATCGGAACTTCAGGCGATCCGGATTGTCGGGGCGGCTACTCCAGACACGGCCCCATGCGCTGACTTTGCGGAGACCGGACCATGCCGATCGATCTGCATGACGGTGACCTGCCCGACGGGCTGAGTTGGGGTGGCGCGGTTGCCATCGACACCGAAACCATGGGGCTCAATCCTCATCGCGACCGGTTGTGCCTGGTGCAACTGTCCGCCGGGGACGGCACCTGTCACATCGTCCAGTTCCGCGATGGCGACTACCGGGCCCCCCATCTGAAACGGCTGTTGGCGGATCCCGACATTGTCAAGCTGTTCCATTTCGCGCGGTTCGACTTGGCGGTGATTAAGGCCTATCTGGGCGTGCTGGCGGAGCCGGTTTACTGCACCAAGATTGCCTCCCGCCTGGTCCGGACCTTTACCGATCGTCATGGACTTAAGGACCTGTGCAAGGATCTGTTGGGCATTGAGCTGTCGAAACAACAGCAAATGTCCGATTGGGGCGCACCTGACCTGACGCCCGAACAATTGAAATACGCGGCGGCGGACGTGCTGCACCTCCATGCCTTGCGCGACCGACTTGAGAGCCTGCTCGCCCGCGAAGGCCGCCTGGCATTGGCCGAAGGCTGCTTCCGGTTCCTGCCCACCCGAGCCTTGCTCGATCTTGGCGGCTGGAACGACCCCGATATTCTTTCGCACTAAGACGGACCGGATTTGGCCGTCATGGCCGGCAGCCGACGTTTGACCGCCGCCGATGGCGGGGGCATAGTGCCGTCGGACGGTGCGTGACGACCCACCACGAACCCGATAGACTGGGACCGCAGCGCGGATGTCGTGTGCTTGCCGGGACGACGAGGAACAGCAAGACGTCAGGACCACGAGCCGTGCGAAGCACTAACGCGTCAAACCATCGGATCATCTTGAGCGAAGCGCCCCCCTCCCTCGTTCCCTCCTCCCCGACCAACGGAGATACCGGCCGCGCCACGGCCGCCCGGGTATTGAAAATGGAGGCCGAGGCCCTGATCCGGCTGGCGAACACCCTTGATGGTGCCGTCGGGCAAGCCCTGATGGCCCTGGGCGCCGTCACCGGCCGGGTGGTGGTGACCGGCATGGGAAAAAGCGGCCACATTGCCCGGAAAATTGCCGCGACCCTGTCCTCGACCGGCACGCCGGCCCTTTTCGTTCATCCGGGCGAGGCCAGCCACGGCGACCTCGGCATGATCGCCCGCAACGACGGCGTGATCGCCCTGTCCAATTCCGGGGAAACCAGCGAACTCAGCGATATCGTGGCCTACACCCGACGCTTCCGCATTCCGCTGATCGCGGTGACCCGCAATGCCCGCTCGACCCTGGCCGAACAGGCCGATGTCCTGCTGCTGCTGCCCACCACCCCCGAAGCCTGCCCGCTGGGCCTGGCGCCGACCACCTCCACCACCATGATGCTGGGGCTCGGCGACGCGCTGGCCATCGCCCTGTTCGAACGCCGCGGCTTCTCGGCGGCTGACTTCTACAACCTGCACCCCGGTGGCCAGTTGGGACGAACCCTGCTCAAGGTCTCGGACGTCATGCACGCCGGCAGCGAGGTGCCCTTGGCCCACGTTTGCGACGCCATGGCCAACGTCATCCTGGTGATCACGGCCAAACGCCTTGGCTGCGTCGGCATCATCGACGACACGCAGCAGTTGGTTGGAGTCATTACCGACGGCGACCTGCGCCGGCACATGAACCCCGACCTGCTGGCGGTCAGCGCAGGACGGGTCATGACCAGCCGGCCCAAGACGATTCGTCCCAATGCCCTGGTTGCCGAAGCCATCGGGCAGATGAACGAGCTTTCGATCACCAGCCTGTTCGTCACCGACGGGGATCGTCCGCTGGGCGTGATCCACATCCATGACTGCCTGCGCACAGGAGTGGCCTGACCCATGACCGACTCCGCCTCCCGGACAGCGGGCGTCGCCCCCAAGTCCAGCCGCCATTCGGTCATGCCCAACTGGATGCGGCGCGGTCGCGGCAGCGACACTGCCCGGGTGGTCAGCCGTCGCTACAGCCGGTTGGTCATCGCGCTCAAGGTGGGATTGCCGCTGCTGTCCCTGGTCATGGTCGCCCTGATCGCCCTGTGGCCCTATCTTCGGGACGCCCAAAAGACCAACGCCAAGATCGACAAATCCCAGACGGCCATGGTCAATGCCCGCTATTTCAGCCATGATCGGCAGGACCGGCCCTTCTCCATGACCTCCAAGAGCGCGCTGGAGGTCCCCGGGCAAACCAATCTCGTGGACCTGCGTGACCCCGAAGCCGAAATGACCCAGACCAATGGAAGCTGGTTGACCGTCACCTCCGATCGTGGTCGCTACAATCAGGATGATGGCCGGTTGTTGATGCTGGACAATGTCCATTTCCTGCGCGATGACGGTTTCGAATTCGTCACCGATCAGGCCGAGATCGATACCAAGTCGGGCAACGCCTGGGGCGACCACAAGATCGTAGGCCAGGGTCCCTCGGGCGAGATTCACGCCGACGGCTTTGTCGCCGTAGACCATGGCAAGACCATCACCTTTACCCACTCGGGGAACGCCACCATGCTCAACGGCGCCAGTGCCGCGAAATCCGCGCCAGCGGCACCGCCCGGTTCCCCGGTCGGCACCGGGCAAACCGCCACCAAGGACCGTCCTGCCAAAGATCATGCGGCCGGTGCGAACCAGCCCACCGGTAAGGGAACCGAGAGATGATGACCGCGTCACCCACACCCCGCCGCCGCCCGACCGCCTGGACCGCGGCCTTTGTGGCCGTGTTGCTGCTGGCCGCCGCCGGCGCCCGCGCCGAAACCCCGGGCAGTCCGGCAACCGCCGCCCCCGGGGCGACCCCGGCCAAACCGGCGAAGCCACCCAAGCCGCCCAAGGACGGCAACGCGGCACCGGCCGAGGCGGGCAAAAGCAGCGGGCCGAGTCTGCCCGGCGGCACCGGGTCCAACAAGATGCCGGTGGACGTCCAGGCCGACAACGCCATCGAATGGCACCAGGACGAGAAAGCCTACGTGGCGCGGGGCAATGCCAGCGCCGTTCGCGGAACCACCACGGTCTATGGCGATGTCCTGACCGCCTATTACCGGGAATCTAAAGAAAAGGGCACGGACGTCTACCGCATGACCGCCGAGGGCAATGTCCATGTGGTCTCGCCATCCCAACAGATTTTCGGCGAACATGGCGTCTACGATAACGACAAACAGTTTGGCGTGATGACCGGCGCCGGCCTCAAGCTGGTCACGCAGACCGATGTCGTGACGGCGCGCAACAGCCTGGAATATTACGACAACACCAAGATGGCGGTTGCCCGGGGCGACGCCATCGCGGTGCGTAACCAGAGTCGGATGCGGGCCGACACCATGGTCGCCCAGTTCAAGAACGACGCCAACGGCAATCTGGTGATGGAACGACTGGACGGCATCGGCAACGTCCTGATCACCACCCCTACCGACGTGGCGTTGTGCGACCGGGTGATGTACTCGCTCAGCACCGATATTGCCGTTCTGGTCGGCGACGTTAAGATCACGCGCGGCGATGATCAGGTGAACGGTGACGCCGCCGAAATGAACATGAAGACTCACGTCAACCGCGTGCTGAGCGGCGGCCGGCGAGTCGAAGGCCTGCTGACGCCTCAGCCCACCGACTCGAATCAAAGCCAGACGCCGGGCGCAACCGCCAAGGGTCCCAAGCCCGCCAAGGCGCCGGCCCCGACCGCCACGCCGGCCCCGACCGCCACGCCCGCGCCGGTGGCCTCATCCGCGGTCACCCACCCCCTACCGGCCGCGCCCGTCCCCCATCCGCCCGGCACCCCGTCAACCCCCTCGACCACCTATTAGATCCCACCACCCTGCCCGGGGAGTTCGCAAAACAGCATGGCCAAACGCCTCACCCCCAGCGTGCCCAATCTGGATAACGCGCCCGGTCCGGGTTCGCCTGCCGGAGTCGACGGGATACTGCCGCTGCACATGACCACCGGTCTGGTGGCGCACAATCTTGGCAAGAGCTTTAAACAACGTCCGGTCGTTCGGGGCGTCAGCGTCTCGGTGCAGCGGGGCGAGGCCGTCGGTTTGTTGGGACCCAACGGTGCCGGCAAGACAACCTGCTTTTATATGATCACCGGCCTGATTGCGGCCGATTACGGAACCATCGTCCTTGACGGCCAGGACATCACCGCACTGCCCATGTACCGGCGGGCGCGGCTGGGGATCGGCTACCTGCCCCAGGAGGCGTCGATCTTCCGCGGCCTTTCGGTGGAAAACAACATCCGCTCCGTGCTTGAAGTGGTCGAAAAAAATCGCGATGCGCGCGAAGCGATGTTGGACGAACTGCTGGCCGAGTTTTCCATCACCCACCTGCGCCGGGCCCCGGCCCTGGCACTGTCCGGGGGTGAACGTCGACGGGTCGAGATTTCCCGGGCGCTGGCCACCCAACCTCATTTCATCCTGCTGGACGAACCGCTGGCCGGTATTGATCCCATCGCCGTCAACGAAATCCGCGAACTGATCAGTCACCTTCGGGACCGGGGCATCGGCGTTCTCATCACCGACCACAATGTCCGCGAGACCTTGGACATCGTCGACCGGGCCTACATTATGCATGAAGGTGTGGTACTGATGGCTGGGGCACCCGCAGACATTGTGGTGCATGAGGATGTCCGGAGAGTCTACCTGGGCGAGCGGTTCAGCCTGTAGGCGCCTCCCAGAGGCACAACACACGCCATGACGCTTTCGCAACGCCTTGATCTCAGACAGTCTCAGACCCTCGTCATGACGCCGCAGTTGCAGCAGGCGATCAAGCTGCTGCAACTATCGAATCTGGAGCTGGCCGAATACATCGATCGCGAGATCGAGCAGAACCCGCTTTTGGATCGGGTGGATGGCCCCGGCGGCAGCGGCGAAAACGAGGGCGAGAGCGATGGCTTCGATCGGCCTGCCGGTGACGACGGCGAGCGGTCCAAGCCCGCCGACTTCGATCCGGTCCCACGCGATACCGTGGACCTGACATCGGCCGAGACGCTGCCCGGAACCGCCGATGGCCCGCTGGACACGGACTTTGAGAATGTCTGGGACCCCGCCAGCGCCGCCGAGAACGCGCTCGGCGACGGCGAAACCCTTGGCCAGTGGTCTAACAGCGGCGGCAACGGCAGCTTCGAGGATGGCGAGGCCAACCTTGAGCAAACGCTGTCGAGCACCATCAGCCTGCGCGACCATCTCCACGGCCAGCTCAACGTCGACATCGCCGACCCCGCCGACCGCCTGATCGGCGCGGCGCTGATCGACCTGCTGGATGACACCGGCTACCTCACGGCCAATCTTGGCGAGGTGGCAAGCCAGTTCGGCTGCGATCTGGCCCGAGTCGAACGGGTGCTGGGCGTGCTCCAGCGATTCGATCCCGCCGGCATCTTCGCCCGCTCGCTGAAGGAGTGTCTGGCCATCCAGCTCCGGGAGCTGGACCGGCTTGATCCGGCCATGCAGGCGCTGCTCGACCATCTCGACCTGCTGGCGGCGCGCAATCTGCCGGCTCTGATCAAGGTGTGCGGCGTCGACGCCGAGGATATCTCGGACATGCTGGCCGAGATCAAGAAACTCAATCCCAAGCCTGCCCTGACCTTCGACCACGCCCCGGCCCAACCCGTCACCCCCGATATCCTGATGCGCGCCCAACCCGGCGGCGGCTGGTTCATCGAACTCAATCCCGACACGTTGCCCCGGGTGCTGGTCAACCAACGCTATTTCACCCGGATCAGCAGCGAGATCAAGCTCAAGGCCGAACGCGAATACCTGACCGAGCGGATGAACTCGGCCAACTGGCTGGTCAAGTCGCTGCACCAACGGGCAACCACCATCCTGAAGGTCGCGACCGAACTGGTCCGCCAGCAGGATGCCTTCTTTCTGCACGGCGTTCAGTTCCTCAAGCCCCTGATCCTGCGCGACATTGCCGAGGCCATCGGAATGCACGAGTCGACGGTCAGCCGGGTCACCAGCAACAAGTTCATGGTGACGCCCAGGGGGTTGTTCGAGCTGAAGTATTTCTTCACCTCCTCGATTTCCGGCGCCGACGGCCAGGCCGATCATTCCGCAGAAGCGGTGCGCTTTCGCATCAAGGCCTTGATTGATCAAGAGACAGCCGATACGGTGCTGTCCGACGATCGGATTGTCGATGTTCTGCGCGAAGACGGGATTGACATTGCCAGGCGAACGGTAGCCAAATATCGCGAAGCCATGCGTATTCCATCCTCTGTGCAGCGGCGTCGTGAGAAGTCTCTTCGTTTTTGATCAACCGGGTTCGGCAGGCCAGGGGCGAATCGGCGCATCCTGGTTCGGGTATCGAAGTCGGAGCAGGCTGGTTAAGGACCGGGCAACCGGTGCAAGACGGCCGGCACAGCTACACGGGAACCATGCCCCGGGACAACCTTGGGCGTTTCTTGACAATTGGCGGCGCGCGCTACTATTTCTCAGGTCCGCCCCGGGTGCCGCGTCGTTTCTCCAACACTCGGCGGACCGCTTAGTCCGGACAAAGTCACACATGCACCTATCCGTCAAAGGCAAGCAGCTTGACGTCGGAGATGCCTTGCGCAGCCATGTCGCCGAGTCTCTCAACGGCGTGGTCGGCAAGTATTTCGGCCGGCCGATCGAGGCGAACGTGGTCTTCTCCCGGGAAGCTCACCTCTTCCGGGCCGACATTTCCGTCCATGTCGGGCGCGGCATCCTGGTTCAGACCATCGGCGAAGCCGACGAACCTTATCCCGCGTTCGACACCGCGTGCGACAAGATCGCCAAGCGCCTGCGCCGCTACAAGAGCCGGCTCAAGGACCACCACAGCGCCAGCGAAAGCTCGGGTGAGCCCTACGCCGCGAAGAAATACATTCTACAGGCCGAGGATCACTCCCACGATAGCCATGACGAGGAGGTGGTCGAAAACCACCAACCGGTGGTCATCGCCGAAATGACCACGCCCATCGCAACGCTGACCGTCAGCGAAGCCGTGATGCGCATGGAATTGGCCGAGCTGCCGGCGATGTTGTTCCGTAATCGCGGCCACGGCGGCCTCAACATGGTATACCGGCGTACGGACGGCCATGTCGGCTGGGTGGATCCCCAGGGCAGCGCCGCGCCGAGCGCCTGAACCCATGGTCCGGGACCGGTCAACCATGTCAGTCCATCATGATTGAATTGATCACGCCTGCCAGCATCATTGCGAACCTTCGGGCCGGCAACAAAAAGCAGGCCTTGCAGGAGTTGGCGCGCAAGGCCTCGGAACTCACCGGGCAGCACGAGCGAATGATCTTCGACGTGCTGCTGGAGCGCGAGCGACTCGGGACCACCGGCGTCGGTCATGGTATTGCCATTCCCCATGGGAAGCTGGCCAGCCTTGATCGCGTTTATGGCCTGTTCGCCCGGCTGGAGCGGCCGATCGACTTCGATGCCATCGACGAACAGCCGGTGGATCTGATGTTCCTGCTGCTGGCGCCGGAGCAGGCTGGTGCCGATCACCTCAAGGCCCTCGCCCGGGTGTCCCGATTGCTGCGGGACAACGCCGTGTGCGAGAAGCTGCGGGGCTCCACCAGCGCCGATGCCCTCTATGCCTTGCTCACCCAAACCGAAGCCAGCCATGCCGCGTGATCCTGACGGGTCGGTCAGACGACGTCAGGACCGCGGCGATGCGCGGAGTCCCTGCCTTCACACGGGTTGAAGCAGGGGTCTCCGGGCCTCCGGGACCAACCGACGCCGGGGTTACCGGCGCTGACCGTCCCGGGGTTACCGGCGCTGACCGTCCTCGAGTCGCTGCTCCAGCATGGCCTCGATCTGGGCGGCGGCGGTTGCCGCCGGTGCCAGAATCTCCTGGTCCCAGTCGCCGTCCGATGCCTCCGGCACCCAGTCCAGGTTATTGAGAATCTTGAAGCAGGGCAGCATCGTGGAAATGCGCCCAACCGGGATCACCTGCCCCGAAGCCCCAATCGACACGAAGACGTCATCCTCCCCCAGGTCGCTCAGGACCGCCCACAACGTCTGGTATCGGGGCGCCAGTTCGCCAAACAGCACCACATCCGGGCGGAACAACGACTGGGAAACCGGACAACGGAACTGATAGCCCGAGACATCGTAGTGCCGGTCACCGACCTTGATCGCCGCCGACGGTTCACGGCCGGCATCGCCCGACCAGTAGCGGTGGTAACCGATATCCACCTGCACCGCCGGGTTGCCCACCGAGGTCAGGCCCCGCACCTCGCCATGAAGGTGCACCACGTCCACGCACCCCGCGCGCTCCAGCATGTCATCGATGTTCATCGTGATCACGACGGTGTCGGCATGCCGCTGCTGCCACCGCCGGATCATGGCATGAGCCGGATTCGGGACATACCCCTTCAGAGATTCCCGAAAACCGTCGAGAAACTCGTGAACCAGGCCGGGATCACGACGCAACGTCCGGTCCGACAGCAGCTCAACCGGATCGATATCGGCATAAAGCCCGGCCCGGCCGCGAAAAGTCGGAATCCCCGAGTCGGCGCTGAGCCCGGAACCGGAAAAAAACACCACCCGCATGCCACCGCCTCCCTGTTTTTCCGCGACCATGCCGGCCGCTCGCTGGTTCCATCGTCCCCCCGGCCGCCGCCCGCCGCCATGATCGAAGGCCACAGGCGCAAGCCAATGACACCGGCACTTGAACCCGCCCTCGCCGGTGCCAACCTCTGTAAAGGTCGGCGGGATCCGTCTGCGTCTGGCGCAGCGGCCCCCGCGCGCACGGGAGCCGCCATCATGTCCGCTTCTTCATCACCCCATCCGCATCTGCCCGTCCTTCACCTGCCCCGTATCGGCAACTGGTCGACGTCCCAGCAAGAAATCGCCGGGCAACTCTTAATCTTGTTGATCTTACTGGTCCTGCTGACCTGGGGCTAGGGGCCCGCGTCGAGTTATTGAAGCGAGGAGCGGGCCTTGCGCCGGCAGGTGGCGGTGTGTGCGCCGTGATCGCGGCCCGGCTTGGTGTGCCTGCCGCTTCCTGCTGCTTCTGCCCGGACGGACGGGCGTGCTCAGCGGACCGGAGACGTCGCCATGAGGCGGGCGGTGTGGTGTTTCAGGAAATGGAAGACACTGTCGGGCAACAAAAAATCCCAGTAAAATGTCAGAGAAGTATTTTCGACCGCCATACTGATCCGAATATCCAGAAAGTACTCGCATAAATCATCAATAATGATCGACTTCAGAAAGAAGTCTGAGGGGTGGTCGATGTAAGCAACCGGAGCATCCAGGTTGATCGCGATCCCAAAGGTGTCGGCGATACTGCCGAGGCAAGCGCCAATAAGAACATTGCCGATCTCGGTAATCGCATCCACGTAGATTTGCGCCGGTTCCTCGCCCGCCATGGCCGACGGAACCACGTAACCCACCAGTTTGACGCTTTCCCGTCTCGGGAACAGGATGACCGCATAGGACCCCAGCGGGTCGGCGATTCGTTTGAAGACGCCGCACACCGAGTCCGTGGTCATGCACAGTTCTGAAACCAGATCGATCGCCTGGATCAGGCTGAGATTGGGCACCGATAGCGAGATCTCGCGATCGACCAGCGCACCGAGGGACTCGGCAGCCTTGTTGACACCGATGTTGAAAATCTCGGCAACGAAGTCAAGCTCTTCGTCGCTGTAAGAAATCATGGTTACCACCACCCGCGCCGGGAGCAGCTCGCAACGAAGCTAAAATGCTTCGTAGCATAACCCTGCCCCAAACCTCAATAAGGCGGAACGGACTCCGCTCCGGAACCGCGATGACGGCCGAAGCCATCGGGACACGGCGCCTGGGATTTAGCCCGTTTACCAGCCCGTTGGCAACCGGGATGGTCCGCCCGCGCCGATGCGCGGGGCCAAAAACGCGCCGACGCGCATGGGCACCATGAGCATTGACGGGTTGCGCCCGACCAACCCGAATGTATAGTTCAGCCTGAAAAGTCGGGAGAAGCAGGAGGCGACATGGCAGAGGCCGTTGTGAACACCGGAATCCCAACGCCGGCCGCCCGTTATTCCCCGCTCGCCCAGGCCTTTCATTGGGTCTCGGCGGCTCTGATGTTCGCGGTGGTGCCGATCGCCTGGTACATGACGACTCTCGACAGGACCGACCCGACCCGGGAAGGCTGGTATAATCTCCACAAGTCGATCGGCATTACCATCCTGGCGCTCAGTATCCTGCGTGTCATCTGGCGGCAACTCGATACCCAGCCCCCGTTGACGGGCATCTTGCGGCCCTTGGAAGTCGCCGCCGTCCATGTCGCCCATGTCTTGCTGTATGTGCTGTTGTTCGCGATGCCGATCAGCGGCTATCTGATGTCGGCGGCGGGCGGCCACCCGGTGGTGATGTTCGGCCTGTTCGACCTCCCGTCCCTGGTTCCGGTCAACCATGACTTGGCGAAGGTCGGCAGGTTCCTCCACGGGATCGGACAATGGGCGGTTTATGGCTTGGTCAGCCTGCATGTGCTGGCTACCGGCTTTCACACCTTCGTCCGGCGCGACGGCCTGCTTGGCCGGATGTTACCCTGGCGGGTCGGGTGACGGCCCGGCCGAAAACGACCGCCGTCACTTAAGCCGGGCATCATCGCCCCAACGGATGCCGCAATCGCATTGAACATCGGACCCCGTGGGCTCGAAGCGGCGGTGGCCGCGGGTTTCCCACCAGATGCCGTCCTGGACCTCGCGCACCCGCCGTCCCGATTCGCCGCACATCGGGCAGGGTCGGGACGGTCCATAGGCGGTGGCCTGCCACGCCGGACCGTCCGGGCGGTCAAGAACCGGCCCCTTGACGATTTTAACGATGCGATCGCCACCCTTCCGGGATATCGCCTTCCACAGTCTCTCGAACATCATCCTCGGTCTTAAGTCGTCTGCCGGTCCCCGACGATGCCGACGCGCAGGTATGAAAGCCCTTCGGCACAGGCCGGTCAAGCGGCCAAGTTCCGCGCGCCACACATTCCCTTGCTCTCGACTCGGACAATCCGGTATGAGGAAGGAGCGTTGGTCACGACGACCTTGGTGGGAGAGAGTCATGAATGGTGGAACCTTCCTCGCATTCCTGCTGACGATCCTGATGATCGTGGTTGTGGTGATCCATCAGGAACCCGCGCCGCCCCCGGGCGCCGTCGCGACTGCCCAACCGGTCGTCGTGCCGGCTCTGCCGGTGCCCGAAAAAACCGTCCCGCCGACGCCCGCAGCGGCTGCGACCCAACACGCCGAGGCGCTGCCGGCGGCAACCCAGCCCCCGACCGGCGCCCCATCGGCCCACACGGTGGATCTCAAGACTCACGGTATCGGATGCGCCGTCGCGGGCACCGCCGGTACCGGTCTTGCCATGGCGATCGGACCGGCGGACGTTCTGGCCATGATCGGCACCGCCCTGTTGATTCCCATGTCGCCGCTGGTGGTCGGTGCGGCCCTGGGCACGGTCTTCGTCACCGGCTGCGCCGTCGGCGCCCTGGTTTCACCGCTGCTGGCCAGTTGACGGCCGGGGGCCGGCCCTTTGAACCCGCGACGTCATGAGGTCCAGGAGGCCGGCCGCCCGCCGGGTACAGGGCAGAGCCCTGTAAAATCAGACCCATCGCCCTATCCAAGCGCCGACCGGGCGCTCTCCCGATAGGGCCGATGGGCCATTCTTCACGATCGGCAGTGTTCCTTCCAGAACTGTGTTACTTCCAGAACAGTGTTACTTCCAGAACATCCATCGCGTTCGCCGGGCCTCTTCGACACGACGCTCGGCCTCGTCAGCCCGACGTTCCGCCGCCTCGGCCCGATTGCCCCACAGGGTCCGTTCCTGAGCATGACGCTCTTCGACGGCGGCAAGGTCCCGGGCGGCCTCCGAGGCGAGCTGAGCCCGGAGATCGGCCTCCGCCTGGCGCACGGCTGCGGTCAGTTTATCGCGGGCATCATCGTCTTTCTGAGCCAAGACATCGATAAATTGCTCGCGCAGGTCCCGCTGTTTTTCCGCAAAGTCGTCCGCCAGCGCCAAGCGCAGGTCCTGCTCAATCACCCGGCGCAGGTCCTCTTCCTTACTGGCCACCGCATCCTGTAGCCGCCCAAGCATTTCCTGCTCGGCCTTTTCATAGATTTCTTCTTCTCTTTGTGCTTTTTCTTCGTCAAATAGTTCCCGCAGCTCCTCTTCCTTTCGACGGAGCGATTCTTCTAAATTATCACGGTACACCTCGCCAAGCTCGTCGCGAATCTGCCGTTCAATGGTGTCCCTCAGCTCTATTTCAATATTATGCCTTAACTCAGCCTCAATTTTCTCACGGATCTGCATATCGTCAATTAATTTTTCGCGCAGCTCCCGTTCCTTCTCCAGCAGTTCATCCTTGAGATTTTCTCTCAGCTCTTTTTCCTTTTCCTCCAGATCATCCGCCATCATCTGGCGCAAGTCCTGCTCAAGGATGTTTCGCAATTCATCCTCTTTGCCGGCAAGGGCCGCCTGCAAACGCCCGACCATCTCCTCGTCGGCCTTTTCCCGAGCCTCTTCCTGGTTTCTGACCGCCGCCTCGTCAAATCGTTCGCGCAACTCATCTTCCTTCTCGCGAAGGGCCTGTGTCATGGCTTCGCGCAACTCCTCGCCAAGGTCAATCCGAAGTTGGCGCTCAATCTCGTCGTGCAACTCGCCTTCAAGCTTTTCCCTTAGTTCGGATTCAATTTGCTCCCGCAACTCATGCTCTTTTTCAGCGAGAGTTTCGGCCATCTCGTCCCGCAGCGATGACTCTTTTTCTTGAAGTTCCATGGCCAACTGGTCACGCAACACCAGTTCCCTTGCTGCAACCTCTTGCTCTAGTCTTTGATTGAATTCTTCTTCCATTTTTTCGCGAAGTTCATTTTCAACCTGAGCATTTACATCATCGACCATCGCTTCCTCCCCCTTTGGGTCACGCCTCGCAAATCCATATCGGACCTTGCGGCGGGACCGAGCGCCAATAAATGCCCCAGGACGCCGGGGAAGAGAACAGGAATTTACCATGGTCCCAGGCCCGACCGATCTCGAAGGGGGGCATCCCGACAATTATGACAGATCAAGGCGGCGAACCCGTCGACGGCGGGGGACCCTTTAACCTTCCCAAACGGGTAAGATCGGGCCCCTGCACTCCCACGATCGGGCGCCAGCCAGCCATGTCGGCATCCACCCGTTACGCTGAACTTCACGTCACCAGCAACTTCACGTTCCTTCAGGGGGCCAGCCACGCCGAAGAGCTGACGCTGACCGCGGCGGCGCTGGGTCAGACGGCCTTCGCCATCACCGACCGCAACACCCTGGCCGGGATCGTCCGCGCCCACTTGGCCGCCAAAACGGCCGGAATCCGGCTGGTGGTGGGCTGCCGGTTGGACCTGCGCGACGGCCCCAGCCTGCTGGCCTATCCCACCGACCGGGCCGCCTATGGCCGGTTGTCGCGCCTGCTGACGGTGGGGAAACGACGGGCCCCCAAGGGGGCCTGTCACCTGGACTGCGCCGACGTCTGGGACCATGCCGAAGGGCTGGAAGTCGTCGCGCTGCCGCCTGAAACCCCCGACGCCATGAACGCCGCTTTCGTCGCGGCCCTGATCCGCGCCCGGGACCGGCTGGGCCCCCGGCTGGGCCTGGCCGCCAGCCACCGCTACCGGGGCGACGACGGCCGCCGGCTCGCCCGGCTGGCCGAGCTGGCCGCCGCCACCCGGCTGCCGCTGGTGGCCACCAACGACGTGCTCTATCATACCCCGGCCCGCCGGCCGCTTCAGGACGTCCTGACCTGCATCCGCGAGCACTGCACCCTCGAGCACGCCGGCTATCGCCTGACCGCCAACGCCGAGCGCCATCTTAAGGCGCCGGAGGAAATGGCGCGGCTGTTCCGGCGCCTCCCCGAGGCGCTGGTGCGCCCCCTGGAGATCGTAGAGGCTTGCCGGTTTTCGCTGGACGACTTGCGCTACGAGTATCCCGACGAGGCCGGGCTTCCCGGTGAGGCGCCCCAACAGGGGCTGGCGCGCCTGACCTGGCAGGGCGCGGCCGCCCGCTATCCCGAGGGGATTCCCGAGCGGGTACGGGCGACGCTGGACCACGAGCTGGCGCTGATCGACCAGCTCGGTTACGCCGCTTACTTTCTCACCGTCCACGACATCGTGCTGTTCGCCCGCTCCCGGGGCATCCTGTGCCAGGGGCGGGGTTCGGCGGCCAACTCGGCGGTGTGCTATTGCCTGGGCGTCACCGCGGTCGACCCGGCCCGCGCCGATCTGCTGTTCGAGCGTTTCATCTCCGCCGCCCGCAACGAACCGCCCGACATCGACGTGGATTTCGAGCACGAACGGCGCGAGGAGGTCATCCAATACATCTATGAGAAATACGGACGTGACCGGGCCGGCCTGACCGCCGTGGTGATTCGCTTCCGCGCCCGGGCCGCGCTGCGGGACGTGGGCAAGGTCATGGGGCTCGGCGCCGACACCATCACGCGCCTTGCGGGTTCGGGCTTTGGCCGCAGCCGGGACTTGCTGGACGACCGGCGCATCCGGGACCATGGGCTCGACCCCGGCGAACCCCGGCTCGCCCGAACTTTGGAGCTGACCCGGGAGCTGATCGGTTTTCCCCGTCATTTATCCCAGCATGTGGGCGGCTTCGTCATCACCCGGGGGCCGCTGACCGAACTGTCGCCGGTGCTCAACGCCGCCATGCCCGGACGGACCACCATCGAGTGGGACAAAGACGACATCGACGCCCTGGGCATCCTCAAGATCGATGTGCTGGCCCTGGGCATGCTGAGCTGTGTGCGGCGGGCCTTCGACCTGATCGCCGCCCATCACGGTCGGGTCCTGACCCTCGCCACCATCCCGCCCGAGGACGCCGCAGTTTACGACATGCTGTGCCGGGCCGACAGCGTGGGCGTGTTCCAGGTGGAAAGCCGGGCGCAAATGTCCATGCTGCCGCGATTGAAGCCCCGCACCTTCTACGATCTGGTGATCGAGGTGGCCATCGTCCGCCCGGGACCGATTCAGGGCGACATGGTGCATCCTTACCTGCGCCGCCGCGGCGGCCACGAAACGGTGGAATACCCGTCGGAGGCGCTTCGCCGGGTGCTGGAAAAAACCCTGGGCGTACCGCTGTTCCAGGAACAGGCGATGCGGATCGCCATCGTCGGCGCCGGCTTCACCCCCGGCGAAGCCGACCAGTTGCGCCGGGCCATGGCCACCTTCCGCCACGCCGGCACCATCCAGATGTTCGAGCGCAAGCTGATCGACGGCATGGTCGCCCGCGGTTATGCCCGGGACTTCGCCGAACGGTGTTTCCGCCAGATCGAGGGCTTCGGCACCTACGGTTTTCCCGAAAGCCACGCCGCCAGCTTCGCCCTGCTGGTCTACGTCTCGGCCTGGCTCAAATGCCACTATCCGGCGGCCTTCGCCTGCGCCCTGCTCAACAGCCAGCCCATGGGATTCTACGCCCCGGCCCAGATCGTCCGCGACGCCCAGGAGCACGGCGTGACGGTGCTGGAGCCCGACGTCAACGCCTCGGACTGGGAGTGCCGCTTGCAAGACGACGGCAACGACGCGGCTCCGGCCCTGCGACTGGGGTTCCGACAGATCAAGGGCGCCCGGCAGAGCGATGCCGAGCGGCTGGTGCTGGTCCGGGGGGCGGGGTTTCGGGATGCCTTCGATCTCTGGCGAAAGAGCGGCCTGTCGGTGGCGGCCCTCGACACCCTGGCCCAGGCCGACGCCTTTCGCTCCCTTGGGCTCGACCGGCGCGCGGCGCTCTGGGCGCTCCGCGGGCTGGGCGAGCGCCCACTGCCGCTGTTCGCCGAGCTTGACCGGCCGGCCACCACCGAACCCGAGGTGACGCTGCCCGAAATGCCCCTAGGCGAGCAGGTGGTGGAAGATTATGCCAGCCTGTCGCTGTCCCTCAAAGGCCACCCGCTCGCCCTGCTGCGCCCGGCCCTGGCCGCCCGGGGCCTGGTCCCGGCGGTGCGGTTGAGACTGGCCCGCCCGAGCCAGCGACTCGGCGTCGCCGGGCTGGTGATGATGCGTCAGCGGCCGGGCACGGCCAAGGGCGTGATCTTTATCACCCTAGAAGATGAAACCGCGATCGCCAACTTGATCATACCTCCGAAGGTCGCCGAGCGTGACCGCCGCGACCTGCTCGCAGCCAGGCTGCTCTCAGCCACCGGCAAAGTAGAGAATCATGAGGGCGTCGTGCATCTGATCGTCACACACCTTGCCGATCTCACCGGTTTACTATCCACTCTTACCGACGGCCGGCCGGCTGCTCCCGCCTTCCCCGATGGACGGAATTTTCGATAGAAATACCGGAGAAAAAAACCCGCATTATATATGCCGTCTTCCATCATAAAATTACCGTGTTTGGAATTGCCATCGTTTTTTTAACGTTACTTATATTTTTTGGTGAATATTTTATGAATGTTTGATCATGATGGTGGTGATGCGTTCGAACGGCGGTCATCATATCTCTCACCCGAACCCATCACCAAATCTAAGCCTTATGATCACTGGTTTCTTCAAAGCATTTGGGATATCCTTTATCGTCGCCTTATACGATTTCTATCGAATTTTGTTCCATCGACTGATGCCCGAAGGCAGGTTCAACGACCTCATCGTGGGTTCGACGCATCCGGGTCTCCATGAAGAAAGATCGCATCATGGTCTTCCAACCGAACTCCCTCGTCACCGAGTATTGCCGGAACCTCATTGGCACGATCGGTGACACGGCCAGGTCAGCCTCCCACGGTCGATCAGAGTCCGAACGAGAACTTAATCATCTGTACGGTCTCGATGTTTCTAATGGCTTGGCCCTGGAAACAGAACATGCGATTGGCATTCCCGGAATGGATCAACAGCACCGTGTCCTGATCGGACTCTATAATACTTTAATGAAAAATATAAGTAAAGCAATCGACGCCGGGCAACACGGCCACGCTTTTACTGAATTATTTTCATACCTTAATTTTCATTTTTCATCAGAAGAGCATGTCATGCGGCAGGCCCTTTATCCCGAGTACCGCCTCCACATGCGCGAGCATCGTAACCTGATCTCAACCATGGAATTGCTTGGTCATCGGATTCGCCGACGCGAGCGCGACGCGATCATGCTGGCCAAGGTCATCGGCCAATGGCTCCTTCAGCATGTCCGGATCGCCGACCGGGATCTCGGATTTTATCTGGTCATCGATTCAACCTGGGGCCGGCCGGGGGGACCGGCCGAACCCCGATCGGCCGCCAATACCGACGATCCCGGTCACCACGGCCACTTTTTGCGGCCTTGTAACCCGATCTAAAGGATATTTCCGCAAAGCTGGTGACAGATCCGTCGAAGATACCTTAAGACTGAACCGCCGTGACGTGGCCGGATCAAGCCGTCGCGTTCAGGGCCGGCGACCGGACACCGACACTGTGAACGGGCCGGAAACCGGGGGAACGCCTCTGATCATCCCAGATACCCAGCTCTGTTGGAGAATGCTATGGTGCGATGCTTTCCTGCGGTTGCCGCCTTCGTCGCAGCCCTGGCGCTCGGTCCCTCCTTCGCCCAGGCTCAGGAGGTGGATGTCACCACCGCTCTTTGCGCCTCGGTTGGAGCCGACCTCGCCGCCAACCCCGAAAAGTGGCCGTCCGTCGACCGGCTGGTGACGTGGTCCCATGGCTATACGGTGGCGGCCAACGGCAAAAATCCCGGCTTTGACTACAAGGCCGTGGACGCCTTCATGAAAGATCTGTCGGCCGGGAAGTGCCCCAATTCCGGGACCACCCTTTTTGCCTCGGTTCGACCTCTGGTCGACCGGAAGGTGGCGGATGATGACGCCTGGGATCTGACGGCCGTGACCTGTGGCGAGTGGTTCACCGAGAATACCGAGGACAATAACGGGCGTCTGGACGAGGTGGCTCTGTCCAGCGACATCGCCTGGCTTGATGGCTACCTCGCCGCCCGGCGTCAGGCGCCGCCTCGAGCGGATTTCAGCGCGCTTGTCACCACGGGACAACTCGTGTTCGACAAGTGCAAGGCGAATCCGCGGCTCAATCTGATGACCGTTTTCCAATCCATCTCCACAAGCACCCCATCGCCGTCCACCACCGAACCGTCCTCCGGCTCCGGTGGCTGATCCCGCCCGACCGTGAACGCTTGACCTGGGGGCCGGGGGTCCTGACCGTCACGGGGACTTCCCAGGCTCCTAACCGCCCAGCGGCCGCTATGGGATGAGGTGTTGTGACCGATCCGATCCACGTCCTCTACCGTTTCACGCTCCCCGACCAACGGATCCAAGAGTACCGGTTCGACATCGATCCCTTCAGCCTGGAACGGTCGGGGGGGTCGGTCCCGCCGCATCCCGACTGGACCCGGTTGGAGTTCCAACAGTGCAGTCACTGTCCGCTGTCCGCGGACGACCACCCCCATTGTCCGGTCGCGCTGGGTCTGCAAGACGTGGTGGTGCCGTTGGGGGCGCTGGTCTCCCATCAGCAAATCGACGTCGAAGCCATCACCCAGGAACGCCGCGTGGTCATGACGGTTTCGGCCCAGCACGCCGTCAGTTCGGTGATGGGTCTGGCGGTGGCCAGCAGCGCCTGCCCGTACACCGCGTTTCTCAAGCCCATGGCCCGGTTTCACCTGCCGCTGGCCTCCCTCGAAGAAACCGTGTTCCGCGCCATCTCCACCTATCTGGTGGCCCAACACCTGCGCCGACTCGACGGCCTGCCCGTGGATGACACCCTCGCGGGCCTCGACCGGATCTATCAAAACCTGAAGATTCTCAATGACGCTCAGGCCCGCCGGCTGCGGTCGGCAGCCGTGATGCTCCGGGATGCCGGGTTGAATGCCCTGATCATTCTCGATAATTTCGCCCAAACGGTACCGATGGTGCTGGACGAGGGGCTGGCCATGCTCCGCCCCTCCTTCGGGCCGTTCCTGCGGACCCCGATGCCGACACCGTTCGCCCCGGACGCCGCGCCCGGCGCGGATCACCTGCTCTGGACCATGCCCTGATCGGGCACAGTGAAGTGGTCCCGGATCGGGAATGGGTTTGAACCAAAACGACTTTGTGGGCTCTGACGACACCCGCAAAGGGCCGGGCGGCGCCCTGCAAAATCAGACCCATCGCCTGGTCCTGGCGCCCATGGGGCTTTGCCCCGCGTAAATGGAACTTGACCGGTCACCACAGCTCTGAAATCTGTCCTTCATGCCGCTCCCCCCACCCACTCTCCGGTCCCCATCGGTTATGGCTGACGCCTCGCTCCCCTCCCCGACCCGGCCGGTCGCCCCCGACCGGCGCCGCCGCCCGGCGCTGGTCTTCATTTTCATCACCATCGTGCTCGATGTGCTGGCGCTGGGGATCATTATTCCGGTGCTGCCGGCCCTGGTCGCCAGTTTCTTCGGCGGCGACGCCGGCCAGGCGGCAGAAATGCTCGGACTGTTCGGGACCGTGTGGGCGGCCATGCAATTCGTCTGTTCGCCGGTGTTGGGCGCGCTGTCCGACCGTTTCGGCCGGAGACCGATCATCCTGCTCTCCAACCTCGGGTTGGGTCTCGACTATCTGGTGATGGCGCTGGCGCCCACCTTGGGCTGGCTGTTCGTCGGCCGGATGATTTCGGGCATCACCGCCGCCAGTTTCACCACCGCCGGCGCCTACATCGCCGACGTGACGCCGCCGGAACGGCGTGCCGCCGGGTTCGGGCTTCAGGGCGCGGCCTTCGGCATCGGTTTCGTGCTGGGACCGGCGCTGGGCGGACTGCTCGGCAGCGTCGATCCCCGCCTGCCGTTCTGGGTCGCGGGCGGCCTCAGTCTGGCCAACGCCGTCTACGGCTTCCTGGTGCTGCCCGAATCCCTGCCGCCGGAACAACGCCGCGGGTTCTCCTGGCGCCGCGCCAACCCGCTGGGCTCGTTCATGCTGCTGCGCTCCCATGCCCAGTTGCTGGGCCTGGCCACCGTGATGCTGTTGTCGACCCTGGCCCACGAGGTCCTGCCCGCGGTGTTCGTGCTGTATGGCGGCTATCGCTATGACTGGGATGCAGCCACCGTCGGCCTGACCCTGGCCGGAGTGGGCGTGTGCAGCGCCATCGTTCAGGGCGGACTGGTCCGGCCCATCGTCGCCCGGATCGGGGAACACCGGGCTATGCTCGCGGCCCTGCTGTGCGGCGCCACCGGATTCACGATCTTCGGCCTTGCTCCCGCCGGCGACATCCTGTGGTTGGGCATCCCGGTGATGGCGCTGTGGGGTCTGTTGGGTCCCTCGGCCCAGAGTCTGATGACCCGTCGGGTCAGCCCGGCGGAACAGGGCCAACTCCAAGGCGCGATCCATGGCCTACGGGGCGTTTCAGGGCTGATCGGTCCCGGCCTGTTTACCCTGACCTTCGCCTTTGCCATCGGCTCCGGCCACACCTGGCAGTTACCGGGGACTCCCTTTCTGCTCGCCGCGGCGCTGTTGACCGGGGCGATGCTGCTCGCCTGGCGGATCACTCGTTTGCAGCCCGCCTGACCCCATTTCCCTTCGGGAACCCGGAACGGCACCCCCGGGGCCGTCGGTCGGCCGCCCCGGGTCCCGCGCCTTTCAAGACCATCCCCGAGAGGAGGCGACCTTGACCGCCGGACTGGTTGGCCTGCTGGTTGCCTCGCTGTTGCTGTTTGCCAGCATCCTTGCCGGATTGCTCTCGGCCCGGCTGGGCGCGCCGTTGCTGCTCACCTTCCTGGGCCTCGGCATGCTGGCGGGAGAGGATGGTCCCGGCGGCATCGCTTTTGACAACCTCGAGCTGTCGTTCCTGATCGGCAACTGCGCACTGGCCATCATCCTGTTCGACGGAGGCCTGCGCACGCCCCTGACCACGCTGCGGGCGGCCTGGGCGCCGGCCCTCTCGCTGGCGACGCTTGGCGTCCTGATCACGGCCGGCGTCACCGCGGCCGGCGCGCACTGGCTGTTTCACCTGGACCCGCTCCACGCCTTCCTGATGGGGGCCATCGTCGCCGCCACCGACGCGCCGGCGGTGTTCATGGCGCTGGGTCACACCGGCGTTACCCTGCGCGACCGCCTGCGCGCCACCCTGGAGGTGGAATCCGGCAGCAATGATCCCATGGGCATCTTCCTGACCATGGCCTGCGTCGGCCTGATTCAAGCCGGCGGGCACGCCGTGGGCTGGGGCATCGCCGCCGATTTCGTCCGCCAGATGGGGTTGGGCCTGCTGCTGGGCTGGCTTGGCGGCATGGGCCTGGCCTGGCTGACCAACCGCCTGGAGTTGGCGGGCGGCCTGTATCCGATCCTGACCCTGGCCGTGTGCCTGCTGACTTTCAGCGGCACCGCGTTGTTGGGGGGCAGCGGCTATCTGGCCATGTATGTCGCCGGCATCGTCTATGGTGCGCGCCGGGTCCGGGCCAAAACATTGACCTGCCGATTCTTCGACGGGCTGATGTGGCTGTCCCAGATCACCATGTTCCTGTTGCTGGGACTGATGGTCAGTCCGCACCAGTTGGCCGGGCAGGCCCTGCTGGCCCTGGGCATCGCCGTGATCCTGATCTTCGTCGCCCGACCGGTGGCGGTGGCCCTGGCGCTCGCGCCGTTCTCCTTCAGCGTGCCCGAGCAACTGTTCGCGGCCTGGATCGGCCTGCGCGGCGCGGTGCCGATCTTCCTGGCCCTGATGCCGGCGCTGGCCGGCATCGACAACTCCCGCACCTATTTCAACGTCGCCTTCGTGGTGGTGCTGGTGTCGCTGGTGCTCCAGGGCTGGACCGCCGCGTGGGTGGCGCGTCGGTTGGGGGTGGCGCTGGCGCCCAACCCCGAGGCCGCCGACAAGCTGGAATTCGACATGCTGCACCAGATCGACCGGGATCTGGTGGCCTACACCGTCAAGCCCCACAGCCGGGCCACCGACTTTCCCTTTGCCGAGTTGGCCGTGCCCGACCGGGTGCGGGTGGTGACGGTGATTCGCGACGGCGCCGTGCTCAGTACCGCCGAAATCGACCGGCTGCGCGCCGACGATATGGTCCTGGTGCTCACGCCCCCGGCCCTCTCGCTGGTGGTGGACCGCTTCTTCTCCCGCCGCTTCAAGTCGACCGCCGCCCACCTGCGCCGGGAACATGGTGACTTCTTCGTGGACGGCGGCAGTTCGGTGGCCAGCCTGGTCCGCGCCTATGACCTGCCGCTCAAGGCCCCGGTCCCCGGCCTGACCGTCAATCGCCTGCTCAAGGATCGCATCGGCCCGACCGTGGGCCGCGGCGACCGCCTCCGGATCGGACCGGTGGACCTGATCGTGGTCGACATGATCGGACCCGACATCAAGGAGGTCGGTGTCCGGCTCCGCCTCGAGGACAGCGAGCCCGCCAACTGGCGCCGCCGCCTGAGCCCGGTGCTGGCCCGTCTGCCCGTGCCCGGCCTTCGCCGCCGGTTGGGCCGCTGGCTGGGCCGCGACACCTTATAACAAACCTGACGGTCCTCTGGGGCCGAACCACTGGCCATCGGTGCCGACGATTCCATATGGTCCCTGTGAGCGGCAGTGGCGGCCATGGGACCGACCCCGGCGTACGCCCAGTGTCAAGAATTCAACGCCACGGACTTCAGGAGACGCCGCATGTCCATCATCGCCTGGACCCCAGCCCTGAGCGTCGGTATTTCCGAGTTCGATGCCCAACATCAGCAGCTTCTTGAGATGTTCAATGATTTGTTTGGCATGATCCGAAATGACGGCGATAAAACCCAACTCGCCCTGCTGATCACAAGGATTATTGAGTATACTAATAAACATTTCGCCAATGAGGAGTTCTATCTGGCCAAGTATCAGTACCCGCAGCTTGAACAGCACAAGGCGCAGCATCTTCGACTGTCGGCGGAGGCCCTTGACATCCAACAACGGTACGCCGCCGCCCCCCAGACCTTTCCGATCATGGATGTCTTCCTGTTTTTCCGGACCGGCCTGATCCGCCATTTTTACAATGTCGATCCCCTGTACACCAAGTTCCTGCACGCCCACGGGCTTTCTTAGCCCGTCCCTGGTCCGTCTCGGGTTCCCAGGGCGCCCCCCCCTTGGCGGGAGTGGGCGGCGCCCATCTCGCCTTTTAAGGCTGGTGGTCGCTCTTGCCCTCCTCCTCGGGCGCCATGGCGCCGGGCCCCTGAATCGCCACCTCTACGGTAACGCTCCCGGCGGTCTCGAAGGTCAGGGTCAGGGGGAAAGTCTTGCCCTTGACCAGCGGTTCTTTCAGGCCGATCAGCATGATATGCAGGCCACCGGGCGCCAGCGTGACCGAGCCTTCGGACGGCAGATCGATGGCCTTGACTTCGCGCATCATCGCCGTGCCGTTATCCATGAGGTGCGTATGCAACTCAACCTTGCCCGCCACCGGCGAGGCCGCCGAAACCAGACGATCGGCCTGTTGACTATCGTTTCCAAGCGCCAGATAGACCGCACCGGTCGGCGCTGACGGTGCCGTGGCCCGCGCCCAGGGATGCTGAATCTCGAGGGCGCCCAACTTCACGTCATGGGCCAACGCCGGGCCCGTTAACACCAGGGCGGCCAGGACGGCGGCGGTCACACGCACCACGCTCATCAATCTCTCCTCGTTCGAGCCTTTAAGGATGGCGAACGAAAAACCACACCGTCCGCGACCGTGTCAACCGCGACCCGGCGGCTACCGGTGTCCCAAAAATTTAACCTGCATCGGGCGGATCGCCCGGCTATGGTTTGAGGTCCATCAATCAGAGGCCAACAGCCGGTGCAGGGCAGGACGATGTGCGAGTATGTTCCAAAGATTATCCTCCGTCCTTCGGTCGATCAGGACGTTCCCGCCATGCTGGACATCTACAGCTATCATATTCAGCATGGGATCGGCGATTTCAAAGCCGAACCCCTGCATGTTCGTGAAATCAAGCGGCGCCGGAAAGTCATGCTCAAGCGACGCCTGCCGCATATGGTCGCCGATCACGACGGCGTCGTGGTCGGCTACGCCTTTGCCGCGCCGTTCCGGAAACGTCCGGCCTATCGATATACGGTCGAACACTCGATCTACGTCCACAAGGACTATCTGAGACAGGGGCTGGGCCGACGCCTGCTGCCGGCCCTGATCCAACAATGCGCCGAAGCCGGATTTCACCAGATGGTCGCCTTCATCGACAGCAGCAACCAGCCCTCCCTCGCCCTTCACGAGGCCTTTGGCTTTGAACGCTCGGGCGTGCTGCGCGAGGTCGGGTTCAAGTTCGGCCATTGGAGCGACAGCGTCCTGGTGCAGCGCCGGCTCGTCCCCGACGACCGCCTGTCCTGACCGGGGCGGGCTTCGACCAGGCCGCCCCGCCAAAACTTCACAAAAGCTTCATAAAAAGGTCACGACAGTGTGAAGGCCATGCTGTGACCTCGTTAATCGGCTTTATCCGTCAGGCAAGGATCGTGGCATGGATTTCTTCAGGCACTTCACGTTTTTGGTGTGCGCTCCCGTTTTTGACGTGAACGATCTGGAGGGCATCCGACTCCAGCAGATCATTGCTCAAGTCGAACACGCCGGATTCCAGGTGGTTAAGGCGCGCCGGGTGGAAGATGCCGAGCTTGCGATCCGTACCGATGCCGCCATCGGTTGCATGATCATCGATTGGAGCAAGAAGGGACTGGACGGCAAAACCGCCGCCCTGATCGAACTGGTCCGCCGTCGGGGCCTGGAAACACCGATCATGCTGCTGGTCCGACGGCAGCGATTCGAAAATATTCCGGTGGACGTGCTGAATCACGTGGACGGTTACGTGTTCCTGGCCGAGGAAACACCCGAGTTCATCGCCAAGAATCTGGTCAGCCGACTCAAGCAATACGCCGACACGTTAAAGACTCCGTTCTTCGGCGCGTTGGTCGATTATGCCGAAGAAGGCAACCAGCTCTGGACTTGTCCCGGCCACAATGGCGGTATTTTCTACCGCCGCAGTCCGATCGGACGCATTTTCGTGGAACATCTGGGCGAGGCGGTGTTTCGGGATGACATTGATAATTCGGTCCTCGACCTTGGCGACCTGCTGGTCCACGAGGGCCCGGCCCTGCAAGCGCAAAAAGAGGCGGCCCAGATTTTCGGAGCGGAACGCACCTATTTCGTGCTCAACGGCACCTCCGCCTCCAATAAGATTGTCTTGTGCGCGCTGGTTGCCGAAGACGATCTGGTCCTGTTTGACCGTAACAACCACAAGGCCGCCCATCACGGCGCGCTGCTGTTGGGCGGGGGCGTCCCGATCTTTCTGGAAACCGACCGCAACGCCCACGGGCTGATTGGTCCGATCGATTACGAAGCCCTGGATGAAACCCACATCCGGGAAAAAATCCGGCGCAACCCGCTGGTCAAAGACCCGACCGCCTGGCAACGGCAACGGCCGTTCCGGTGCGCCGTGATCGAACAATGCAGTTATGACGGGACGATCTACAGCGCCGATCTCATCTTAAAGAAGCTTGGCCCGCTTTGTGACTATATTTTGTTCGACGAGGCCTGGGCCGGCTTCATGAAGTTCCATCCCCTGTTCCGGGGCCGTTTTGCCATGGGGCTCAGCGGTCTGACCGCCGAGGATCCCGGCATCATCGCCACCCAATCCACCCACAAACAGCTCGCGAGCTTCTCCCAGGCGTCCCAGATTCACATCAAGGACTCCCATATCCGCGGTCAGGAGCGACGGGTCGAGCACCGCCGGTTCAACGAGAGCTTCTTGCAGCATGCGTCCACGTCCCCGTTCTATCCGCTGTTCGCGTCCCTGGACGTGGGCGCGCAGATGATGAAGGGGTGATCGGGTGAAGTGTTATGGGACGACACCATCCGGTTGGGCATCGAACTGCGCAAAAAAATCCGAACCATCCGCCGGGAGTTCGAAGAAAAAGAAGCCGATCCGGCCCGCCGCTGGTTCGTCGATCCGTTCGTTCCCGATACCGTTCGGCTCTCGCCCGACGATCCCGAAGAGCAGGCCTGGGAAGATGTCCCGACCGACATCCTGGCCGCCAACGCCCGGTTCTGGGAATTGACTCCGGCCGCCACCTGGCATGGGTTCCGTCATGTCACCAGCGGCTACGCCATGACCGACCCCAACAAGCTGACCCTGCTGACGCCCGGCTTCGACCGCCGCACCGGAACCTACGAAGCCCAGGGGGTCCCGGCCCCGGTGATCTCTCAATACCTGCGCGAAAACCAGATCGTCCCGGAAAAGAACGACCTGAATTCGATGCTGTTCCTGCTGACCCCCGGCGTCGAGTCGAGCAAGGCTGGAACCTTGCTCAGCGCCCTGGTGGCGTTCAAGCGGCTGCACGATGATAACGTGCTGCTGGAAGATGTCATTCCCGAGTTCGTCAAAAGGCGGCCCCACCGCTATACCGGCCGCCGCCTGCGGGACCTGTGCGCCGAGATGCACGCCTTCTATCGTGACAACCACACCAGCGACCTTCAGCGCAAGATGTTCCGGCCCGACCATCTTCCCACCATGGTCATGGCGCCCCACGAGGCCGCGCGCCAACTGGTTCGCAACAAAGTCGATTACCTGCCCATCGACCGGATTGCCGGCCGGGTGGCGACGACGCTGTTCGTGGTCTATCCGCCGGGCATTGCGACCATCGTCCCGGGCGAAAGACTTGACCAGCGAGCCCAGCCGATGATCGACTACCTTAAGGTCTTCGAGCGCGGCGCCAACTTATTCCCTGGTTTCGATAACGAAATCCAGGGATTGTATCGGGAAATTGAGCCGGATGGCGCCATTCGTTTTTATACTTATGTCGCGCGAGAGTAACTGTATAGGCCCAACCGGGACTGAAGACCACCACCACGGGTCTCGGAGGGGCAAGTCTTTTGTTAATTGTCGGTGAATTCCGCCGCCGGTTCACGAGAGCGTCATGATGCTGTTGTATGACTCGAAGCGAATATTCCGGGTCCTGCGCAGCCGGTCCCGTTTCGCTTCTGATGATGCAGGTTTCCATGTCCGAGAAAGTTTACCATGTCCTCTTTCTGTGCGCCGGCAATTCGGCGCGCAGCCTCATGGCCGAGTGCGCGCTGGGCCGCTATGGCGGCGGCCGTTTCCGGGGCTATAGCGCCGGCAGCCATCCCAGAGGCGAAGTCCACCCGTTGACCCGGCAATTGCTGGAGCGGCTCAACTACCGGACCGACCATCTCCGCAGCAAAAGCTGGGACGTGTTCCTGGGCGCCGACGCACCGTCCTTCGATTTCGTGTTCACGGTCTGCGACGCCACCGCGCGCGAAACCTGTCCGGTGTTTCCCGGCCGGCCGATGACCGCCCATTGGGGGGTCGAGGACCCGGTGGCCTGCACCGGGACCGAGGACAAGCAGATCAAGGCATTCCGACGCGCTTATGTCGAATTGGAAAGCCGGGTCAAAATATTCACCAGCCTGCGTTTCGAAGGTCTGGACCGCCTGGCCTTGCACGGCCGCCTGAGTTCGATCGGGCAATCGCACGCCCCCGATGATGTCGCCCCCGAAGACGTCGTGAAGTGATCCGTCAAGGCGCGAAGACCCTGACCAGGCTCGACGTGATCACGCCGTTCCGTTTCATGAGGATGCTATGCTGAGGACGCTATACAATGAATTATGAAATACAAAAGGCCCCGGGGGTGCTAAAAATTGTTCTGGAGGGCCGGATGTGCTTTTCCGACCACGCCACCTTCCGTGATATTATGCGGACATTCGATCTCCCGCCAGGCGAATGCGTGGTGTTCGATATGACCGCACTCGACCTCATCGACTCCTCGGGTCTCGGCATGCTGATCATTGCCCGGGACGAATCCAAGAAGCGTCAATTGGACTTTGTGATCGAAAACCCCAAGGCCGAGGTCCGCAGGCTGATGGATATGGCGAAATTCGAGCGTTTCTTTACCATCAGACCGTAACCGGAATGGAGTCAGCCGATGGCGGGTGAAGACTCCCACAGCGTCCCGGCCCCCTTCCCGGGCCAACCTCACGACTCTCCACCCTCCCGAACCCCGGTCGGCGAGCCTCATGGCTGCGCCTCGCTTTACGGGATCGATCTCGCCACCCCCCTGAAGGGCTGCCGTATCCTGATCGCCGATTCCAGCCCGTTCAGCCGCAAGACCCTGACCCGCTTTCTCAACTGGTTTGGCGTAACCGACGTGGTCTTTGCCAAGGACGGGCGGGACGTGCTGGACCGGGTGACCGGGATCGGGGCCAACCTGATCCTGCTCGATACCAACCTTGGCTCGTTGACCGGGATCGAGACCTGCCGGTTGCTGCGCGCCTTGCCGGCCGGGCGGGATGTGCCGATTCTCCTGCAAACAACGTCGCATTCGGACCAGACGCGGGCGCGCTGTTTTCAGGCCGGCGCCAGCGATGTCATCTCCAAGCCGGTCAACCCCGGCGAACTGATCGCCCGGGTGGGCTACCACCTGGAGCGCCGGGCCATGATCACGGAACTCAAGACGTTCCGCGATCGCATCGAACGTGACCTGGCGTTAGCGCGGGCGATGCAATTGGCGCTGATCCCCAAGCCCGAGCGGGTCGCGACAGCCGCCCACGCCCGCGGCCTCACCATCGATTTCCGGTTCGAAAGCTGCGACGAAATCGGTGGCGATTTCTGGTCGCTTCACGAAGTGGACGACGACCGGCTCGGCATTCTGGTGGCCGACTTTTCCGGTCACGGCATCGCCGCCGCCCTCAACGCCTTCCGCTTCGAGGCCTTGGTGTCTCGCCGAACCAAAGCCGAGCAGGCCGATCCCGGGGCCATGCTGACCAACCTCAATACCGAACTGTGCGACATCCTGCCGTTAGGCCAGTACTGCACGGCCTTCTATGGCGTGCTCGACGCCCGCCACCGCACCCTCACCTACGCCAGCGCCGCCCAGCCCAACCCGTTCTTAAGCGGGCCGGGGGGGCGCATCACTACCCTAGATGGCAGCGGCGTCTATCTCGGTTGCTGGCCGGGCGAACGCTACGACAACCGGCATGCCGACCTCGAGCCCGAGGGCTTTTTATTCCTCTATAGCGACGTCCTGACCGAATCCCCCGACCATCTCGGCACCACGCTCGAAGAAAGCGGACTGAAAACATTGGTGACGATTGCCTCACAGAATGAGCATCCGCTCGCCACACTCCTCAATATCTTTGCCGCACCCCGCCCGCACCCGCCCCAGGACGATCTGACGGCGGTCTGGGTCGGCTGGCCAAACCTTCGCTCCAGCCCTCCCGCTTGAGGCTGGTGGGCCACGTCCGCGAAATTGCACGGTAAAAGTCGTGGTTTCCAAAGGCCGACGGCCTTTGGTGGGTCCAGGGCAACGCCCTGGTCG
>CAIYNU010000067.1 GCA_903927615.1 uncultured Rhodospirillales bacterium | reverse complement strand
TTTGGAAACCACGACTTTTAGCGTGCAATTTAGCTGACGCGTCGCTCTAGGCGCCCAACCACTGCCGGCGCAGCGACTCCCGGTGGCGAGCGAGCCAGGCTAGCGCAATGATGGTGGTGGCGTTGTCGATGGCGTTGGCGTCGAGCAGGGCCAGGGCTTCATCGACCGGCATCACGCGCACCCGAATGTCTTCGTGTTCGTGGGCCAGGCCATGGATGCCGCCGGCGCCGTCGGACGCGACCCGGCCGCAAAACAGGGTGATCGATTCGCTGGTTCCACCGGGGCTGACCAGGAAATCACAGGCTCGGACCAGATCGGTGACGACGCAACCGGCTTCCTCCAGGGTTTCCCGTCGCGCCACGTCTTCGTCGGATTCGCCAGGGTCGATGATGCCGGCGACCACCTCGATCAACCAGGCCGGCCGCCCGGCGGCGGCGGCGCCGATCCGGAACTGGTCGATCAACACCACGGCGTCGCGGTCGGGATCATAGAGCAGGACACCGACGGCATGGCCTCTCTCGAACACCTCCCGCACCATGGGATCGGTCCAGCCGCCATCGAATTTGCGATGGCGCAACCGGTAGCGGTCAATTTGGAAATAGCCCCGGTAAACCGTCTGATGGTCGAGAATGTCGAGATCTGGGGTGGTGTCGGTCACGGGGCGGGGACTTCCGAAGGCTTGGCCCGAAGGCTCGGATGAATCAGCCGCAGATCTACGCGATCAGGGCGCCGGCGGCCAGCCTTTTCCCGGTCGATGGCCGGGGTTGGTGATGGCGGGACCGGCCCGGGACGCGCTTGCGCCACGCGGGGCTTCGGACTATACGCACTTCGCAGAAGCTGTTACCGATCCCGATTCCAGCCCCGTCCTCAGGCCACCCGTGTTTTGCGAGTTGACCGATGCTGTTGCCCAAACCCTTCGACGTTCGAGAGTGTCAGCATAAGGGCCGCGGCATTTATGCCGTTGTGCCCATCGAAGCCGGGGCGCTCATCGAGTCGGCGCCGGTGCTGGTGCTGAGTGCCGAGGATCGTGCCGTGGTCGCAGCCACCCGTTTACGCCACTATTACTTTCTGTGGAGCGGCGACGAGGACGGCGAATGGTGCGCGGCCATTGCACTGGGCCATATCAGCCTGTGCAACCACGCCCGTGAGCCCAATGCGACCTTTGTGGTCCGACGGGATGAAGAGCGCATCGATCTTCTGGCCCGTACCGACATTGCGCCCGGGGTGGAAATTACCATCGATTACGATTGTGATCTGTGGTTTGATATTCACGAGTGAGTATTGTAGCCCATCGCACAGCCAACCACCACCAGACGCTCAGGATGACCCGGCCCGTGACGGCACGACGCACCGATACCTGTTATTTCTGCAAATTCTGGATCGGCCAGGGTGTGCGGGAGCGCGGACCCAAGGGTTCGTGCCAGCGGTTTCCGCCGGTGCCGACCAGCCGTCAGCCGGAAGGAAGCTTTCCCATCACCCTGTCCACGGACTGGTGTGGGGAGTGGCAGCGGGATGTCGGCGCCGGAGAGCGGGTGGCCGAAGCCAGTGCCTGATCCAGGCTCGGACAGCGCATCACCGACACGCCGCGACGATCGGTCCCCCCACGGAGGCTGCCATGCGTCCTAGCCGTTTTCTTTTTTCCGTTGTGGCGGTCCTGGTGCTGCTGGGCTGGGGACAGCCGGCTTGGGCCGAACAGCGGTTGGCGCTGGTGATCGGCAACGGCGCTTACCATGGCGTCCCTCTGACCGCACCGGTGGGAGACTCCCGGGCCATGGCCAAGGCTTTGCGGGGGATCGGGTTCGAGGTTATCCTGCGAGAGAGTCTGACCAAGAGTCAGATGGAAGAGGTGCTTGACGACTTCAGCGGCCGTTTGAATCCCGGGGCGATTGCGGTTTTCTATTATTCGGGTCGCGCGGTGCAGGTGAACGGCAAAAATTATCTGGTTCCGGTGGACGCCGAAATGGCATCCAAGGGGGCGATTCCCGTTGATACGGTGGACGTCGGGAAAATGGTCGACCAACTCGCCGCGACTCGAAGCCGGGTCCAACTGCTGATCCTGGACGCCTGCCGTGACGATCCGATTCAACAGCGGGTGCCGGGGATCGCTCCGGGCCTCGCGGCGATGAAGGCCCCCGCCGCCACCGTGATTGCCCTATCGGCTGCTCCGGGCAAGACCGCCGATGACACCGGGCGCTATGAGGCCGAGCTGGCCAAGGCGATGAAGACGCCGGGGTTGTCTCTGACCCAAATGTTCCAGCAGGTGCAGTCGGCGGTGGCATCCGGGACCGGCCAGGCGCAGGTGCCGTGGACGGCGTCGGCCGTGACCGAAACCGTGACGCTGGTTGATGCGGCGCCGGTGGCCGCCACCGAGACTCCGATGGCGGCGCCGGTCAGGCCGCCGCCGCCGCCGTTGGTGACGGGCGCCGAGGCGGAGGAACTGGCGCTCTGGCTGTCGATTAAAGACAGCAGGGAGGCCGCGGCGTTTCAGGGGTACCTGGCCCGGTACCCCGCCGGCCGCTATGTCGTGATGGCGCGCAACAGCTTGCGACTCCTCCAACAGAAGACGGCGCTGCTGGTCACGGTCCCCAAGCCGCCGGTGCCGACCTTTCAACCGCCGTCGCCGGTCCGGCAGTCCTACGAGGCCGCGGATTCGGCGCTGCGACGGCAGTTTGATCAGGCGCGCAAACTGTTGCGGGACGGTGATTCTGTTCAGGCCGAGGCCGCCTTTCGCCGTTTCGTTGCCGATCATCACGACAGCCCGTTGGCGGCGAACGCCCAGTATTGGGTCGGCGAGAGCCTCTATGTTCGAGGGCGGTTTGCCGAGGCGGCGGCGGCGTTTGCCGAAGGCCTCGCCGCCTATCCCCAGAGTCCGCGGGCGGCCGAGAGTCTGCTGAAGCTGGCCCAGTCGCAAAAGGTGCTGGCCCGGATGGACTCTTCGGGTCGGTTGGACACCAGGCGGAAAGCGGAAGCTTGCAAGAGTTTTGCCGGGGTGATTTCAAGGTTTCCCGACGCCCCGGAAGCGGTCAAGGCGAAGGCGGAGCGTACCCGGTTGAGTTGTCCCGCCGGTTGATGACGAAAAAGTGGGGTGATTATCGAATCACTGAAACTGTTCAGTTGCGGCTGTCGGTTCGGGTGTGCGATAGGGTAGGGTTAAGAGCGCTGGTATCCGTTGGTGTCGTGATCGGACGCGGGGTGTGGGTATGCCTTCGTCCGTGGCTCCGTCCGGCGTCGGCCGGCTCCGTGTCGGCGCCCGATGGGGTGGGGTTGCGCGCCGTGGGGCTGGGATGTAATCTGTTAGGGGACATAATGTCTTCTTAACATCGACACCGTCGCCGCTGCCGAGTTCAGGGTGGTGTGGCGCCGGGGTGCAGAATGTACCGTCGAGGGATGAGTAGAAGTCATGGAGACCGAAGAAAGCTTTAATCTTGCCATCCGGCGGATGCTGCGCTCATCGGCGACGCATTATGTGTTTCATGTGACCCTTAGTAATTTCGGCTTTATCAGAAGCAATCCAGAGTTGTTGCTTTTGATGCAGAATACAATTAAAGACATTGCGCGTGGCACGTCTGGTGTGGTGTATCCGATGCGTCGGGGCGACCAGTTCGTGGTGTTTCCGATTGATGTCGGCCCGAAGATCGGAGAAATAACCGATCACCTGATGCAGGCGGCTTTTCCCGACCGCAAAGTTGAGGGGAGCCCGGAGCATCCGCTGGTGAAGGTTTTCACGATTCCCCGGGACTATTCGGCGTTGCGGGAGACCGCGAACGCCTGCATGGAAGACCCGGCCAAGGCCGCTGAAGGGGCCAGCGCCGGGGTCCCGGCGATCCGGCCGATCGAGGAAGACCTCGACGGTATGCTGAATGCCTGGGCGTTGAGCCGGCTCGAAGTGGCGCTGGCCGAGATCGACCTGTCACCCTATATGCGCGCCCAGATGGTGTTCGAAACGGACCACCAGGGACACTGGCGGCCGTTGTTTGAGGAATGCTTCACCAGCATCACCGATTTACGCCGGGACAAGTTTCCCAAACTGACCTTGCAGACCGAAGACCGGATGTTTGCCGAGTTTTGCCGCGCGCTTGACCGGCGGAGTGTGCCCGAGATTCTGCGCCGTCATCGCTTCAAGCCGGGCCATACGCGCAGCTTCAATATCAGTCTGTCCACCTGCCAGGCCCCGTTTTTCGAAAGGTTCATCCGGGAGTCGACGGATCTCGAGCGCCGGACTCTGATCATGGAGATGAACCGATCCGACCTGCTCCATAAGCCGCGCGAAGCCATCAAGATGCTGGCGGCCATGCACGAGGCCGGGCTGGGGACGGCGCTGGACGGCATTACCCTCGACCTGCTGCCGTTTACCAATTTACATCGCCTGGATGTGGACTATTTCAAAATTGCCCTGTCGCCCGGGCATATGTCGCTGTTGAAGGATGCCGATTGCGTGGCGTCGCTGAAAAAGCTGCCGCGGGGAAAAATCATCCTGTGTCGCTGCGAGAAGGATTCGGCGTTGCCGGTCGGACAGGCGTTTGGTCTGACCAAGTTCCAGGGCTGGGTGGTCGATCGCCTGGCGACCGGGGGCGTGGCCTGAGCATCTCCGGACGATCGGGCTTGGGTCCGGGACTGCGGCTTGGCGGCCACGTCCGGCCGCTGGTGATGGCGATCGTCGCTTGGTGGATTGACAGACCGGGGTCGCGATGCACAGTCTTGTGACATGGCGATGACCGTTTCTCAGATTTACCGTTACCCCGTCAAGGGCTTGAGTGCCCAGGCGATGACTGGCGCCGACCTTTGCGCCGGCTGTGGCCTGCCGGAAGATCGGCGCTTTGCGATCATGCACGGGGCCTCCACCTTCAATCCCAACGAGCCGTCATGGCAGCCCAAGACCAACTTTCTGGGACTGGCGCGCAACGATCGGTTGGGGGCGCTGGAAACCCAGTACGACCCGCCAACGACCATGCTGACGGTGCGTCGCGGGGGCCGGCAGGTGGCGCGCGGTCAGATCGGGACACTGGTCGGTCGCGGCCTGATCGAACAGTTTCTGGCGGCGTATCTCAAGAGCGACATCCCCGGCGTGCCGCGGCTGGTCGAGGCGGCGGGCGTCATGTTCAGCGACACGCCGGAAAAGTGGGTTTCCATCGTCAGCGCCGCCAGCCTTCACGACTTGGAACGGGTGGTCAAGGAACCGGTCAATCCGTTGCGCTTGCGCCCTAACTTCGTGATTGATGGGGCCGCGCCGTGGGAGGAGAATCACTGGGTCGGCCGCACCTTGACCATGGGCCGGACCCGACTCGCGGTCACCGCCCTGATTGAGCGGTGCAACGCCATCAATGTCGAACCCGGGACCGGGTCCCAGACCCTTAACTTGCTGCTGGCGCTTGCCCGCGGCTTTGGGCATCAGCACTGCGGCGTTTATGCCCAGGTGATCACCGGCGGCGCGGTGGCGGTCGGAGATGCGGTGGCGATCGAGTCCTGAGGGGGAACGGGACGTGAGGCCGATCGACCCGGTGCCTCCGTGACGGCCTCAAGGCCGGGGAAAGCCGTCCCCGGACCGTCGGCCTCGTGCCCACCCGCGACCTTTGCCGCACCACCAGAACGGTTGCAGGCAACGACAAGGCCCCAGAAGCGGGCAAGAGGCCCGCGGTCCTTCTGGGGCAGGGGCCCCCGTCTTAAGCGGTCATGGACGGCCGGCCTTCGACGATCGCTTCCTCGTCGTCCTCATCGTCGTCATGAGCGTTGGACGGGGCACCACCCTCATTGCGACCGTTACGGCCCCTCTGCTGGTTGTTGTCTCCCGACGCCTCATTGATCTGATTGATGATCCGGAAGTAATGCTCGGCATGCTGGAGATAATTTTCAGCGGCGATGCGATCGCCGCTGGATGCCGCGTCCCGGGCCAACGCCAGATACTTCTCATGGACCTGGAAGGCGTTGCCGCGAATGCGGACATCCGGGCCGTTGCTGTCGAAGGTCTGGTGGCGCAATGGCACATTCTGCCGGCGGCCGTTACCCCGGCTGCGCGAGCGCCTGGTGTTTGGTCCCTGTCTCATTCGGCTTCAGCGGAGCCCCGTGTTGGAGGGTCGAAGTTCGGTTGGTCAGGTCACGACACCGATCGTTCGGCGTATACCGGTACCGTGCCCGCCCCCCAGCCTCATGGAAAGCCGGGGTCCCTAGTACCCCAAAAAACCTGTGGTCTTGGGGGCCGCGACGACCGGGGGGACTCGAAAGTCCATCCATGCCCCTCGTCATCCATGCCTCGGGAGGGTCCATGCCTCGGGAGGTGGCCGGGCTGCGCCCGATGTTACCTGCATCCACCTGACGTTGGCTGGACCGTATCGTGGCCGGCCATCGATTGGGACCCTAATCGTGAAGGCGTCCGGTTCCAACCAAATTTTTGCCGCGATTCCAATTTTCATCGGCGGGGGCGGGCGACGACACAGCGTTCGACGCCGCCGAGGTCGGCCCGAATCCCGGTGATCTCCAGGTTGGCGGCGGTGAACAGGCCGGCGACGGACGCCGCTTGCCCCTGACCCACCTCGAACACCGCGACTCCATCGGCGGTGAGCAGGTCATGAACTTGGGGCGCCAGCAGGCGGTAGGCGTCAAGGCCGTCCGGCCCCCCGGCCAATGCCGCGATGGGATCGAATCGCGTGACTTCGGGTTCCAGGCCCGAAAGATCCCCGGTGGGAATATAGGGCGGGTTGGCCAGAATGACCTGAAACCGCGGCGGCGTCAGGCGGCCGGCCAGGCCCCACCGCCAGTCCCGGTGTTCGAAGCGTGCGCGGCCGGCCAATCCCAGCCGCGCGGCGTTGGCGGCGGCGGCGGCCACGGCTCCGGCACTGGCGTCAAGGCCCAGGCCGCCGGCATCCGGGCGCTCGCTGAGGACGGCGAGCAAGAGGCAACCGCTGCCGGTGCCCAGATCCAGAACCTCGAGCGGGCCGGCGCCGGTGGCGGCGAGGGCGGCTTCGACCACGGTTTCGGAGTCGGGACGGGGGTCAAGGGTCTCGGGGACGAGATCAAAGCGGAGGCTCCAGAATTCGCGCTGCCCCAGGATGCGCGACACCGGTTCGCGCGCCAACCGCCGGGTGACCAGGGCGTCCAGGCGGGCTTCGGCATGGTCGGGGACCGGCTGATCGGCCAACATCAGCAACTGGTCCCGGCCAAGCTCCAGGGCGTGGCCGACCAGAATGCGGGCATCCAGTGCCGGCTGTTCGATGCCGGCTGCGGCCAGTCGGGCGGCGGTGTGGCGCCGGAGCCCGCCGATGGTCGCCGCCCCGTCCCGCCGGCAGCCTTGTTCCAAAGCGGGGGCGGGGGTATGGTCGCCTCGCACCTTTCCCTCCTTCATGCCTTGGGGACCCTTTCCCATGTCGATTCTCGCTTCTCGTCTTGCGCGCATCAAACCCTCGCCGACCCTCGCCGTCACCCAAAAGGCCCGCGAGCTGAAGGCTGCCGGTCGGGACGTTCTCAGCCTCGGCGCCGGCGAACCCGATTTCGACACCCCCGACACCATCAAGGAGGCGGCGATTGCCGCCATCCGGGCTGGCGACACCAAGTATACCCCGGTGGACGGAACGCCGGCGCTGAAGAAGGCCATCGCGGCCAAGTTTCTTCGGGAAAATGGCCTGACCTACAGTGCCGACCAGATCAATGTCGGGGTCGGCGGCAAACAGGTTCTGTATAATGCCCTGGTTGCGACGCTGAATCCCGGTGACGAGGTGGTGATTCCCGCGCCGTATTGGGTGTCCTACCCCGACATGGTGGAACTGGCCGAAGGAACGCCGGTGGCGGTGGCCTGCCCGCCGGAAAAGGGTTTCAAGCTTCAGCCGGCGGATCTGGAGGGGGCCATTACGGCCAAGACCAAGTGGCTGATTCTCAACTCGCCCAGCAATCCCAGCGGTGCCGCCTACACCCGGGACGAACTCAAGGCGTTGACCGACGTGCTGATGCGCCATCCCCACGTCTGGGTGATGACCGACGACATGTACGAGCATCTGGTCTATGACGGTTTCGTTTTCACCACGCCGGCCCAGGTGGAACCGGGGCTGTACAACCGCACGCTGACGGTTAACGGCGTGTCCAAGGCCTACGCCATGACCGGCTGGCGAATCGGCTATGCCGGCGGTCCCAAGGAGCTGATCAAGGCGATGGCCATGGTCCAGAGCCAGAGCACCAGCAACCCGGCCTCCATCAGTCAGGCTGCGGCGGTGGAGGCTCTGAACGGTCCCCAGGACTTCATTCGGGAACGGGCCGAAGTGTTCCGGGCCCGCCGCGATCTGGTGGTGTCGATGCTTAACGACGCCCCGGGAATTCAATGCTCCACGCCGGAAGGAGCGTTCTACGTCTATCCGTCCTGTGCCGGGACCATCGGCAAGACCACGCCCGAGGGCAAGCTGATCGGCACCGATGACGATTTCGTGACGCTTCTCCTTGAAGGCGAAGGTGTGGCGGTGGTTCAAGGTTCGGCATTCGGTATGGCGCCGTTTTTCCGCATTTCGTATGCGACCTCCACCGAGGTATTGACCGAGGCGTGCCAGCGCATCCAGCGTTTCTGCGCTTCTTTGCGTTAAGGGTTTGCCGCCGCCCGCGCCCCTTGGCGCACCTCGTTTTGAGACCGGGGACGTGGGCGGCGGTGTACTTTTTTTGTCGACAGACGGCGGGCGGAAGGCCACCCTAGGGGCCTGATTTCGCGGACGATAAGGCCGGTAGGCGCCGATGCGGTGAGCACCTGACCGCACGGGCCGGACCCCGGGCCAATCGGGAAGGACCCTCGCCAATGCCCCAATCCAATAGGAAGTCTGCACCACGTTGCGCTGCCCTGGTCGGCCCGTATCTCAGCGGCAAGACCACGCTGCTGGAAAGTTTGTTGTTTGCTGCCGGGGCGATTTCGCGCAAGGGCAGCGTTCGTGACGGCAACACCGTCGGTGACAGCGCGGCCGAGGCCAAGGCCCGGCAGATGAGCGTCGAAGTTGGCCTGGCGAGTGCCGAATATTTGGGGGAACGGTGGTCTTTTCTGGATTGCCCGGGTTCGGTGGAACTGGTGGCCGAGACCAAGTCGGCGCTGATGGTCGCCGACCTGGCGGTGGTGGTGGTGGAACCGCTGCCGGATAAGGCGCTGTTGCTGGCGCCGCTGTTCAAGTTTCTGGACGATCATGCGATTCCCCATATTCTGTTCATCAATAAGGTCGATCAACTGACCAGCGGCCAGGAGGCCCGGATCAGCGAGGTGTTGGAGGCGTTTCAGGCGGTCTCGTCCCGGCCGCTGGTGTTGCGGCAGGTGCCGATCCGCGACGGTGATGTCGTGACCGGTCATGTGGATCTGGTGAGCGAGCGCGCCTATCGGTTCAATCCGCATGCCCCGTCGGATCTGGTTCCGGTTCCCGATACGGTGCGCGAGCGCGAGCAGTCGGCGCGCCAGGAATTGTTGGAGGCGTTGGCGGATTTCGATGACCGCCTGCTGGAACAATTGCTGGAGGACGTGGCGCCCGAGAAGGAAGAAGTCTATCGGCTGCTGACGCGCGAACTGGCCATGGATCAACTGGTGCCGGTTCTGGTCGGCTCGGCCGAGAACGACAACGGTATCGTCCGGTTGCTCAAATTGTTGCGCCACGAGGGACCGGAGGTCGGCAGCAGCGCCGCCCGCCTGGGCATCGATCTTGAAGGCAGTGCCACGCTCCAGGTGTTCAAGACCTATCTCGCCGCCCATGCCGGCAAGCTCGGTTTTTCCCGGGTCTGGCACGGCACCGTCACCGATGGCATGACGCTGGGCAGCGAACGGGTCAGCGGTCTCTATCGGATGATGGGCGCGGACCAGCAGAAAGTGGCCGAGGCGGTGGCGGGCGAGGTGGTGGCGCTGGGCCGGCTCGACCGGGTGGCCACCGGCGATATCCTGTCCGACCGGTCGGCGCCCAAGCGGTCGCCCTTATGGCCGGCGGTGCCGCGGCCGGTGTACGGTCTGGCCATCAGCACCGAAAACCGCAACGACGAGGTCAAGCTGACCGGCACCATCCAGAAGTTGACCGAAGAGGATCCGACGCTGGTTCTGGAGCAGAGCGCCGACACGGGGGAACTGGTGCTGTGGGGCCAGGGCGACATTCATCTTCAAATCGCCATTGATCGCTTGCGCAACCGCTACAACATTCCGGTCCGGTCTCGCCCGCCCCAGGTGCCGTACAAGGAAACCATCCGCAAGGGCATTGCTCATCATGCCCGGTTCAAGCGTCAGACCGGCGGTCATGGTCAGTTCGCCGATATTCATGTGGAGATCAAACCGCTGCCGCGCGGCGAAGGTTTTGCTTTTACCGAGAGTGTGGTCGGCGGCACGGTACCGCGTCAGTACATTCCGGCGGTGGAGCAGGGGGTGCGCGAATACCTTCCACGCGGGCCGTTGGGCTTTCCGGTGGTGGATGTTGCGGTGAATTTGTCCAGTGGCCAGTTCCATGCGGTCGACAGCTCGGAAATGGCGTTCAAGACGGTGGCGCGAATCGCCATGACCGAAGCCTTGCCCCAGTGTGAGCCGGTTCTGCTGGAGCCGATTCTGGCCGTTACCGTCGCGGTGCCGAACGACTTCACCAGCCGGGTCCAGCGGGTGGTCTCGGGCCGGCGCGGGCAGATTCTCGGCTTTGACGCCAAGCCCAACTTCAAGGGTTGGGACGAGGTCAAATGCACCATGCCCCAGGCGGAGATTCACGACCTGATCATCGAATTGCGCTCGTTGACTGTCGGTGTCGGCACCTTCACCTACAGCTTCGATCGTTTGGCGGAAATCACCGGCCGCATCGCCGACAAGGCGATCGAACAGCGCAAAGCGGTGCTGGAGGGGAATGGCCGGTCATAGAGCCGGGAGTCCCCGGGGCCTTTCGCCCGGGCAGCGATCAGGGACCCAGTCCCTGATCGCTGAAAGCCAGGTCGGGTTCGCGTGCTATCGTCCGCCACCCTCGCCAATCACCGCATACGGTGCCCAAAAGCTCGGGTGGCTGTAGCCGTGGGGACCTAACGGCGTGTCGGGTTGCTCCATCAGCGCGATCATGGTCTGACGCAGGGCTTCGCTCCGCGGCAGACCGGTGGCCAGGCGGTGAAACATGCCGGTGGTGAGCAGGGCAGCCGATTGGCTCTCCACCGCCCAGTGCGTCACCAGCATGGCCCGGGAGCCGGCCTTGAAGAACGCACGACCCAGGCCGGAAACCGCCTCGGCGTCTTCGGGACCATTGCGTTCGTTGCGTTCGGAGGCGGCGGTGTTGCAGGCCGACAGCACCACCAGATCGGCGTCGAGCTTCAGGCCCAGGATGGCGTCGAGGGTCAGCAGGGCGGGGCCGGTCTGTCCGATCGCGGCCGGGACCGACAGGGCCAACGCCGGTTCCGGCACGTCGGCGATTTCGCCGGCCATCAGGCCGTGGGTGGCGAACATCAGGACTTTGCGGTCGGCCAGCGGCATGCTCTGGACTCGAGTGACCGTCACCTCGGGTCCCAGCAAGACGTCCCGGGCCGGGTCGGCACCAAGGGCCAGCGCCACGCCCCGGACTTCGTCGGCGGTTTCGGGCAGTGGCGGCAGCACCCGGGACAGATCGGCCAGTCGGACTACGGATCGGCTCGGTTGCGCCCGCACCGCCAGGCCGCGCGCCTGGGTGCCGCGGGTGGAGGCTTCACCCTGGAGTTGGGTGCGGTTGAACACCGGGTCGCCGAAGCCCAGAAAGGCCTTGCGGCCGGCGGCTCCGGCCGGCAGGTGGCGAAGCGCCACCAGGATGGTGGCGGACGGTAAATGGGTGATGGCGGCCTGGCGGATCAGCCAGGGGACCGTCAGGTAGTCCGGGCTGACGCCGGCCCGGGCGGCCGGGGTGGTGGGCAGCAGCGCGAAGGGCAGCGTGGCCAGCGCCCGATCCGGGACCACCAACAGGCTGTTGGCGCCTTGCCAGGTGCCGGCCACCGGGGCGAGAAACAGGGCATACAGGCGGGCCGCATCGGCGATGTCGAAGACCGGGACGCTGGTGCTGCCGAACTCGAGGCTTTTGCGGACCTGGCTCACCAGGCTTGACAGGCTTCGTTCGCCCATGGCTACCGGGGCGACGGCGACCGGCCGTCCCGGACGCAGACTCCAGACCCAGCTCTGGGTCTCGCCGACCAGCACCGCCACCATCGCCTCATCGGGGCGGAGCACCGCCAGCACCTCGGCGGGGCTGACCGGACGGGGGTTGATCAGGCCGGCATAGTCGGGAAAATCCCGGGTAATGGCGGCTCGTTGCCGGGAGCGTTGGCTTTCGGCGCGGGCAATGTCGCTTTCCAGTTGCCCGATCAGGGCGCGGTCGCGTTCGGCGGCCGGTTGAACCAGTTGGATGGCCAACTGGTTGCGCAGGGCGGTCAGAGTGACCGCGGCATCCTGTTCGCCGCGCACCAGTGCGGCCAGCTCGGGGCTGCCCGCCGACGCCCGGGCGGCGGCTTCGGCGATGGCCCGTTGGACCCGATGGCCCCGGGCCGCTTCGGCATAGCGGAACGCTTCGTCGCCCTGACCGGCCTCGACCAGGGCGGTGATGGCGCCTTCCAGGATGGCGCGCAGGAACAGGTCCTCCAGGGCGGGCAGGTCGTCGCCCTCGGTGGCCAGGGTTTGGGCGATCAGCACCGGCGCGGCCTGCCGGAAACCGGCCAGCGCCGCGGCGCGCTCGCCCCGGCTGGCGTGGGCCAGCGCCGCCAGACCCAGCGCCCGGGCATAAACCGGGTGGCCTTCGCCGAACAGCCGTTGCCGCGTCTCCAGGACACGGTCGAGAAACGGCAGCGCCTCGGCGGCGTGGCCGCGCCGGATCAGCAGATAGGGGTAGCAGAGGTCGTGTCCGAGACTGTCGGCCATCATGCCCGGGTCGGCGGCCAGGTCCCGGACCAGGGCGGCGTAGGTTGCCTCGGCATCGGCCAGCCGGCCGGTCAGCACCTGGAGTTCGCCCAGGCTGTTGCGGGTGTGGTTGCGGCTCCGCGATTCGGGACCGTGACCCAGCCGGTCATAAAGATCGCTGGTCAGCCGGATCAGGCGCTCGGCGTCGTCGAACTGGCCGCGGGCCAGAGCCACGTTGGCGACTTGCTGCAAGGCGGCGGCGGTCTGCGGGGTTTCCCGGCCGAAACGGCGCCCTGTTCGGCCAGCGTCTTCAGCGCGACGGTTTCGGCTTCGGCCAGCTGGCCCTGTTGGGCCAGGGCTTGGGCCAGGCCGGCCATGATCTTGATGCGAATCGCCGCCGGGCCGCGGGTCTGTTCGGGGTCGTCTTCGGCGGCGGTGGTGGCGACGGCGTCAATATGGCCAAGCCCGCGCCGGAACACGGTGGCGGCGTCGGCCGAGGCGCCGGTCGCCAGCAGGTAATAGCCCTCGGCCCGGTCGGTCAGGGCTTGCCACATCTCGCCGTTGGCGGCGTAGACCGCCCCCTTGCCCCAGGATCGACTGTCACTGAGCAAAGCATGGATCCGGTCCAGCAGGGTTTTGGCGGTGGCGGTGTCGCCGGAAAACGCCAGGCTATGGACCGCGCCGGACAAGGCGGCGAACAGGCGCCCGCGCTCTTTATGAAGCGTGTCCTGGGCGGCAATCGCCGCCTGCCAGGCGGTGGCGGTGGCCTTGAGGTGGCCGGCGGTGCTTTCGGCGATGGCGATGTCCACCAACAGATTGGGCATCTGGTCGGGCTCCAGGGCTCCGGGAGCCAGCCGTGCCGCCTCCCGCAGGCTGTCCAGGCTGCGGGCGGTCAGGCCCAGACCGAGGGCGGCCTTGCCCTGTTGCCACAGCCATTGGACCTGTCCGGTTGGCTCCGCCGATGGCGGCGGTGTGGCCAGCACCTGGCGCAGATGGGCCACCCGTTGGGGGTCCGGGTGGTCCCGATCCAACAGCGCCAGCACGCCGGCCAGGCTGTCGGGACCGGTGTCGGCCATGACCGGGGTGGCGGCGATGGCCAGTGCCAGGGCGAAGGCGGCAAGGAGCGCGCGGACCATGATCTCTGTCCTCCCGGGTGAGGAAAACCGGTGATGATGGTGCCACTCCTTGGGGTCGGGAGGCCACCGTCATGGGCTTGCCGCATGGCCGCACCCTGTTTTCCGCGCTCTTGAGCCATGTCCCCAGGCGGTTCCTGCCCCCATATCCTGCAAGCGTTCACGTGATGGGGACGGCACGACGCTTGCTGCTGTAACAATCTCCGTGATATTGCAGCGCACCGAACGAACAGAGAGAGAAGCGGCTTTCCATGGATCTGCGCAACATCGCGATCATCGCCCATGTCGACCACGGCAAGACCACGCTGGTTGACACTTTGCTGCGCCAGAGTGGGGCGTTCCGCGAAAACCAGCAGGTGGCGGAGCGCGCCATGGATTCCAATGACCTGGAACGGGAACGGGGCATCACGATTCTGGCCAAGTGTACCTCGCTGCTGTGGCACGATCTGCGCATCAACATCGTCGATACCCCCGGCCACGCGGATTTTGGCGGCGAGGTGGAGCGCATCCTGTCCATGGTGGACGGGGTGGTGGTGCTGGTCGATGCCGCCGAGGGGCCGTTGCCCCAAACCAAGTTTGTGGTCAGCAAGGCGCTCAAACTGGGCTTGCGGCCGATTGTGCTGATCAACAAGGTCGATCGTCCCGACGCCCGGCCCCATGAGGTTCACGACGAGGTCTTCGATCTGTTCGCGACGCTGGACGCCACCGATCATCAATTGGACTTTCCCACCCTGTTTGCCTCGGGGCGAAACGGTTGGGCGGCCGAAAGCCTGGAGGCGCCCCGGGAGAGCATGGCGCCGCTGTTCGAACTGGTTCGCCGTCACGTCCCGCCGCCCACCGTCATTGCCGACGCGCCGTTCCGGATGCTGGCCACCACCCTGGAAGCCAATCCCTATCTGGGGCGTCTGCTGACCGGGCGCATCCAGTCCGGGACCGTGCGCCCCAACATGCCGATCAAGGCGCTGTCCCACGACGGCCAGGTGCTGGAGCAGGGCCGGATCAGCAAGGTGCTGGCGTTCCGCGGCCTGGAGCGGATCGGGGTTGACGAGGCTTCGGCCGGCGACATCGTCGCCATTGCCGGCATGACCAACGCCAACGTCGCCGACACCCTCTGCGACCCCTCGGTGACCGAACCGCTGGCGGCCCAACCCATCGACCCGCCGACGCTGGCCATGACCTTTCTGGTCAACACCAGCCCCTATGCCGGGCGCGAGGGCGACAAGGTGACGAGCCGGGTCATCCGGGATCGCCTGTTCCGGGAGGCCGAAGGCAATGTGGCGATTCGCGTCACGGCCACCGAAGACGCCGACGCCTTCGAAGTGGCCGGACGGGGCGAACTGCAATTGGGCATCCTGATCGAGACCATGCGCCGGGAAGGCTTCGAGCTGGCCATCAGCCGGCCCCGGGTGCTGTTCAAGTCGGACCCGATCAGCGGCCAGCGGCTGGAACCCATCGAAGAAGTGGTGGTCGATGTCGACGAGGAATACTCGGGCGCCGTGGTCAATAAAATGTCCGAGCGCAAGGCCGAACTCACCGAGATGCGGCCGTCGGGCGGCGCTAAAGTCCGGTTGTGCTTCCTGGCGCCGTCCCGGGGCCTGATCGGCTACCATAGCGAGTTCATGACCGATACCCGGGGCACCGGCATCATGAACCGCCTGTTTCATGGCTACGCCCCGTTCAAGGGCCAGATCGCGGCCCGCCGCACCGGGACCCTGATTTCCAACGGCGATGGCGTGGCGGTGGCCTATGCCCTGTGGAATCTGGAAGACCGCGGCCCGATGCTGATCGACCCCGGCGTGCCGGTCTACCAGGGCATGATCATCGGCGAGCATACCAGGGGCAACGATCTGGAGGTCAACGTCCTGAAGGGCAAGCAGTTGACCAATATCCGGACCACCAGCAAAGACGAAGCGGTGCGGCTGACGCCCCCGATCCAGATGACTCTGGAAAAGGCCCTGGCCTATATCGCCGACGACGAACTGGTGGAAGTGACTCCGAAAAGCATCCGCCTGCGCAAACGCCTGCTTGACCCCAACGAACGCAAGCGCCAGGCGCGGGCGGCCGAAGCAAGCTGAGGCGAGTCCGGTTCGACTCGCTCGCTTTTCGGTGCTGAAGCAGATTGCGGCGTGGCGAGGACTGAGTCGGTCTTGTGGGCTTTGCCCCATCGGCGCTCGGATCATCCCGAGAACGCCATCCCATGGGGTGGCGTTCTCGGGAGCGCGGGCATCCTGCCCGC
>CAIYNU010000066.1 GCA_903927615.1 uncultured Rhodospirillales bacterium | reverse complement strand
CCTGGTGGTGATGCCGTCAAAGCCCTTGCGGGCGAACAACGGCATCGCCGCTTCGACAATCTGGCGCCGACGCGCCGCACCATCCATCCGAACTCTGCCCATGGCCTTCCCGGATATCCTGGACAAATCTGGTAACGAGGGTATTCCGCTCCGTTCTCAGACGGCCTGAATGCCGTCGAGCCATGTCGCGATGGCATCGGCGACCAACCGCCAGTCGGGTTCGACCATCATGCCATGCGCCATATCGGGAAAAATGGTGGCGGATGTGCCGAAGAAGCGGGCAGTGTCGTCAATCTGGGTTCGGGTGAGAAAAGCGTCGTCGGCGGCACCCAGAACCAGCACCGGGACCGTGGCATCCGGTGGCCGGGGGAATGGATCGAACGCCAGCAGGTCGATCAGTGCTCGTTGCGACTCCCTCTGGAACAACGGTTCATACCGCGCCAGTTCGGCGTCCGGCACGCGATCCGAGAACAGGGCACGGCGGACATCGGCAATGTTGATGATGCCCGGGCCGAACGTCATCAACATGCCGAGTTGATGGACCAGCAACGGATCGCGGCACAGCATGCCGATGGACGCATTCCACATACCGTACGGCGGAACCGAGGCCATCAGTACGGCCCCCTTCGGCGCCTTGCCTGACCGCAAATAGCGCTGCACCACCATCCCGCCCATCGAGTGGCCGATGAGCATGCAGTTGCCGCCGACGCGGTCGATGGTTTCCGTCAAATCATCGACGTAGTCGGCCATGCTCAGCCAGGGCAGCAGCGCTCCGCCCTCGCTGCCACCATGGCCGCGCAGGCTGACGGCATGGGAGGTGTAGCCGAGATCGGCGAAGTAAGGTAGGAAGTTCAGGTCCCAAATGCCCGCCTGAGTGTACGAGCCATGGACGAAGAGGAGCGTTAGAGGCCGGCTCCTCGTCGAAGGGTGGCGGGTGATGATTTCAAGCCTGGCCATGGTTAGGAACTCCTGGAGTAATTTGGCATAATATCGCTTTTCGAAGATGATTGACGGTGGTCTTTCCCGTCAATTGGTTTGTTCGATCGATGGACTCTTGCATCGTTGGTGGAATCCGGCGGGTGCACGTGTCCAATGTTGCGTCTGTCCGAGGAACTGGCGCGGCGCACGCTCTACAATCAGTTCGCCAGCAAGGAGGAAATCCTTCGCGAAATGCTGTCCCGTGTCCCAACGCAGGTGGGGGCGTCCTACCCCCTGGAATTCAGACCCAAGGGGATGTCGAGGACGTGCTGCGCCTGATCGCCAGGGCGCTCCTGGCTTTCCAGGCGCCGCCTGAATATGTCGGGTTGGTTCGGATGACGGTCGCTGATGCCCGGCAGTTCCCGTGGATTGCCGCTGCCTTTGAGTCCGTCCTGAGCCCTTACCTGGAACGGTTTGAGCGCTACCTGTCATATCTTACCTCCCTCGGTGTGCTTGACTGTTCCCACCCGATATTGGCGGCCCAGCAGCACCTTGGCCTTCTTAACGAACCGATTTTGTGGCCGAGGGTTCTCGGCCAAGAGAGCGCGCCGCTCTCCCCGGACGTTGTGGCCGAGGAGGCCATCCATATGTTCTTGCTGAGGTATCGACCCATACCGTACACGCAAATAGGCAGCATAGGCGGGGAGACCAGCGAATAGTGACCATCAGAGTCCTTAACGGCGCGTTATTGATTAGGTTTAGCGGGAGGTTGAAAGCGTAGAGTCGGCACAAATGCGGATTTAAGTATGCTGAGATGGTCATTGATATACAACGGCACAAAAAGTGAGAAGTCATGCACTATGACGATGGCGTTAATCACAGCGTCACCAATCATTTGTTGGGAACGAATCCGCTCCGCCATCTCCACCGCGATGATCTCGAAGTTCTCGCAGTTATCGCGCAGTCCGCTGAGCGCGTGATCGAAGGGCAGCCCCTGTTCCGCCCGGAAATATTGGCACAGCAAATAGGCGGAAACGATGCGGGAAACGGTCTCTTCGAGGCTCGAGAACGGCAAATGGAACCGGGCCAGGGGCTTCAGAAAATCCGTGTGCGGACAGGCGCTGGCGGCGATCACGAACAGCATCAGCGAGCGGATCGCCTCCTGAGCCGAGGTGGTGAGCACGCAGGTCCGTTCCTGGGTGACGACATGGCATTTCACGGTCTCGTATGAAATGACGTCTCTCATCGGCATCACGATATTATGAACATTCAGGGCGACCGGGCAATATTCAGCACCGGCCGTGAGGCAGTGACGGCATCGGCGATGGTCCGTCCTTGCCCACTCCGGCGCGCTGTATTCGCCGTTCGTCGTGAGTTCGAATGTTTCGGTATTCAACGAACATTCGAAATCGTGCTTGATTTGCCCGGGCAGTTCGAAGCTGTACGTAACGGTCTTTGGCATCGCGAGCCCTTTCGCACGTGGGTCGGTTCCCGACCGTGGATTTGCGTCTCAGGAAACAGCCCCTTCGGTCATTCCCGACGAACCGGAGCGCTCCACGCCGGTCAGCAACGTGTCGATCATGGACGGGATCAGCAGAGAGGACGGCAGGAACGGGAAGCTCATCCCAGCCGTGGTCAGGTTGAGGACGCCATGCAGTCCAGTCCAGAGCATCTGGGAAACGAGATCGGGATCGCTGACGCGGAGGCGGCCCTGCGCAATCGCCTCGGCGACGCGCAGGCGCAAGACCTGATAAGCGGCCTCCCGCAGTCCGCCATCCTCAAGGCCGGGCGCCGGATCCTGCCGGTCCACCATGTGTACGACGTGGAAGCGGGCCGGGTTCTCCATGGCGAAATCGGCGTAGGCCTGGGCGAGCGCCCGAATGGCCGCGATCGGGTCAGGCTCCCGCGTGGAAATCACCAGGAATTTGCGCAGCAGCTCTTCAAGGGCATTCCGCCAGAGCGCGCGCATGAGCTGCGCCTTTCCCGGGAAATAGGCGTAAAGCGCCGAAGCGGTCAGGCCGACGCGCGCGCCCACGGCGCGCATCGACACCCCCTCAATGCCGGCCTTGTCGAACAACTCGTGGGCGGCATCGAGGATGCGCTGCCGGATCCGGTTTCGTTCCTGCTCAGTCTGGGGTGCTCTGGGCATCGGCCCTCTCTCCGGACAACGCTCGATAACGCGTTAACAATACGCGTTCTGTTATCTACGGGTTGGTCCGGCCGGCGTCAATGGCCTTGCGGGCGCACCCTCGCGTCACCCCCGGGGCGAGGCCATTGACGAACCGGCACCGCTAACGCGCACAGTCGATCCGGTCGATAATTTCATCATATAAAGCAGCATGTTGCGACGACTGACGCGACAAGGCTGCCAAAAACGTATGGCTGGGCGCCTTCCGATGCGCGGCTGGACCGCCGGAACCGTGTTGACACCGGTTGGCTTCCTGGCAAAAATAAACGCGTTCTCATAACGCATTCACTAAAAGCGTTCTCCTTCGGTCGGGGCACGCCAGGTGCACTGGGCTCCTCGGAGCGAGGCCGCGTGAAACCATTGGAGGGGGTATGCCATGATCCGCCGTGCTTTTCGGTTGATGCTTATCGTGGTCGGCGTCGTCGGTGGCGTGGTCGGCCTGTGGTTCGTGGATGGCAAGGCTCCGCTTGTCGTCCAGGGCGAGGTCGAGGCGACGCGGGTCGACCTTGCGCCACGGGTCTCCGGTCGGGTCAGGACGCTGCGGGTCGATATCGGCGGCCGGGTCAAAACCGGCGATGTCATCATCGAGCTTGAGAGTCCGCAACTGCAAGCCGCCCTCGCGGTCGCGGAGGCGGCCCTCGCGGTCGCCGTCGCCGACCGCGAGCGGGTCTACGGCACGCGGGTGGAAACCATCGACGCCCAGAAAGCGGCGCTCGGCAAGGCCGAGGCCGATGTCGTGCTGGCCCAGCGCATCTATGAACGGCAGGCGCAACTCATGCGCGCCGGCAACACCACCCAGCAGCGGGTGGACGAGGCGACCAACGCCCTCGAAGCCGCCCAGAAGGCCAAGGAGAGCGCCCGGGCCAATCTGGCCCTGGTCACCCGGGGCAACAGCGACGAGGAAAAAGGACTGGCGGGCGCCAGGCTGAAACAGGCCCAGGCGGCCGTCGACCAGATTCGCACCGATCTGGCCGAATTGGTCATCCGGGCGCCGATCGATGGGGAAGTCACCAGCCGGCCCGCGGAGTTGGGCGAACTCTTCACGCCCGGAGCGAACCTGATCTCGGTCGTCCAGCTCGATGACGCCTGGTTCACCTTCAACCTGCGCGAGGACCTGCTGGCCGGATTGCAGGTCGGCGACACCCTCGACGTGCGGGTGCCCGCGCTCGCCGGCAAAACCGTTCCGGCCCGGGTGACCATGATCAATGCGCGCGGCGAGTACGCGAACTGGCGGGCGACCAAGGCGACCGGCGATTTCGACCTCAGGACCTTCGAGGTGCGGGCCAAGCCGATGGAGCGGGTTGATGGACTGCGCCCCGGCATGAGCGGGATTGTCCAGTGGGCCGGCGCCCCGGCCTCGGGAGTTCGGCGATGAGCCCCCGGGGGAGCATCCGGCCCGGCCTCCTGCTGGTGCTCCGGCGCGAACTGCGCTGGATGCGGCGGCGCCCGGCCATGCCGATCATGACCCTGGTCTTTCCGTTGCTCGTGTTCGGCGTGCTGGCTGCGATCTTCAACACGGGGTTGCCGACCGATCTGCCGGTGGCGGTGCTCGACCAGGACCGGTCGCCCCTGTCGCGGCAGATCATCCAGATCATCGACGCTTCCCCGGACGTGGCAGTGGCCGAACGGGTCCAGGATCTGGCGGCTGGCCGCCGCCTGATCCTGGAAGGCCGTGTCTACGCCGTGGTCATGATCCCGTCTCACCTCGAACGCGACGTCGGCCACGGACGACGGCCGGCCGTGACGGTCTTCTACAACAACGAATTCCTGACCATCGGCAGCATCGTCTCGCGGGCGCTCGGCGACGCGCTCGGCACCGCCGAGGCCGGCATTGCCCTGGCCGCCCGGGTCAAGCAGGGCGAGTCCCCGCACGCCGCCGTCGCCGAGATTACGCCGATCCCGGTGCAGGCGAGCCCGCTGTTCAATCCGACCATGAACTACATCCATTTCCTGCTGGCCGCCTTGATTCCGACCGTGCTGCAAATCTTCATCTGCGTGACGACGGCCTATTCGGTCAGCCTGGAGCGGCGCAGCGCGGCCGGTCTCGCGGTCCTGAGCCGCCTCGGCGGCGGCCTCGCGCCAGCGATCGCGGGTAAGCTGCTGCCCTATACCGTGGCCTTCCTGGTCACGCTGGGCGTGGCCGACACGGTCCTGTTCGGCGTCCTTGGGACGCCGTTCGGCGGCGACTGGCGGATGCTGGTGCTGGCCGACATCCTGTTCATCCTCGCCTACCAGATGCTGGGGGCGCTGTTCGCCCTGATCGCACGCGACATGGTCCAGGCATTGGGTTTCGCCGGCATCCTGACGGCACCGTCCTTCGGCTACATCGGCGTGAGCTTTCCCACCATGGCGATGGGGACGTTTCCCCAGCTGTGGGGAAGCCTCCTGCCGGCCTCCTGGTACATGCAGGTCCGCATCGAACAGACCATCAAGGGCGCGGCGCCAGCCTATTCGATCGGCAGTCTGGCCACGCTGGCGGCGATCCTGGCGGTGATCACGGCACTCACGGTTATCCGGCTGCTCAAGATGCGCCGTGCGCGCCTGTCTGCGGCCATGCAGGGTGGGGAGGTGGTGGCATGAGTGCGTTTCTCGACGAATTCCGCAATGAGTTCAAACGGATTCTGGGCAATGAGGGCGCGCGCACGACCATGATCGTGGCTGTCCTGATCTACGCGGTCTTCTACCCCCAGCCTTACCTCAAGGAGGTGGTGCGCGAGGTTCCGGTGGTGGTGGTCGACCAGGACCACAGCGCGACCAGCCGGGAGCTGATCCGGCGCATCGACGCCAGCGACGGCGCGGCGGTGGTCGCCGTCGCCCCGGACCTGCCGGGTGCCCGCCACGCCTTGCTGGCCGGACGGGTTTCGGCGATCGTCGTCATTCCGAACGACTTCGAACGGGAGATCCTGGCCGGGCGTCCGTCGCCGATCGCGACCTATGGCGACGCCGGCTACTTCCTGCTGTATCGGGCGGCGGTCGGCGCAGTCGGCGCGGCGGCGCGCTCGATCGGCGCCGAGATCGCGGTCCACCGCCTGAATGCCCAGGGGATCGAAACGGCGACCGCCGAGGCTGCCGTCGATCCCATGCCGTTTACCCTCGTTCCCCTGTTCAATCCGCAGGGCGGATACGCCACCAACGTCGTTCCAACGGCCTTCGTCCTCATTTTGCAGCAGACGCTGCTGATGGGCATCGGCATTCTCGGTCCCGCGCCATCAATCCGGCAGGGCGCGAGGCAGCGAGCCAATCCCGTCGTCGGGGTGACGGCCCGGGCGCTGGCCTACGTCACGCTCTACCTGCCGTTCGCCGTGCTTTACTTGGTGATCATGCCCACTCTTTTTCAACTGCCCCGACTGGGTGCGGTCGGCGATCTGATGGCGGTGATGGTTTTGTTTCTGGTCGCCGTCAGCTTTCTTGGCCTGACGCTTTCGTCGCTGATGCCCAGCGGCGAAAGCGTGATCCTGATGCTGATCGTTCTGGGATTGCCCACATTCTTCCTGTCAGGCGTTTCCTGGCCCGAGCAGAGCCTTCCCGCAGTGCTGTCGTTCGCCAGCCAGTGCATCCCGGCCATCCCGGCCATGAACGGCGTGGTCCGGATCGGCCAGATGGGTGCGTCCCTGGCCGACGTCTCGTCGGAGCTGCGCACCCTCGCCATGCAGGCCGGGTTCTACGCGCTCACCGCGTTCGCCTGTCACATGGTGCGCGGCAGACGGGTGCATGATCGACGGCGCGCGTCGGAACCCACCGCTGCTTGACGGACCGTGGAGGCAGATATGACGGACATTCTCGCCGGCGTGGCTTCCGTATCAATCCTGGAAACGCTGGTCGACGCCGTGCTCATCGTCGACGAAGATCACCGCATTGTGTGGGCCAACGGCTCTTGCGAGCGGCTGTTCGGGTGGCGGCGCGACGAACTGGTGGGGCGCGACATGGGGGTGATCGCGCCGCTGTCCGCCACGGAACAGCTTGACGGCTTCCTTGCCGCGTTCAGACCAGAGATGGGTGGCGGCCGCGTCCTCGGAGTCGGACGGCCGCTTGAGGCGGAACGCAAGGACGGGTCGCGCCTGCCGGTGGAAGTGGGATTGGCGATGTTCGAGGAGGATGGCCGCCGCTACGTCACGGGCTTCATCCGGGACATGAGCGAGCGGCTCGCCGCCGAGGAAAAGCTGCGCCATCTCGCCACCCATGATCCGTTGACGGGCCTCGCCAACGCCGATCCACTGGTCGAGGCGGCGGATCGGGCCTTGACCGCCGGCACGACGGTCAGCGTCGTGGCCGTGATCCTGGCTGGACTGTACCACATCGGCGAACGCCACGGCCGGGCCGCCGCCAGGCACGTGCTGAGAACGGTGTCCCGCCGGATGGGCACGATGATGACCGGCGACGGCCCTGTCGCCCGCGTCGACGGGGCATTCTTCGCCGTCCTGACCACCGATCCGGCCGCCGAGACCGTGGCGGCGCGCCTGTGGACGGACGTGACCAGCCCGATCCCCTGGGGAGCCGAAGACCTTCGGCTTGTCGCGTCCGTGGGGGTGGCGCGGGCGGACGAAAGTTTTTCCTCGGGCGAAGCCCTGATGGTCGCCGCCTATGGAGCCGCGAACGACGGCCTGGCGCATAACCGGCGCGGCGGCGTCAGCGTTTTCACGTCCGAACTCGGCCGGCGCCTCGAACACGAAGCCCAGGTCGAGGAGCGCCTGCGCGCCGCGGTGGCGGCGGGCGGCCTGTCGCTGATGATGCAGGCCAAGGTCCGGGCGACGGACGGCCGCATCCTGGGCGCCGAAGCCCTGGTTCGCTGGACCGACGACCTGCTCGGACCGGTGCCTCCCTCCGAGTTCATTCCCCTGGCCGAGCGCACCGGCATCATCCCCGATCTGACCGCCTGGGTGATGCACCGGTCGCTCGCCGAAGCGGCCGACTGGCAGCGCAGCGGCCTGGATTTGAGGGTCGCGGTCAACCTCTCGGCGGTCGATCTGCGGCAGCCTCACCTGATCGCCGACGTCCGCGCCGCCATCGCGGCTTCGGGGTGCGAACCGGCGCGGGTGATCGTCGAGCTGACGGAATCGGCGGTCGCCGAAGACCCTGACGAGGCCGTCACGCGGCTCCGCGCCCTGAAAGACCTGGGCGTGTCACTGTCGCTCGACGATTTCGGGACCGGCTACTCGTCGCTCAGCTATCTGCGTCGGTTCCCGATCGACACGCTCAAGATCGACCGGTCGTTCGTCACCGACACCCCCCATGACCCCGACGCCGTCGCCATCGCGCGCACCATCGTCGCCCTGGCCCATTCCCTTGGGATGAGCACGGTGGCCGAAGGCGTCGAAAACCGGGCGCAGGCGGGCTTCCTGCGAGACCTCGGGGTGGACGTGCTGCAGGGCTATCTCTACAGCCGGCCGGTTCCGCCGAACCAATTCCGAACCCTGGCCATGGCCGACGCGATCGACGTCCGACCGTAACCGATCTACCCACAGGAGGATACGATGGGCATCAACACGTTCTTCGCGCGCTATCCGATCGTCGTTCGCATCGCGGTCGGCTACACCCTTATCCTGATCTTGCTGCTGTCGCTGGCCTGGCTGGAATTGCCACAACCAACGCCGCCTCCCCTCAACCTTCGGAAGACAGCGAATCGTAAAAAGTCGGCCGGCGCAACCCCCGCCTCATCAAACGAGTCACCCGCCAGGGCCGTTGGTATCAACCTCCATCTCCATCAGCCGCCGGGCGGCAAAGCCGATCAACCCGCGCAGCAGAGTCTGTTCCATCGTCGCGCAAAGGATTACCATCGCGTCGGCCATCGTCGGGTCCTCGATCAGCGATTGATGGTCTGGCGACCAAACCCTACCAGAGAACCTCAATGGCCGCCGATGACCACCGCTATGGCTAACCGGCCCGCCGCCGCCTGACTCGTGGCGGTCGCTGCGGCGGGCCGGTTACCCACCGCCGCTCTTTACACCACGCCACCGGACCGAGCGATTACGTATCCCGCTCCCGAAAGCCATCTGCCATGACGATGCCCCCCCTCAGAGCCGGTGGTCGAGCCACAGAAGCCGGCATGTCGTTCCAGGCTGCTGTCGGGACTTGGTTTGCCGCCCACCTGATCACCGATAAGCCCGTGGGCGAACGCTTCGGTTTGGTTGCCGACGCAAGCCCCATTGCGCTTCGGTTCGAGACCGGCGACGGTCTCGACGACATCATGCTGTCCCTCACCGGCGGAGGTGTTGTCAACGTCCAATGCAAGACCCGACTGAGCCTCGCACCGGCGACGGACTCCGATCTCGCGAAGACGATCGCACAACTCGTCGGGTTCCTGGTCGATGCGCGCACGAGCGGAACACCGCCGGATCCGACGAAGGTCGCCGCGGTGCTGGCCGTTGCAGAGGACGCTCCGCAGACATTGGACCATCTTGAAAAAGGCTGTCGGGCATTTGACTTGGGTGGTGATTGGCCGGGAGTCTTCGGCCGCGTTTCGGAAAAGCAGCGTACCGCACTCAAGATCTTTGCCGAGCACGCGCGCGTCGCTTGGCGCGCAAAAGCCGGCGCCGAGGCAGTTGCTCAAGACTTGGTTGATCTGGCCCGCCTCTTTCGCATCCGGCGTTTTGGCCAGGACGAAACGAGTTCCGACTGGCGCGAAGCATCAAGGCTCGTCGGTGCCCGGCTGTTCGGGCAGGAAGACGCCGGTCGTGGGCCAGTTTTGACGCTCTTGAAGACGGTGCGTCAGTTAATCCGAAGCGGTGCCGAAGCAGATCGACCGGGCCTGGTTCGGGCACTGCGAAGCGCAGGCCACGTCGACACTCGATCTCCAAGGTTCGATGAGGACATCCAGGCACTTCGCAAATATTCCCAGGAAGAAAGCGAACGGCTCGCCCGTCACTCCCGCTTGCCCATCGACGGCGGCACGCCTCTCATCCGGGCCTGCCAGGCGTCTTTGAACGCCGCCATAAACGGCGGAAGCCTTCTGATTATCGGCGAACCGGGCGCCGGCAAGACGGGGGTGCTTGTCTCCCTGGCAAGTCAACTCATAACCGGGTCTGCGCCTTTCGTATTCTTCTCGGTTGAGCGATTCGTCGGGATTACCAAGCAATCAGATTTCCGTGACGAGTTGCGGCTCAGGAACGATTTGCTCGAGGTGTTGGCGGCTTGGCCCGGCATTGAACCGGGAATCTTGATCATCGACGCGCTGGACGCGTCCCGCGCTGGTCCATCCGAGGTCGTGATCGCCTGCCTTATCGAAGAGGTGGTCAGGCGGCTCGGCGATCGATGGTCAGTCGTCGCGTCGATACGCACCTTTGACCTGCTGAATGGGCGGCGGTTTCACGACATCATGCGCGGTGCGCCACCGGTCAAGGCCTTCGCCGAACCAAATTTGGCACAAGTCCGGCATTTCCTGATACCTCGTCTTTCGGATTCGGAACTATCTAATCTCGCGAACGCTTCTCCAAGCCTAGCTCGGCTGGAAAGGATGTGCCAAACCGCACCGCCGGCCTTGAAAGACCTCCTCTGCAACATCTTTAACCTGTCGTTGGCCGCGGAATTAATCGAAAGCGGCGTCTCTACCAACAATATTTGCGCCATCACAACCCAATCCAAGCTGATCGACCTCTATGAAGACAACCGCCTGTCAACGCAACCTCTCCGACGGGCCGCGCAGGCCACGATCGCGGCCATGGTCGAACGTCGCCGGCTGACCGTACCCCAGACCAGAATTCAACACGACGGACTCGATGATGTCTTGCGCAGTGGGGTTTTGGTCAAGGCGCAAGATTCGGTTTCTTTTGCTCATCATATTCTGTTCGACCATATCGCTGGTCGTTTCTATTTGGAGTACGATGATCGACGCAGCCTATGCCAACAAATCTCCAGTGACACAACACTCGGCCTATTGCTCGGCCCGGCATTACGGTTCGCACTCGAACGGCTGTGGCAGGACGACACAGCCGAGAAACTTGAATCCTGGAGGCTCGCCTTCGACATCGTGTCGGCGACCACCATCAATCCGATTCTCCTGAGTTCAGCACTCCGCACAGTCGTTGACAGCGTGGACGCCGTCCCTGATGTCCGCGGGCTGATCAAGCTTGTTGATAGCACTACCGATAGAGAAGCCGTTGGCACGCTTCTCTCGCGCCTGGCTCGCTTCGTCAGTATCAGCATGACCGAGAGGGATAGCGTATCGGTGCCCGTGGCCACTGCGTGGGCGACCGTCGCCGAAAGGGCGGCATCGCGTGGCGTCCCCGGTTTTGCCGATGGAGCACGGTGTCTGCTGCTGGCTCTTTTTGACCGCGGGGCCTTTGAGGACTTGGGATTCGCGGCGGCTTTCGGTTCTGCCGCCCGTGCGTTGCTCGCCCTGGCGTGGTCCCTTGATCCAGAGTTTCCGTCGATCACGGTTACGGCAATTCGCTTTGTTGCGAAGAGCTTCGGCTCAAACCCCACTGCATCCCGGGCGTTGCTTCAGCGGATACTCGAGGAGCCACGCTTCACAGCCCACGCGCACGAGGAAGCGCCATGGTTGGCGGATGGTATTCGCAGCATTATCCCCCATGACCCAGCGTTCGCGGCGGACGTCTACGCCACGTTATTTAGACGGGCGGCTCCACAAGAAGGCACGAGTTGGCTCGGTGGCCACGGCAGTCAGATTCTGGCGCTCACGTCGAACCGACGACAAGATTACGAACACGCGCGTTGGCACCTGGGACGAGCGCTCTCCTTCTTTCTCGAAAGCCATCCGAAATATGGCGTTCTGGCAGTTATCGGCGCCAGCCTCGGGCATGCCACCCAGGAGTCGGCACGACCGCTCGAGATCAGGAAAGTTCAGGCCGCAACCCGTTCAATCTCCGTTATTGAGGATTTTCGATCGTTGCAGGACTGGCGGCAGCGCGTTTGGCCAAGCGGTGGTCCAGACAATGATGCCCTCGAAACCTTTACCCAGTTCCTCCGGACCACCGACCAGACGACCTTTCGCTTGGCGATCGAAACGGCCTGTGAAACTGAAACGGGGACTTCAGTCTGGGCACGGCTACTCGGTATCGCCGCCGAACGCACAGAAATCGCGGGTGATCTCCTTTGGCCTCTGGTGATTCAACCGGGGTTCCTCAGCATGCGGGGCCTACGGCGCGATGCTGTTGAGTATCTTGCCGCAGTCTATCCCTCCCGCTCTTTCACCGAGCGCACCGACTTCGAAACCATGGCCATCGTGCCGGATAACTTCACAGACGAGTCATCCCAAAACGGCGTCCTAACTCGGTTTCTATCACGTGTTGCCGAGTCCTCCTTGGCAACTCGAGAAATGTGCGCGCTACGTCAGAAGCTTCGCGATGACCACCGCCTTCGCGGAAATAGCCCCTTGGTCTCTATCGATATCCGGAGCGGACCAGCCGAAGACATCACGGAACGCTTCCTCGCGGCCAAGGGCGTGGATTTGGAACTGGAGCCGGATCGATCGATCCGAACCGCCAGTCGGGCGTTGGAGGAGATGCTCAAGCCTGGACAGACACCCGATACCACCGAAGCCCTATGCACGCTGTGGAGACTGACGCGAATCCTCGTCGAGGCAATCGATTCGGCGACGCAGCCCCAAGCGCATCCTGCTCACGCGGGGATCGACCCCACCGGCGAGCCGTCGTCCCGTACCCGGGGCGGGTTCCCCCGCTCACGCGGGGATCGACCCCACACCTCACCGATCCAGCATTGTCAAGCGACACCAGGAACTGATCCCCTGGCGACATTGAAAACTGGTCCTCCCCGACAAAAAAAATGTGTCCGCCGCTTTCTTGACGTGACCATCTGCTTCGAACGCCATCCCAACGAGGCTTTTCTGGTCACGATGGGCAAATGACCACTGGACTCACAATGTTGCAGGCATTCCTTGTCGGCGGTACCGTCTGGTGCGCGAGGTTCCGGGCGGAGCCCTGCAAAATCAGACTCATCGCCCTATCCTAGCGCCTATCGGGCAACGCCCCTTGATGGCTTAATCCTTAAACTCGCCGCAATCAGACCCACTTGACCGATCAAGCCGGGCCTCACGACCGGATGTTCCGCTTGTTGACCCAGGCGGCCAGCCACTCGCCGCCGGACTGTATGACCTGGACCAGCAGAATCAGCACCACCACCACGGCGGCCATGACGTCGGGCAGGAAACGCTGGTAGCCATAGCGGATGCCAAGGTCGCCGAGGCCGCCGCCGCCCACCGCGCCGACCATCGCCGAGTAGCCGATCAGGCTGACCGTGGCCAGGGTCAGGCCCAGGATGATCCCGGGCAGCGCCTCGGGCAACAGAACCTTGACGATGATCTGCAAGGGCCTGGCCCCCATGGCGTTGGCGGCCTCGATCAGACCGCGGTCGACCTCGCGGATCGCCGCTTCGACCACCCGGGCGATGAACGGCGTGGCCGCCACGATCAGCGGCACGATGGCGGCGCGCGTGCCGATCGAGGTGCCGGCGACCAGCCGCGTGAACGGGATGATGGCCACCACCAGAATGATGAACGGGGTCGACCGGGTGGCGTTGACCAGCAGGCCGGCGATGCGGTTGAAGGCGAGGCAGGGCAGCAGCTCGCCCCGTCCCGTGATGGCCAGGGCCACGCCCAGCGGCAGGCCCAGGAGGGTGGCGACCGACCCCGAGATGCCGACCATCAGCAGGGTCTCGGCGGTGGCGTCAACCAGCAGCGCGCAGACTTGGGGGGACATAACCCAGCACCTCAACATCAAGCCGGTTGGAATGGAGGAAGGCCACGGTCGCCTGGATGCCGGCGGGCGGGCCGGTGACTTCGGCCACCAGCACCCCATAGGACGCGCCGTCGATGGCGTCGAGGCGGCCGTGCAACAGGTTCATGTCGGTTCCGAAGCGCCGGCTGAGCTGGCTGATCACCGGCTGGTCGGCCAGCGCGCCGCGAAAAACCATGCGCAGCACGATACCGCCGCCCGGCACCGGCTGGGGCACCAACCGCCGCATCAGCAGGTCCGGCGGATCCCCGCCGGTCGCGATGTTGACCAGCGCCCGCGCGGTCGGCGTGCGTGGCCGGACGAAAACATCCAGCACCTCGCCCTGTTCGATCACCCGGCCGCTCTCCATCACGGCGACCCGCCGGCAGATTTCGGTGACGACCGCCATTTCATGGGTGATCAGCAGAATGGTCAACCCCAGCCGCCGGTTGATGTCCGCCAGCAGGCGCAGGATGGCGCGGGTGGTTTCCGGATCCAGGGCCGAGGTCGCCTCATCGCACAACAGGACCTTGGGGTCGGTGGCCAGCGCCCGGGCGATCCCGACCCGCTGCTTCTGGCCGCCGCTGAGTTCCGCCGGATATCGGTCGCGCTTGTCGGCGAGTCCGACCAGTTCGAGCAAGTCCCCAACTTTGCGTCGGATTTCGGCGGATGGGGTCCCCACCAGTTCCAGCGGCAATGCCACATTGCCGAACACGGTGCGCGACGACAGCAGGTTGAAGTGCTGGAAGATCATGCCGATGTCGCGCCGGGCGGCGCGGAGTCGCGCGCCCGAAAGGCCGGTGATCTCGATGCCGGCGACCATCACCCGACCGGAACTCGGGCGCTCCAGCAAATTGACCACCCGGACCAGGGTGCTTTTGCCGGCCCCGCTCGGCCCGATGATGCCGAACACCTCGCCGGCCGCGACCTCCAGATCGATGCCGTCCAGCGCCCGCACCGGCGGCGCACCGGCCCGGCCGCTAAAGACCTTGGAAACACCCTGAAGCTTTATCATGCCCACTCACCACGTCGGCAGGATCGTACCCTTGAAGCGCTCGGCGATGAACGCCTTGACGGCGTCCGACCGGTAAAGGTCGATATAGTGCTTGATGCGGGGATCGTTGGCATTGTCGCGCCGGGTGGCCCAGACCAAGGCCCATTTGGACTTTTCGTCTTCCCGCAGCAGCGCCGACTTGGGGTCGAGCCCTGATAGCACCGCGTAGTTCAGGGTCACGGTGGCGGCGGCGACGTCGTCGAGGGACCGGGGCAACTGCGCCGCATCCAATTCGACGATCTTCAGGTTCTTGGGGTTGCCGACCACGTCGAGCACGGTCGTGGCAATGTCCGCCCCGTCCTTCAGCGTGATCAGTCCGGCCTTGGCCAGGAGAAAGAGGCCGCGCGCGCCGTTGGTGGGATCGTTGGGAATGGCCACCGTCGCCCCTGCGGGCAACTCACCCAGCGTCGCCACCGTCTTGGAGTAGAGGCCCATGGGCGTGACGATGGTGGTCGGACCCGCAACCAGATCGTAGCCGCGCTTGGCGATTTGGTTCTGGAGGAACGGCAGATGCTGGAAGTTGTTGGCGTCGAGGTCGCCCTGGGCCAGCGCCGCATCGGGGGCATTGTAGTCGCTGAACTCGACGATCTTGACCGCCAATCCCTCCTTGGCGGCCAACCCGGCGGCGAAAGTGAGAATCTCGCCATAGGGGCCGGCCGAGACGCCGATTTTGAGCGGCTCGGCCCCTTGGGCGCTCGCCGTGTTCATGAGTCCGGCGGCGACCAGTGCGGCAACAGCCAAAAAAGGACGAACGGTACGATTCATCGGTTGGTCTCCATAATTTGGAAGGTTAGGCCCGGAGGCCCCGGCGGCGCTCGGTGGCCCCCTTGGCCCTGTGGGGGCGCGGCCGGGGGGCGGGCGCCAAGACGTTGCGCAACCCAGCCCCCTGGCCACGGCCCCTTTCTCTGTTAATGCCGGTGACGCTTGTCGTGTTCGGCCAGGGCCAGGCGCGCGGCCCGTTCGGCGTGCACCACCTGCTTGAACAGGCGCCGCTCCAGCGACTGAAAGGCGCGCTCGGCGGCGAAGAACATGAAACCGCCGCGCTCGGCGACGACGATGCCGGCGGACCGGCCGTGAACTTCGATGGCAAAGGCGTGGGATGCAGACATCACTTATCCTCCCGGACTGCGCGTGCAGGCGCGTCCCGAACAATCGGAATGAGGTGCGAGGGCGAGTGTCCTAGCGTGCCGGCGGCCGTCAGAGCCGCCCGGTGGCATCGGTCACCGGCAACAACCGGCCGGACACGCGCCCGGCATTCGGTGTCGACACAGGTGCTGGCGAGCGAGGACGGACATTCCGCAAGGTCCTTATTCGGGTCTGCATTCGGCGTGGGTCTGGCTGATAGCCCCCCGTTCCTTGTTTATGCCAGATCGCCGAACGGCCGTCAATATCGATCTACCAGAAAAGTAGTCTAATATGACATAATACACATTATAATATTGTTATTTACCTCAGATGTCGTAGTTCAATGGACCGTCTGGGGTTCCGACCGGCCGGCTGATGTCCGCAAGGGTGGTCGAGTCCAGAATCCCGGCCACGGCATCGCGCACTTGCCCCATCAATCGGCGAACGCGACAGGCGTCTTCGCTGACGCAGTCATCGCATCGCCGGTAGGCCGTTTGGCTGACGCATGCCACCGGCGCCAGTGGCCCGTCGAGCAGGCGGATCACCGTGCCGATCCGGATCCGCTCGGGCGGCAAAGCCAGGGCGTAGCCGCCGCCCTTGCCTTTACGGCTGGACAGGATCCCGGCGTTACGCATCTCCAGCAGAATCATGTCGAGAAACTTTTTGGGAATGCGTTCGTGCGCGGCGATATCGGCGATCAGCACCGACCGATCACCCGGGAGATCGGCCAGAAACAGGAGCGCCTTCAATCCGTACTTCGCTTTTTTAGAGAGCATATCGGCCGATCCCCTTGACCTTTGAAGCCGGGCTAACGGCTCTCTTCGTCTACCAAACTCACAGAGTTGCAGACAAGCGTCTCGGTCGCACCACTTCTGGGGGGCGATTGTTTATCCCCGGGTCATCCCATGGCGCCTTGATGTTGCCCCATCAAGGCTGCCCAGAGGCGCCGGGCGCGCGCGACGCGCTTGCGATGGCTCATTATGTGACTTAGTATGGGGTTATCGGCCCATTAGCAAGGTCTCGATTTTAGCCATGGTCATCACACCCGCACAATGTCGAGGAGCCCGAGGGTTGCTGGGGTGGAGCCAGGATGATCTCGTCGGAGCAACGGAAGGGCGGGTGGTTCGCCGGTCGGTGACACGTTTTGAAAATGACAGCACGTCACCTCATCCCGATACGGTTGCCGCCATCCGCACCGCCCTTGAACAGGCCGGCGTGATCTTCATCTCCCCCAGCAATGGCGAAGGCCCCGGGGTGAGGCTGCGAAAGGATGGAGAAGCATGATGATTACGCCGGAACAATGCCGGGTCGCGAGAAAGATATTAGGGTGGAGCATCGCCCAGCTGGCCACCGCCGCCGGGCTTGGCATCCATGCCGTGGTGGCGTTTGAGGCGACCGACTCCCAGGCGCGCCACGCCACCAAGGTGAAAATCCAAGGCGCCCTCGAATCGGCCGGCATCGAGTTCAGCGCCGAGGAGGCTGGCGGGCCGGGGGTGCGGTTAAGGAAAGGGTAAGCCGGCAGATCGGGTCCCGATGATCCCGTGGCCGGCACGGGCGTCTTAAATCGGGGGATCAGGTCGAGGGGGGGGCGGGGCGGTGGTGTCCTCGGCGGCAACCGGCAACAGTATGGTAAACACCGCCCCCTGGCCGGGAATGCTGGTCAAGGCGATATGGCCGCCCCAGTCCTTGACGATGCCTTCCACCACCGACAGGCCAAGGCCGGTGCCCTGGCCGACCGGTTTGGTGGTGAAGAAGGGCTCGAAGATCCGGTCGCGGAGATCGGGTGGAATGCCGGGGCCGCTGTCGGCGACTTGGATACGAATGACCTCGGACGTCGCGAGACCATTGATGGTGCGTTCCAGAGGCGTGAGTTCCGTCCGTTGAACGGAGCAACGGAGTGTGCCGTACTCGTTCATGGCGTCGCAGGCATTGTTGAACAGGTTGATGATGATTTGGGATAATTCGCTGGCATTGCCCAGAACGCGGGTGGTGCGATCGGTGATGTCGGCGTCAATAACGACCGAAGGCGGCAGGGCCTGGCGCAGAAGTTGGACACGCTCGGCAATGACCTCGCCACAGGCCACCGGTCCGGTGGAGGGCGTCATCTGGCGGGCGTAGGTGAGGACGCTCCGCACGATCTGGGCGGCCTTCCAGCCGTTCTCGTGGATCGTCTCCAGATAGGTGCGTAACGGCTGGCTGTCGCCGATCTGAGACAGCGACAGTTTGGACAGCATGGTGATCGGCACCAGCAGATTGTTGAATTCGTGGGCGACACCCCCAGCCAGTTGGCCCAGGCTTTCCAATTGCTGGCGGCGGCGTTCGGCCGCCAGCCGATGCCGCTCCTCGGTGATGAGAGTCGAGGTGCCGAGATAGCCGGTGAAGAGACCATCCTCGGCGAACAGAGGGTGACCGCTCAACCGCACCCATTCGGGCTCGCGCCCGGGCTCCCGCCCGGGGGCGCGCACCGGAAACACGCAATTCCGGAAGGGTTGACGGGCCGCCACCGCGGCGTTGAGGCGCGGAAAGTCTTCGGGTGGCAGGGACGGGTCAAGGAAATCCTGGGCCTGACGGCCCAACAGGGCGCTCAGCACGCCTCGCTGTTCGGTGATTTTGCCCTGCACCATGGTCAGGCGCAATTCGGCATCGCATTCCCAGATATCGTCGGATGTCAGTTCCAACAGGATGCGCAAACGTTCGATCACGCTTCGCGTGCTGTCTCCCGGAGAGAGCGGGGCCATCGGCTACAGTCCGCCCAGGCACAGGTACTTGATCTCGACAAAGTCGTCGATGCCGTACCGGGACCCCTCGCGGCCGATGCCCGACTGCTTGACGCCGCCAAAGGGGGCCACTTCGGTGGAAATGATGCCTTCGTTGATGCCGACGATGCCGTATTCCAGGGCCTCGGCGACCCGCCAGATGCGGCCCACGTCGCGGGCATAGAAGTAGGCGGCCAGGCCATACTCGGTGGCGTTGGCCAGGGCGATGGCCTCGGCCTCGCCGGAAAACCGGAACAGGGCGGCCACCGGACCGAAAATTTCCTCCCGGGCGATCCGCATCTCCGGTGTCACGTCCAGCAACAGCGTCGGCTGGTAGAAGGTGCCCCCGAGTCGGTGACGCCCGCCGCCCAGTGCGACTCGGGCCCCCTTCGCCACGGCGTCGGCCACCAGGGCCTGGACCTTGGCCAGGCCGGCGCCGTTGATCAGCGGACCCTGTTGGATGCCGGGTTCGGTTCCGGGGCCAACCGTCAAGCCGGACATGGCCCGGCCCAGGCGGGCCGCGAAAGCATCGTAAACGGCGTCGGCGACCAGGAAGCGGTTGGCGCAGACGCAGGTCTGGCCGGCGTTGCGGAACTTGGACGCCATGGCGCCTTGGACCGCGGCGTCAAGGTCGGCGTCGTCGAACACGATGAACGGAGCGTTGCCGCCCAGTTCCAGCGACACCTTTTTGATGGTGTCGGCGCATTGGCGCATCAGCAACCGGCCAACCTCGGTGGAGCCGGTGAACGACAGCTTGCGGACCAGCGGGTTGGCCGACAGTTCGGCGCCCGCGATCTCCGGCCGGCTGGTGGTGATGACGTTGAATACGCCCGCGGGCAGTCCCGCCCGTGCCGCAAGCTCCGCGAGCGCCAGGGCCGAGAACGGCGTGTCTTCGGCCGGCTTGATCACCACCGGGCAGCCCGCCGCCAGGGCCGGTGCGACTTTGCGGGTGATCATGGCGTTGGGGAAGTTCCAGGGGGTGAGCGCCGCCACGACCCCGATGGGTTCCTTCAGCACCAGCAACCGGCGGTTCGGCGTCGTCGCCGGGATCACGTCGCCGTAAACCCGTTTGGCTTCCTCGGCGAACCACTCGAGGAAGGAAGCGCCGTAGACCACCTCGCCGCGTGCCTCGGCCAGCGGCTTGCCGCATTCCAGGGTCAGCAACAGCGCCAGGTCGTCCTGGTTCGCCAGAATCAGGTCATGCCACCGGCGCAACACCCCGGCGCGGTCCCGGGCGGTGCGCGCCCGCCAGGCCGGCCAGGCCGCCGCCGCCGCCGCAATGGCGCGCCGGGTCTCGGTGACGCCCAAGTCGGCCACCTGGCCGAGCCGGCTGCCGTCGGCCGGATTGACGACGTCGAAGCGTGCGGCATCGTCGGCGTCGGTCCAGACGCCGTTGACATAGGACCGATCGCGGAACAGCGTTGCATCGGTCAGGGCGAGGGCGGGTGAGCAGTCGGTGGTCATGGGCGTCTTCTCCGGAAGTCCCGTGCCTGCGGCACCAGGGCTGTTGTCGCGCGAAATCGGCCCGTGACGCAAGCCGCCGTAACACTTTGCGGCAGCCTGGGCGGTCGTCATGACCGATGAATGACTTTGGGGGGGAACCGAGCCATGAAAACACTGCTGCTGCTGCGGCATGCCAAGTCCGCGTGGGACGATCCCGGGTTGGCCGATATGGAACGACCGCTGACGCCCCGGGGGCAGGCTGCCGCCGCCCGTATGGGCCGGCACCTGCGCGACACCGGTCTGGTGCCGGAGCGCGTGTTGTGCTCGCCGGCCCGCCGCGCCGCCGAGACCTTGGCCCTGGTGCTGGCCGGGCCGACGCACACGCCGGTGGTCGACCAGCGGCCGGAGCTGTATCTTCGGGGTTGGTCCGCCCTGCTGGCGGCGGTGCAGGGGCTGCCCGGGGCGGTGGACCGGGCGATGCTGGTGTCGCACAACCCAGATATTCATGAATTGGCGGTTGCGCTGGCCGGAAGCGGGGCCCCGGCGGCGCTGGCGGCGCTGGCGGCAAAATACCCCACCGGCGCGCTGGCGGTGCTGCGCTTTGCCGTTCAGGATTGGCGCGCGGTGGCGCCCGGAACCGGCACGCTGCAAGAGTTCGTCAGCCCCCGCCACTTGTCGTGAGTCCGATACGGGCCCGATGGCCGACCGGGGCCGTTCCTGGGGGCGGGGCGCGCGATTTGTCTTCGCCCGGGTCGTCGGAATGGGCTATTGAGGGTGCAGTCTGGTAACAGGCGTTTGCCGAGGGGGTGCCCGTCGTGGCCCACGAGTCCGCTGCGTTCCCGGCCGCCGGTACCACCGGCCGGGAGATCGAACTGAAGCTGCATACCGATCCCCAGGATATCGCCCGGCTGGTCGGCCATCCGGCGCTTCTGGCCATGGCCGATGGGGCCGAACGGGTGCGGCGACAGACCACCACCTATTACGACACACCCGACCTGCGGCTGGCCGCCCAGGGCGTGGCGCTACGGGTGCGCCAGGAAGATGATGGTCGCTGTAGCCAGGGGGTCAAGACCCACAACTGTATCGCCGGGGGCGATACGGCGGCGGTGGCGGTGCGGCGGGAATGGGAGTGGCCATTGGATGGCGACACCCCCGATCTGGCGCTGCTGAAGGGGGCCGACGTCACACATCTGGTGCCGGTTGATACCTTGCCGGCATTGAAGGCGATCTTTGCCACCGAGATTCGCCGCGTCACCATGCTGGTGCGGCCCGACACCCAAACCACGGTGGAGATTGCCTTCGACGTGGGCGTGGTCCGGGCCGGCTCCCGAGTCCACCCGGTCAGCGAAATCGAGCTGGAGTTGCGGAGCGGCAAGGTCGGACTGCTGTTCGACCTGGCGTTGATGCTTCAGGGCATTGTGCCGTTGCGCATCGGCGGCGAGAGCAAGGCCGAAGCCGGGTACCGCCTGGTCACGGGACGGCCTCAGGTGCCCGATCAGTCCGAACCCGTGGCCCTGTCGCCGGCAACCACCGTCGCCGAGGCGTTTCGGCACGTGGTGCGTCACTGCCTGCGGCAATTGCTGCACAACGAGGATTGTGCGCTGGCGGCTCTGGCCGAACCGGACGGCGGCGACGGTCGGGCGGTGCGCTACATCCGCTACGCGCTCCGCCGGTTGCGCTACGGCCTGGAATTGTTCGAGCCGGTGATCGCCTCATCCGATGCCGCGGTCTTTGCCGCCCAGTGTCGGACTCTGGCGCGGTGCCTGGAGCCGGCTCGGGATTGGTCCATGGTCGGGCCGCTGTTGCGCCTGTCGGGGGCTGATTCGGCCGACGCCGGCATCGCACCGGGCACCGACAGCCCGGCGGCCCGGATGGCCGCGGCCACCGCCCGTGAGGCGATTCTCGCCCCGGAATTCACCACGCTGGTGCTGGCGTGCGGCGGCTGGCTGGAACAGGATCGCTGGTGCGAAAAGGCTGATGATGAGGTGCGCCGGCAATTGGGGCTGCCGGTTGCCGAGGTGGTCGGGCCCTGGCTGGACCGGGTCTATCGGCGCGCCCGCAAGGCCGGTTCCGAACGCGCGGAGCCCGAGGACCTGAAGCGTCTGCGCCGTCGCCTGCGTCGGCTGCACGATGCCGCCGACGGTTTTCGTGGTTTGTTTCCGCCGGCTGCAACCCGTCCGTTCCTGGCGGCGTTGGTGGATTTGCGGACGCTGGTGGATGAAGTCCAGGATTTGCGTTGCATCGTTGGCCTGCTGCGGGAGGCCGGAGTCCGGTTGGAGTCCGAGGATCACCGGTGTCTGGCCCAGCGTGGCCGCGACAGTCTGAGCCAACTGCCCGAAACCTGGCGCCGATTCAAGGAGGCCGAGCCATTCTGGAAACGCCCGGGGTGAACCAGGACTGCCGGTGGGAAGCCGACCGTGCTACAGTGACGCGCTGAATTCGTGACTCGGCGGCAAGTCCGTGCCCTGGCGTGCGTCGCCGCCGTCGCGGCGGAAGGACCGGCGCCTGGGGAGGATGGTTGCATGTGGCGCACCTACACGGAAATGGCCAGGCGGTGGAGGGCCTGGCGGCGGACGCGGGGGGCCCGGCTGGCCAAGGCGGTCGGGGTCGGTGCGTCTCTGGGGGCGATGACCGCGGCGTTGGCGTTCCTTTATGTCTGTTCCCGGCTGACCCGGTTCGTTGTCGCCTTGTTCCCAACACCTCGCCGGGTGGTTGTGGGGCTGGTGGTGGGGGGGCTGGCTTTGGCGGGGCCGGTTTGGGGGCTGCCGGTTTGGGGGCTGGTGGTGGATACGCTGTGGCCGGCGTCGGTCGGGCACCAGCAGGGCGGGTCGGAAGCCCTTCCCGGCACCGGTGTTCGACTGTCCCTAACCCCCGACCGGATCGTGCCCGACCGGATTGTGCCCGAGCCGGTTGCGGTGCTGCCGAAGCCGGTCATTCCGCTTGAGTCTCAAGAATCCCCCGTTTCTCAAGACTCCGTCGCGCGCCGGGGGACCGCTCCGGCTGGTCCGGCCCGGGGGCCGGACACCGTCCATACGTCGGCCGCCGCCGCGGAGCCGCCGCCCGGCCATCACCCCCATGGGGAGGGCGGATCAGCCGGTCACGAGGACCGGTCGCCCCATGCCTCCCAGCATGAAGCGGGGGCGCACGAAGAGGCGGCGCACGAGGAGGCGGCGGCGGCCGTCGACCAGGGCTTTTCGGTGTTTGCCACCCCTGGCCGAAGCCGTGATGCACCAGATTGGCGAGTCCTTGGGGTTTTTCGAGATCGGACACAAGATCAACGAGGTGTTTATTCCGTTGAAGGATGGGGACACCACGTCGGCCGTCTCGAAAGGCGCAGGTGCCGCTACTGAATACAGCCTTGCCGTCTATCTGGTCGATACCTTCGAGATCATGGGGCTGATCGCTTCCGGGGTGATGGTCGAAGCCGCGCTCGGACTCGCGGGCTCCATGGCCATCGTCCGGACCTCGGTAGCGATCGGCGATCAGGTGGAAGAAACCACGCACCGCTCTCTCAGTTCGCCGCCGTAATCCGCGCCGGGACTGACCTAAACGTAGATCGGACGTTCGCTCGGTTCGAAAATGCTGGTTCGGGGGGCCATGGTGGCGTCGATGGTGCCCAATTGAGCTTCGCATTCCGCGCAATGGATCGGCTCGTGCCGGTTTTCGCCATCCTGCCGGTAGACGATGACCTCATTCGACTTGCCACAGCCATCGCAATCCTGTTTGAATCGATGGACATCATAGGTTCGGACGGGGGCGGCCCATTGCGGCATGACGATCTCCCTTGATTTTTTATATAACGTTTCTCGATACGGCGCCGGAGCGACGGAAACCGGACCGTAACAGATCCGACATCGTTCGGCGATGGCTTGTGGCCGGGCGGTTCCAAGAAAAAACCGGGTCGTAACCGGATTAGACCCGCAGTCACCGAAGGGCTCGCGTCGGCCCGTCGGTCTGGTGATCAACCATCAGCCCCTCCAACCCCGGAGAATGCATGACATGTCGATGAAAATGGCCTTTATTCTCTATATGATAGCGGTGGTTCTGTTCGCCGTGGCGATCCACCGGTCTCCCAGTTGGACGGTCAGACCGCGGGCGGATCGGCCGCTGGCCGCAGCCGGCATTATCGCGGTATGGCTGGCGGCGGCGGTCTTGGGCTTCATGATTCCCGAGGTGATTCACACCCAGCACGTCACCAACCTGGCCCCGTATACCGGGCTGGGTGTGGTGGGGACCTTGGCGCAGGGTGTCGGGGTGGGGGCGCTGGTGTTTGCGGCGGTGCGCAAGACCCCCCTGTTTGCCTTCGTTGCGGCGTTCGGCGGCGTCTGTTGGGGTGTGCTGAGCCTGTTCCACTGAGTGCCGCGGGGGCCCGAATCCCCTCATCCGCCTGCGGCGTGGCGGCGCGAAGGGAACCGGGCTTCAGGCCACCGGTTGCCAATAGCGACCGTCGGTCAGGGTCATGAGCGAGACCGTGATGGTTTCGGCATCGCGGGTTTCGGCGACCAGTTGGGCGTGGGGTTGATGGTGTGCGGGCTGGCGGATCGCAACCACGCGATAGGTTTTCCAGCGTTGTCCGGCGCGCTGCAAGCGTGCCCCGATGTTCACGGCTTCGCGCATGATCTTTCGTCCTTTTCCCTGCGATCGCTTTGGTCAGGTCCTAAAGGTAAGGAGCCCGTTGGTGGCGCCAAGGCCTCATCGTCGACTGATGGGCTATCGTACACTGTTGTTGATCCCGTTGGACAGTCCGGTGTTCCGACGCTAACGGATGGCCCCGCTCCGTTACCTTTGACGGTCGATCACGGCGCGTCGGGTTGGAACGACAACCGGGTCAGCAACAGGCCGAGGTCCCGGGTGTCGGACGCCAGGCCCAGGGACGCCGGCGAGCGGGCGTCATCGATCAGGAAGTCGAGGACGAACGCGCCCGACGGCGGCAGGGCTGAGGCGGGAACGGTGATGGACTGCCGGTTGGGCAGAGCGTCGCCCAGGCGATACCCGAACCGGCTGACCACGGTGCCGTTGACCACCACCACCACCGTCTGGCTTGGGTGTTGAGGGGCCAGAAAGGCGGAGGTCAGCATCTCCAGTCTCACCCCACCCGGTGGCCACCCGGTGAGCACGCCCTCCAATCGTGCGGATCGCGCCGTGGTCCAGGTGCCCCCAAGCTCGGCGCCGCCCCACCCCGGTCCCGGCTTCAGGAACCGGCGACCGCTGTCGTCGGCGGTGGTGAAGCTTAGGCGGCTGTCGGGCGACAGGGTCAAACCGGCCCGACGGATCAGGTCGGCACGGGTCAGCGGCACCCAGGCCCGCCGGCCCAAGTCGGCCGCGCACAGGCCGGTCCACAGGGCGTTGCGGTCCGTCCAATCGATCAGGCCGACCCCATAACCGATCCGGTCGGCCGGGTCGGCCAGGCTCCAGAAGGGCGGAGCCATGCCGCTATAGCCGTTCACGGTCGGCAGGTTGTGATGCTGGGCCAGGGTGATGGCGTCGGTCTGGTAGGCGAAACGTGGCCTGTCCGGATCCGTGAACGCCGGAAACAGCACGAAGCTCCGGCATTGGGCCGGGGCCGGCGGCAGGGTCGTCAGGGGGGCGAAATGCTGCCGTTGGCTCAGTCGGTTGTCGAAGGCGTTGATCTGCTCGGCGGCGATCATCAGACCCAGCAGGGTCACCAGCGTGCGCCGGATCCGCCCGGTTCCGGCGGTCCAGGCCAGGTGAAGCCCGATCGCGGCCACCACCATGACCGAAAAAACCAGGATCAGATTAAACCGGAACACCGCCCGGACGCCGATCGCGCCGGGGATGATGCGGTAGACCCACGCCCACAGCGAAACGTGATCGATCTCGACCATCAGCGACCAGCACACCAGGACACTCAGCCCCAACACGCCCGCGACCCGATGTTGCAGGCGGGTCCGGTCGGATCCCGGCGGGGGCTGGAGTCCGCCCCGGAACCGGGGGTGGCGTCGCAGCAGGAGCCAGACCAGGGTTGCGGCAAACACGGCCAGCAGGCCCCCCGTCAGGCCTTTGCCCAACTCACCGGTATGCCCGGCCAGCGTCGGGATCAGCGCCGTGACGATCGGATCCCAGATCAGATTGGACAGCGGATGAATCAGATCGATGGGCTGGGGCAAACTGATGGCGACTTCCTGGTAAGTCCGGCCGCCGGTCGCCGTCACCACCGGCAGATAGGTGAGCAGGAACGGCGTCAAACTGGCCGCGGTGACCAGGGCCAGGGTGGGCCAATGCCACCACATCGCCATCGCCATTTTCGCCGCGCCGGTCAGCGCCCGGATCCCCCGCTTCAGGAGGGCCGCCGCGCTGAACAGGATGCCTATTACTAGAAGTTGTACGGCTATAAACCAACCCGTATTGAACGAGGTGTACAGCAAGGCGCCCAGCAGCGCCCCGGCCGCGGCGCCGTAGGGCAGACCGCGCCGCCACCGCAGGGCGCGCAGGTAGGCGACGATCAGGCAGGCGAGCCATGGAATGCCCATGGTGGCCAGTAACTGGATATGGCCGCTGCCCAGACTTTGCGAGAGCGCGGTGTTGCCGGCAAAGGCGACGGCGGCCGTCACCGCCACCGGCAGCGCCAGGCCCAGGACGCCGCGCAGGAACAGCAGAGTTCCGGCAAAGCCGGTGATCGTCGCGAGCAGGACGGTGATTTGGAGGGCATGAAACGCCGAAACATCGGCCAGCCGGGACAGCAGGTAGGGCGGCGTGAGCAGCAGCAGGGCGTCGCTGTAACCGAGGGTTCCGGTGGCCGGATAATAAAAATTAAGACTGAGCCAGGGGTCACGGCCCTGAATCACCCGGAACCAGTGTTCCAGAATGGCGACGTTGAATCGGGTGTCAATGATGTCGCCGTTGACCTGATCGAAACCGGACTGAAAGACCGCATGGTGAAACACCAGCAGCAGGATGATGGCCCCAGCAGCGGTTGCGGCTATCGGCATCACGCGAGGCGGCATGATCGAATCCCCGTTAAGTCGCCGGTGTCGCCACAGGTTTTTACCCGCAGATTGCTGATGGGGGCTTGTGCCGCGTCCAGCCTACGGTTCGCCGATCAGCCGCCGGAAATAGGCGATGGTCCGTTCAATTCCATCCTCAAGCGGCACCGTCGGTTGCCAGCCCAGCTTTTGGCTGGCCTTGGTGATATCGGGTCGGCGCTGGCGCGGATCGTCGGCGGGCAGCGGCTGGTGGATGATGGTCGAGCGGGAACCGGTCAGCCGCAACACCAACTCGGCCAACGCGATCATGGTGAATTCACAGGGATTGCCCAGGTTGAGCGGACCGGGTTCGTCGCCCTCCAGCGCCATGAATCGGACGAAGCCTTCGATCAGGTCATCGACATAGCAGAAGGACCGGGTCTGGCTGCCGTCACCGTAGAGCGTGATCGGCTGGTCGGTCAGGGCCTGCATGATGAAATTCGACACCACACGCCCGTCATGAGGGTGCATGCGGGGACCGTAGGTGTTGAAGATGCGAACCACCCGGATCGGCAGCTTGAATTGGCGGTAATAGTCGAAGAACAGGGTTTCGGCGCAGCGTTTGCCTTCGTCGTAGCAGGCGCGCGGGCCGATCGGGTTGACGTTGCCCCAATACTCCTCGGTTTGGGGATGAATCACCGGGTCGCCATAGACTTCGCTGGTCGACGCCTGAAGAATTCGGGCACCGACTCGTTTGGCCAGGCCCAGCATGTTGATGGCGCCGTGAACGCTGGTTTTGGTGGTCTGAACCGGATCATGCTGATAATGGATCGGCGAGGCTGGGCAGGCAAGGTTGTAAATCTGGTCAACCTCAACGTATAAAGGAAATGTGACATCGTGACGCAGCAACTCAAAATTCTGCCGGTTGAGTAAATGAGCGATGTTGGCCCGGCGTCCGGTGAAGTAATTATCGACACAAATGACGTCAGCACCGTCCTTCAAAAGCCGCTCGCACAAATGCGATCCCAGAAATCCGGCGCCGCCGGTCACTAAAATGCGTTTGCTGTCATATTCATTGCTCACGTCGATCACACTCGCTTAAAGCTGTACTTAATAATGGCGTAAAGCGCACGAAAGGCATCCTTTAAACCAATTTTTTTGCCTTCCTCATAAGTCCGTCCACAATAGGAGATGCCGACCTCGAAGAAAATGTAGCGTTTCTTTGCCAGCTTGACGGTCATTTCCGGCTCGATCCCAAATCGCTCCTCCTCCAGGGTGATCGACTGGATGACCTCGCGGCGGAATGCCTTGTAACAGGTTTCCATATCCGTGAGGTTGAGGTCGGTGAAAATGTTCGACAGCAGGGTCAGTACCCGATTGGCGACCATATGCCAGAAATAAACCACCCGATGGGCTTCGCCACCGGAAAAGCGCGAGCCATAGACGACATCGGCACGCTTGTACAGAATGGGCGCGACCAGTCGTGGATATTCCACGGGGTCGTATTCGAGATCCGCATCCTGGACCAGCACGATCTCGCCGGTTGCCGCGGCAAAGCCCGTCCGCAGCGCGGCGCCTTTGCCGCGATTGACCGGATGGTACAAGACCTTGGAGACCAGCGGTGCAATATCCTGTTCGATCAGGGCGCGCGTCCCGTCTTGGGAGCAATCATCAACAATAATGATTTCCTTGCGCTCAATCGGTGAATTGATTACCCGGTCCACAAGTTCACGAAGCGTCGAAACTTCATTGTAGCAAGGAATAACGACGGTAAGGGTATAGTTCTTTGGATCAATTACGGCGGTCGTGGCTAAACTGTCTTTTGGTTTTGACATATTCCATATCCAGTATCAGCATGGTGTGTTTGATCAGCGTATAGCAGTCGCCGCCGGTAGGCGCAAGCGTGAAGTCCGGAGACTGTTCCCCGCCTCTGGTTGTTTACGAGGCCGGGGCACTGGATAGCGCCCCGAGGCCGGCCGCTCGGTGACCCTGGTAGCGGCGCACGCCGTGCCCATCTTTGAAGAAGGGCGGTGATCGGTGCCGCCCGAAGGGGGGAGGGGACCCGTGTCGATCCGTTGGGGAGAAACCGCCGCCCGCGTTGAGAGCGCCGGCCGGGAGCAGTCGGGATCAACCGGAGTGCCCGATCCCCGTCGCCAATCCGATCCCTCATCGGACAGTCTGCGGGTGCCCGACGACGCCCTGATCATCCTGCCGGTTCGGGATGTGGTGCTGTTTCCCGGCATCACCATGCCGGTGGTGATCGGGCGTCCGTCGTCGGTGATGGCGGCGCGGGAAGCGGTGCGCGCCGACCGCCCGATCGGCGTGTTGCTCCAACGTCAGGAAGAGACCGCCGACCCCGGCCCCGGGGATCTTTATCCGATCGGCACGGTGGCGGTCATCCTGCGCTACCTGTTTGCGGGCAATGGCGTGCATCACATCATCTGTCAGGGGCAGCAAAGGTTCCGGATTGTCGAGTACCTGTCGGGCTACCCCTTCCTGTGCGCGCGTGCCGAGCTGTTGGCCGAGCCGGACAGCATCACCTCGGACATCGAGGCCCGGTTTCGCACCCTCAAGGAACAGGCGCTGGAATCGTTGCGCCTGTTGCCCCAGGTCCCGGCCGAGCTGGTGACCGCGGTCGAGACCATCACCCAACCGTCGCTCCTGGTGGATGTGGTGGCGAGCACCATGGACATCAAAGCCGCCGAGAAACAGGAGATGTTGGAAACCAAAGACCTTCGGTCCCGGTTGGATCTGGTGATCGGCAAGCTGGGTCATCAACTGACGGTGATGCGGCTGTCCAAAGAGATCAGTCAGCAGACCCAGGCGAGCGTCGGCGAGCATCAACGCGAATACCTGCTCCGGGAGCAACTCAAGACCATCCAGAAGGAATTGGGCGAGGCCGACATCAAGGCCGAGGAGCTGCGCGAGCTCAGTCAGGCCATCGCCAAGGCCGGCATGCCCGAGGAAGCGGACCGGCAGGCGCGCAAGGAACTGAAGCGGTTGGAGCGGATGTCCGAGGGCGCGGCGGAATACGCGATGGTCCGGACCTATCTGGATTGGCTGATCGAGCTGCCCTGGTCGGTGACCAGTCCGCTATGCACCGACATCGGCACGGCGCGCCGGATTCTCGATCAGGACCATTACGGGCTGGAAAAGGTCAAACGGCGCATCCTGGAGTTCCTGGCGGTGCGCAAATTGCGTCCGGCGGGCAAAAGCCCGATCCTGTGTTTTGTCGGTCCGCCCGGTGTCGGCAAGACGTCCCTCGGCCAGAGCATCGCCCGGGCCACCGGCCGCACGTTCGCCCGGCTGAGCCTGGGCGGCGTTTACGACGAAGCGGAAATCCGCGGCCACCGCCGCACCTATATCGGGGCGTTACCCGGCAATATTATCCAGGCGGTGGGCAAGGCCGGGGCGCGCAATTGTGTCCTGATGCTTGACGAGCTGGACAAGCTTGGCACCGGGTTCCACGGCAACCCGTCGGCAGCCTTGCTGGAGGTGCTGGATCCCGAGCAGAACAACAGCTTTCGCGACCATTACCTCGGGGTCCCGTTCAATTTGGCCGAGGTCATGTTCATCGGCACCGCCAATCTGTTGGATGCGGTGCCGGCCCCCTTGCGCGACCGCATGGAGGTGATCGAACTGCCGGGCTATACCGAGGAGGAAAAGCTCGAGATCGCCCAACGGTATCTGGTGGCCCGCCAGCTTGAGGCCAACGGCCTGACCGTCGGACAGGCCGAGATTTCAGCAACCGGACTGGTCGGAATTATTCGGGATTATACCCGCGAAGCCGGCTGCCGCAACCTGGAACGCGAAATCGGGGCGGTGTTCCGCCATCTGGCCATGGGCGTCGCCGAAGGGACCGTCACCGGCAAACAGGAAGTCGACGCCGACGGTCTGGCGGCGATCCTGGGGCCGTGCAAATTCGAAAGCGAACTGGCCCAGCGCACCAGCATTCCCGGCGTCGCCACCGGCCTGGCCTGGACCGCCACCGGCGGCGAAATCCTGTTCATCGAGGCGGGCTGCATGCCCGGCAAGGACAAGCTGATCCTGACCGGTCAGCTTGGCGACGTGATGAAGGAAAGCGCCCAGGCGGCGCTCAGCCTGGTCAAGACCCGGTCACGGGACCTGGGCCTGGCCGATGGCCTGTTCGAGAAGACCGACATCCACATCCATGTGCCCGCCGGCGCCACGCCCAAGGACGGCCCCAGCGCCGGCGTGGCCATGGTGGTGGCGCTGGTCTCGCTGCTGACCGAGCGCACCTGCCGCAGCGATCTGGCCATGACCGGTGAAATCAGCCTGCGCGGCCTGGTGCTGCCGGTGGGCGGGATCAAGGAAAAGGTGGTGGCCGCGGTCCGGGCCGGCATCACCGCGGTGATGCTGCCCGCGCGCAACCGCAAGGAGTTCGAAGAAATCCCCGAGGCGGCGCGCAAACGCCTGACCTTCCACTGGATCGACCGCGCCGACCAAGCCATTGCCATCGCCCTGGCGCCGCCCGCCGCCCCGTAACGCCGCCGACATTGGTCAAGGGCCTTCGGCGACCAAGGGGTGACCCCTTGGAACCCATGACGTTACCGGGGGGGGGAACCCTGGTGGGCGCGTTAGATCCGCGCCGCGACGGCGACCTCATCCTCGGGCGACTGATATTCCGGCACGATGGTATGCAGGATCGCCGCGATCCTGACCCGATCGTCGGCCGCGGCGGCGGTTTCCAGCTCGTGCAGGGTGCGGTTGAGCAGGGCGTAGTCGATCAGCCGGGGTGATGCCAGGAACACCCCGTCGGCTTCGGTGCGTGACGGCTGTTCGGCGGCGTAGAGAATTTCCTCGAACAGCTTTTCGCCGGGGCGCAGGCCGACGAACTGAATCTTCACGTCGATATCGGGCTTGAACCCGGACAACCGGATCATCTGCCGGGCCAGATCGACGATCCGCACCGGCTCGCCCATGTCCAGGACCAGGATGCGACCGCGCTCGTCGGGATGGGCGACGCCGTGGGCCGAGGCCTGGAGCACCAACTCCACCGCCTCGCGAACGGTCATGAAATAGCGGCGCATCTCGGGATCGGTGACGGTGAGCGGCCCGCCGCGGGCAAGCTGGCGCTGGAACAACGGCACCACCGAGCCGCTGGAGCCCAACACATTGCCGAAGCGCACCGTGACGAAGCGGGTCGCGGGGTGCGTCCCGGCGGCGGCGTCCCGCACCGCCACGGTGTCGAGGGCCTGACAATACGCCTCGGCAATCCGCTTGCAGGCGCCCATGACGCTGGACGGCCGCACCGCCTTGTCGGTGGAAATCAGCACCATGGCCCGCACGCCGACCGCCCGGGCGGCGTCGGCGACGTTGCGGGTGCCGATGACGTTGGTCAGCACACCTTCGCCGGGGCAACTCTCCACCAGCGGCACATGCTTCAACGCCGCGGCGTGAAACACCAGATCCGGGCGCCGGTCGTGGAACAGCCGCATGATCCGGTCCCGGTTGCGGACATCGGCCAGAACCGTGGTGATTTCAATGGCGGGAAAGCTTTCCCGCAATTCCATGTCGATGGCGTAGAGGTTGAATTCGCCGTTATCCACCAGGACCAACGCCGCCGGCCGCAACGCCGCGATCTGGCGGCAGAGTTCACTGCCGATGGTGCCGCCGGCCCCGGTCACCAGCACCCGCCGTTCGGCGATCAGGTCGGTGATGGCGGAGTGGTTGAGGACCGCTTGTGGCCGGCCCAGCAGGTCCTCGATGGCGATCGGCCGCAGCTCGATCTTGCCTTCGCTCAACGCTTCCTTGAATTCGGTCAGCCGGGGCAGCCGGGTCAGCGGCAAGCCCAGGGTGTCGGCCTCGTCCAGCAACCGGCGCACCACGCCGCTGTCCAATTCCGGCTGGCTCTTGGTCAGGATCAGGCGCTGGGGCCGCTGGCCGCGCTGGCCCAGCGATTCGACCACCTGGGCCAACTGATCGATGTCACCCAGCACCGGCACGCCGCGGATGTCGCGCCCGACCCGGCGGCCCTTTTCGTCGAGCACGCCCACCACCCGGTAGGGCGCATGGGGTTCGTTGTCCAGGGACCGGATGAACAGCGCCGCGGCCTCGCCGAGCCCGATCAGAAGCACCGGAATCACCCCCTGTCCGCCCTCGAGCGGGCGCCGGGCCAACCGGCTGTCCTTGAGCAGCCGGTAACCGAAGCGCGGACCGCCCAGCGCCACCAGCAACACCAGCCACAGGATCAGCGGCACCGAGCGCGGCATCGGCTCCATGGGCACCAGCATGACCAATGCGGAGATCAAGCCGCCGAACACCACGGCCGAGACCGAGACCGCCTTGACCAACTGAACCATGTCCGGGGCCGAGGCGTAGCGCCAGATGCCCCGATACAGGCCGAACAGCCGGAACGTCACCGCTCCGATGATCATCACCATCGGAATGCTGGCCAGCAGCACCGGCCGGTAAAGGTCGAAGGCGTCGTTGCCGACCCGCAGGTACATGGCGAAAACCATGGCCGCCGCCGTCACGACCAGATCATGAAGGTAGACGACGGTCGACCGGCCGACGACGAAGGGTCCAAGGTTCATGTGCGTGTTCTCCCACGGCCGAAACTTTGACCGAATTGCCGAGCCATGCAAGCCGGGGAGGGCGACAGCTCAGCCCAGGGGGTTGATCATGATGGCGTTGGCCACGGTGGCGTTGAGAATCTCGACCCGTTCGTTCTGCACCCGCACCCGGCCCTCGGCGATCAAATGCACCGCCAGAGGGTAGCAGCGATGCTCGAGTCCCAGGACCCGGGCCGCCAGCGTGTCCGGGGTATCGCCGGGCATCACCGGCGCCACCGCCTGGACGATGATCGGGCCTTCATCCATTTCCGCCCGGACGAAGTGGACGGTGCACCCGCTGAACCGGGCGCCGCTGTCCAGGACCCGGGCGTGGGTATCCAGCCCCTTGAACGCCGGCAACAAAGACGGGTGAATATTGATCAGGCGGTCGCGCCAGCGTTCGACAAACCATGGGGTCAGGATGCGCATGAACCCCGCGAGACAGACCAGATCGATGCGCCCGCCGCGCAAGGCCGCGTCCAGCGACGCCTCGAACCCCTGTTTGGCGTTAAAGGCGCGATAATTGATGATTTCCGAGCGAATCCCGGCGGCCCGGGCCCGGGCCAGCCCCTGGGCATCGCCCTGGCTGGAGATCACCAGCGCCACCTCGGCCGGGGCGGCGGGATCGGCGCTGGCGTCGATCAGCGCCTGGAGATTGGTGCCGCGGCCGGAAATCAGGACCCCCACCCTCAGTCGCGCCATGTCGACTCCATTGCGGTGATGGCCACCCGCGGTCCGTCGGAGGTGGCGAGGCGGATCCGACCGATGACCGTGACGGTCTCGCCCGCCGCGCTCAACTGCGCCGCCAAATCCGTCGCGTGGGTTTGGCTGGCGATGACGACCATGCCGATGCCGCAATTAAACGTCCGAGCCAGCTCTGCCGGCGTAACGCCGCCGGTGCGGGCCAGCCAGCGGAAGACCGGCGGCAACGTCCAGGCGGCGGCGTCCAGGGTCACGCCCAGCCCTTGGGGCAGCACCCGCGGAATGTTTTCGATCAGTCCGCCGCCGGTGACGTGAGCCAGGGCCTTGATGAGGCCGGTCCGGATCGGGGGCAACAGGCTGCGGACATAAATGCGGGTGGGGGTGAGCAGGGCGTCGGCCAGACTCCGGTCGGGCGCGAACGGCGCCGGGGCGTGATAATCCAGTCCGGCGCGCTCCACCACCCGGCGGACCAGGGAATACCCGTTGGAATGCACCCCGGTGGAGGCCAGCCCCAGCACCACGTCGCCGACCACCACGTCGGACCCGGTCAGCACCCCGTCACGTTCCACGGCGCCCACGGCAAACCCGGCCAGATCATAGTCGCCGCCGGTATACATGCCCGGCAGTTCGGCGGTTTCGCCCCCGACCAGGGCGCACCCGGCCTGGCGGCAGCCTTCGGCGATTCCCGAAACGATGGCCCGGCCCGCCGCCACCTCCAGCTTGCCGGTGGCGTAGTAATCCAGGAACAGCAGGGGTTCGGCGCCCTGAACGATCAGGTCGTTGACGCACATGGCCACCAGATCGATGCCGACCGTCTGGTGGCGGTCGACGGCGATGGCGATTTTCAATTTGGTTCCGACGCCGTCGGTGGTGGCCACCAGCAGCGGGTCGTGGAAGCCGGCGGCCCGCAGGTCGAACAGCGCCCCGAACCCGCCCAATCCGGCATCGGACCCCGGCCGCGCGGTGGAGCGCGCCAACGGTTTGATCGCGTCGACCAGGGCGTTGCCGGCGTCGATATCGACACCGGCTTCTCGGTAGGCCGACGGCGGCGCAAACGATTTGGTCGAGATGGTATCCTCACTCGCACTAGCTCGTACTCGGCTATATGCTATAAGAGACCTTCGGACCGGACATCCGGCCGGTCCACACCCGCCGAAACATACTCGAAACGGAAGGCTTTGCAATGCTTCACCGGCCTTGCCTGGCAGCTCTTGCCGCCGCACTGCTTCTTGTCGCCGTCCAGGGCCTGACCGCGGCCCGGTGTGGGGCGGAGGGCGAGACGGCGCCGCCGCCGGCCCCCGTTTCCGCTCCGGCTCAGGACGATCCCTATACCGTCAACGGGGTCGATGTCGACGTCACCGCCTCCAGCGCCGCCGAGGCGCGGGACAAGGCGATTCTCGAGGCCCAGCGGAAGGCTTTCGGCATTCTGTTCAAGCGGTTGGCGTCCGATGGCGACACCCGGATCGTGCCCAACGTCGCCGAATCCGATCTCCAGCGCATGATGCAGGGCTTCGAAATCGAGCACGAGCGCGGTTCGGCCGTCCGGTATGTCGGCACGCTCAGCTTCAAGTTCCGGCGCAAGCCGGTCCGGTCCTATATGAGCAGCCTTGGGGTCCGGGTGGTCGAACCGGCGCCGAAACCTCCGGCCGCGCCGGCCGTCACCACCGGGGCCACAGCGGCCCCGGCCGCGTCCACCACCCCGGCCGCCCCGACCGCCGCGGCTGCCGCGGGCGACAAGCCGACCGTGGTGTTGCCGGTGTTTCAGGTCGGCGGGCGAAGCCTGTTGTGGGAAGAGCGAACCGCCTGGCGTTCGGCCTGGGAGGACTTGGTTGCGGCGGGCGCCACGAAACTGGTGGTTCCGCCGGGCGAGCTGGCCGATGTCGCCGACATCAGCGCCGCCGAGGCTCTGGCGGGTGACGCCGCCGCGTTGACCAAGATCATCGGTCATTACAATGCCGGTGACGTGGTGGTGGTGACGCTGGCGGTCGTGGATAAGCTTGATCCGGCGGTTGGCGGCGACGTCTCTCTCACCCGCTATGGCGCCGATGCCCTGCCGGCGGGAACCGCGATCTTGCCGGCCACGGGAAATGCCGGCGAGACGCTGGCCGCGTTCCTGGCCCGGGCGGCGACGACGGCGGTCGCCCGGTTTGGGTCGCTGTCCCGGCCCGCGCCGCCGCCGGTGGTGGAGACCCGCTTGCAGGTGGGGATTCCCATCACCGGCATGCAGGACTGGCTGGAGATTCGGCGACGGTTGACCAGCAATCCGATGGTGACCGCGGTCGATACCATGTCGTTGTCGCGCTCCCGGGTCGAGGTGACCATTCGGTTCCGCGGCGATCAGGATGCCCTGAGGGCGATGCTCGATCGCGACGCCTTGACTCTGGCGCCGGCGCCCGGCCCGTCGGGGTGGGAGCTTTACCTCAAGTCCTCGGTGCAGGCGGCCCCGCCGGTTTCGGCGCCGGGACCGGCCGCGTCCCCGGGACCGTCCCCGGCATCGGTGCCGGCACCGAT
>CAIYNU010000065.1 GCA_903927615.1 uncultured Rhodospirillales bacterium | reverse complement strand
GCGGTGAATGCCGCGGCCCAGGGCCTCGGCCTGATCTGCCCGGCGGCCTGCGGCGGCGAGGCGGCGTGGGCCGGCGATCTCGACGTGCTGGCGCCGCTGAATCTGTTGGCGCTGATCAATCACTTCAAGGGCACCCAGGTGCTGTCGCCGCCCGCGCCGCGGTTGGAAGAGGTGGGCGGCGATGGCCCGGACCTTCGGGACGTGAAAGGCCAGGAGACCGCCAAACGGGCGTTGGAGGTGGCGGCGGCGGGGGCTCACAATCTGCTGATGATCGGGCCGCCGGGATCGGGCAAGTCAATGCTGGCGGCGCGCCTGCCCGGGTTGCTGCCGTCCCTGGCGCCGGCCGAGGCCCTGGAAGTCTCGATGATCCACAGCGTGGCCGGGTTGCTGGAAGACGGGCGGCTGTTGCGCCGGCGGCCGTTCCGGGACCCGCACCACTCGGCGTCGCTGCCGGCCCTGGTGGGCGGCGGCAGCCGCGCCCGGCCCGGCGAGATTTCGCTGGCTCACCAGGGGGTGCTGTTTCTGGATGAACTGCCCGAGTTTCCCCGCCAGACCCTGGAGGCGTTGCGCCAGCCCCTGGAAACCGGCCGCGCCACCGTGGCCCGGGCCAATCATCACGTCACCTATCCGGCCCGGGTGCAACTGATCGCGGCCATGAACCCGTGCCGCTGCGGTCACCTGGACGATCCGGCCCAGGCCTGCGCCCGGGCGCCCAAATGCGCCGCCGACTACCAGGCCAAGATTTCCGGCCCGCTGTTCGATCGCATCGACTGCCACATCGAGGTCCCGGCGGTTAGCCCCGCCGACCTCAGTCTGCCGCCGCCGGCGGAAGGGAGCGCCCAGGTGGCCGCCCGGGTGAGTCGCGCCCGCGTCGCCCAGACCGACCGCTATCGCCCGGCCACCAGCGGCGAGGCCATTTTCCGTAGCCTGCGCGCCGACGGCCGGCCGCCGGTCCGCACCAACGCCGACGCCGATGGCGAATTGCTGGAACAGGTGGCCTCACCCGATCAATCGGGCCGGGACCTGCTGACCAAGGCCGCGGAACATCTGCACCTGTCGGCGCGCGGTTATCATCGGGTGTTGCGGGTTGCCCGCACCCTGGCCGACCTGGACGGTGGCGACACCGTCCGTCGCGTCCATATTGCCGAAGCCCTCAGCTACCGCCGGATTGCGCCCAATCGTTGAGCACTGATGTTTATCAACTCGGGATACGTGAAGACGTCGTCCTAGGTGGTGGTTTGGGAGGTGGCAACGTCAGCGTGCTTCGAGGAACCGATCCTCGGGGCTGACAACCGCGGCAGGGACGCCGACACCATCGGTGCGGTGGCGGGCCATCGCATCGGATGTTAATGTGTTTGTTGCAGTCCGTGAAAATTCCACTAATGTGTATTGGAACGAAGCCAGCCTGCTCAAGTATTTCTGCGTCCGGCCAACCTGGAGCCAGTCAGGGGATTGATGGCGGAGCCGATCCAACCGCACGATAAGTTATTCAAGGGTTTGCTCGATCAGCCGGGAACGGCTGGCGCCCTGCTTCGTGAACGGTTGCCGCCCGAAATCGCCGGCCTGCTGACCGATGACCCGCCCGAATTGCTGGATGGTGAGTTCATTGATGAAGCCCTGCAAGGCAGCCAGAGTGACCGGCTTTTTCGTGCCTTGCTCAAGGATGGCGGCGATGTTTTCTTGTACGTGTTGATCGACCATAAGAGCACTCCGGAACCGGGTATCATTTTGCAGTTGCTGGGCTATATGTTGCGGATTTGGGTTCGGTATGCCGGCGGCAAGGCTGAAAACTTGCGGTCGTTGCCGCCGATTCTGCCGATGGTGGTTTATCACGGTGCCAGCGAATGGAAGGTGTCGCTTTCGTTGCGCGACACCATCAAGGCGCCCGAGGCGATCAAGCACTATCAGCCCGACGTCCGCTATATCCTGGTCGATCTGGGTCCGATCCCCAACGAGCAACTGTCGGCCTATCCGCCCTTGCGGGCCGGGCTTCTGGCGCTCAAATACTCTCACCGGGACGGTGACCCCGAGACCGTCCTGGTGCAAGCCTTCACCGACGCTCGGGATATGCCTTCGCTGTTCAAGATGCTGGTGGTCTACGCGACCACGGTTTATGCGAGTGTGCACCCGGTATTGCTGCGCCGGGCCATTCGCAGGGTCAGACCGGACTGGGAGGACGAGATGCTGTCGATCGCCGCGAAGGAATGGATGGCCGAAGGTGCCGCCAAGGGC
>CAIYNU010000064.1 GCA_903927615.1 uncultured Rhodospirillales bacterium | reverse complement strand
CGTCTGGTCGATCCCGATCTGATGCGATTGGCATCACTGCCGCCGTCAACGGACACCTTGATACTGATAACCTATGCGATGGTTCACCATCTGGTTCTCGGAGTGTTGGGAAAACGTGAACTGATGATGACGCGGCTAAGGTTGGTGCTGCACAGCATGATTGAGGATGGCGAGTATGCCCGCATCCACTTCGCCGAGATCGAACGTCAGTTTCTGCCCGTCTACACCGACAGCCTGCGCGCGGCGGAACAGGCAGGAGATGTGCGCCCGGGCGGCCCGGCACCAGCCAACCGCATGTGGTTCGGCGCCCATGTGGCAGCGCAGATCGCCTATGGTCGGCTCTCCAGTGGCGGGGTCTTTCCCTATCAGGGCGATCTCGAGGTGGTGGTGGCCGAGGCCGCGCGGTTCATCCTTTGGGGCATCGGCCTCCGCGACGAGATTGTTGCGGCACCGTTCGATTTGCAGCGCCTGGCACCGCTCGCGGACTGTTCCGGGTGATGTGCGTCGCACCTCTACGACCCATTCATCTATCCTGATCGGCCTATTTTTGCGGGTGTGTGGGTCTGTATCTCAGCAGGAACATGCGGACGGCTTCCTCGACCACGGTGTCGGGGGAGGTTGACGCGATGTCTTGGCCGAGAACCCGCGGCCACAAGGTCGGTTCGTTGAGGAGGCCCAGGAACTGCTGGGCCGCCAATAGCGGATGGGGGCAATCAAGCACGCCCAGGGTGGTCAGGTAGGACAGGTAACGCTCGAACCGATCCCGGTAAGGCTTCAGGATGGAATCAAAGGCGGTGGCGATCCACGGGAACTGTCGGGCGTCGGCGACCGTCATCCGAACCAGTCCGACATATTCGGGCGGCGCCTGGAACGCCAGGACCGCCCTGGCGGCGAGGCGCAGCACGTCCTCGACATCGCCCTGGGTCTCAATCCCGGGGGGAAGGACGTTGCCCAACTGCGTTGAGACACGGGACAGCATTTCGCGGAGGATTTCCTCCTTGCTGGCGAACTGGTTATAGAGCGTCCGGCGCGCCACGCCGGCTTCCTCCGCCAACTCATCCATGCTGACGCCGGCGAAGCCGCGGTTCAGGAACAGGCGCTCGGCGGCGCTGACGATGGCTTCGCGCGACCCTCTGCGCGGGGCCGGTGGGGTTTCCGTTGTCGTGAGCTGTTCCATCAAAACACCATTGCCTTGCACGATGCAGTGCATTATAGTCGGTCCAATAGTGCAGAGCAAGCCTGCTTCGGCAGCCCCGCACCCCTCACGAAACGGAAGGTGCCGTCGATGTACCACACTCGCATCGCCGTGATCGTTTTCCTGGCCGCCACCGTTGCCGGCTGCGGCGATCATGAGGCGCCCGCGCCCCAACAAATCCGGCCAGTCCGCACGGTGACGGCAGAACGCCACGCCTCCGCGGAGAGCCTTTCCCTGACAGGGCAGATTCGGGCGCAGGACCAGGCCAACTTTGCCTTCCGTCTGGATGGCCGCATGATCGAACGGCTGGTCAATGTCGGCGACATCGTCAAACCCCGGCAGGTCATCGCGCGGCTTGATCCGCAAATCCAGCAGAATGCTCTGCGCCAGGCGCAAGCCAATCTGTCGGCCGCGCAGGGACAGCTGACCCAGGCGCGGAACGATTTCGATCGGCAGCAGCAACTGCTGGAGAAGGGAAACACGCCCCGTTCGCGCTTCGACCAGGCACAACAGGCCCGCCAGACGGCCGAAGCGCAGGTCAGCGCTGGCCAGGCGCAGCTCCACACGGCCCAGGACCAGTTGGGCTATACCGATTTGGTGGCCGATTCGGCCGGTACGGTCACGGCCGTTGGCGCCGAACCGGGCGAGGTCGTGGCGGCCGGACGCATGGTTGTCCAGGTGGCGCGCCAGGGCGGGCGCGACGCGGTCTTCGACGTGCCGGCGCAGGTCATCCGGACGGCGCCTCGGGATCTGATGGTCGAGATTGCCTTGACCGATGACCCCACAATAACGGTGAAGGGCCGCGTCCGTGAAGTGGCGCCCCAAGCCGATCCGGCCACGCGCACGTTCCTGGTCAAGGTCGGCCTGATCGACCCGCCCGATACCATGAGGCTGGGCGCCACCGTTACCGGCCATGTCACGTTGACCACCCCCGCTGGCGTGGAATTGCCGGCGAGCGCACTGACCCGAGCAAACGGCCTCCCGGCGGTGTGGGTGGTCGACCCCAAGACCGAGACCGTATCCCTGCGCACTGTGGACACTCAGCGTTACGACTCGGCAAGCGTCGTCGTCTCGCAAGGGCTGGAGACGGGTGAAGTGGTGGTGACCGCCGGTGTGCAGGCGCTGCGTCCCGGCCAGAAGGTCCGCCTGCTGGGAGATGCCAAATGAACGGCCTCAATCTTTCCGAATGGGCGATCGGGCACCGCTCGCTGATCGCTTATTTCATGCTGGCCATCGTCATCGCCGGCGTCGGGTCGTATTTCAAGCTGGGCCGCAACGAGGACCCCACCTTTACCATCAAAACCATGGTGGTCCAGACCCAATGGCCTGGAGCGACCATCACCGACACGCTTCAGCAGATCACCGAGCGCATCGAGCGCAAGCTCCAGGAGACACCCGGCCTCGATTACATACGCAGTTACACGACCGCCGGGCAGTCCACGATCTTCGTCAATCTGAAGGGCTCCACGCTGGCCGCCAAGGTCCCCGACATTTGGTATCAGGTGCGCAAGAAGGTCGGCGACATTCGCAATACCCTGCCGCAAGGCGTGGTCGGCCCGGGATTCAATGACGAGTTCGGGGATACCTTCGGCATCGTCTATGGCTTCACCGCCGATGGGTTTTCTCATCGCGAATTGAAGGACTATGTCGATACGGTGCGCTCGCGACTGCTGCAAGTGCCGGACGTCTCGAAGATCGAAGTTCTCGGCGCGCAGGATGAACGGGTCTATGTCGAGTTCTCGACGGAGCGTCTTGCGGGTCTCGGCATCGACCGCTCCCAGCTCATCGCCGCCTTGCAGGCTCAGAACACGGTGGCACCGGCGGGCGTGGTCCAGACCGGCGATGAAAATATCCTGGTGCGGGTGAGCGGAGCCTTCCGGTCGGAAAAGGACATCCTCGCCGTCAATTTCATGGCCGGGGGCCGGATCATTCCGCTGAGCGACATCGCCCATGTGACCCGCGGGCCGGCCGATCCGCCTCAGCCGATGTTCCGCGTCAACGGCAAGGAGGCCATCGGGCTGGCCATTTCGATGCGGGATGGTGGCAACGTGCTCGCATTGGGGCACAATATCGAGCGTGCAATGGTCGGGATTGTCGCGGATTTGCCGATCGGCATCGAACCGACGCTGATGGCCGAGCAACCGGCCACCGTCGAACATGCGGTCGATGAATTCATGGAGGCCCTGTGGGAGGCCATCGCCATCATCCTCTTCGTCAGTTGCGTTTCCCTGGGCGCTCGGGCGGGCAGCGTGGTGGCCATAGCCATTCCCCTGGTCCTTGCCATCGTGTTCGTGGCGATGACCTTCTCGGGCATCGATCTCCAACGCATATCGCTGGGCGCGCTCATCATCGCCCTCGGCCTGCTGGTCGACGATGCGATGATCACCATCGAGATGATGATCAGCCGGATGGAGCGCGGAGATACCAAGGAGCAGGCAGCATCCTTCGCCTATCACTCGACCGCCTTTCCCAGGCTCGCCGGGACGCTGGTCACGGTGGCCGGCTTCGTGCCGATCGGTTTTGCCCAAAGCTCGGCCGGCGAGTACACCTTTTCGATCTTCGCCGTGGTCGGCATCGCGTTGATCGCCTCGTGGTTCGTCGCCGCGCTCTTCACCCCCTTGCTGGGTGTCTGGATCCTCAAACGCCCCAAGACCGCCCATTCCGAAAAGCCGGGCGTGATCATGGCTTTGTTCCAACGTGTGCTGCTGGCGGCGATGCGGGCGCGCTGGCGCACCATCCTCTTGACCCTGGGCGCGTTCGTCCTGGCGCTGGTCGGCATGGGTTTCGTTCCCCAGCAATTCTTTCCGTCCTCAGACCGCGTGGAATTGCTGGTTGACCTGAAGCTGCCCCAGAACGCCTCGATCCAGGCGACGCGGGAGGCCTCGGCCAGGCTGGACCGATTGCTGGCCGAGGATCACGAGGTCGAACGCTGGAGCACCTATGTCGGGATGGGGGCCATCCGGTTCTACCTGCCCATGGACCTCCAGCTTCCCAACGACAATTTTTCCCAGCTCGTGGTCGTCACCAAGGGTCTGGAGCAGCGTGGGCGGGTCGAGGCGAGGCTGGAGCAGGCGCTGGAGACCGAGTTCCCCAATGTCGTAGGGCGAGTCTACCCCCTGGAACTCGGTCCCCCGGTCGGCTGGCCTTTGCAGTATCGGGTAAGCGGACCGGACCCCGACCACGTCCGGGAGATCGCGTTCAAGGCGGCGCAGGTCCTGGGTTCGCACGCCTCGGTGCAGAAGATCAACTACAACTGGATCGAACCGGCCCGCATGGTGACGATCCGCGTCGACCAGGATCCGGCCCGTCTTCTCGGTCTGAGTTCGCGGGACTTGGCCCAAGCCATCAATACCGTGGTGACCGGAACGACGGTCACGCAAATGCGGGACTGGATCTATCTGGTCGATGTGGTGGCGCGGGCCAATGCCGAGCAGCGCATGTCGTTGGCGACCATCCGGAGCTTGCAGGTGCCGTTGCCCAACGGCCGAAGCGTTCCGTTGAGCCAACTCGCCTCGGTCGAGTACGGCCAGGAATACCCGCTCATCTGGCGCCGGGACCGCCAGCCGACCCTCACCGTCCAGGCCGACGTTGCCCCGGGCATCCTGCCTGCGACGGTGGTCCAAGACCTGGCGCGGCCATTCGACGATCTCAAGGCCAGCCTGCCGACAGGCTACAGCGTGGCCGTGGGCGGAACCGTCGAGGAGAGCAGCAAGGCGCAACAGTCGGTGATCGCCGTCGTGCCGCTGATGCTCTTCCTCATGCTGACCATCCTGATGATCCAGCTGCAAAGCTTTCACCGGCTCCTGCTCGTGCTCAGCGTGGCTCCTCTTGGGGTAATCGGGGTGGTCGCGGCGCTCCTGGCCTCGGGCAAGCCGCTCGGCTTCGTGGCCATCCTGGGTGTGCTGGCTCTGATCGGCATGATCGCGCGCAATTCGGTGATCCTCATCGACCAGATCGAAACCGAAAGGGCCAATGGACGCCACCCCTGGGATGCGGTCATCGAGGCCACGACCAATCGCTTCCGCCCCATCCTGCTCACCGCCGCGGCGGCGATCCTCGGCATGATCCCCATCGCGCCCACGATTTTCTGGGGGCCGATGGCCTATGCGATCATGGGGGGCTTGGCGGGAGCGACACTCCTGACGCTGGTGTTCCTCCCGGCGCTCTACGTCGCCTGGTTCGGCATATCCTGCCCGGCCGATGATCGTCCCATGACGACGGATGGCGGCTCCAAAGGGTAACGTGGGACTCAGTGGTCGAGTTCACATCGCATTAGATGACCAGATTGGGATATTCGGTGCTTCTATATTACCTTACGTTGACATCAGAGGGGGCGGTCATGACTATGTTGGTAAGACTTCTAGTCGTGGCCGCATTCCTTTTCTTAGGACTGGGAAGTCAGCAAGACGACCCCATTCACTGAATGACGGACACCCATGACACCTTCTTGGCTAAAGCGAGAGAATTTACAGACGAACCTGTTAGCGGACACCTTTGAAAGCGGGAATAGGAATGTTATCAACTTCTCAGCGGCCTCGTTATAGATATGCTCGGATATCTTTTGCTCGTTCCTCGCCCTGCTGTTGCGCGCCGAGTTGGAAACCCGGTTGGAGGCCGCAGGTGCGAACCTCCCATGGGCCGACAACGCCGATACGTCCGCCACCGTCTTGGCCTGGGAGGGCAGCGATAGACCACTTGGAGTGGTGCGCCGCGAGAGCAGATATGCCTCGACATCTGCGGCGTAGTACAGAACCCCGCAGCCTGACCGCCGGATAAAGACCGGGCCGTGCCCTGAGGAGCACTGATTGCGAAGCGTCTTGACTTCGATGCCTAGAAGCTCAGCAACGAGGGCCTCAGGCATGATTGTCTCGGTGAGAGACGGAGCGGTTGCAGTGGTCATGACGGATTCCGAGTCCGGGATGACCACGAGACTCCTCACTGCCTTCGTGGCTGGTTGGTAGTTGCACGCCTACTATTCGCCGCCAGGGTGTCGCCCAGGGGCACAACATGTCCGACCGGACGTGAGCGGGACCTTGAGGGACGGCCGATTCGCGCTGTTCACGGTGGCGGCCAGCCGACCCGGTGGGACGGGCCGAACCTTGTCCCACTGTTGTCCCACTGACTCTGGGAAAAGGCGGGAATTTCGGGGAGTAGCCGGGAACGGGCGGGAACTCAACCCCTTGATTTTGTTATTGGCGGAGGGAGGGGGATTCGAACCCCCGATAGGAGTTTAAGCTCCTATAACGGTTTAGCAAACCGCCGCCTTCAGCCGCTCG
>CAIYNU010000063.1 GCA_903927615.1 uncultured Rhodospirillales bacterium | reverse complement strand
GGCAAGGGTGTGATCCCGACCCCCATCACCATGGAAGAACTTGAAGAGATGCTGATGGCGTTCGGCATCATCAAGTCGGAAGAGCAGGAGCTGGCGGAACTGGCGGCCCGGGAAGCCGCCGCCGCCGCCAAGGCCGCCGCCTGATCGAGAGGGAAGGAGCCAGGGGGACTCCCCCTGGTTCTGAGCCCCTGGGCGTTATTTCGTGTCATACCCGCGTCTGCCTCGGCCGGGACGGAGGCAGGCCATCGCGATTCGGCACCGACGCAGGGGGCCAGCCCCCTGCACCCCGAACTCAAGAACCGGCGAACCATTAAGAATGACCCATCGCAGGTTCGACAGCAGTCCTCAACCGGCCCGGTGTCATCGCGGTTTTCTCCCACACAACAGCCGTGAAATGACCTGAAGGGTCGCCCGCAATCGTCTTGACGCCGCATCTCTTCCCGACGCCGTCGACCGCCTGCTGACGGGCATCGTGCTGGCAAGCGGCTTGGTCCGCTTGGAACGCTTCGAATGGCTTATTCGGAGCGGGCATCACGCCGACCGTCGGCCCCATGGGCGGCGCGGCACAAGCCGCGAGCAAGACCAGCGCTGAAATAGCCGCGGCACCAGCCCGACGTTGAGACATAGGCCACCGCTGCTTACCGCGTCGGTGTGGGTTCGACTTTGCGCCAAGCCCCGGAACAGGTTGTGACATACGGATAGTATCCTTGCGGCTTATTGCAATAATACCAGTACTGCGTGGGTGGTGGTCCCAACGGGGCCGGCGGCAGCGCGGACTGCACCGATGGCGCCAGGTAGACCGGCAGTGGTGGCGGCCAATAGGCATAGGCCGGCGTTCCGTAGGAATACGGCGGACCGTACCAACCAAACGGCAAGCCGATACCGACGACCACCCGGGCCTCGGCGACCGACGGCAAAACGGCCAGACCGAGACCAAGAACAAGGTAAGCAACAGCCGTCGGGACTCTGTTGAAGGTGACGGGCAGGGTAGTCATGACGACCTTCCTCCGCTTGTCTGACTGACGAATGGGGTGTAACCCATGCGAAACGACGCGGCATAACAGTGATCACTACGGAACGACAGAGCGGAGTCCGACAACGACCGTGACGCCCCCCGCGCTCACCGAAGCACAATGCTGTTCACCCGGCGTTGACTGCTCAGACGCTAACCGATCGGGTTTGCTGGAGTGTGTCCGTTTTTGTAACACAGTGTTTGCGGCCAGTGTCTGGCCGCTTGGCCTGGCTTGGGGCCGGGCGCACAGGGGCTGGGCGGCCGGTTTTATCAAGGCTTCACGGGGTGGCCACTGTCATTCCTGTTGTGGCGCTTGATATGCCGGGACGGTAACGTGTGGTTACCCTATCGCACAGAAGCCGACATAACGCTGTAAATATTCCAATCCATTCTTGGCTGACGAAAGGTCCGTAGCGTGTCGGAGACCTTCGGCCTCACCCCCTGACGATGTACTGAGGCCCTGGGACCACACGGCGTCGAGCCGTAACCGCCGGGAGAACACCATAAGCCCTGGACTCTTAACGATCGCGGCGGTGGGAATCACTGTTGCCCCGGCGGCACCCCTTGCGGTCACGGGTCCGACGTTGGCCGAAGCCGGCGCGGAGCAGACAAGACGCGAAATCTCCCGGGTGCGGTCGGATGCGACAGGCCCATGATACCTCGATTGCAAGCCTTTTCGGAGGCCCGTCCCGGATGTCGGTCACTGGCAACATGATTCCAACACCACGGGAAAGGGGGGAGACTCCAGATGACGGTGATATTTCTCCATAGCGGTTGGCGGACGGGCAGCACCTACATTTGGAGCCGATTTCGCTGCCTTCCCGAGACTCTGGCTTATTACGAGCCACTCCATGAATTGCTGGGCGCCTCGCCCAACCAACTGTTGAGCGCCCGCCCGAACCCCGATGTCTCGCATCACCCGTCCCTTGACGCGCCCTACTTCGCCGAATACCAACCTTTGATTGATGATGGCCGGATCAAGCTGTTTGATCCGATGGTCTCCTACCGCCGTTTTTTTCTGTCTGCTGGCGACCAGGCCCCCGAACTGGGTTGTTACCTGGCCATGCTGATCGACCATGCCCGGGACGGCGATCGCGTTCCGGTACTGGGTTTTTCCCGGTCATTAGGTCGGGTTGGTTGGTTGAAGGATAAGTTCAATGCCGTCCACATGCTGGTGCTGCGGGATCCCCGGCGCCAATGGGCGTCGATCATCAACCAGAAGAACCGACACGGCATTTCGTATTTCCTGATCAACCAGTTCCTGATTTGCGGTCAGAATCGCGACCATCCATTACTTCAGCCGTTGATCGAATGTTATGATATTCCTTTAGTCTATACATCAAGCGTTACGAATGACATGGCAATCTATAAAAGATTGTTTGACGATGTCGGTGATGGCATCGGCTATCTGGTATACTATTATCTTTGGCGACTGACCCAGGCCCTGGCCCGGCCGGACTGCGAGATCATCGTTGATCTCGACCGTTTGTGCGCCGATTCGGTTTACCGTACCCAGAGTTCTACCTCAATTTATGACCGAACCGGGCTTTTTCCCTCGTTCTCCGACGCAGGGATCGGGTGTCCGGCCGTGGCCCAACCCGATCTCGACTATCAACAGATTGAAGATTTCGTGTCCGAACGGATCACGCGTCGGCTCGCACTCCCTGTGATAGGAGCAAGAGGCGGAATATAACGATATGGGTCAAAATCCGCCCGCCACCACCATCGCCCCGGCCGAGATCTTCGCACTGGCCCTTCGGCATCACCAAGCGGGCCGGCTGACCGAAGCGGAAAGGCTGTATCGGCGGCTATTGGCTATCGTTCCAGATCATGTGGACGGTCTTCACCTGCTGGGCGTGTTGTCGGCTCAGAGTGGTGACGACACAACTGCGGAACGGCTGATCGGGCAAGCCCTGAGTCTGCGGCCCGACTATCCCGAGGCTCACCTTAATCTGGGCAACCTTTTGCGGCAGCAAGATCGGTGGTGCCAGGCGGCGGCGCACTATGAACGGGCGTTGGTGCTACGACCGACTCTCACGGACGCTTACGTTGGCCTCGGCTTGGTGTGTTTCACGCAGAACCGGTTGGAAGAGGCCGCCCGACGCTATTCCCAGGCGCTGGCGTTGCGTCCCGACAGTCCATGGCTTCACAAGGATTATGGCCGGGTTCTGCTTAAACAGGGTGATTTCACGGCTGGGTTTCGAGAGTACGAATGGCGTTGGCGGATTAAGGACTTTCCGGTCAAAACAACGCCCTTTACCCAGCCTCGTTGGGACGGTCGTAATCTGGCAGGGCAGACCATCCTGCTCCACGCCGAGCAGGGGTTGGGCGACACGCTCCAGTTCATTCGTTATGCCCCGCTTTTGCAACGGCAGGGGGCCCGGGTGGTGTTGGAATGTCCGGGCGAATTGGTGCGTTTGCTTGGCAGCATGGATGCCCTTGATCAGGTCTTCAGTGAAGGCGCCGCTCGCCCGGAAGCCGACTGCCACGCGCCATTGCTAAGCTTGCCTCATCTCCTTGGCACCACCTTGGCGACGATTCCGGCCGAAATCCCCTATCTCGCACCGCAACCGGAGTTGGTCGCCGCCTGGGCCGCTCGCTTGCCGCCCACCGACGGGCCACGCATTGGGCTGGTCTGGGCCGGTAATCCCCGTCGGCATCAGCCGGAATGGGCCGCGGTGGACCGTCGGCGCAGTATCGCCCTGGCAATGTTGGCCCCCCTCGCGGCGGTCGGCGGTATTCAGTGGATCAGTCTTCAAAAAGAACGGCGACCGGAACTCGACACCCCCCCGCCCGGCATGACGCTGATCGATGTCATGGATGACGTGGTCGACTTCGCCGATACCGCGGCGCTGATGGCCGCCCTGGATCTGGTGATCGGAGTCGATACGGCGGTGATCCACTTGGCCGGCGCGCTCGGGCGGCCGGCTTGGCTGTTGTCGCGCTTCGATGGGTGTTGGCGCTGGCTTCAAGACCGGGACGACAGCCCGTGGTATCCTTCTCTGCGCCTGTTCCGTCAACCCGATCCCGGCGACTGGAAGAGTGTCATCCTGGCGTTGGTTGCCTGTTTGGGTGACGGCGTCCGGGCGACGGAGGGTGTCGTGCGTCCGTTGACGGGACGTCTCTCATCGGCACGAGAGGCGACAGCGGAACGGCGCCCGTAAGGGAGTGTTCGATGGATACCCTGCCGATTGTCCCTGTGGCAATGGCGGTGCGATTCATGCTGCCGTGGCCCGCCTCTGATGGTCTCCGCGCCGGCCTCAGGCCTGCCGCAACTCGGTCAGAAATTGCTGGACGTCGTGGCGCAGCCGTTGGGCCTGCTGGGCAAGGTCGGTGGCGGCGGTCAGAACGGTGTGGGCGGCGTCGCCCGAGCGGTGGGCGGTGCTGTCCACGGCGGCGATGGTGGACGAAACCTTCTGGGTTCCAACCGCCGCCTGCTCCACATTGCGCGAGATTTCACCGGTCGCTGCGCCCTGCTGTTCCACCGCAGCGGCGATGATGGTGGCGATCTCGTTGAGCTGGCCGATGGTCCGGGTGATGCTCTGGATGGCCGCGGCGGTTTCTTCGGCAACCGTCTGAATACCGGTGACCTGCGAGGCGATTTCGTCGGTGGCGTTGGCAGTCTGGCTGGCGAGGCTCTTGACCTCACTTGCGACCACGGCAAACCCTTTGCCGGCTTCGCCGGCTCTGGCCGCCTCGATGGTGGCGTTCAGCGCCAGCAGGTTGGTTTGGCAGGCGATTGCCGTGATCAGGTCGACCACTTTGCCAATTTTCTGCGCCGCGTCGGTCAGGCCAGCGAAACTCTGGTTGACCACCATGGCTTCCGCCACCGCCTTGGTGCTGATCACCGTGGAGCGCGCCATTTGTCGGCCGATTTCGTCGATTGAGGTCGAAAGTTCAGTGGCGGCAGTGGCCACGGTCTGGACGTTGGCGCTGGCCTCCCGGGAGGCGGCTGCCACCGTCGAGGCCTGATGGCTGGTTTCGGCGGCGATCCCGGTCATGATTTCGGCGGTCTCGCGCAACTCGTGGCATTTGTGGGCCATTGCCTCGACCAGGCGAGCGACTTTACCGTCGAGGGTGTCGGCCAACTGGCGGGTCATCGCACACCGCTCGTCCTCACTGCGCCGCTTGGCCTGCTCCTGCTCCGCGCGCAGAGTCTCCATTTCCCGGAAATTTTGGCGGAAGGTGATCATAGCCCCGGCCAGCGCGCCAACCTCGTCGCGACGCTCGGCGTCGCCGACATCAATGGTGCTATCCCCTCTGGCCAGGCTGAGCATGTTACGGGTCAGGCGCGCCAGCGGACCGATTACGCTGCGCGCGATTACGATGGTCACGCCAATCACCACCATCATAACGATCGCACCGATGCCGCCCAGGGCCAAAGCGTCATGGCGGAACGCAGTATCCACGTCGTCGATGTAGATTCCGGTCCCGATGCCCCAGCCCCAGGGTGAAAATGGCTTGACATAGGCTATTTTCGGTGCGTTGTAGCCCTCTGCCCCCGGACGGCGCCCGGCGTAATGGACGAAGCCGCCGCCGTCCCGGGCGGCGGCCACGAACCGTTCGTAAATATGCACGCCATTGGGATCAGTCAGGTCCAGCATGCTCGTGCCGATTTCCCTGGACCGGAAGGGGTGCATCAGCAGAACGCCGTCCAGCGAGTTCACCCAAAGATAATTGTCTCCGGCATAACGCACCGACCGCAACGTATCCAACGCCGCCCGCCGTGCATCGTCATCGCTGATTTCGCCCTTGGCCGCCCGCTCGTGATAGACCGCGACGATGCTGGCCGCGCTATCAACCAGTTGCTTGATCTGGGTCTGGCGATCTTCCAGCATTGTCGTTCGGAGGTCGATCAGGCTCGCCATAGCCACGACGAGGATTCCAAACAGGGATGCCAGAACGATGACCTGGATGCGGGTGCCGATGGAAAAGCGATTGAGCATCTTTCAACTCCCATGGATCTCATATCTGCGGTGTTGGTTCGGCGAGGCATGAGCCATATGATCGCACTTGCGGACAAGAACTGAGCTATCTTTATCAGAAAAATTCCCATCATATTAAAAAAAATCATTTATAGTACCTAATCGAAATTTACTTATCTAATATTCTAATGGTGCAATGCGACAATCGTCGATTGATCGTTCTGATGAATTGAGATTGCCTCAAGGCTCTGTAGTTCATCTGTTGTTCCTATCAAAAATTCACAATAAGTTTGTACCTTTATAACTCATCAGCGCAATTTCAGAATTCGTCTATCAAAAATATAATTTATTTAATACTAAAAAATATCTAAAGGAGTTATCTAAACCGCCGCGAGGTATGGGTCGTCAAGGTCGCGTAATAAATAGGTATAGTAGCGCATCATTCAATATCCGGCGCCTACAGTCACTTGTGTGAGATTCTACAATAGGTGGAGCGGCGTGATGTTATTGATAGTATTTATCATCGTATTATTCCAAATGTAGGGCAAGTCTGGTTGAAAACCGAAATAAACAAGATATCGTTACATAGTCCTGACCGTGATGCGAAATACCAATGCGTGGTTCGACCCATTGTCTACGGAAAGAAAAGCGGCGTTCCGGGGCCCAGCACTTCCGCTTTCCCCGGGCGCCCCAACATTGTCAATGTATCAGGCGTTGAACCTGAGGCTATGGCGAAGCCTGAAGAGGTGGTCATCAAATCCGCCGCGTCACCCTTGGAGGAGAAACGCACTATTAAAAATACAGTCTTCTGTATAAGTCCGACTCAGAATGCTCGCATGGGAACTTGTCAGTCAGCGTTGATCCCGATATTCTCGCATTGTTCCGCCTCCGATGATTTCGGTAGCCGCACTGTGAAATGGAAGACCGAACCTTTACCGACCTCGCTTTCAGGCCAGATGTCGCCCCCCATGAGGTTGACGATGTGTTTGGAGATCGTCGTGCCCAATCCGGTTCCGCCGAATCGACGGGTTATGCGGTTGTCGCCTTGGTTGAAAGGCGTGAAGACCATCGCCAACTGCTCGGGGGACATACCGATTCCCGTGTCGGCGACGGCGAAGTGGAGAATGTCGGGTTTGCCACTGGGCTGAACGGATCGCTTTATGCTTCTGAAGCGGCAGGCCGCAGCGGGAGATCTCATCTTGATGGTTCAGGATGAATCCGAAGCCCGGACCCATCCCGATCGTGTCCATGCCTGGGCCAAGCAGGGTGCGGACCTGCGGAGCGAAGCCTCCGGTCAAGCCCGGAAGATGGCGATGCTCGGGATTCAGGACGCGGTCTCCCGGCACTGGATCGTCGAGACATCCGCCACCAAACGCAGCACCGACTTCATCGCTCTCGTGGCGCGGATCGACCAAGCCATCCACAATGCCGTCAACGCCATGAACCAGGAACGATCCGGCCCGTCATGGGTTGGCGAAGCTTTATGTCCAAACACCCCAGTGCGGCGTCTCATCCTACTCGAATTCTACGAGGACCTGATTAACCTTGACACCGTCGCCGACGGCAACCTTGATTGCCTTGATCGTTCCCGCGCCCGAGGCGGTGACGTTGGTTTCCATTTTCATGGCTTCGAGAACCATGATCGGGTCGTCCTGCTGTAGGGTTTGGCCGAGTTGGACGTTGACGCCCACCACCACCCCGGCGATCGGGCTGCGACAGACATGCGCTTCGTCCACTGGGGTCTCGATCGGAGCGGAGGCGTAGCCAGCGACCGGCGGTGGCGGGTCCTGTAGGGAGCGCAAGGTCGAGGACGGCCCGTAAGGTGGCAAGTAACTGAGCGGTCGCGGCACCGGGTCCTCTTCGATCACTTCCACATCGAGTTCATAGGTCTTGCCATCGATAGCAATCTGTAGCTTCACGGCCGAAGCTCCTCTTGATGAATGTTGCGGGGGACGCCCAAAGGACTCAGCGGATGTGAAGCAGGTTATGGGCCGTGGCCTGAACAAAGACACGGCCGTGCTGTGCCCATGGACTCGGCGCTTCGAGGGCCGAGGGCACCAGCCGGGCGGAGCGGACCCGCACCTTTTTGCCAAGATAGGCGGTGATCACCCCGGCCATTATAGCCAGCACCTCGGGGCTGACCGTTTGATCGGTGTCCGGCGCTACGCCGGGTTTGGCTGCGCCGGCGACCGCTGGGTTGGGCGACCGTGATTCGAGAGCCTCCAGGGCCGCACGGAGTTCAGCAATTTCCGTCTGCATTTCGCGACGCAGGTCGACCACCGCCTGCATCACATCGTTCAAACACAATTCGGCCATGTTGGTTCCCTTCGGTCGCGCGTCGGTGCCTCGGCCAGCCTCACAGCGGAATCAGCCCATGCTTCTTGGGCGGACGTGCCTCCCGCTTGGCATGGAGGCTGTCCAGCGCCAGTGCCAGGTATTTCCGTGTCTCGGCCGGTTCGATAACGTCATCGACCAGTCCCCGGCTGGCTGCGACATAGGGGTTGGCGAACGAATCCCGGTAAAGATCGATCATTTCCTTGCGCTTAGCCACCTTATCCTCGGCGCGATCGATTTCCTTGCGGAAGACGATTTCCGCCGCACCCTCGGCCCCCATCACCGCGACTTCAGCGGTCGGCCAAGCCACGACCCGATCGGCACCAAGGTCCTTGCCACACATCGCCAGATAGGCGCCGCCGTAGGCTTTGCGTAGAATGACCGTGATTTTCGGCACTGTGCTTGCCGAATAGGCAAAGAGCATTTTGGCTCCGTGCCGGATGATCCCGCCGTACTCCTGTTCAACACCAGGCATAAAACCCGGAACGTCCACGAACGTGATCAGAGGGATGTTGAACGCATTGCAAAATCGGACGAATCTCGCGGCTTTGTCAGAGGAATTGATGTCGAGCGCGCCGGCCATAACGCAGGGCTGGTTTGCGACGATCCCCGCCGACCGCCCCGCTATGCGGGCGAAGCCAACCACAATGTTAGATGCGAAACCCGGTTGGATCTCCAGGAAGTCCTGATAATCGATAATCCGGGACAGAATAGTGCGTACGTCATAGCCCTGTTTAAGGTCGATCGGCACCAGGTGGTTCAAATCGGGATCCGTCTCGATCGTTTCGGCAAAGGGTAGCCGGGGCGGGTCTTCGAGATTGTTGGATGGCAGGAAGCTCAGTAGGCGCCGGCAAAGATAGATTGCATGCTCATCATCATCGGCGACTAGGTGAACCACCCCTGATATGTTCATTTGCGCGTGCGGCCCGCCCAACTCCTCGGCGGTCACGACCTCACCCGTCACCTGCTTAATCACCTGGGGACCGGTGATGAACATCTGGGCGCGTTTTGTCTGGATGATGAAGTCAGTCAGCGCCGGGCTGTAGGCTGCGCCACCGGCGCACGGTCCACAGATCAGCGAGATTTGCGGCACAGACCCGGACAACCTAACATTATTGTGGAACACCTTGCCATAGCCAGAGAGACTCCCGATGCCTTCCTGAACCCGCGCCCCGCCCGAATCATTGATGAAGATGAAAGGTGACCCGGTCTTAAGGGACAATTCCTGCATCTCGGCGACCTTGAGACTGTGCACCTCGCCGGCTGCACCGCCCGAAACCGTGAAGTCCTGGCTGGCGAGATGAACGATCCGACCGTCGACCTTGCCGCAACCGGTGACCACGCCGTCCGCCGGCAGTTCCCGGTGGCCCAGTCCGAACGCCGTGCATTGGTGCTGAGCAAACAGACCGACCTCCTGGAAGCTGCCTGCATCGGCCAGACGGCCAATGCGTTCCCGGGCGCTCAGCTTACCGGCAGCGTGCTGCTTGTCCATCTGAGCCTGTCCGCCGCCGAGTTCAAGCCGGGCGCGACGGGCGTGCAATTCCGTAAGCCGCTCGTCGATGGTCTTGGGCGCATGCGATCCGTCTTTCGTCATCTTTCCTCGCTTCCGGGGTCCAAACACAGCAAATCAGGCCCTCTGACGAGCCCGGTTTCTGAGGCGTCAAGCGCCAGGGGCAACTCTCACTTTGTGTTCCTTACCGTTGATCGTAACGGCATATGTCACGGGAGCGGTCTGTCTGAACACCTTCCCTTCGACGGCGGTCTTTTCCTCGGGCTTGGCCGGAACCGGAAGCATAGGCGGTTTCATAACCGGGTCTTTTCCGAGATTCTTCGGTCCTTCGGGGCGAGACTTGAAGAATTTTGCGGCGACTTGTGGAAACATCGCATAGGTCAGGGTGTCTTCGTCGCTGCCGGCGGCGCCCCCAGAGGCGAGGGCTTCGGTCTTCAGAGTTTCCCATTCCGGAGACAACAGGTCGGCTGGACGCCCGGTAATCACCGGTTTTTTGGCGTGGTCTTCAGCCCTCGCCAGGACGTCAGGATTCTTCTCCCCCAGGGTGCCGCCGTAATAGCCCAGCATCAGGTCGGCGAACTCGCCGGTCAGAACCTTATATTTACCCATCAATACGTTGAAGACGGCCTGGGTTCCGACGATCTGGCTCGAGGGCGTTACCAGGGGGGGATATCCGCAGTCGGTGCGGACCTTGGGCACTTCCACCAGAACCTCTTGAAGGCGGTCTCCAGCGCCCTGACCCTTGAGCTGGTTCTCCATGTTCGAGATCATGCCCCCGGGGATTTGGCTCTTGAAGATTTCGGTATCGACGCCGGTGAAATCGCTCATGAATTCGCGATAGCGGTTGCGTATCTGCGCAAAGTGGTTCTTAACCTTGAGCAGTCGCTCTTTGTCGAGTCGCGTCTCATAGCCGGTTCCTTCGAGCATCTCAACCACCGCCTCAGTCGGGTTGTGGCCCGAGCCGAGGGCCAGAGAACTGATCGCGCAGTCAACAATGTCGCACCCTGCTTCTATCGCTTTCATCAGGGACACCAGGGTCACGCCGGTTGTGGCGTGCGTATGGAGGTGCACCTGCATCTCTTCGCCACAGGCTTCCTTGATGCCGCGAATGAGTTCGAAGGCCGGTTGCGGCTTCAGGAGCGCGGCCATGTCCTTGACGCAGATCGAGTCAACCCCAAGGTCTCGCAGGCGCTGGGCCATCTCCACGAAGGATGCGATGGTGTGAACCGGGCTGACCGTGTAGCAAATCGTGCCCTGGGCGTGCTTTTCGGTCTTGCGGACCGCGGCGACGGCAGTTTTCAGATTGCGCAGATCGTTCAGCGCATCGAAAACTCGGAAAACGTCCATGCCATTTTCGGCGGCTTTGTCGACGAACCGCTCAACCACGGCGTCTTCATAATGCCGATAGCCAAGGAGATTCTGGCCGCGAAGTAGCATCTGAAGGCGGGTCTTGGGCAGAAGCTTACGGAACAGGCGCAGACGTTCCCACGGATCCTCGTTGAGGAACCGGATGCACGAATCGAAGGTCGCCCCGCCCCAGCATTCCAGCGACCAGTAGCCGGCATTGTCCAGGTCTTCGCAGGCCGGCACCATATCTTCCATGGCCATCCGCGTCGCCAACAGGCTTTGGTGGGCATCTCTCAGAATCACATCGGTGATCTCGATTATCCGTCCCATAGTCGATCCTCGTGTCAGTGACCCGGCGGTAGCCAGGATCAGGCATGCTGTTGTACTGTTTCGGTCGCGCGGACAAACCGAACGAGTCTCGCGAACGCCTCTTCCAGGTCACGACCGGGGTGCTCGGCTTGGCTCGCCAGCGCGACGCCCTGTCGGTGGACGGACCCGGCCTGCCGCGACGCCATGCGCGGGGTCTGCCCTCGGTCGCCGGCACTGATCAAGGTCGCCAGGACACCCAGGTTGATGTCGACGGTGGCAGCGGCTTGAGTCCCTACGGCAAGGGGCGTGCCGCCGGTCATGGCACTGACATTGTCGATGGTGGCGGTGATGCCTCCGATGGCATCGACATGCCGGCACCGTCACGCATGACGACCGCAGCGTTGCGGGTGTTGGACCCCGCGAAACTGTAGTCGGACTCGCGCTCCGATTGGAACAGGCCGCACAGCGACGGCCCGAATTCGGCATTGAACACACTGCGCTGGCCTGATTGAGCCATGAGCCGCACCCATCTTGTGTCCGGTTTAGCCCGCAGCCTCTCTCTGCGGTGAAGCGTGACGCTGCACCGGCGTGGGGCGAGGGGGCGCTGCACCGTTGTTTTGAACCGATCCGGCCGACCGGGGTCCGCCGGACTCCTCCCGTTTTTTTGTGGTAATAAGATATTACCACGGGGTCCCGGCTGTCAACTAGAACCTTCGGCACCGGTGCCTTTGTGGGACACGGATAACCCGGATTCGCGGTTTGGGGCCAACAGATCACGGCGACCGACCCGCCGCAGAGAGACCGCCATCCGGGCATCGGCCTGACGAATCTCCCAGATGGTCTTGCGGGTGAAGGCGATATGGCTCTCGGCAGCACGGCGCGCGGCGAAGGCATCGCCCGTGATGATGGCTTCTCCAATCGCCTTATGCTGCTGAAGTAGGGTATCGCGCACGTTAGGCTGGGCATAAAGTTGTGCGCGATTGTAAAAAACGTCGCGGCGAAGCAATTCTGAAAAGGCCCGCATCATGTGGAGAATCACCACATTGTGTGCAGCCTCATAGGTCGCAAAGTGCAACTCGGCGTCCGCATCCGCCTCCTCTCGCGAGTCGTCCTGGCTGTGGGCCTGCTCCATGCGCCCGAGAATATCGCGAATGGCGGCACGGTCCAGGTCGGTCGCGCGGGCACACGCCATTTCCGCGGTCGCGGCCTCAATCACCCCGCGAAATTCCAAATAATCGAAGGAAGCTTGGGTATTGCTCTGGATCAGCAGTTCCAGGGGTTGGGTCAGCGGCCGAAGGAATTCGGCCACCCGGGAGCCCTGGCGGTCGGTGACGATCAGGCCGCGCCGTTCCATGCCCGCCAAGGCATCACGCAGCGACGGCCGCGACACGTCGAGCTTTAGAGCCAGTTCGCGCTCGGGCAACAACCTTTCGCCCGGATGCAGCGCGCCCTCGAAAATCAATTGTTCCAAATGCTTCGCGATCGTTTCGGCTATACGTGCCGTTTTGAGCTGCTCGCTCATCGCATCCTCATCCAACCAAATGCGGCGTTCAGGCTGCTGCCCAGTGCCTGCGTCCTCAGGTCGCCTCGCTCCGAGCTTTGCCCCCTGCGAGGCGTCCCGGTGACCCGGCATGGCGATCGTTTCGCCACTCAGGGTATCCTTGCTGTAGCCCCCGGCGCAAGAAAGGTGTTGACCATGGCTTAATGTGGTCATACGATTTTACCAACAAATTGGAACGAGCGGGGCTAGGATCAAGGCACCGCCGCCAGTGGGAGGAACAGCATTTCGCAGAGCGCCCGAGCCTTGGGGTCAAGGCCGGTGCTGCACCTCTCACGCGTCCGCTGTCGATGGCATCGGCAGCAATGGGTGACTGATTTCGGCCGCGGTCTTGGGACCGTCGCCGGACGGGAGGGGGTGAAATGAATCGTGATGTTCCTGAGTGGCCCGAGGCCGTCTATTTCTTTGGCACGTGCCTTGTCGACCTGTTCTTTCCCGAGGCCGGGCTAGCCGGTATGGAACTGCTCAAGAGCCAGGGCATTCGGGTGATCTTTCCACCCGATCAGAGCTGTTGCGGCCAGCCAGCCCGCAACAACGGCCGGCCCGACGAGGCCCGGGCGGTGGCGCGCCAGCAGATCAAGAGCTTTCCCAAGGCCATTCCCATCGTGGTGCCGTCGGGGAGTTGCGCCGGCATGATGCGCGAGCATTATCCCGAGCTGTTCGTGGGCCAGCCCGATGAGGCCCAGGCGCGGGCCTTTTCGGCCCGGGTCTACGAGCTGACGTGGTTCCTGGTCCATGTCTGCCGGATGCGGCTCACCGACCATGGACGGCCGGTCAAGGTGGCGTTCCACGCCTCCTGCCACAGTCGGCGCGAGATGGGCGTCCATGAGGAGCCCCGCCAATTGCTGCGCGCCCTCGCCAACGTCACCCTGCTCGACCTCCAGCGCCCGGCCGAATGCTGCGGCTTCGGCGGCACCTTTTCCGTCAAGCAGCCCGACATCTCGGGCGCCATGGTCCGGGACAAGGTGGCCGACGTGACCGCGGCCGGCGCCGACGAACTGCTCTCGGGCGATTGCGGCTGCCTGATGAACATCGCGGGCGCCATGGACAAGGCCGGCTCGCCGGTGCGCGCCCGCCACATCGCCGAATTCCTGCTGGAGCGCAGCCATGAGTGCTGAACCCCGCCAATCCGACTTCACCGGCAAGGCCCGGATCGCCCTCGACGACCCCAAGCTGCGCGCTAATTTCCGCCGGGCCATGGACGGGCTGATGGCCAAGCGCGGGGCCCAGTTCGCCGATCCCGTGGAATGGGCGGCCTTGCGCGCCCGCGGCATCGCTGCCCGCGCCGGCTCCCTGGCCCGCCTGCCCGAGCTTCTGGAACAGTTGGAGCGGCGCTGCGCCGAAAACGGCATCCAGGTCCATTGGGCCGAGACCACCCAGGAGGCCAACGCCATCGTCCTGGACATTCTCCAGGCGGCCGGCGCCCGGCGGGTGATCAAGGGCAAGTCCATGGTCAGCGAGGAGATGCACCTCAACGCCCACCTGAACGCCCACGGCATCGCGACCATGGAATCGGACCTGGGCGAATACATCATCCAGCTCGCCGGCGAGGCGCCCTCCCACATCGTCATGCCCTGCATCCACAAGAACAAAGCCGAGGTCGCGGCCCTCTTCGCCGACCGCATTCCGGGCCAGCCCTATACCGAGGACGTGGACCAGTTGACCGCCGCCGCCCGGCGCGCGTTGCGGGGCGCGTTCGCCAGCGCCGACGCCGGCATCTCGGGGGTCAATTTCGCGGTGGCCGAGACCGGCACCCTGGTGCTGATCGAAAACGAGGGCAACGGCCGGCTATCGACCACCCTGCCGCCGCTCCATATCGCGGTCACCGGCATCGAAAAGGTGCTGGAGCGCCTGGACGACCTGCCGCCCCTGCTCTCTCTCTTGTCCCGGTCGGCCACCGGCCAGCCGATCACCACCTACGTCAACATGATCACCAAGCCGCGCCAGCCCGGCGAACTGGACGGGCCGACCGCGGTGCATCTGGTGCTCCTGGACAACGGCCGCTCCCGGGTCTACTGCGATCCCGAATTGCGCGACACCCTGCGCTGCATCCGTTGCGCCGCCTGCATGAATCATTGCCCGGTCTACACCCGGGTCGGCGGCCACACCTATACCTTCACCTATCCCGGCCCGATCGGGAAAATTCTGACGCCCCAGATCGAGGGGTTGGACTGCGCCGGCGAGCAGCCCCACGCCTCGTCCCTCTGCGGCGCCTGCGCCGAGGTCTGTCCGGTCGGGATCCCCATTCCCCAGCTCCTGGTCCGCTTGCGCCAGGAAGCGGTGTCGCCGACCTCGACCGCGGTCAAGGGGGGCGGCACCGGCGGGTCGCTGATGGAGACCCTGATCTGGCGGGCGACCACCCTGATGTTCACCTCGCCCCGGCTCTATGGGGCCGGGTCCCGTCTGATGGGTTGGTTCGGCCATCTCGCCCCGGCCTGGCTGCCCGGGCTGGACCGATGGACCCGGACTCGCAGCAAACCCAAATTCGCGGCCAAAAGCCTGCACCGGTTGGCAAAAGAGAGGGGATATCCCGATGCCTGAGCCCCAGCCCGCCCGAGAGCGCATCCTGTCCCGCCTGCGGGCGGCCCCCGCCCGCGCCTTGCCCGCCGATCCGGCGCCGGGCGGGCCGGTGTGGGCGCCGCCGGTCCATGGCGACGCCCGCCTCACCCGCTTCCGCGCCATGCTCGAAGCCTCCCGGGCCGAGGTCCACGAGGCCGGGGCCGAAGACTGGCCGGAAATCCTGCGGACGATTCTCGCAGCCAAAGGCGTCGGTTCGGTGCTGTACGCCCCGAACACCGCCACCGGACGCCGGCTGGCCGAGGCCTGGGCCGACGCCCCGGCGCCGACGCCGGCCCTGGTCGCCTATGACCGTCCGGTGGAACAGGTGAAGCCGATGCTGGTGGAACGGATCGATGCCGCGGTGACCGCCGCGCTGGGCGGCATCGCCCATACCGGGACCCTGGTCCTGTGGCCGACTCCCGAGGAACCCCGGCTGATGAGCCTGCTGCCGCCGATCCACGCCGTGGTGGTGGACCGGGGGACGGTTGCCGACAGCCTGAGCGCGGTGATCACGGCGGAACGCTGGACCGACGGAATGCCGACCAACGCCGTGCTGGTCTCGGGTCCCTCCAAGACCGCCGACATCGAACAGACGCTGGCCTACGGCGTCCATGGCCCCAAAGAACTCATCGTGATGGTGATTGGATGACGACCGCCCGCCACCCCAACTATCCCGCCCTGATCGCCGATCTCGGCCGCATTCTTCCCGCCCGCCGCCTGGTCACCGACCCGTTGCGCCGGCTCGCCTACGGCACCGACGCCAGCTTCTACCGCCTGGTGCCCCAAGTGGTGGTCGAGGTCGCGGACGAGGCCGAGGTCGGACAGGTGCTGGCCATCTGCCATCGCCATCGGGCGCCCCTCACCTTCCGGGCCTCGGGCACCTCGCTGTCGGGCCAGGCGATCAGCGATTCGGTGCTGATGATCCTGGGCGACGGCTGGAACCGCGCAACCATCGAGGCCGAGGGCGCGCTGATCCGCCTGGAACCCGGGGTGATCGGGGCCGAGGCCAACCGCCGGCTGGCCCGCTTCGGGCGCAAGATCGGCCCGGATCCGGCCTCCATCGATTCCTGCCGGGTCGGGGGCATCGCCGCCAACAACGCCAGTGGCATGTGCTGCGGCACCGCCGAGAACTCCTACCAGACGCTCGCATCCATGCGCCTGATGCTGGCCGATGGCACCCTGGTCGATACCGGCGACGGCGCCTCGGTCGCGGCCTTCCGCGTCTCCCACGCCGGCCTGCTCGCCGCCCTCGACGCCATGGGCCGGCGGGTGCGCGCCGACCTGGCCCTGGCCGCCCGCATCCGCCGCAAGTTCGCCATCAAGAACACCACCGGTTACAGCCTGAACGCCCTGGTGGATTTCGAGGACCCGCTGGACATTCTGACCCGGTTGATCATCGGCTCCGAAGGGACGCTGGGCTTCATCGCCGAGATCACCTACCGCACGGTGCCGGAGCATCCGGCCAAGGCCAGCGCGCTGCTGCTCTTCCCCGACATCGCCGAGGCCTGCCGGGCGGTGATCCGGCTCAAGCAGACCCCGGTCTCGGCAGTGGAACTGATGGACCGGGCCTCGCTCCGCTCGGTCGAAGACAAGCCCGGCATGCCCGGCGAGCTGGTGGGCCTGGCCGAGGGCGTCGCCGCCCTCCTGGTCGAGACCCGGGCCGCCGACGCCGCCACGCTCCAGGCCAACATCGCGACGGTCACGGCGGCGCTGGCCGACGTGACCACGCTGGCGCCCCCTGCCTTCAGCGACAACCCGGTCGAGTACGGCCGGTTGTGGAAAATCCGCAAGGGTCTGTTCCCGGCGGTGGGTGCGGTTCGCCCGATCGGCACCACGGTGATCATCGAGGATGTGGCCTTTCCCCTGGATTCCCTGGCCGCCGCCGCCGTCGATCTTCAGGAGCTGTGCCACCGCTTTGGCTACCACGAGGCGATCATCTTCGGCCATGCGCTCGATGGCAACCTGCATTTCCTCTTCGCCCAGGACTTCGGCACGCCCGAGGCGGTCGATGGTTACGCCCGTTTCATGGAGGCGGTCAGCCATCTGGTGGTCGACAAATACGACGGCAGCCTCAAGGCCGAGCACGGCACCGGGCGCAACATGGCGCCCTTCGTGGAACTGGAATGGGGCGCCCAAGCCCACGGCCTGATGCGCGAGATCAAGGCCCTCCTGGATCCCGAGGGCCTGCTCAATCCCGGCGTCATCATCAACGACGACGCCCAGGCCCATCTAAAAAACCTGAAGCCGCTTCCGGCCGCCGACCCCCTGGTGGACCGCTGCATCGAGTGCGGATTCTGCGAATCCCAGTGCCCGTCCCAGTTCCTGACCCTCACCCCCCGTCAGCGCATCACCAGCTTCCGGGAGATCAGCCGCCTGGAGGCCACGGGTGAAACGGCATCGGCCACCGGCCTGCGCCGGCTCTACGACTACCAGGGTATAGACACCTGCGCCGCCTGCGGCCTGTGCAGCACGGTCTGTCCGGTGGCCATCGATACCGGGGCCTTGACCAAGAAGCTCCGCGGCCAGCGGCGCACCGGCCTGGAGCGTGGTTTCGGCAGTTGGGCCGGCGAGCATTTCGCCACCATGGCCTTCATGACCCGCTTCGGGCTGGGTAGCGCCGCGCTGACCGGGCGGATGATAGGCCTGGACGGGCTGGAAACCCTGAGCGGGGTCCTTGGCCGTCTCTCGGGCAACCGTCTGCCGACCTGGCACCGCAGCCTGCCCCGGGCCGCCCGGTTCCAGCCGAGGGGCGCGCCGCCCGCCGGGGGGACTCGTCCGCGGGTGGTCTATCTGCCCAGTTGCGCCAGCCGTTCCATGGGACCGGCCGCCGATGACAACGAGGCTGTGGCGCTGCCCATCTGCACCGAGACGGTGTTGCGCCGGGCCGGCTACGATGTGATCTACCCGACCGGCCTGTCCAACCTGTGTTGCGGCCAGCCCTTCGAAAGCAAGGGTCTGGCCGAAACCGCCGACGCCAAGGCCACCGAAGTCGGGGCGGCGCTGCGGGCGGCCAGTCTGGACGGGGCGCTGCCCATCGTGTCCGATACCAGCCCCTGCTCGTACCGGCTGAAGCAGCGGCTGGAGGAGCGTTTGCGGCCGATGGATCTGGTCGAATTCCTGCACGACCATGTGCTGCCCCGGGTCACCCTGACCCGGCAAACCGAGCCGGTGGCCATCCACGTCACGTGCAGCGCCCGCCGGATGGGAATCGACGCCAAGCTGGAGGCCATCGCCGCCGCCTGCGCCGAGACCGTGGTCCGGCCGACCGAGGTCACCTGCTGCGGCTTCGCCGGCGACAAGGGCTTCGTGCAACCGGAACTCAATGCCCACGCGCTGCGCCGCCTGCCCGCGGCGGTGGCGGGCTGCCGGGAGGGCTATTCCAACAGCCGAACCTGCGAAATCGGCCTCAGCCAGCACGGGGGCATTCCCTACCGCTCCATCGTCCATCTGGTGGAGCGCTGCCTACCCCGCCCGGACCCCGCCGACCCCCAATCCTAAACGCGACCACCCGCCCATAACCGCGTAGATACCGGAGGAAACATGCAGCCCTGGATACAAAACTACGATCCGCTCGGCAATCTGACCCTTTCGGCCCTGATCGCCGCCATTCCCATTATTTTCTTCTTCGTCGGTCTGGCCGTGCTGCGCATGAAGGGGCACATCGCCGGCACCATCACGGTCCTGCTGGCCTTGGCCATCGCCGTGTTCTTCTACCAGATGCCGTTGGCGTCGGCGCTGATGGCCACCCTCCAGGGCTTTCTCTTCGGCCTGTGGCCGATCGCCTGGATTATCCTGGCCGCGGTGTTCCTGTATAAGATCACCGTCAAGACCGGCCAGTTCGAGATCATCCGGGCCTCGGTGGTCTCGATCACCGCCGATCAGCGCCTCCAGATGCTGATGATCGGCTTCTCCTTCGGCGCCTTCCTGGAAGGTGCCGCCGGCTTCGGCGCCCCGGTCGCGATCACCGCCGCGTTGTTGGTGGGCCTGGGCTTCAATCCGCTCTACGCCGCCGGCCTCTGCCTGATCGCCAACACCGCCCCGGTGGCCTATGGCGCGATCGGCATCCCGATCATCGTCGCGGGTCAGGTTTCCGGCCTAGACACGTTCAAGATCGGTGCCATGGCCGGCCGCCAGTTGCCGCTGCTGGCCATGCTGGTGCCGTTCTGGCTGGTCGGCGTCATGGATGGCTGGAAGGGCATCAAGGAAACCTGGCCGGCCATCGTGGTCGCCGGTGCCAGCTTCGCGATCGGCGTCTTCATCACCTCCAATCTGGTCGGCCCCGAGTTGCCGGGCATCGCGGGCGCCCTCTTCAGCCTGTTTTCCATCACGGTCTTCCTGAAATTCTGGAAGCCCAAGACCATCTTCCGCTTCAAGACCGAAACCGAGGAAGAAAAGCAAGCCCACACGTACACCACCGGGCAGGTGCTGCGGGCGTGGTCGCCGTTCCTGATCCTGACCGCCGTGGTCACAATCTGGAGCCTGAAGCCCTTCAAGGCGCTGTTCGCGACCGGCGGCGACCTGGCCTTTACCAACATCAACTGGCAGATTCCCTACCTGCACAATCTGGTCGAAAAGATGCCGCCGATCGTCTCGGCCATGAAGGCGGCGCCTGCGGTCTATACCCTTAACCTGCTGTCGGCCACCGGCACGGCCATCATGATCGCCGCCATTATCGCCATCATCTTCCTCTCCTTGCGGGCGTCGGAGGGTCTCAAGACCCTGGGCGCGACCCTCAACGAGCTGAAGTTCCCGATCTACACCATCGGCACCGTGCTGGCCTTCGCCTACATCGCCAATGCCTCGGGCCTGGCCAGCACCCTGGCCCTGCTCCTCGCCGGCGCCGGCAATACCTTCCCGTTCTTCTCGCCGGTGCTGGGCTGGATCGGGGTGTTTCTGACCGGGTCCGACACCTCGTCCAACGCGCTGTTCTGCGCGCTCCAGGCCAACACCGCCCACCAGATCGGGGTCAGCGACATCCTGATGGTCGCCGCCAACACCACCGGCGGCGGCACCGGCAAAATGATCTCGCCCCAGTCCATCGCCGTGGCCTGCGCCGCGGTCGGCTTGGTCGGCCACGAATCCAACCTGTTCCGCTTCACCCTCAAGCACAGCCTGGTGTTCGTGACCTTCATCGGCATCATCACCATGCTCCAGGCCTATGTCGTACCCTGGATGATCCCCTAAACTAAGTAACAGCCCGACCACCTCGGTAGCCAATGTTCGCTGCTGAGGTGATCGGAACGCCATCAGCGACCATTCTGAGCTAACCCATATTGGTTTCCAGCAATGTTGTTCAAGATGATGGGCATGAGATCTTTGATAAGAGGCTGGGCCAGGAAATACATGATAAGTTAACCGAGCATCTTGGTTATTATTGTATTTTCGCAGAAAAATATTGGTATAAGACTTTCGGTCGAGCATCTATAACTCGACCGAAAGTCATCGTTTTATCCGATGGGATATATTTAGCGACGAACAGCGGTCAACAGCCCAGCCAGTCCTAAAAATAAGGCGGCTCCAGCCCCCCACACGCGAACATAACCGGGCATACCGAGACTGGGAACCAGTGCATAGATTAGTGCCAGCGCCGCCCAAACGACAAACACCAGCAAGATCAACAGCGCATCCTCTTTCATGTCACCACCCTCCGCTCAATGGCTATGGCCGCCGCTTCCGCCAATTACAATCAGCGGCAGGGCATTCATCAGTTCGAAGGCAACAACGGTGAAGACTGCCATTGCCAAGACCATGACCAACACGCCGAGCGGTCCTACCCAAGCAGCGGCTGAAGCCCGAGCCGGCGTGTTCCCCCATGACACCTCGGGTTGCTGGTTTGTGACGTCGCCAATCTTTTGAAACAGGCTTCGCGCAACCCCAATCACCAACACCGTAAGGCCAATGGCAAAAACAGTTCCACCAATGCCAACGGCTGACATCAGTGTGTGCCAAAGTGCGGGAGCGTCCCCTCCATAGCTGATGTCGAAGGTGCGCCTGGGCACACCTACAAAACCAGCCGCAATGCCTGCGGCTCCGAAGATCAATAGGCCAACACTGATCAATGCGGGCATACGGTTCAGCAAAGAGGGGCGCCACGGTAATGTTCCCGTCAGGGCTGGCAAAACTACCATCATGGCAGCAAGAAAACTCAATGACACGGTGCCGACGGCGAAGAAGTGAAAATAGCCTGGCACGAAGAATGTGTCACTAAGCAGCGGCGCCACTTTTTCCTGTATAAGTACGAAGGCGAAAGTCATGCCGAGCGCCAGGTTGAGAGCCGAACATGCTATCGCTGACATGACCGGATTTTTCCACGGCAAGGCTCTAACCCAGGAAAACCCACCAGAACTGCTGTGAGAGCGGCCGTGGGCTTCAAGCGACGATACGATGATCAGGAACGCCATTACCGTCGGAACGGCGACAAACAGTGACAGCAATGAGCCAACCACCCGGACTCCCTCTGCCAGATTGGGCTCCAGAAACATGTGGTAAAGCGAGGTTGGGGGCACAAACAGCAGGTACGACGCAAACACGATTTTGGAGAACCGAGAGCCGTGCATCGACGAGACGCCGGTCAGCGCCTGAACCAGTACATACCAGACCACCACCGTCGCCATCAGCGGAAGGTAGTGCAAATTGTGGAACAGGATGTGCCATTCGGTTGGCTGATTCGCCGGAAACGCGCCGAGGCCGAGTGCCCAAAGGACTGACGGCAGAAAGGCGTTGACCGAAGCGATGGCGCTGACAATCAAGAAGCCCGCCCATGCGAAGAGCGCGAACCCGACTGCGGAGAGCGGTTCACTTGTGCCGCTGTTTGGGCGAGAGAGTACAGTGGCGATTACGCTGACCGAACTCACCGCCAACCCGGCACCAAGAAGCAGATAACCAAGCGAGAACCAGCCCACCGCTGCCGGGTCGTCGCGACCGAGCGCCGGCCCGCCGTCATAGAGCAGCGGTGTTCCGATGATGCTGGAGATCTCGCTGACGGCAAAGCCTGCCAGCATCAGGACACAACCGACCCAGGCCAAAGGACGCAATGCCAGTCCACCGCAGTTCTGTTCCGCACCGGCCAACACCAGCAGCAATGCAGCCTGGGCCAGATAAAGCCAGTAGAAGAACACGGTGACTCCGTGCAGCGTCAGCAATCGGGCCGCCAGCAGCGGCTCGAAACCTGTTACGCCAGCCCGGCCCAGCGCGGTCAACCAACCAAAGCCGAGGCCAAGGAGCAATGCCAGAAGTGCTGAACCAAACAACACACGCGCCAGTGTCTTGTCGCAACCGGGCAAAGCCGCGATGCGATCTGTCAGAGAGGGCATGGTATCGCTCATGACTGGCCTCCCGGTTCAGAGCCAGTGACGATAATTTTCCCTTGCATCCGGTCGTGACCAGGGCCGCAATAGACGGTGCAGTAGATCAGGACGTTCCCCGGTTTGGTGAAGGTGATGATCTGCTCACTAACAATATCCGGTCGAAGCCGGATGATCCGACTGGCTGTCCCAAGTTGGAGTGAAGCGCCGTGCGTAATATCATCGGCCATCATGCGCAACCGATAGCGAACACCAGTCCGTAGCCGCAGGGTGTCTGGATTATAGCCCCACATGAACGCCAGTAAATACAAGTCAACTGGCTGATCGGTACCAGAGTCGTGAGACATATGTGACATCTCATGAGGTCCCATGCCGTGATCAGACATGTCATGAGTTGCCGTGTCATCTCCCATCATCAGATGGTTGCTCATGTCGTGAGCAATAGCTGCCTGTGGACCTGGCTCAACGCTACCGTCAGGTCGTTTGAACTTATCAACGAAGGCGGCGTGTTCGCGGCGGAAGGTCTCTGGTGTCATACCGAGACGAGCGCCATGCACCATGCCTTCATGTCCCACAGCCTCGGCTGGTTCGCCGTGTCCGTCATGAAGACCCTCATGATGGGTGCTGAACGGCAGTGGAGCGGCTCCATAAGCTGCCCAAACGCCGTATAGACCGACAGCGCCAAAGCCCATCCCTGTGATGAAGCTGCGGCGGGTCGTAAAATGCCTGTTTTCAGACATCGTTGTCCCTCTTGTCGTCGTGACGAAAAACTTCGCGAGCGATCAGAGGACACATTTCGGTGGGCGAGGGTCTGGTGAGATGCGCTGGCCTGGAGGAATGACTTCGACCGGCGGCATCCAACTCGCGCGCTGGCTGTGGACAAAGACGATAGCTGCCAAGCCGGTCGGAGACGGCAGCGAAGCACAACACGATGCATGTATCAGGATCGCGCAACCATGGTTAGGGCCGTCCGAGCAATGGTGATGGTGGTGTCCAGAAACCGGCACCGCCGACCTTGCCATGCAGTTGCAGCCGAAGCCGAACAACAAAGCCATGGTGATTACCACTATGACTGATACCTGCCCGACCTGCTTCATGTGTATCCCAGAGGCCCTCTCACAATTGGAAAGCCCACCCAGGCAGGCAAACTACTCCGATCTTGGGATATTCGTCAAGTCACCAGCGGAGCAGTCACCGCCTGAGCCGTCGCCTCCCTGGCACTTGGTCATCACCGCCGCCGTTCACAAGATGGCCGACCGATATCCCACGGTCGGCCATTGATCCGGGAGCCGGGCGATAGGCGTTGACCAGGTGTGGCACGACATGCAGATTCAGCTTATTCCGGCCCGGCGGAGATGATTGGTTGTGATGCTGACACTAGCTGACATCGTGACAATCATGCGGGCGCAAGAAACCGCTGGCGTATGAACGGCAAGCGGTGTAGTTTAGCTCCATTATAACCTTGCATGCATGGTGAACGCAATGGCTCTGATCAAGTTATTCATCGCAATCGAGCTTATCATTCCACTGCTGGTTATGGCCCTTATCATAACTCTGCTAACGCACAGAATCACCAGAAGAGTATTTGGGATTTGTCTGATGCTATCGCTTATAGTGTTCGTATATAGCACGGTCAGTATTGTATCGTACATGTCTAATAACACTTGCCACGATAGCGCCATTCAGGAGAACCATAAGCTATTCAATATTCGTAGTTTGTTCTGTGATTAGTCATCGCGCGATACCCGGCATTGCGTGGCGGCGGCGAAGTTGTTGTGCCCCCATTCACCGGCGTGGTGGCCGTCATGTCTGACCGCGACCTTGGCTGTCGTTTTCTGGCGCTTGGCCGTTCACCGTTTCCAGTGCCACGATGACCGACCGTTTCGCCACGGTCCACCTTTTCTTGGATCACGGTGCGACCATCAACGCCGGCAGTATGTCTCCCCTTCCGACCAACCGGCCGTTACGGTTCCGAATATCCTGCCTTGCCGTGATAATGACCTCCCATCGTCCTTTGCCACCGTCTTCCGTTGGCATCGACCTTTCATTGTGCTTGACAAGAAGCTGTCCGGCAATTTTTAGCGGTCATGAACTCCTATATTGGTATTTCTGGAAAATAAGCTCGTTGTATTCTGAGCTGTAACTATCTTGTCGACCATATTGGAAGCAACAGCGTTTGATACGCCTTTGTATTGGGAGCGAAGCCACGCCGCAGCAACGCCACGGCCATATTTTTTGTATCTGCCACGGACTCCATAAATGCTCCCCAGATCCAATGTGGGAATTAATAGATGTGATTGCTTATCGTCCTCGCTTTCCTGAGTACTTACATAAACGATTTCGGTTGGTAGTTTGACGGCATGACTGAAGCTATGCTCATGTAGCTCAAGACTGTAGTGCGCCATGCCACTATTTATAAGATAGCTGCGGATATCATGAATGTTCATGCACTCGTTGTTCAACATCTCTGTTAAACGCGAATCGCTCACTGCGCTGTTGATATCAATGGTAATAAAAACCTCACCACTATCAGCGACTACATCACTTCGATACTTTAAGGCGAGCTTCTGCATTCTGCGGTTAGAGAGCAGGCAAACGACACTCGCTTGTAAAATACGCCTCTCATGCAAAGTAATAAGAGACTGAATCATTAAATTTGTGCCAACACGGCAATTTTGGTACTCGCGCTCAACCGTAAATGCAATTTCTGCCATTAAAGCATGACTAGAAGCCTCGCGACGAATTTCGACAGCCACACGCATATAGTCGTCACTGAAAAACCCAATAATATCACAAGCGTCCCAAGCAATGCTCGCAACGTAACGGCCAATAATCATGTCAGACGCATTACAGTTAAAACGTGCCCATCTTGAATCGTGATCAAGTCTAAGTAGATGATTTTGATACTCGCCTGCATCCGCTTCTGTTAAAAACCGATATATTTTCATGTAGAATCTCCGCAGTGAGTGATTAGTCTTTTGATGTCGCCAAACGATATTTTATGTTTTATGTAATAGCTCTTGCGTAACCGCCTACGCCCATGGCCACTTCCGAGCAGTGCTCATTTGTGGCCGACGCACCAAGCGAAATGAACATTACGATGCCAACACCCTAGAAGCTGCGCGCGGGCATGGCTATTTGCCCCTGACATTGTTTAGAAAAGGTTAAGGCGCTGTTCGCCCCCGCCTACATTCGCCATCGCAACAGAAAATTCATCGGATGAGTATTGGTCAGATGGCTCCGGGGCGACAGATCAACAACACTAGATCAGTAAATTAATCCCTGGCCTCGCCAAGGCGAGCGGGGGCGCGGCCAAGCCACCGGTCGGGCTTGAAAGTCGGCAAGCGGCTTGGTACATTGACGGAAGCGAGCTGGAGAGTAACGCGCCATATCTACTGCGGATCAAGGGCCCTGATCTCCGCTTGGAAGGGAACTGGTGCGATGACGGCTTGGCGGCTGTTGTTCGTTATGCCGGCCCTCGCCGTTCTTGCGGGGTCGGCGGACGCCCAAAGCGGCCCGAACGACTTTCGGCGTCCGCCGCTCCCGGCCGTGGATACCGCCGCCGCGCCCGTGATGGCACTGGGGAAGGTGCTGTTTTTCGACCGGCGGCTATCGAAAACCGGGTCGGTGGCCTGCGCCTCCTGTCACCTGCCGTCTTTGGGGGGGGCCGACCGGGTGGCCCGGCCCTTCAACGACGGCGGTACCTTGATGGCGCGCCGGACCTTACCCACGGTCAATCTGACGGAAATGCCAAGGCTCCTGGGGGACGGCCGCTTTTCCTCCCTGGAAACGCTGATCCCGGCGGCCTTCCAAAGATCCCTGGTCTCGGGCCGCGCGCCGTTCGACTGCTGGGTCGGGGGTGATGACACCGCTATCGGGGCCGGGGCCAAACAGGGCTTCGCCCTGTTCACCGGCCGGGCCGGATGCTCCGCCTGCCGTGGCGGATGGACGTTCAGCGACGGTGGCTTTCACGATACCGGCCTGCCCGATACCGGCGACCTGGGGCGCGGCAAGCAGGTCCCCAACTCGGTCAAGATGCGAAACGCCTTCCGGACTCCGGGTCTGCGCGACGTGGCGCTCCAGCCGCCCTACAGGCACGACGGTTCTTTGCCGACGCTGACCGCGGTTGTGGATTTCTATGCGAGCGGCGATGAGGCGCGACCCAGCCGGGCTGACGAGATCAAGCCGCTGACGCTGTCGCCCGAGGAGCACTCGGCGCTTGTGGCTTTCCTGCCCAGTCTCACGGGGCGGCAGGACGCCGAGTTCACGGTTCCGGTGCCACCATGAGCCTGGGATCGGGCGTCGGGCTCCGGATCGGCCGGGTGGCGGTTCCGGTGGTCGCCGAGGATCTGGTCGTGGTCCAGAAGGATCGCGGCTGTCTGCCGACCACCCTCACCGGCCATGTGGGAGAGCGTGTGCGGTTCTCCAACGAGGACGAGGCGACCCACAATGTCTGCTCCGAATCACCCCAGGCCACCTTCGATCTCGGCACTCGAAAGCCGGGACAACAGGGCGGGGTCACGCTCCATGAACGGGGAACCATCGACGTCCAGTGCGAAATCCATCCCAAGATGCCCTTGAGGATCGACGTCAAATGACGGGATAGCATGGCGAAGCGGCCGGTCGGTGCCGCGGAGATGAGGTGATGCTGGGAAGAATATCGATCAGGACCAAATTAATCTTAGGGTTCCTTATCAGCATCACCTTGTCCGGGGTGAATGGTTTGGTCGCCGTCGACAAGATGCAGATGGTCGGACGCCTCGCCACCGATCTTTACGACAAGCCCTTGCAATCGGTCGATTTCGGACGGGTCGCGCAAATTGATTTCCGCGACCTGGCCTCGGCCCGGCGCATGATCGCCGACCCGGCACGGGCCGACGAAGCCCGCGCCGAGTTCCGCCGGGCGCGTACGGTACTGGGAGAAGACCTTGACGTGGCGCACCGCCGGGCCGCCAGCCCGGCGGTGGCCGGGCGCTTGGCCCGGGTGCTCTCGGAACTGGAACGCTGGGATCGCCTGGTGTCGGCCGATGGGACCGCCAATGCCGATGAGGCCGGCATCGAAGCGCTGACCAAGGAAATCCAGGCCGAAATCGATCGCGCGGTTGAGGATGCCAAAGCCGACGGCTTCGCCTTCGTCGTCAATGCCCGCGGCGTCGCGGCCGACGCCCGCTCCAGCATTCTCGTCGTGTCCCTCGTGCTGATCCTGGGCGGGCTGCTGGTGTCGGTGGTGCTCGCGGCGGATATCCTGAGGCCGCTGCGCACCGCGATGGTTGTCTCCGACGCCATCGCGGCCGGCAACCTCGATCAAACGGTGCCGGTGACGCGTACCGACGAGGCCGGCAAGGTGTTGCGCGCGATGGATGTCATGCGCCGACGCCTGCGCGAACGGTTGGAGGCCGACCGTCGCCGCGCCGAGGAAGAGATACAGTTGGAGCGTGAACGTGCGGAGGTCATGACCGCGCTGGCCAACGCCTCGGCGAAATCGCGCATTCGTGCCGAGCAGGCCCTGGACGAACTGCGTGCGACCCAGGCGCAACTGATCGAAGCCGAAAAGATGGCGTCCCTGGGAGGGTTGGTGGCGGGAGTGGCGCACGAGATCAATACGCCGCTGGGCAATGCCCTGGGGGCCTCGACCCATCTATCGCGCCGGACTCGCGAGATATTGTCGCTGGTTGGCTCGGCGAAACTCAGGAAAAGCGATGCCGAACTCTATTTCAAGACCGCCGAAGAAGCTGCCGAGATCATCAACTCGAACCTTATCCGGGCTGACGAACTGGTTCAGAGCTTTAAACAGGTGGCAGTCGACCAGACCAGCGACCGCCGTCGACGCTTTGACCTGGCGGTCTACATCGATGATGTGCTGACCAGTCTCAAACCCCGGCTGAAGAAGGGCTCGCATCGGGTGACGGTCGATTGTCCGCCCAAGCTGGAATTGGATCAGTTCGCGGGCGGCTTGGCCCAAATACTGACCAACCTGATCATCAATGCTCTGATCCACGCCTTCGACGGGGTTGCCGCCGGCACCATCGCCGTCACGGCCCGCGCGGACGACGCAGACAATATCGAACTGGCGGTTGCCGACGATGGCAACGGCATCGCCGCGGAGCATGTCGCCCACATCTTCGAGCCGTTCTTTACGACTCGCCGTGGCAGTGGCGGTTCGGGCCTCGGCCTCCATATCGTATACAACATCGTCACCCAGCGCCTCGGCGGGACCATCACCGTCGAGAGCACGGTCGGAACCGGCACCCGATTCGTCCTCCTTTTCCCGCGTGTGGCACCGACGACGTCAGGAGAGAGCGGCAATGGTCTGTAACACCGACGATCATCAGGGCGCCGACGAAGACTGGTATCCGGAACAGGACGAGACCGGTGTCGCGCCGCCGGCGCCGCAGCCCGCGGCCGTACCATGGCGCATCCTGATCGTTGACGACGACCGTCAGGTTCACAGCGTGACCCGCCTGGTGCTGGCCGACATGGCCTATCAGGGCCGACCGGTCGCGTTCACCAGCGTCTACAGCGGCGCCGAGGCCATGACGGTTCTGAGTGAACAGCCCGACATCGCCGTTGTCTTCCTCGACGTGGTGATGGAGACTGACGATGCCGGACTTCGGGTCGCCCGGTACATCCGGGAGACCCTGAACAACCAGGCGATTCGGATCATCCTGCGCACGGGCCAACCCGGTCACGCGCCGGAACGCCAGATCATCGACCAATACGAAATTAACGACTACAAGGCCAAGGGCGAACTGACGGCCGACAAGCTCTATACCACCGCGGCGACCGCGCTACGCTCCTATCGTTATATCACGGCCCTTGAAACCAGCCGTCGCGGCCTGGAGAAAATCATCGACGCGTCGGCGTCGCTGTTCAAGGAGCCCTCGATGGCTCGGTTCATCGAGGGCGTCGTCATGCAACTCCGCTCCCTGATCCCGGGGACCCGCGGCCTGCTCCTGTGCACCTCGGCGACCAGGGCGGCGCCCGATCCAACCGCACCGCCCCATTTCCAGGTGGTCGCGGGGGAGGGCGCCTTTGAGAAGTGCCAGGGCCGCCGTATCGAAGACGCCCTGTCCCCCGATATTTGCCGTGAAATCCTGGAGGCGCACCAGACCCGCAGCAACCGCTATCTCGCCGACCGCTGCGTCATCATGTTCTGGTCACAGGAATGCGCCGCCAGCGCCGTCTATCTGGCCGGCCACCCGCCCCTGGAAGCCATAGACCGCCAACTTCTGGAGATATTCTGCAGCAAGATCGCCTTGGGATTTGACAACGTCTACTTGCACGAAGAACTGCTCGCGACCCAGCGGGCCACGGTCCATGCGCTGGGCAAACTGGCCGAATACAAGGACGAGATCACCGGTAACCATGTCCAGCGCGTCGGCCTGATGTCCAGGCGGATCGCCGAGCGGTTGCGCGTCAACGGGAACTACGTCGATATCCTGAGCGACGACTACATTGAGCAGATCGAACTGGCCGCCATGCTCCATGACGTTGGCAAAGTGGCCGTTCCGGACGCCATCCTTCAGAAGCCGGGGCCCCTGGACCCCGAGCAACGGAGCACTATGCAGCGTCACGCCTCGGTCGGCGGCGCGATTCTGATGGATGCGGCGCGGCGGGTCGATCGCCCAACCTATCTGTCGATGGGCGCGGAAATCGCCCAGGGACACCACGAACGCTTCGACGGCAAGGGGTATCCACAGGGCCTCGGCGGACAGGATATCCCGCTATCCGGGCGGATCACCGCGGTTGCCGACATCTACGACGCCCTGATCCATGAACGACAGTACAAACCGGCTTGGCCCAAAGAAAAGGCGTTGGCGCTCATCCGCGAGGAGAATGGTCGGCACTTTGACCCGACGGTCGTCGAAGCGTTCCTGGCGCTGGTGGAAGACCCCTGAGCGCCGGCCGGTTGCTCAAGCGGCGGATAGCGAGTCGACCTCAGTGACCACCGCGAGAAACGCCTCGACGATCTCGGGCGCAAAATGGTTGCCGCTCTCTTCCCGGATGAAGGCCATCGCCTGGTCGCGCGGCCAAGCCTTCTTATAGTGGCGGGCACGGCGCAGAGCGTCATAGACATCGGCGATGGCCACGATCTGTGCCGACAGCGGAATGGCATGCCCGGCCAACCCCTGGGGGTAGCCCTTGCCGTCGAAGCGTTCGTGGTGATGCCGGGCAACGTCGACGCTCATCGACAGATAGGTCGGACGATCGACCATGGCCGCCGCTTCGCGGAGGAGACTGGTGCCGACGGCGACGTGGCGCTGGATGATCACCCGTTCTTCCGGGGCCAGTGGCCCTGGCTTCTGAAGGATGGCATCCGGAATGGCCACCTTGCCGACATCGTGAAGAATGCTGGCCAGTTCGATTTTTTCGAACCAGTCGTCGTCGATCAGGTCGACGTGGTGGCCGGTTTCCTTCAGCCGTCGTGCGGTTCGCGAGGCCAGGGTGCCGATTCCCAGCGCCGGATGCCCGCTATCCACCTCGTCCTTATAGTCGGCCAACTTGCCCAGGGCATAAACCGTGGCATGCTGCGCGGCCAGGACCTGTTCGTTGAGGTAGGCGTTGTCGAAGGCGGTGGCGGCCTTGTCGCAAAACAGTTCCAGCAGCGACCGGTCGACCGACTGTGCCCCCCGATAGCCGGTCAGGTAGGCCGCCCGGTGCGCGCCCGTCCGCGATCGCAACAGGATCACGCAGTAGCCGTCGTGAAAGACGCTGGTCTGGTCGGCGAACACGCCCTCGATTTCCCGGCATCGCCCCGGGGGCAGGCCGACGGCCAGCGGGTCGCCCGCCCGCGCCGCCACCTCACCCTCGGCCGCAACCACGCGCACGCCCTCGGCGGTGTCAGCGCAGACCAGGAAACCCGTCATGCCCGGGATAACCGAGTGGAGGGCAGGGATCAGCGCCTCCACGAACGCCGCCACCGTCTTCTTTCGATAGAGGCCGGCCGACGCGGCGATGATCCGTTCGAAACCGCGGCGCCGGTCGTCGATGGCCTCAATGTCGCGGTACGAACGCAGAGCGGTCGCCGCCGCGGTATACAGCTTTTCCGCGGTCAGATCGGCCTTGGCGCGGTAATCGTTGATATCGTAGTGGTCGATGACATGCCGCTCGGGCGCCTGGCCCGGTTGCCCGGTTCGCAGGATGATCCGCACCCGCTCGTTGCTCAACTCCTCGCGGACATGGCGGGCCAGCATGAGCCCGGCATGGTCGCTTTCCATCACGACGTCGAGTAAGATCACCGCGATATCGTTGTGCTGGCCAAGCAGGTGCCTAGCCTCGGCGCCGCTGAACGCGCTGATGAACCGGGGACGCCGGTTGTCAACGACGAGGTCGGCCAGGACCATGCGCGTGACCAGATGCACCTGATCGTCGTCGTCAACGATCAAGACCTTCCAGGGGGGGGTGGACGTTTCCAGTGTTGGCGCCGGCGCCGGCTTCTCCTTTGCGAAACGGATCAGCGAGTCACCTCGGGCCCCTTGTGCGATGGTCATGTCACCTCCCGCCTTCCCAGGTCACCAAGGAGAATATGCCGTCGACAGGGGCCCGACAAGCCGCCCTCAGGTTGCCAGGTCCTCGCGTCCGTCGCCGCCGCCGCCCGGCGCGTGTTCCGGCGCCACCTTGGGGAAGTTCAGCGTGAACACCGTGCCCTGGCCGGGTTCGCTGATGACGGCAATGCTTCCACCCATCACCGTCGTTGCCAGATGGTAGGTGATATGCAGCCCAAGGCCAGTGCCGCCACTCCCGCGGCGGGTGGTGAAGAAAGCGTCGAACACCCGGTCGACATGGGTGACGGGAATCCCTTTGCCGTTATCGGCGCAGGTTAGCGTCACCGCGTCACCCGCGTCGGCGATCTCGATGGCGATGCGCCCGGTTTGTCCAGGTTCGAAGGCGTGGACAGTGGCGTTGATGACCAGATTGGTCAGGATCTGGGCGAGGGCGCCCGGAAAATTGTCCACCTCAAGCGCCGGTGGGCCCGACAGCGCGACCGGATGGCCCGCCTTGCGCAGCCGCGGCCCTAGGCTGATCAGTACCTCCTGAACATAACCGGGCACATCGAAGCGTCGGCGGTCCTGGCTGGTCTGGTCGACCGCCACCTGCTTGAACGACCTCACCAACTCGGTGGCGCGGTTCACGTTGTATTCCACCAGCGCCAGGGTTTCGGTGGCGGTGACCAGATAGCCGTCGAGATCGCTGTAGCGCATGGCGTCGGTGTCGAACAGGCCGCGCAATGCGCGTGTCTTGCCGACCAAGTAGGTGGCGCCGGTGAGGGCGACGCCGACCGGCGTGTTGATCTCGTGGGCGACACCGGCGACCAGCAAGCTGGTCGCCGCGAGTTTTTCGGCCTGGATCAGGCTTTGCTGGGTACGGCGCAGTTGGTCGAGCGTACGCTCGGCGGCGTCCTTGGCCTGCCGGAGCGCGATCTCGCTCTGGCGGCGCCGGGTGATGTCGGTGACGCCGACCAGCAGGGCGGGACCGTCGCCGGACTGGATGCGGCGGGTCGAAAACGATCCCCACCGCGGCGGTCCCGACAAGACTCGGCAGCCGGCATCAACCTCGTCCAGGCTTCCGTCGCCCTGGAACGCGACTTCCAGACGCCGGCGCTCCGCGTCGTCGATCAGGTCGAACAGGCTGGTGTCACGCAAGGTCTCCTCGCTGGCGCCGAAGAGGTCGCAGGTCGCGGAATTGCTGAGCACGACTCGCGGCGGGTCGCCTCGGCAGAGCAGCAGGCAGGCCGGGGCGGCGGCGATCACCAGATGAAGTTGCCGCGAGGTCTCCGCCGCCGCCTTGGCGGCCGCTTCGGCCCGTTCGCGGGCGACCCGCAGTTCGGCGGCCTGGTTCATGGCGCGCTGGAACACCTCGGCCGCCCGCCCCATCGCTCCGATTTCGTCGAGGCGGCCGCAGTGGGGGATGTTGACTCCGCGCTCGCCCTCGGCCAGACGCATCATGGCTACGGTCATATCCTCCAGAGGCACCGTGACCGTTCGACGGGTGCTCCAGACTGAAAACAGCGTAACCGTGATCGTCGCGAGGGTCAGCAGGGCGCCCAGCAGGGTCAGGCGGGTGCGGAAGCGGGCTAGCTCCAGGCTGCCGTCGCTACACACCGACAAGGTGAATCCGGCCTCGGCCGGAATCACCGCGGGCAGCGGCACCGGCATCCGTTGAATCGTCGGCATCGCCTCCCGCTCCGCCGGCAGCGACGAGGCCACCGGCTGGCCGCGATAGCTGACCGCGGTGTCGGCGCCGCTGCGGGCCTTGAGACCGGTCAGGAAATCGGCATCGATAGGAAAACCCGCCACCACGAATGCGCCCAAGGCGCGATTAAGCGTTCGTACCGGAACCGCGGTCAGGTAGAACAGGCGCTGATCCAACGGCAAAATCGTGCTGGTCAGCATGCCCGGGCCGGACGGACCGGCCAGCGCGGTCAGCCACGGCGCCAGCGCGTCGGTTCGGCCGAAAACCGCGGGCGCGTCGGCTCGGGCCAACACGACGCCGCCCGGATCATAAATGGTCAGGCGCTGCAAGCTGGTAAATTGAACGTAGGGTACGGCGGTATCGATCAGCACCCGCTGATCTCGCGCGTCGATGGCGTCAGCCAGATCCGGCATTCGGGCTACCATGCGGGCGAAGCCGCGCGCCTGAATGGCCTTGTCCATGAAACTCTCGCCGGCGGCGGCCACGCTGGCCACCAGGCGCTCCCGACTCTGGTTCGAAAAATCGAGGTAGTTGGAAATAATGACGAGAAATATAAGCCCCATCAGCAGTATCGCGAAAGCTGCGATGGGCGCGAATAGCCGAAAGCCGACGCTACGCCAGATCGATGGGGCAACCATTCAGGTTCAGCGTCCTATAACATCATCAATGTATATTCATCTCGACCACAGTCCTAACAATATCATAGAAACTCTCGGGTCGCTCTACGTAACCGGCGGTTGGTAAGCCCACCAGCAAGGTCGTATCTATTGTCAGAAGGGCCTCTTTTATTTTGGCCGCGACCTCGGCCGGGAGATGCGGGTGGATCGCGATACCTAGATTGGGAATCGCGACATCACTAATGACCTTGAAGATGTTGCCATGTTTGGCGGTCGCCTGGGCCAAATTGTAGTCCCAGGTCGCCCCGGCATCGACGCTGCCCGCGGCGACGGCATCGGTGACCCGGGGATGGCTCCCGAGAAAGTCGAATTTCGAAAAAAATGTGCTGTAGTCGATCTGGTTTCGCGCCAGGACCGCGGTCGGAAACACGAAACCGCTGCTGGAATCGCGATTAACGAACGCGAAACTCTTTCCCTTCAGGTCTTGAAGAGTCTCGATGTCGGCGCGGGACTTCAAGGTTATCAGCATCCCCAAATAGCTGTCGTGCCGGGCACTATGATCTTCGGTCCAACTCAGCTCCGTCACCAGCATGTGAACACCCGGGTTCATCGCTTGCGCCTTGACGTAGGGTACCGGCGACATCGTTGCGAAATCAACCCGGCCCGTGGCTAGGTAATCTATGGCGTCTTCATAGCTGCGCGCGCTCACCAGAACGATCTGCGCCCCGATCCGGGCCGACAGGTAGTCCAGCATGGGCCGGTAAAGGCGCCGGATGTCGTCTATTTCCTGTCCTCGTTGCCAGGGCGGCACCATGAATTTATAGGTTTCCTGAGCCTGCGCGGCCCGGCCACCGGTCACCTCTAACACTGATAAGACGAGCAAGAGCAGTAAAGTTCTGACCATTGGCTTACCCCCCGGACTTTTCGGGTCCCCAAAGGCGGACCGGCGCATGATAACATAGCCGACTCGGTCTCGACCAACAAGCGGATGGTCCGGTCATGGGAATCGCTTGAAGGCGTCATGGAGCGGTGAGGACGGTGGCAAGGACATCATCGCTGATGGCGGCGAGGCCGCGCTTGGCGCGGACGCTCTTTCTTTTTGGGGGCTGGGTTCGCTGGAGCAGGTTGACGGGGGTGCGGTTCTGACCCTGATGATGTCGGTCAGGCTGGCGACGGAGTTTGCGGCGATGCCGAGGCGGTCGCCGAGATGGGCGCAAAACGAGAGAACGTTCTTCTGGCAGGTCTTTTTCAACGACAGGAATGAGTCGCGGCAACGTCGGCCGTCGTCGCTTTTGGTGCCGCCGCTGATCTTGCGCAGGGTGACGGGGTCTCGGACGTCGTGCTCGGAGACGTTGGTGTCGAGGGGAACTCACAACCGACGAAAAATTGGAATCCCCCCGAGTCAACGGGTCGCACCCCCGCCTTCGGCCACGAAGGCCGCCGGTTTTTGATCATTCACGGGTTCGGGGCTGGTTTTTGAGCGAGCGTGCCAGCCACCAGGCGGCGTGTGATCCACGGGTACCGCACGAGGCCAAGCGGAATGGCGCCACCAAGCTCGGGGCCAGGCGGAATCAACGCCGTGCCGTTACCCAAGCGACCGCTACCCTTTAAGTTGTAGACGATGATGTATATTCCATTAAGAATATTAATTGTTTTTTGATCTGTGCTCGTGTTCCGACCCCGTTGGGCCGGAACACGAGCCTGTTCAAGGGGTTGCGTTGTGCCCTCGACACCATCGTCAGGAATGAAGCGTCTCGTTCACAACACTAGGAGTGTGCTAGGTGGCCGTCGAGCGAAGTTACACATCGGTAATAGCGAGTTTCATGATCGTCAAGGTATCTAACTGAGAATCCTATGGTCCGTAATGTTTTTTGAATATCATCAGCGGATATTTTGTATGTGCCGTGGTTTGCAGTCAATGCGGGTGAACACTCTTTATATATATCGGCATCAAATATTAAATATCCGCTTTTTCTTAACACAGAGTGCGTTGATTTAACAATGCTTATAAATGTATCCTTTGATAAATGAGCGGAAACCCACATCATACTTACTAAATCATATTTTGTATCGCATGACGAGAGGTATTCGACAATGTTTTGATTAACAAGTTTATTATAGTAACCACAATAACTTGCTATCTCAATCATATCTTTTGACAAATCAACACCAGTAAGCAGCCCGGCAAAGCCATTATCTCTGTAAAATTTTCCGGCCCAGCCTGTGCCGCATCCAAGGTCAAGAATGTTATTTATTTTGTTCATTTTTATCGGCGAGCAAACCCTTCTAAAAACATTGTAGCTTCTTTCTTCGTATCTAAAATTTAAAGACTTAATTAAATAAAGTGCTCTAATAATACAATCTTCATTTGCTTCGTTGTAAGATAGTATTTCTCGTAAATATTTCAACATAAGCCCACCATGGGTCAGTGACAAATCATTAAATAAACCACAATATTCTATAAGTGTTCTAGATATTGCAATCCTTCGAAAATAAAGAAAGTCGTGTAAGATATAATACGCAATTTGTGGAGACAAAGCTTTTGCACAAATCATGGCTTCGACACATTTTTCTACATTTTCTATAAGAACATCAGCATTTGTTTGTCTGCTTATGCGATATAAGTCTTTGACGACAGCTAATAAGTCTTCGCCTGTCTTAATGACAATGGCTTTGGTTTCCCCCTTATTTTCGCCGACAATCATAAGCCCGAAACCTCATGGCAAGTTTTCAATTTCCAACATATAACGGCACGAAAGATTCTACAACTCTCCCTACAATGACGACCGGCCGACAAATCCGGTCGGCCGGATGGCCCTGGTCGCCGCCGAGCTGATCGGGGCCAGCGACGGCCTGGGCTTTCTGATTAACGACGCCCGCTCTTTGTTGCGCACCGATATCATTGTGGTCGGCATCCGCCACCTCGCCGCCCGGTTGCTGCCGTGGTCGACGGCGCTGGCCCGTTAAGCGTCAGGTGGCGAACTCCTGGAGCGCGGCCTGGTCAGACCCGACCCGCTGGCCATGGGCCTTGATGTTTCGGACGACTGCGCCCTAATCGATCGGGCCAGACAATCGGTGTCCGGCCTTTACGCCCTGGGGCCATTGACTCGCGGGGCCTGGTGGGAGATCACGGCGGTGCCCGAATTGCGCAATCAGGCGGCCCAGATTTGTTCGTGTTTCGGGGCAATCGCTCCGAGCGCAGTCGCCCTCTGCTCGATCAACTCGAGTTCCAGTTCGAAGCGCTGGAAGCCACGCTCCCCGAAGACTCGTCCAGTGTCTCGTCGGGGACGCTGCAACAGAGTGTCCATAGCCATCCGGAGCGACCCACCCTTTTCGGCGGGACACAAACGGGACACTGGGAAATCCCAAGTCCATAACCCATTGAAAAGATTGGCGTCCCCAAGGGGATTCGAACCCCTGTTACCGCCGTGAAAGGGCGGTGTCCTAGGCCTCTAGACGATGGGGACCGCGGGCGAGACAGAGGTAGCGAAACTGCCGCGTCGAATCAAGCACTTTTGGTGGGGGGGGAGCGTTGGGCGAGGGATGGGGGCGTTGGGCGCTTGACCTTGGTTTTGCCCGTTTGTGGTCAATGTGATACACATCAGGACGCAGAGCCGGCGCGCTCCGGACCTTTTGCCCCCTGACCAAGGACCGACCATCATGCAGTCCGAAGGCCCCACCTATATCCTGACCATTTCCTGTCCGGACACCGTCGGCATCGTCTTCGCGGTTTCGGGTTTCCTGGCCGAGCGAAACTGCAACATCGTCGATAGCGCCCAGTTCGGCGACCGCGACAGCGGCCTGTTCTTTCTGCGGATGTCCTTTACCGCGCCGTCGGACGGACCGGGAATGGCGGCGCTGGAGGCCGCGTTCGCGCCGATTGGGGACCGTTTTTGCATGAACTGGCGGCTGAATGATGCCGCGCGCAAGCAACGGGTGCTGATCCTGGTGTCAAGGTTCGGGCATTGTCTGAACGACTTGCTGTACCGGTACCGTATCGGCAGCCTGGAAATCGAGATTCCGGCGATCGTTTCCAATCATCGCGATTTCTATCAACTGGCGGCCTGGCACAATGTGCCGTTCCACTATCTGCCGGTCACCGCCGAGACCAAGCTTCAGCAGGAATCCCGGCTGTTGGAAATCATCGATAGCGAGCGCATCGATCTGGTGGTCCTGGCCCGTTACATGCAGGTGTTGTCGCCCGCCCTGTGCGCCAGGCTGGCCGATCGGGCGATCAACATTCATCACTCGTTCCTGCCGAGCTTCCGGGGGGCCAAGCCCTACCACCAGGCCTACAATCGTGGCGTGAAATTGATTGGCGCGACCGCTCATTATGTCGCGAAGGAACTGGACGAAGGCCCGATCATCGAGCAGGAGGTCCAACGGGTCGACCACACACTCGCTCCGGATGAACTGGTCGCCGTTGGCCGCGATATCGAGAATGTCGTGCTGGCGCGGGCGGTCAAATACCATGTCGAGCACCGGGTGCTGTTGAACGGCACCCGGACCGTGGTTTTCCGCTGAACCCGCTTCGCCGTGACGCCGGCGGCGGACCATGGGGCTGTGGACTTCGGCCGGGTGAACGTGTCATTGTCGCCACAGCCGGGAGCGACTGAGGCCGGCGGCTGGGTTTTTTCGTTGAATGCCTTGAATTTGTTGCGCTATGTCCAGTACCGGGTGGCCGCCGCGACCTTAATGTTCGGGAATTTGATGTCCGGGAATTGAAGCGTGACGGTCGGGGTGGCGGGTTTGAGGCAACGGGTTTGAGGCAACGGGTTTGAGGCAACGGGACACACGAACGGCATGCATCCGAGCTTGAGGGGGATGCTGGTGGTTGCCAGCATGTTGGCAGTGATGATCGGGGTGGCGCTGCCGTTGGTTGCGGCGCCGCCGGTGGCTGGTGCCGACACTGCCCTTCCGGTGATCGGCGCCCGGTTGGGCGTTCATCCCGAGATGACCCGGTTTGTGCTGGAAATTGGTGGGCGGGTGCATTTCCGGGCGGCGACGCTGGGCGATCCTTACCGGGTGGTGGTGGACCTGCCCGATGTGGTCTGGCCGGGGGGCGAGACCGCCAAGGCCGGCGTCGGGGTGATCCGAAGCTATCATATGGAGCGGTTGCGGCCGGGGGCGGCCCGACTGGTTCTGGACACCACCGGCCCGGCGCGTATCCGCGGCGCCATGGTGATCGAGCCGTCGGAAGGGCATCGCACCCGGTTGGTGCTTGATGTCGAACCGATCTCGCGCGAAGCGTTCGCGCGGGAACAGGACCATGGCCGGGGCCGTGGTGCGGCGCCCGGTGTGGTGCCTCCCTCCGAACACGCCGCCCGTCCGCCGCCGGAAGGGCCGAAGCCGGTTGGCCGGGCGGCGGCGCCCGCCAGCCCTCCGGTTCCGGCCGCGGCTTCGGCGCCGCCGCCCGTGACACCACCCGTGCCGGTGGCCTTGACGTCGCCTTCGCTACCCCCTCAACCCGCTTCCGAACCGGACACCGGTCCCAAGCCGCCGTCGGCCCCGGCTCCGGAGGCCTCGGCGGATCCTGAAGACCCGACCTCCGGGCGGCCGGCCGACCCGCCGGTCAACCCGGTCTCGAATGCCGGGGACCGGCAGCCGCCGGCGCCGGCGGCGGCGCCTCTGACACCGCCGGCGCAACTGGCCGCGCTGGTGACGCCCGCGGCCGTTCCGGGCAAGCCGCGCCGGGGCGCGCCGACCGGTAAGCCGGTGATTGCGCTGGATCCGGGGCATGGCGGCGTCGATCCGGGGGCCACTGGCTATAACGGCATCCACGAAAAGGACATTACCCTGGCCACGGCGCGTGAGGTTCGGCGCCAGCTCGAGGCCACCGGCCGCTATCGGGTGATGATGACGCGCGACGAAGACGAATTCATCCCCTTGCGCGAACGGGTGGCGCGGGCGCGGGAGGCCGATGCCCAACTGTTTATTTCCTTGCACGCCGATAGCATCGTCGGCAGCCAGATTCGCGGCATGTCCATCTACACGCTCTCGGATAAGGCTTCGGACCACGAGGCGGAGACCCTGGCGGCCAAGGAAAACCGCTCCGATGCCATCGGCGGCATCGACCTCAGTCACGAAAATGATCAGGTTGCCACCATCCTGATCGACCTGGCGCAACGGGATACCCGCAATCACTCGCGCCATTTCGCCGGGTTGGTCCTGCATGAGGTCGGCCACATTCAAAAACTGCTGCCCAAGGCCGACCGTTCGGCGGGCTTCGCGGTGCTGACCGCCCCCGACGTGCCCTCGGTGTTGATCGAAATGGGGTACCTGTCGAGTCCCGAGGATGCCGGCCTGTTAACCCAAGCGGATCACCGCCAACGGCTGGCCGCGTCGCTGGTGCATGCCATCGATGGCTATTTCGGGTGGCTGGGCGGCGGTCGCCGGTCGTGACCGTCGCCGCCGGCCCGTGACCGCGGGGCGGGGCCACCCATACCGAATCGACGGTAGATTTCTCACCGTGCTGCGCTATAACCGATCGAGGCGGCCCGCGTTCGGCCGTGCCGGGCTGCTGACCGCAGCGTTCGGGCCATTCTTGGATCAGGCATGCTGAAAATTCTGCTGAGACTGGGTGCGCTGCTGTTCTTCCTGGCTTTGGCCGGGGTGGGCGGACTCTATTGGGTGCTCTATCATTATGGGCGTGATTTGCCGGACTACTACCGTCTGGCCGACTACGAGCCCCCAACCGTCACCCGGGTTCACGCCGGCGATGGCCGCCTGCTGGCAGAATTCGCTTCCGAGCATCGGGTCTTTGTGCCCATCACGGCCATGCCGAAGCGGGTGGTCCATGCCTTTCTGGCAGCCGAGGACAAGAATTTTTACGACCACCATGGGATCGACGTGGTGGGTATTCTGCGGGCGGCGATCAGCAATGTTGAACACATGCATAGTGATCGCCGGCCAAAGGGCGCCTCGACCATCACCCAGCAAGTGGCCAAGAACTTCCTGCTGACCAACGAGATGTCGGTGAGTCGCAAGGTCAAGGAGGCGATCCTGGCGCTGCGGATCGAACAGGCGCTGCCGAAAGATCGCATCCTCGAATTGTACCTGAACCAGATATTTTTGGGTAACCGCTCTTACGGCGTCGCGGCGGCGGCGCTCAATTACTTCAACAAGGCGCTCGACGAACTGACCATCGCCGAGGCCGCCTATCTGGCGGCCTTGCCCAAGGCGCCCAACAATTACAGCCTGGACCGCCAGCACGATGCCGCCGTCACCCGGCGCAATTGGGTGATCGGGCGGATGGCCGAGGACGGCTACATCACCGCGGCCGAGGCGGCGAGTGCCATTCAGGTGCCGCTGGAAATGCGCCACCGGGATAACACCGAGCAGGTTACGGCTGAATATTATTCCGAGGAAGTCCGGCGCAAGGTAATACAGCTTTTCGGCGATAAGGAGCCCCTGGGCGGCCTGTCGGTGCGGACGCCGCTGGACACCAGGCTCCAGGACATTGCCACCCGGGCGTTGCGGGCGGGCCTGATGGCTTACGACCGTCGTCACGGCTGGCGGGGTCCGGTGACGCACCTGGCCACTCTTGACAGTTGGGCGACCCAGGTGGCCGGGGTGGCGGTGCCGAAGGGCGGAGAAGGCTGGCGACTGGCGGTGGTGCTCGACACCAAGGGCGCCGACGCGGTCATCGGTCTGGCCGACGGGTCGAAGGGGCAAAAGGCGCGGCTGCCGTTTTCCGAGATGCGGTGGGCGCGGGAAGCCCGGGACGACGGCGGGCTCGGTCCGGAGCCCCATCGTCCCGGCGATGTCGTGAAGGTGGGGGACGTGGTGCTGGTGGACCGCCCCGGCACCGACCAACTGGTCGAAAAGAAAGCGGCGGCCGGTAAAGATGCGGCTGGTAAGGATAAGGAGCCAGCGCCGGCGGCGGCCCCGCCGCCCGACGTTTTCGCACTTCGCCAGATTCCCGAGGTGCAGGGCGGACTGGTGGCCATGGATCCGCACACCGGGCGGGTGCTGGCCATCAGCGGTGGTTTCAGTCCGGCCATGAGTCAGTTCGACCGCGCGACTCAGGCCAGTCGCCAGCCCGGTTCGGCGTTCAAGCCGTTCGTCTATCTGACGGCGTTGGACAACGGCTTCACCCCGTCGTCCCTGGTGCTCGACGCGCCCTTTGAATTCGATCCTGGGTTTGGCCAGCCGATTTGGCGACCGGAAAATTACCATCAGAAATTCTTTGGTCCGACGCCGCTTCGCGTCGGCATCGAAAAATCGCGCAACGTCATGACGGTCCGGCTCGCCCAAAAGATCGGCATGGATAAGGTCAAAGCCACCGTCGAAAAGTTCGGGATTATCGACAATTTCCAACCTTATCTGCCGATGGCGCTGGGGGCCGGGGAAACGACGGTCCTTCGACTGACCACGGCCTATGCCATGCTGGTCAATGGCGGCAAACGCATTACCCCGACGTTCATTGACCGGGTTCAGGATCGCAACGGCAAGACCATCTATCGCCATGATGAGCGGCCTTGTCCCGATTGCGTCGGTCTGGCCTGGAAGCCGGGCATCGATACGCCGGCGATTCCCGACAACCGGGAACAGATCGAAGACCCGCGCACCTGCTATCAGATCGTCAATATCATGACCGGCGTGGTGCAACGGGGTACGGCTCAACGGCTGGCGGCGCTGGGGCGGCCGTTGGGCGGCAAGACCGGCACCACCAACGACAGCAACGATGCCTGGTTTATGGGTTTTACCCCCGATCTGGTGGTGGGGCTCTATGTCGGGTTCGACCAGCCCCAATCCTTGGGGGATCGGGAAACCGGTGGTTCGACCGCGGTGCCGATCTTTGAAAAGTTCATCGTCGACGCGCTTCAGGACGCACCGGGAACACCGTTCCGGGTGCCGCCCGGGGTGCGGCTGGTCCGGGTCAACCCCGAGACCGGGCGGCTGGCGGATCTCGGCGACAAGAAGGCGATTTGGGAGGCCTTTTTGCCCGGGACCGAACCCGGCGCCGAAGAAGAGGGCTCGGTGTTGGGCGGCAATGTCGGCGACGGCGACACCAGCGGCGGTGGCGATACCACCGAGACCCGGTCCAATCCGGACAGCGATCCGACGGTCGAAGGGGTGTATTGACCGCGACGCGGAGGTCGGTATAGCTTCCGGCGGCGCGATACCTCTGGGTGTCGATTCTAGCTAAAAAGTGAAAAGGAGACCGCGATGCGTGCGGAAATTGAAGCGGCGGCCAGCGAGATCAGAGACTCGTTGACCCTGCTGAGGAGGCATCTTTGACTGGGATAATGCCCTCCGTCGTCTCGATGAACTGAATACTCTCGCCGAGGCGCCCAAACTTTGGGATGATCCGACGCGCGCTCAGACGCTGATGCGCGAGCGGACCCACCTGGAAACCGCGGTGTCGGGTTATCGCCGGCTTGAGGGGGAATTGAACGAAACCCTTGAGTTGATCGAGATGGCCGATGCCGAAGGCGATACCGAGGTGGCGGCGGAGGCCGAGCGGGTGCTGGCCGGGCTGAAGGCCAAGGCGGCCAAGCTGGAATTGGAAAGCCTGCTGTCCGGAGAAGCGGACGCCAATGACTGTTTTCTGGAGGTCAATGCCGGCGCCGGCGGCACCGAGGCCCAGGACTGGGCGGAGATGCTGCTGCGGATGTATCTGCGCTGGGCCGAAGCTCACGGTTGCAAAACCGAGTGGCTGGAGGAGAGCGCCGGTGAAGAGGCCGGGCTGAAGTCGGCGACGGTGCAGATTAAGGGAACCAATGCCTATGGCTGGCTGAAGACCGAGGCCGGTGTGCATCGGCTGGTGCGGATCAGTCCGTTCGACAGCCAGGCCCGCCGCCACACCAGTTTTGCCAGTATTGCCGTCAGTCCGGTGATCGACGACAAAATTGTGGTCGAAATCAATGAAAAGGACTGCCGCATTGACACCTACCGGGCCAGCGGTGCCGGTGGTCAGCACATCAACAAGACCGATTCGGCGGTGCGCATTACCCACTTGCCGACCAATATTGTGGTGCAATGCCAACAGGAACGCAGCCAGCACAAGAATCGGGCCAAGGCCTGGGACATGTTGCGGGCGCGGCTTTTCGAGGCGGAATTAAAGAAGCGTGAGGAAGCCTCGGCGGCTTTGGAAGCCACCAAGACCGACATCGGCTGGGGACACCAGATTCGCAGTTACGTGCTTCAACCGTATCAGATGGTCAAAGACCTGCGGACAGGCGTCGAGACGTCGAACTCGGGTGCGGTGTTGGACGGCGACATCGACCGCTTCCTGGAAGCGGCGCTGGCGGCAAGAATTAAAGGGCAGGCTGAAGAGATGGACCAATAAGCATGATTTCCAAAGGTTAACGGCCTTTGGTGGCGACCGGGCGCCCCCCCGGTCGCTGCTGCTTGAATAGTTAGACGTCGAACGAAGTTTATAAAATTGATTTTTTAACTCTTCCCGGCTAATGCTTGCGCGCTTGGCGATTTGGAAAGCGCGTGCTTATATGAAAAAAATCATTATTGCCGTGGGTGGCACCGGCCTACTTGCCCTTGCTTGGAGTAGTGCTTGGGCGCAAACGCCCGCTAATTTTGACGTCGTGATCAAAGGCGATGTCTTTTTTACCGCGGGGGTGATGAGTCAGAATACCGACGCTGGAGCTCGCAGTGTCGAGTTCATGAATCGGTTCCGCCTGACCGTGACGCCTACCGCCAACGCCGATAATGGCCTGACCTATGGCGCCCGGTTGCGCCTGCGGGCGTCCCTGGGAACCGGGGTGATTGATGGCGACCAGGCTTACGTCTTTGCCAAGGGGGCCTTTGGTTTGGTCGAATTGGGTACCCAGCTCAATCCGAACATGTATTACCATGTCATTGCCCCGTCCAATTTCGGGACCGGTGGGATTGACGGCGATTGGGCGATCGGCGATGCCGGCTGGATTCAGAATCAACTGACCTTCATGGAGCCCTATTTTGGCGGCGGTTATACCATAACCACCTTTGTCAAAAGCGCGAATCGAATCGACTACATCACACCGCGCCTGTTCTCCGAGGGCGACCCGAACCAGGGGCTGCTCGGCGCCGTGAGTTACGCGCCCGCCAACCGCGACGTCTTCACCGGCGTGGACCGGACCATGCTCAACACCGATTCGGTGGGCAACCGGCCCTATGGCTACGGCCGGACCCGGGCCTATTCCAATTGCCTGGGCGGGGGTAAGCCCCTGGGGTGCGACTACCATGACGTTTACGAACTGAGTCTGCGCGACGACGAAACCGTCGCCGGCGTGACCGTCAGCAGCGGCGTCGCCTATCTCGGCGGCACCTCCGGCCAAACCAATTTTGGCACCCTGCAAAGCTTCTACGACCTGTCGGCCTGGCAGGCGGGACTGCAACTGGGCTACCGCGGGGTTGCGATCGGCGGCAGTTTTGCCGATGCCGGGCGGTCGGCCTATCCCCGCCGGTCGGCCGCGACGGGACCGCTCTATCTGGATGATCAATATACCTGGACGGCCGGGATTTCTTACGAGACCGGTCCCCTTTCAGTAGGGTTCAATTACGAGTTCGGCCACGACGCCGGGGACCTGACGGTGCCGGGCGCCCGGACCGCCCGACTTTATGCGGTGGGCGTGACCTACCGTTTGGCGCCGGGGTTGAGCACGGCGCTGGAGGCGGTGCGCAGTGCCACCCATACCGAAGCGGGGTTCGTCAATGATGCGTTGGGATTTAATCGAAAATTTAGTGGCGATGCCAATCTCTGCCTGTGGAAGACGCAGATAACATTCTGATTGCCACAATACCGGGTGTGGTACCCGTGGACAGGTTTTGATGGGCCTTGTCCTGGGAATCCCATCTCTGGGCTGGTGTCGATCCCGGGCGCTCGGTGGATTTGACATGTGAGCTGCCGACCGCTTTCGAGCGAGTGACTTGTTTGGTTATGCTACATCCGCGAAAATCATATCGGTTTGTGCGACAATGATGTTCAAGTGTGGAGTTCGGCATGATAGAGATGTATGCAAGGATCGTCTGAAGACGGCGGTGTAACTGGCCGATGCGTGGCGATGGGGGAGGGACGCGGTCATGGATACGATTATCGGCACACTGTCCGATCGTGCCGAGCGCACCGGGGCGGCACTGTTGGTTTGCGATGATCGGGACCGGATTGTTCGAGTCAATGGCGCGCATTTAAAGATCTACAACTTCACCGATTATGCCGCGCGGCCGACCTTCGAAGAATTTTTGTGGGGTGGAATAAGCTGTCGCAAATTGGCAAATCAGAGTGTGTACCGGGATCCCCATGCCTGGGTTCAGAGCGTCGCCAGCTACCGGCAATATTGTGACTACACTCAGTTCATCACCCGCCACACGGACGGCACGATACTGTTCGTTTCTTATGAAAAATTGAGGGGGGCGACCAACTGGTCGTATCAGGCGCGGATTGATATTACCAACGACGTCAAAGCCCGATTCGGTCAGGACAGTCGGTTGCTGGGCCCGGCCGGTTGGGATGGAACCTTTGCGCCGCTGGCCCACAAGACCATCGTCCCGGGCAGCCATTTTTTGGAGGCGATGCCGACGGCGGCGGGACTGATCATGGCCCGGGGTAAACTGGTGGACGCGAATCGGGCTTTGTTGGCGCTGCTTCGGGATGGCGACGGCTTGTGGAAGGTGGATGGTCGGGTGGCGGCGCGAATAGGGTCGCAGCAGGTGGAGTTCTTGAAGCGCCTTGATCGCTTCTTTGGTCCGGCCCGCGGTTGCACACCGGTGACCATGCGGATTTCCCGGCTGGACTCGGAAGATGCCTATTTTCTGACCGTCACGCCGTTGCCGGATCAGGGCCGGGCGACCGGGAACGACAGCCCGATGGCGGGGCAGATCGGGGTGCTGACGGTGGCGAATCCATCGCTTGCGCCCGCCGTCGATCCCAGCCTGCTGGTGGAGTTTTTTGGGATTACCGTGGCGGAGGCGGTGGTGGCGGCGGCCCTGGGGGCCGGGGACTCGACGGCCGCCATTGCCCGGCGCCGGGGCGTGCAGGTTAATACGATCCATGCGCACATCAAGAGTATCGTCAAGAAAACCGGGTACACCGGGCAGGCCGATATCGCGCGCCGGGTAGCGGATATTGCCCGCATCTTTGGCAGCCGAACAGGGATTCGCTGATACCGCCGACTTATGGTGTGAACACAGGTCGATGCATTCTCTGGGAGATGTCGGGGAAGGATCACGCGGTCGGATATGACGGACCGGAAGCGGGTCAGTCGGATGCGATGGCTGTCTTGCGGTCGATCGGTTCGTCACGATGGAGGAATGGGGATATGATGAATAGTGCCATGAGCAACCTTCTGGATCGCGCCGAGCGCGCCGGGGCGGCGTTATTGATTTGTGACGAACAGGACCGCATTGTCCGGGTTAACAGTGCGCATTTGCAAATTTATGATTTCGCCGATTATTCGATGCAGCCGACTTTTGAAGAATTCTTATGGGGTAGTATTAATAGTCGAAAAATGGCAAATCAAAGTGTTTATCAAGATCCGCACGCGTGGGTTCAAAGCGTTGCACGATATAGGCAATATTGTGACTATACCCAATTTATTACGCGGCACACGGACGGGAAAGTTATGTTTGTCTGTTATGAGAAGTTAAGAGGGGCAATAAATTGGTCATATCAAGCTCGGATTGATATTACCCTGGATGTTAAGGCGCGATTTAGCAAAGACAGTGCCCTGCTGGGGCCGGCCTGCTGGGATGGCACCTTTTCGCCCATGGCCCGAAACACCACCGTTCCGATCGGTAACGTCCTGGATGCGATGCCGGCGGCGGCCGGATTGATTATGGCCCGAGGCAAGCTTCTGGATGCCAACAAGGCGTTGCTGGCGCTGTTGCTCGAAGGCGACGGGTTGTTGAGAGTGAATGATCGGGTCGCGGCACGGAATCATTCCGAACAGGACGAGTTTCTGAAGCGCCTGGACTGTTTTTTCGGGCCGGTGAAGCAGCGGAGGCCGGTGACCATGCGGATTTCCCGGCAAGAGTCCGAGGAGGCCTATTTTCTGAATGTGTCACCCCTGCTCGGACAGGGCCGGGAGACCTGGGACAACGGCCATATCGGGGTGTTGACGGTGGCAACGCCTGCCGTCACGCCGTCCATTGACCCGAGAATGCTGATGGAGTTCTTCGGCATCACCTTTGCCGAGGCGGAGGTGGCTGCGGCGCTGGGGGCCGGACATACTATAGTAGGTATTGCCGAACGACGGGGGGTTCAAGTCAATACAATTCACGCACAAATTAAGAAAATTGTTGAAAAAACAGGGTACAAAGGACAGGCTGATATTGCCCGTCGCGTCTCAGATATTGCCCGGGTCTTCGGACGCCGGTAGCTGCTGCGCGGCAGTGCATTACATTGCTGTTGGAGAGAAAGATGCAGCCTGTTCACTTGAGTGCCGAGGATGCCAAGCAGAAGATTCAGGATATGGATTTGTCTGCGGTTGAGCGTCGTCTTGTCAATGTTGAGGGATGCAGCCCGGAAGACGCCCGCGAGGCGACCGATTGTTATCGGCGTCTGCTGACGCTTCAGGCCATGTATCCGGATCATGCGCTGGTGCCGCCGGCGCCGGCTGATCGCGCCTTGCATGCGCATATTCTGCAAACCCGGCGGTATGCCGAGGACATGCAGTCGATTTTTGGCCGATTCCTTCACCATGAGCCCGATGCGACCAGCGAGGAGAGACGTGAATTTACGCGTCAGGTGTTCCTCGAACACTTTGGGCTTGGAATCGAGGCCTTTGCGATTTGCACCATTGCGATCGAGCAAAAGCGCGCTGCCTAGTCGTCACAGTCGCAGGATGTTGGTCTGAAACCGGCACTCCACCGAAACCTGCATTGATCGGCAGGTCCCGGGGAGGCTCGTGCGCCAGCGAGGGCGAGTGGAGAGCGTCTGCTTCAGGGACGTTGCATCGTGCTCACCGCTTGCTTCCGGGCTGGGCAGGACCGGATGCGATTGACTGTTAAAGGGTCTGGGACCTGAGGTCCCAGTGGGGTCCAGGGGCGAAGCCCCTGGTCTTCCACGGTTAGTGGCGTTGTCGTTTGAAGGCGCCCAAGGTTTCCGAGATTCGGATGAGTTGTTTTTTCAAGTCCTTGCGGGTCATGCAGGCGATATTTTCGATGATATCGGCCAGTTCCAGCCGTCCTCTGGCGGTTTCGGCTTCGGCGCACTGTTCGAATTCGGACTGACCGCCGTCTTTTGCTTGGGACAAGGCTTTCAACTGGGGGGCCGCGCTGGCCGACCACGTGACCACGGCGTCAGCCCCGACGCCCCAGACCATATCGACGATATTACACAATCGGATATCAATATCAACCCCGCGGAGCAGTCCGTCTTGATATAGTCGTAGTGTATTGCCGATCAGCAGGTCACGAAGTAGGCTCGTTTCCTGGATTAATATTGGGTATGGCATACCGATACTGTCGGTGATGGCTCTCTGCAACCAAAGCCCGACCATGGGATTTGAAAGTACGGCATCGACGGTCAAGGTATTCTTGGATAGGGCGGTGACGATATCGACCAGCATGACCCCATCCTCGGCGGCCAGCAGCGGCTCGCGCCGGAGGGCTTCGGGGATGGCGAGGCGCAGCCAGTCGGACATCGGGGGCATTGCCGAGTCGGGGCTCGAGTCGGGGCTCGAGTCGTCGCCCGAGTCGCCCGCGGGGTCGGAAGTTTGAGAAACGTCCGGACTGTTGGTCGCCATCGGCCTGTTGCCTGGTCTCGCTCGGGGGCACCTGTCGCGAGTGTCCGGGATTTTCCGGCGGCCATCAAGGCCGGTAACGGCCCCGGCATTGCTAAATTTGGCAATGCCGCCCGCTTTTTTACCCGGCAAGACTGCATGGGTATGATCCCAAGCCCGAAACGCCGTGCCGTGTAGGACCGTGCCCCGAGGAGGAACCTGATGGCGGAGCCTGGAGTCGAGTCGACCTTGGGAGAGCTGGGGGGGCCGGGCTGGGAGCTAAAGGACCTGGGATTGTTCACGCTGAGCGCCGCGGTTCGCATCTACGCCATGCGCACCTTCCGCACGCTGGCCCTGAGCACGCCACAGCCCCGGGAGCCACGCCGGCGGGTCCGCGGGCTGCTTGAGGAGTGATCGGGTCGCGGACCGCCGCCGTGCCGCGCGGTTCCGGCCGGGGCCTCGAGTCGGGCCGTGCCGGTGCGCCGATCTCGAGTCGCTACTGAATCTACTGAATCTGGGTCTTGGCGGCCAGCAGGGTATGGGACATGGCGTGCAGTTGGTCTTTCAACTCGGCCTCGCTCAGATCGCACAGCCGTTCGAAGATCTCGGCAATTTCCCGGTGACCGCCGGCGCTTTCGGCGGCCGCGCAATCCTGAAATTCCGACAAACCGCCGTCGGCCGACTCGGCGAGTCGCTGCAAATGGGCCGCGGTGTGACATGACCATTGGGCCACGACCGATGTCCCAACACCGGAAATCATATTGATAATGTTGATTAACCTCATTTCGTGATCTGTGTCTGACAGGTGCCCCTTCCGGTAGTTCCTGAACAAAGTCATGACCAGCAGGTCGCGCAGGAACTCGGTGTCCCGCAGGACATCGTCCAGGGGGCGCGCCAGATTGTCGGTGATGGCGCGCTTCAACCAACCGCCAATCATGGGATTGGACATCACCCGAGGCAGGGTCAGGGTGGCGCGCGACAGGGCGATAAAGATGTCGAGCAGCATGATCGCGTCCTCGGCCGCCAGCAACGGCTCCCGCCGGGTGGCTTCGGGAATCGCGGCGCACAGCCAGTCGGACATCGGAACCATGACCGGGTCGCAGGCGGTTAGCCCGTTCGCGGTCTCGGCCATGGTGTCGGAGCGTGTCATGGGCTGGGCCTCTTCTTCGAGGTTGGAAGGGGCGGGCGAGGTTGGAAGGGGCGGTTCGGCATCCGGTCGGGCCGAATCCCTGCGGCCTCTATTGGATAGCGTTCATTACCATATTTGGCAATGCGGCCCGGGTCGTTCCGGATCAAGAATACCGGCATATGGCACTTGGGCGGCGCAACGACGCTTCCGGATGGAGAAGAGCATGGACCATGATCATCTGCTGGCCAACATTCAGCCTCGCCGGCTGAAGTGCATGAACGTTACGATCGATGGCCGGCGCACGAGTTTGCGTATGGAAATGGACATTTGGGATGCTCTTCATGAAATCGGCGAGCGGGAGCAGCTCACGGTGAACGAATTATGCATTTTCGTTTCCGATAATATTGGTGACTGGCGGAAGCAGAGAGAGGCCGATTCGAGTCCGGAACCGACGGCTGCCGAGGGCGCCGAACCGTTCGGGGAAGCCGAGGTGGAGCAGAAGGTTAAGGGCGGGGGGACGGTTACATTGACCGCGGCGATCCGTGTGTTCATAATGAATTACTTTCGTCGATTGGCTCATGGTGTGGCTCCAGCGCATGAGGGACAAAATCATCTCACATCCAGCGCGCAAGGCGCAGGGGGCGTCGCGGCTTGACCTGACGGTACCCGCGACGGGCTGTCCGCAAAGGGGAGGGGGCTGGCGGTGCCGGCCCGATGGCCGGGCGAACCCGTGTCATCTGATGATCGTTGGATTGCTGGCGCTGTTGATGGTGGTCGTGACCGAGGGGGGCGTCGCGGCCGAAACCGGCAAGGTCTTTCGGGCCAATCTCAATGATGACTTGCAGACGACGGACCCTTTCTCTTTTACCAGTCTGACCACCTATAACGTTCTCTCTCAAGTCTATGAGGGCTTCACCGCCCTGGCGCCGGACGGGCGGGTCATGCCGGCGCTGGCCACGTTCTGGCACACGCCGGATGGCGGCTACACATGGCGAATTGGTTTGCGTCCGGGGGTTCGCTTTCACAGCGGCCGGGAGTTCTCGGCTGACGACGTCCGGTGGACTTTCGAACAGTTGCTGAAGCCGCGTCCGCAGCCCAGCCTTGGCGCCTTCGAACTTCGGCGGGTGGTTGGGGCGCGCGATGTGGAGGAGGGGCGGAGCGCCCAATTGGCCGGCGTGACCGTGATCGATCGCTACACGGTGGATGTCCGGTTCACCGAGCCTGACGCGCTGTTCCCCCTGGTGCCCTTCTTCTTTGTCGACTCGGGGATTGTGGCGGAATACGGCGCCGATTGGCTCAGCCATGGCTCCGCCGGCACCGGCCCGTTCCAATTGACGAACTGGCGCCGGAATCAGGAGGTGGTGCTGGCCGCCCATCACGATTATTGGGGCGGGGTCCCGTCGGTGGACGGAGCGCGGCTGATGGTCATTCCCCATATCGAGACGCTGCTGGTCCGCTTCGACGCGGGTGGGTTGGACTTCGTCGTCGTGCCCGAAACCTCGGCGCGCACCGTTCTGGCTGATCCCCGATACGCCGACCGGCGGCTGACCTTTCCCCGCAGCCAGGTGCGGTATCTGGGCATGACCCAGGCGCTTTATCCGCCCTTCCGCGATATTCGGGTGCGGGAGGCGGTGGGGCTGGCCCTGGATCGGGAAAGCGTGGTCACCGGTCTTTATCGCGGCGCCGCGGTGGGCATGGATGGCGCCAGTCCCCCCGGTCTCGGCGGCTATCGGGCGGGCAATGTGCCGCCGCTGCGTTATGATCCGGCCCGGGCCCGGCAATTGCTGGCCGAAGCCGGGTATGGCGGTGGGCGGGTTCTGCCCCCCCTGGAACTGGCGGGATCCGATAATGTTCGGGACGAAGTGACCGTCTACGCCGAACAGTTGAGTGCCGTGCTGGGGATTCCGGTGAGCATTCGCATCATGGAACGGGGCGCACTGGTCACGGCCGCCAACAAGGGCAAGCTGGCCTTGTTCGTCACCGGGTGGACCGCCGATTATCCCGATGCTCTGACGATTTTGCTGCCGGTGTGGTATGGCGCCAGCCCGTTCAATCGCTCCCGCTGGCAGAATCCGGCGTTTGACCGGTTGATCGACGAGGCGAAGACCGTGCCCGATGCCAACCGGCGCCACCTGCTGTGCCAGGAGGCCGAGCGGGTGTTGATGTCCGATCGGACCATGGTTCCGCTGCCGGTGCCCATGATTGTCGCTTTGGCCCGGACCGGCGTGACGGGTGTTCACGTGATGCCCATGGGCGCCGTCGACTATCGGAATGCCGCGCTCCCGTGACTCAGGGACCGGGGCCGTCGGGGTGGTGGGGGCCGGTCGGCCGCCGCGTCGGGGAAGCCATGTTGGCGCTGGGGCTGGCCGTGGTGTTCGCCTTTGTCGTCACCAGACTGATCCCGGGCGACCCGGTCGCGCTGTTGGTGGACGGACAGGGCGGCGACCCGGAGTTTGCCCGGCGGCTGCGGCTGGCAAGTGGGGTGGACCTGCCGGTGTGGCGCCAGTTCCTTGATTACGTGTGGGGCTTGCTCCACGGTGATCTGGGGCTTTCGTTGAGATATGGCGGCACCCCGGTCACCACCCTGATCGGCGAGGCGGCGCCGGTGACGCTGGTGTTGGTGGTGTCGGCCCTGGGGGTGGCGATTCCCGTCGGCATCGCCGCCGGCGTGGTCTCGGCCTACCGATACGGGACATGGTGGGATGGCCTGTTGACCGTCGGATCGGTGCTGGCGTTGTCGCTGCCCCCGGTTGTGCTGGCCACCTGGGTGATGCTGACGGCGGTGGCGGTTTGGGGTGTTTCATCGGTTGGCGGCGATGGGGGGCTCGCCGCGCTGGCCGCGCCCGTCCTGGTGCTGGCGATTCCGCCGGTGGGGCTGATCGCGCGGGTGACCCGGACGCAGATTCTGGATGTGCTGGGCCAGGATTACGTGCGCTGCGCCCGCGCCAAGGGTCTCGCGGAACTGGCAGTTCTGATCCGGCACGCCCTGCCCAATGCCATGGTGGCGGTGTGGGCGGTGGTGGGGATGCTGGGCGGTGCCGTGCTGACCTCGACGGCGGTGGTGGAGACGGTCTTTGACCTGCCGGGGCTCGGACGGCTGGCCATTTTTGCCGTACTGGCGCGGGACTATCCGTTGACCGGCGCCGTGATCCTCATCTTCGTGGGACTCCAGGCTTTGTTCAGTGTCCTGGTGGATGTGCTGATCGTCGCCATCGACCCGCGCAGTCGACATCCGGGGATCGGACGATGAAACGCGGCGGCCGCTACCGGCTCTGGCGTTCGCCCCGGGGCTTGATTTGCGCGGCGCTGGGGCTGGGGTTCGGCGCGTTGGCGCTGGCGGGGTTTTGCCTGCCGCTTGACCCGTCCGGCCTGGATCTGGGGCATGCCTGGGACGGACCCTCGTTCGGCTCCCCGTGTGGTCGCGACGGCCTTGGCCGGGATCTGGGGGCGCGGTTACTGATCGGGACCGGGACGTCCTGCGGCATCGCGGTGATGTCCCTTGGGCTCGCCCTGACCCTTGGCGTGGTGTTCGGCGGTGCCGCCGGTTGGTGCGGCGGCTGGATCGATTCGGTGATCATGCGGGGGGCCGACCTGCTGATGGGCATTCGCGAGTTGGCGCTGGCCGTCATCATTGCCGTGTTGATCGGGCCCAGCCCGGCCGCCATCGTCCTCATCTTGGGCTTGGGGTGTTCGCCGTCCCTGATCCGCTTTGTGCGGTCCCTGGCTCTGGTCCAGCGCGGGCAAGCCCATGTGTTGGCCGCGGTGGCGCTCGGGGCCCCACCCTTCCACGTCCTGGTCACACACATCCTGCCGAATATCGCGGGGCCCCTTGCGGTTCGCAGCGCGGCGATCATCGGTCCCCTGGTTCAGGCCGAGGCGGCGCTTAGTTTTCTCGGTATCGGTGTTCAAGATCCCGCCGCCAGCCTGGGGACGCTGGTCCGCGACGGTTTGTTCGGTCTGCGGAGCGGTCCCCACCTGATCATTGCAACAACGTCGATTATTTTTTTGATTGCCCTTACCTTCACACTCCTGGCCGACGAAGTTCGTGATGTGACGGATCCTCAATGGCCTGGCCGGAGTCTGTGGGAACCACGATGAGGCGAGGAACCCCATGGGGCGCGCATGAACAAGTATGTTTGCGAAAGCTGCAACGGCAAAGGAACCCGGCTGGTGGCCAAGGACAAGGATCTCGACAAGGCCTGCCAGATTTGTCGCGGACGCGGGTTTCTTTCGGAATCTGAAATGGAGGCCCTGTTGGGCGGGGGCACCCGGCCTAACGTCCTTGACTGGCACCTGTTTGCGCGCCGTTACCCGAACTGAGGCGAGGCTGCCCGTTCAGTCATGGTTGTCCGGCGCCGTCGGCCATAGCTCGGGTCGGTCGTTCCCCCCGCCGGGATCAGTCGGGCTTTCGAAGCAGCCGACGGGCCGCCAGCAGCCGATCGAGTAGCCATTTGGGCTTGCGGGTCCCCGGGACCTGATCGCCGCGCAACCGATGGAGCGTGGCCCTGGCGCGCGTGATGGCTGCCCGGAGGCCCGGGATGTCCAAGACCTGATGCGCCCAGGCCTTGAAGTCGAGCACCTTGTCATAGAGCTGAACGAACATCGCGAAGGTCATCAGCTTGGGTTTCGCGATGATGAACAGTCTGGCCGAAATGGCGGTGCCGATGAGTTTGGCCGCGACGATCACCAGAATGCCGGTCGTCACCCGGCCCGAGACGATCAGATAGACCGCGATCAGCTTGATCGGGATCAGGGCGGAAATCGGTATGGCGAACAGCGCCAGCGTGGTGGTGCGATCGCGCGCCAGCACCCACCGTTCAAGGCGCGCCACCAGTTGCCAGCGCGAGATGATGCCGACCAGGACCGTGATCCGGCTCCAAACAAAGTCCTCGAACAGGATCAGGCACGCGGCCAGCACCATCAGCGGCAGGGTCAGCGCCTTCCGGGCCCGTAGGTTTATGCTCAAGAACACCTCCTCGGCCGGCAGTGGCCGGCACGCCAGATGAATGCCCGCTGTGCGGCGGCTTTCACCATACCATCCGCCACGGTCGGCCCGGTTTGCCTGATTGTGCCACGGGAAAGTTGAATCGCCCTTGACAGCGGCCAATTTTTCCTTCATGAAGGCTCATCGAATTCTCTCGCGATCGCGCGACGCGATGTCGTCATATTACGGCAAAGCTTAATCCTGGGACAATTCCCTGTAATCCGCAGCGGCCAAAGCGCGTGGAGCCGCCGCACCCGATAATCAAGGCGCCGCCGATCTTGACCGGCTGAGGCCGTGTCCCGTGGATTCCGGGCGCCGAAGGACCATAATCTCCGTGACCACACCCGATTTTTCTGCGCTCGGTGTCGCCGAGCCCTTGTTGCGCGCCCTTGTGGCCGAAAATTACCACACCCCGACCCCGATCCAGGCCCAGGCGATTCCGCCGTTGCTCGCCGGGCGGGACGTGGTGGGCATCGCCCAAACCGGCACCGGGAAGACGGCAGCCTTTGCCTTGCCGATTCTTCAGCGCCTGTCCGAAGTCCGGGTTCAGACCCCGCCCGGGACCGCTCGGGCGCTGATTCTGGCCCCCACCCGGGAGCTGGCCATCCAGATCGCCGATGCCATTGCCACCTATGGTCGGAATCTCAGCCTGCGCCATGCCGTGATCTTCGGCGGCGTCGGCCAGGACCCCCAGGTCAAGGCGATGGCGCGCGGCGTCGACATCCTGGTGGCGACGCCCGGGCGTTTGCTCGACCTGATCAACCAGCGGCACATCCGGTTGGAGCGAACCGGCATCCTGGTGCTCGACGAAGCCGACCGGATGCTCGATATGGGCTTTATCCGGGACGTCCGCAGGATCATCGCGACCCTGCCGAAGCAACGGCAGTCGTTGCTGTTTTCGGCCACCATGCCGCCGGATATCACCCGCTTGGCCGAGGATATGCTGACCGAACCGGTCCGGGTCGAAGTCACGCCCGCGGTCGTCACCGTCGAGGCCATCGATCAACGGGTGTTTTTCGTTGAGACCGCCAGCAAGCGCGCCCTGCTGAATGCCTTGCTGGATGATCGGGACCTGGCGCGGGTGATCGTGTTCACCCGCACCAAGCACGGCGCCAACCGGGTGGTGGAACAACTGGACAAGGCCGGAGTGGTTGCCGAGGCGCTGCACGGCAACAAGTCCCAAAGCGCCCGCCAGCGGGCCTTGGCGCGCTTCCGTTCGGGCGACGCCCGGGTGTTGGTGGCCACCGACATTGCGGCCCGGGGCATTGATGTGGACGACGTGACCCATGTCATCAATTACGAGTTGCCGAATATCCCGGAAAGCTACGTTCACCGGGTCGGTCGCACGGCCAGGGCCGGGGCCCGCGGCATCGCGCTGTCCTTCTGCGATCCATCCGAGCGCCCCTATCTGCGGGACATCGAAAAGCTGACCCGTCGCCCCCTGTCGGTGGTTGCCGGCCATCCCGCCGCCGTCGCGGTATCGTCACCGGCATCGGCGCCGGCGGACCGTCGCAGCCCCGGCGGCGCCCCGGAACGCCGGGGCTTCAGCGCCGGCCGGCCGGCTACGGCCGCCGCTCGGCCTCGTCCAAAATCTCGATATGCCGGTTGATGGCTCCGGCGGCGCCTGACCACAGTTGCCGCCAGACCAGGATGCCCACCACCAGATTGCTCGTCACCAGGAACATCCAAGGCTGGATGAACCATGTGAGAATCGCCAGCGCAAAGTAGTAAGCCCGGAGGCCGCCATTCAGCGAGGTCACCGCGTGAGTCATCACCGTCGCCATGGTTTCGGCCAGGGCGTCGCGGTGGTGGGTCGCGAGGGGGGCGGCCGGGGCCGACCCGAGCAGTGCGCAGGTATAGTTGAACTGGCGCAAGGCCCAGGTGAACTGAAAAAACGCATAAATAAAAATCGCCATCAGGACCAGGAGCTTGGTCTCGAACAATTCGGGCGAGGTTCTGACCGTGAAGGTCAACCGGTCGGCCGCGGTATAGACCCGGTCGACGTTGCCGAGCAGGCCCAGCAGTCCGGCCAGAATCAACATGGTGGTCGAGGCAAAGAACGTGACGCTGTTCATGGTGTGCCCGACCAGTTGACTGTCCATCAGCCGGATGTCGCGCTCGAGGGTTCTGCGCATCCACAGCACCCGCAGCCGCCGCAGATGGTGGTTGATTCCCCCCGCCCACCGCCACGGCAGGTCCTGCCCGATGGTGTAGCCCAGCCAGATTGCCACGAACCAAAGCAGGGCGGCAAAGTCGAGCGGCGTCATGTCGGGCGGCATGGGATCATCCGGATGTCGTGACCTGGACCTCAGCCTAGCTAAAATTCCTGGGGAAATCTTCTATCATGGGGGCGCACGCCATCGGCGAGGACTCTGGCGCGGGCCACCCGGGGCGGTGCCGGCGGCGCCGTGACGCCCATAACGGCCAATCCCCAGACCGGCCCCCTGTGCGGTCGGATCAAAACCCCTCGTCGCCCATGGCCCGCTATGGTGCATCGCACTGTTCTGTGGCACACTTTGGTCACGGGCGCCGGGCGCCGGGGTGGGAGACCCGTGGCGCTGGGGAGGGCGATGCCGACTGAAAACAGCCAAAGGCAGAATCGATGCACGATAAACGGGATCTACGCCTGGCGCCTAGGCGGGCGATTGCCCTGGTGCTGGCTGGCGGCCGGGGTAGCCGCCTGAAACATCTGACGGCGCGCCGCGCCAAGCCGGCGGTGCACTTCGGCGGCAAGTTCCGGATTATCGACTTCGCCCTGTCCAATTGCATGAATTCCGGCTTCCGGCGGATCAGCGTCATTACGCAATATAAGTCACACAGCCTGCTGCGCCACCTACAGCGGGGCTGGGGTTTCCTGCGCGGCGAAATGAATGAGTTCTGTGATTTGTTGCCGGCCCAGCAACGCATCGACGAGACGTCCTGGTACCAGGGGACCGCCGATGCCGTGTACCAGAATTTGGATATTCTGCGTGCCCATAACCCTGAATACGTGCTGATCCTTGCGGGTGATCACATCTATAAGATGGATTATGCCGCGATGCTGCTGGATCACATCGCCAGCAGCGCCGACCTGACCGTCCCGTGCGTGGAAGTGCCCCGGTTGGACGCCACCGGCTTTGGGGTGATGGATGTCAACGATCAGGGGCAGGTGGTGAATTTCCTGGAAAAGCCCGCGGATCCGCCGGGCATGCCGGACAAGCCCGAGCGGGCCCTGGCCTCCATGGGCATTTATGTCTTCAATGCCAACTTCCTGTTCGACCAGTTGGAGCGTGACGCCGCGGATCAGGACTCGTCGCGCGACTTTGGCAAGGATATCATTCCCTATCTGGTGCCGAGAGCAAAGGTGATGGCTCATCAGTTCGTCGACAGTTGCGTCACGAACGACGCGCCCTGCGAACCCTATTGGCGCGACGTGGGCACTGTGGACGCCTACTGGGAAGCCAATCTTGATCTGACCAGTGTGACGCCGGCGCTGAATATGTACGACCGCAACTGGCCGATCTTCACGTATCAGGAACAGCTCCCCCCGGCCAAATTCGTGTTCGACCGCGCCGACCGCCGCGGCATGGCCGTGGACAGTCTGGTGTCGGGCGGTTGCATCGTCTCGGGTTCGCTGGTGCGCCGCTCGCTGTTGTTCTCCCAGGTTCGGGTCAATTCCTACTGTACCCTGGAACAGGCGGTGGTCTTGCCGGAATGCAGCATCGGCCGCCACAGTCGGCTGACCAAGGTGGTGATCGACCGTGGCTGCCGTATTCCTGACGGGTTGGTGGTGGGCGAGGACCCGGAAGAGGACGAGCGGCGGTTCCACCGCACTGAAAATGGGGTTACCCTGATCTGCCAGGATGACCTTGACCGGCTCAGGCGCTGATCCGGTCCGAGCCGGGCCGGGCCGGGCCTTCGGCCAGGCTTTCCCTCTTCTCAAGCGATTCCCGGCGACATGATGCGTGTGTTGTTCGTTACTTCCGAATGTTTTCCGCTGATCAAGACCGGGGGTCTGGCCGATGTCAGCGCGGCGCTGCCACTGGCGCTCACGGAACGGGGCGTCGATGTCCGGATGCTGCTGCCCGGCTACCCGGCGGTGATCGACGGGTTGGACGGGCGCCGCGTGGTGCGGACGCTCTCCGGCCTGCCCGGCGGTAAAAGTGGGCGTCTGATCGTGGGACAACTCGCCAATGGCGTGACCGCGTACGCCATCGAGCAGCCCGAACTGTTCGAGCGCCCGGGCAACCCCTATCTGGCGCCCGGGGGCGCCGATTGGGCCGACAACGACGTGCGCTTCGGCACCCTCGGCTGGGTTGCAGCAGAGTTCGCCCACACCGGGTCCAGTCACCAATGGCAGCCCGACATCCTGCATGGCCATGACTGGCAAGCCGGCTTGATGCCGGCCTATGTGGCGTTCCAGGGCGGCCGGCGGCCGGGGACGGTCATGACCGTCCATAACATCGCGTATCAGGGGCAGTTTTCGCCGCACACCCTGTCGGCCCTGCAACTGCCGGCGCACAGCTTCCAAATGGAGGGCGTCGAGTACTACGGCGGCATTGGTTTCCTGAAAGCCGGGCTTTATTACGCCGACCGCCTGACCACGGTCAGTCCGACCTATGCCCGGGAAATCCAGTCCCCCGCCTATGGGTGCGGTCTGGAAGGTCTGCTTGCCCACCGGACCGACCATTTGGAGGGCATTCTCAATGGCGTGGACTACGGCATCTGGAATCCGAGCACCGATCCGCATCTGACCAGCGCCTTTAGCCCGGACCGACTCGATGCCAAGGTCGCCAACAAGGCGGCGCTTCAGGCCGAATTCGGGCTGGAGCCGAGGCTTGATGCCCCGCTGTTCGCCCTGATCAGCCGCCTGACCTGGCACAAGGGCGCCGATTTGCTGGTGGAGTCGCTGCCGACCCTCTTTGCGCGGGGTGGCCAACTGGTGGTGTTGGGAACCGGTGACAAGAGCCTGGAGGCGGCGCTGCTGCGCGTCGCCGGCAGCCATCCCCAGGTCGCCGGCGTCCATATCGGCTACGACGAGGCGCTCGCCCACCGCATCCAGGCCGGGGCCGATGTCCTGATGGTGCCGTCCCGGGCCGAACCCTGCGGCCTGACGCAACTTTACGCCATGCGCTACGGTACCCTGCCGCTGGTGCGGCGGACCGGCGGTCTGGAGGATACCGTGATTGACGCCACCCCGGCGGCGCTGGCCGATGGCTGCGCCACCGGTTTTGCCTTTGACGAGCCGACCCCAGGCGCCTTGACCTGGACGGTTCGCCGCGCCATTGATTTGTTCCAGGACCGGCCGCGTTGGCAAAGAATCCAGCGCCACGCCATGGCCCGCGACTTCGGCTGGGAGGCATCGGCTCAGGCTTATGCCGACCTGTACCGGCGGTTGCGCCCAGGGTGCTAGGGCGGGGACCGAGACGCTTGGTTCCTGACCATCATGGTGTGGGTATACTATAAAGGTTAAAATATCTCGAACACGTGAGTGTTTCGGCCAGTCAGGGTGGCAACGGTCGGTGGGAGTGAGGACGCTGGTGCGGCGATTGCCAGGAAAAGGAGAACGTACAGGCCATGACTGTCTTACGGAAATATTGGAAGCGTTGCATTGATGCCGTGGTTGGCGCCTCTTGGTCTGCGCGCCGGAGTTGCCGGTGCGTCGCCCTGTGCCTGGTGTTGCTGGCGGTTCAGATGGGCTTCGGACCCCCGGTTCTGGCCCAAAGCGCCGATCAGACGGTCCAGGCCAGCAGCTTCATCGACGCCCTTGGCCGGGATGCCATTTCGGTCATGGCCGCCAAGAGTCTCGGCAAGGCCGAGCGACTGGAAAGGTACCGGGTTCTGCTGAACCGCGGCTTCGATCTGCCAACCATCGGGCGGTTTGTGCTGGGACGTTATTGGGTGGTGGCGACTCCGGCCCAGCAGCATGACTATCTCCCTCTGTTCGAGGAGATGGTGACCCGCAGCTATGCCCTGATGTTCGATAGCTATGACGGGCAAACGTTCCGGGTGCTGTCGAACCGGAAAGAAGCGAACGGCGACGTGATCGTCGCCAGCGAGGTGCTTCAACCGAAGGGCCCCCCGGTTCGCGTCGAGTGGCGGGTGCGGACCCGTGACATCGGCATGCGCATTATCGATGTGGTGATTGACGGGGTGAGCATGAGCGTGACCCAGCGTCAGGAATTTGCTTCGGTGATCCAGGCCAAAGGCGGCAACATCGACGCCTTTCTTCGGGCCTTGCGCGATAAAAACATCGCCATGGCCAACGACTGATGCCGGCGCGTCCCAAGGCGCGAACCTCCTGCCGGGTCAGGGCGTCACCACCACCATAGGGGACCTGTCCCTCCAGCGGCGCAAACCGGTGTGCCGGGCCGCTGGTGGGGCGGGGCCTGATCTCCGAACTTCCGTTCGTCAGTTGGTCAGATGGGTGATCTCAACCCGGCGGTTTTCCGGGGCGGCGGGATTGTCGGGGTTCAGCAGGGCGCTGGCGCCCCGACCCACCGCCTGAAGGCGTGATGGGTCGATCCGATAGGTGCGGATAAAGTACTCCTTGACCGCTTCGGCCCGTGCCGCGGAAAGCCGCAGGTTGCGGCTGGGCGAACCGATGCCGTCGGTGTGGCCGGTGATGCGGAACGTGGCGCTTTCGGTCCCGGGCGAGGTCAGCACCGATCCGATCCGATCGAGCATGCGGCGGGCATCGTCGGTTAGGGTGGCGGTGCCGAAGGCAAAATTGATCTGAAAGGCCGCCGCGTACGCGTGGGGCTTCGCGGGGGTCGCCGTTGTCGTCTGGGGTTGGGCCGGACCCGGCACGGGCGGCATTTCGGTCATCTGGGTCAGGTTGCCCATCCGGAGGCCGCGGGACCCTAATGGTGTCGGTGGGTTGGGCGTGGCCACGCTTGGGACCACCGGCCCGGGGCAACTGGGTTTGCCGATGCCGAGGGCTCCGGCGATATCGCACTCGCTGGCATTGTCGTTAATCAGGGCCGGGGTCTCGGCGGCTACCGGCGTTGCTCCGGAGATCAGCCCCAGGGCAGCGACGGCACAAAGAAGCACGAATGAGGTAGCGGCGCGCATTTCATCTCTCCCTACTGTCTCGTCCGACTGTCCGGGGGTTTCGTTGAGGTCTCTCCTCTTGAGGTCTTCTCAGGCGAATCCCATCGGAGACGATGGTATGACCAGGATAGCAGCGCGCACCGTCCCCGGCGGTGACGGGAATCACACCGCCGGGCCGAACCGGCGTCCGATCCAGGAAGCTCGGCTCTAGCTTCCCGTCTCGGGTTTGATGATGGGGGGCAGGCTTGTCCGGTCCCGTTAACGTCACGGGTTCAAAGGGCCGACTGGCCCTTTGCGGGTGTGGGCAGCGCCCACAACTACGTTTGGCTTCAACTCCCTAGGGGGAAGTTAACCTCCCCAGGGCGCTATCCTGGGACAGTTCAACCCGTTCCCCGGTGGCGCGGTTCTTGAGTTCCACTGTTCCAGTTTTCAGCCCGCGCGGGCCGACCACAAGCTGCCAGGGCAGGCCGATCAGGTCCATATCGGCGAATTTGACGCCCGGCCGGTCCTCACGGTCGTCATACAGCACCTCGACCCCGGCGGTGCCGAGGTTGGTGTAGAGATCGGCGCAGACCTTATCGCAGGCGGCGTCACCGGATTTCAGGTTGATCAGGCCGACTTTGAACGGCGCCACGCTTTCGGGCCAGATGATGCCGGCGTCGTCATGGCTGGCCTCGATCACCGCTGCGACCAACCGGGACACGCCGATGCCGTAAGAGCCCATCTCCAGCGTGACCGGATTGCCGTCGGGTCCGGCCACCACGGCGCCCAGCGGTTTGGAATATTTGGTGCCGAAGTAGAAGATGTGCCCGACTTCGATCCCCCGGGCGGTGACGAGCTGCTCGGCCGGGAGCGGGCAGGTGGCGGGGTCGTGTTTTTCCTCGGTGGCGGCGTAGATGCCGGTGGCGTCGGCGAAGAACGGCTCCAGGTCCTGGTCGTAGGCCGGCGCCGTGGCCAGCACGTCCCATTCCACCCAGCGGCGGTCGCAGAACACCGCACTCTCGCCGGTTTCGGCCAGGATGATGAATTCGTGGCTCATATCGCCGCCGATGGGGCCGCTTTCGGCCTTCATCGGGATCGCCCGCAGCCCCATCCGGGCAAAGGTGCGCAGATAGGCCAGGAACATCTTTTGATAGGCGCGTTTGGCCCCGGCAAAGTCCAGGTCAAAGGAATAAGCGTCCTTCATCAGGAATTCGCGACCGCGCATGACCCCGAACCGCGGCCTGATCTCGTCACGGAATTTCCACTGGATATTGTAAAGATTGCGGGGCAGGTCGCGATAGCTTTTGATGGCGCCCTTGACGATGTCGGTGATGACTTCTTCAGCGGTCGGCCCGAACAGCATCTCGCGGTCATGGCGATCGCGGATGCGCAGCATCTCCTTGCCGTAATCCTCGTAGCGGCCCGAGGCCCGCCACAACTCGGCCGACTGGATGGTCGGCATCAACAATTCCACCGCCCCGGCCGCGTCCTGTTCCGACCGCACGATCTGTTCGATCTTGCGCAGCACCCGGTGGCCCAGCGGCAGCCAGGCATAGATCCCGGCGCTGGTCTGGCGGATCATGCCGGCCCGCAGCATCAACCGATGGGACAGAATCTGCGCCTCGGTCGGGTTGTCCTTGAGCGTCGGCAGGAAATAAGCGGAAAGGCGCATGGGAGGGGTCTCGATTGGACAGGGGAGGCGAACCCGGAGACTTTAGGGAAAGGCGGGGGGGCTGTCCAGACCACCGCACGGGGCACCATGGCCAGGCGAGGGGCGAAGGGCCTCGGTCCGAGGACGGAGAGGGGTGCTATTTATCGTATCTGCAATAAATATTGTCAGGGCGCGTTGGTGTCGCTATAGCGGTCGCCATGATCGTGACCTTTGACCCTGCGAAGAACGCGCACAACATCAAGACGCGGGGGATCTCCTTTGCCAGGGCGAATCGCTTTGAATGGGCGAGTGCTTTGGTGGCGAAAGACAACCGGACCAGTTACAGCGAAGACCGTTATCAGGCCCTTGGCATCATTGAAAGCCGTTTGCATATGCTGGTCTTCACCCCGCGCGATGGTGGCATTCGAGTCATCAGCCTGCGAAAAGCCAATGATCGGGAGGTTGCCCGTTATGACGCCGAAACCCAATCCAACCCGGCCAAACCCTATCCTGATTGACGATGATGCACCGGAGGCCGACGATGTCTGGTTCTCCAGGGCGCGCCCCGCTGCCGAGGTTCTGCCTGGCCTGCTGCCCGCCGCTGCGGTAGCCAAGGCGCTGAAGCCGCGCGGACGCCCGAAGGTGGCGGCGACAAAAAAGCTGGTCAGCTTGCGGCTGGATGCCGATTTGCTGGAGCACCTGCGCGCCAGCGGCGAGGAGTGGCAGTCCCGTGCCAATGCTGTGTTGCGCAAGGCCGCAGGACTGTGACCGCGCCGACCGGACCGGTTATTTGGACGGGAGCTTCCCGGCGGCCTTGAGTTTCAGGTCGAGGACGGCCTTGCGTTGGGCCGCCGCGGCGGGCTTGACGTAAAAGTGATCGAACAAATCATACAGAATATCGAGACACCATTCGGCTTCATGGTCTTCGACATCAATCACTTGCAGTGTAGTTTGATCGGTGACGGGATGAGCGGAAAAGTTGCCAAAGTTGCGAATGGCATCGACGCTTGTGCGAATAGCGCTGGGCGTCGCCTCATTGTTGAGCAGAAGATCAATCTCGGCGTTTAAGTCGCGGCCCTTGTAGCCTTTGTCCCGCAAGACGTATTGCAGCGCCCGGCGCGCGAGGGCGGCGGATGCCTTCGGACTAATCGGTAAGACCTGACAGGCCTCGGTATAGTCCTGCGCTAGTCCAGGCGGGACTTCAGATTGAACGGGCGGGCGGGAATGGCCGCTCGGAAAGACCATGAATGGCCGCTTTTCATCTTCCTGAAGATGGATTATAAACTTCTGGCATGAAGGGCATCTGCAAGCCAGCACATACCAACCAGTATATGATTCACACCACGCAATGTGGGTTTTGTAAATTTTATCGTGAAATTCAACCATACAATGTGAGCACTTCATGCCCTAGCCTCGCGTGGTAAGTGTCATTTTGTGCTATTAATTCGTATAATAGCAATACCATCACGGTCAAGTGTTATTTATTTTTCGCGGACATCATCACCTAGACGTCCTTTATTCCTCCATCCGTCTGGCTATCATCCCGCCGATATAGCCATAACGCATACAATCGTCATCATTGAGACCGCGAGTGCGGCGGTCGACGTCCATTGTGGGGGGCGCGGCACTTCTTCCCCTCTTGGAACAGACGGGTTTGCGGTTTTGGTTGCGCGGGCAGGGAGCCTCCCACCCCGGCATCCCCCCCGGCATCGGTTGCGAGCGCCCGTGGGTTGGCTTAGGGTCGTGGCGGCGGGGGCGTTTTGGCGCTGGTTGCTTTCCTCACTTGCTCCGCCCGGACAGGGTGACATGCTGGCTTTGGGTCCGATCGCTTTTGCCGCGCCGTGGCTGCTGGGCGCCGTGGTGGTGTTGCCGGTGGTGTGGTGGCTGCTGCGCCTGACGCCGCCGGTGCCCCGGCTGGTGCGGTTTCCGGCGGTGCGGTTGCTGCGCGACCTGATGGCGCGGGAAGAAACCCCGGCCCAGACCCCGCCCTGGCTGCTGGTGCTGCGGCTGGCCATCGGGGCGCTGGTGATCGTGGCGCTGGCCGGGCCGGTGCTGCACTCCAACGCGGCCTTGCCCGGCGGCGGGCCGGTGGTGCTGGTGATCGACGATGGCTGGAGCGCCGCCCGCGACTGGCCGGCCCGTCAGACGCTTTTGGCCGAACTGCTGACTCGGGCCGAACGTCAGGGGCGTCCGGTGGTGGTGGCGGCCACGGCGCCGGTGGCCACGCTCGGTGGGACCGGGGCCGACGGGACCGGGGCCGACGGGACCGGGGCCGGCGGGGAAGCGGGCGGGCCGCGGGTGCTGGGGCCGATGGCCGTGGCCGATGCCCGCCGGCTGGTGCAGGGGCTGGAGCCGCGGCCGTGGCCCGAGGATCGGGTGGCCACTCTGACGGCGCTGAAGGCGTTGCGGCTCAGCGGTGCGATCTACTCGGTGTGGTTGAGCAACGGCTTCGACGACCCCGGCGCGGCGCCGCTGATCGCTTATCTGAGAAGTTTGGGGGGGCTTCAGATGGCGCTGCCCGGGGCGCTGCCCGATCTGCTGCGACCGCCGGTGACCGACGGCGAGGCGCTGGTGGCGGGGTTGGTGCGGGCGGTGCCGGGCCCGGAACGGACGGTGGCGGTGCGGCTGTCAGCGGGTGACGACCGGTTGCTGGCCCAAGAGACCGCAACCTTCGGCGCCGGCAGCGCCACCGCCCAGGTGCGCTTCGCGTTGCCGTTGGAATTGCGCAATCAGGCGGCGCGCCTGAGCCTCGAGGGCCAGGCGACGGTGGCGGCGACGGTGCTGCTGGACGAACGCTGGAAGCGCCGGCCGGTGGGGCTGGTCACCGGCCGGTCGGGCAGCGAGCTGCAACCGCTGCTGAACGACCTTTATTACCTGGACCGGGCGCTGGCGCCCACCAGCGAGGTCCGGCGGGGCAGCCTGTCGGAACTGCTGACCCGGGACGTTTCGGTGCTGATCCTGTCCGATGTCGGGGTTGTCGGGGGGGCGCCGGGCGACGCCGAGGTCAGGGCGCTCGGCGACTGGGTCGGCCGGGGCGGCCTGTTGGTGCGCTTTGCCGGGCCGCGGCTGGCCCATGACCCCGATGCCCTGTTGCCGGTGCGGCTGCGGCTGGGCGACCGGGTGCTGGGCGGAGCCCTGTCCTGGGCCAAGCCGCTGCATCTGGCGCCGTTCGATCCCGGCTCGCCCTTTGCCGGGCTGGCCATTCCCCCGGACGTGACCGTCGACCGTCAGGTCCTGGCCGAGCCGACCCTGGACCTGGGCGATCACACCTGGGCGCGGCTGACCGACGGTACGCCCCTGGTGACGGCCCAGCGGCGGGGGTCGGGCACCATCGTGCTGGTCCACACCACCGCCAGCCCCGACTGGTCGAATCTGGCCATGTCGGGGCTGTTTGTCGACATGCTGCACCGGTTGGTCGCCCTGGGTGCCGGGGTTGGCGGCGAGGGGCAGGGCGGGCCGCTGGCGCCGCTGGCCTTGCTCGACGGGTTGGGCCGGCTGGGCGAGCCGCCGGCCTCGGCGTTGCCGATTCCGGTTCAGGCCCTGGCCGGGACGCGGGTCGGACCGGTCCATCCGCCGGGCTTTTACGGCACGGCCGAGACCCGGCGGGCGCTCAATCTGACCGCCGGTCTGGATCGGCTCCCGCCGCCGTTGGCGCCCCCCCCCCGGCGTGACCGTGACCGGCTATGCCCGGGCCGGCGAGCAGGCGCTGAAGCCCCCGTTGCTGCTGGCGGCGCTGCTGCTGCTGCTGGTGGACATGGTGGTGGCCCTGGTGCTGCGGGGCCTGCTGGTCTCTCCGCGCGTTCTGATCCGAGGCGCCCGGCGGCGGGCGGCCGTTCTGGGTGTATTGCTGGTGGCCGGACTGCCGCTGCTGATCCCGGCTCCGGTCCTGGCCGCTGAAAACGGCGACTTTGCCGACCGCGCCACGGCCAGCACCTGGCTGGCATATGTGGCGACGGGCGATTCCGCGTTGGATCAGATCAGCCGGGCCGGTCTCGAGGGATTGTCCCAGATGCTGATCCGTCGGACCTCGGTCGACACCGGGGGGGTGGCAGCGGTGAATCCCGAAACCGATGAACTGGCGTTCTTTCCGTTGCTCTACTGGCCGGTCTCGGCGACCCAACCGGCATTGTCCGAGGCGGCGCGCCGTCGGGTCAACGATTACCTGCATCACGGCGGCACCATCCTGTTCGACAGCCGGGATGACCAGAGCCCGGGGACGGTGCCACTGCGCACGCTGACCGCGGGGTTGGACATTCCGCCGTTGATGCCGCTGCCCTCGGACCATGTGCTGACCCGATCATTTTACCTGCTCCAGGACTTTCCCGGGCGGACCGGCGGCGGCGACGTCTGGGTCGAGGCCCGGGAGGAGCGGCGGCTGGATGGCGTGTCGTCGGTGATCGTGGGCGGCAACGACTGGGCTGCGGCCTGGGCGGTGGACGGCCAGGGCCGGCCGCTTTACGCCGTGATCCCCGGCGGCGAGAACCAGCGGGAGATGGCGTATCGCTTCGGCGTCAATCTGGTGATGTACGCGTTGACCGGTAACTATAAAGCCGATCAGGTGCATGTGCCGGCAATTTTGCAGAGGATCGGCCAATGAATGTTCGGCCAACGGGACTGGGTCCCGGCGGGTGCCCCCGTCCGGCGTTCAGGGCCGAAGCCCCAGGCTTGTCATGACCACGCTCGCCCTCGCGCCGTTGCTGCCCTGGCCGGTGCTGGTGCCTGTCCTGGCGCTGGCCCTGGTGCTGGTGGTCTATGCGCTGGTTCGCCGGGCTCGGGGGGCCTGGTGGCGGTTGGCTGGCTTCTCGGCGCTGGCGCTGGTGCTGCTCAATCCGTCGATGGTCTCGGAAACCCGGGAGCCGGTTCGCGATGTGGCGGCCGTGGTGGTGGACCAGTCGCCAAGCCAGGCGCTGGGCGCCCGGACAGCCCGCACCGAGCGGGCGCTGGCAGACCTCCAGGCCCGGTTGGGGGCACTGCCGGACCTGGACGTGCGGGTGGTGCGGGCGGGCGGACCCGGCAGCCAGGGGGCGGGCGCCGTCACCGAGACCCGGCTGTTCGACGCTCTGGACCGGGCCATGGCCGATGTGCCGGCGGGGCGGCGGGCCGGGGTGGTCCTGATCACCGACGGTCAGGTCCATGACGTTCCCAGCGACCCCAAGGTCGCCCAAGCCTATGGGCCGGTCCATACCCTGCTCAGCGGCGAGCATGACGAGGCCGACCGGCGGATGACCGTCGTCGAGGCGCCGTCCTTCGGATTGGTCGGCAAGCCGGTCACGCTGACCTATCGGGTCGACGACCTGCCCAAGCCCCAGTCGGCCTCGGCTCTGGTCACCATTCGTCAGGACGGCGGCCCGCCGAGCCGGGTGTCGGTGCCGGTCGGGCGTGACGTGAACCTGGAGGTGATGCTGGCTCACGCGGGCCAGAATGTGGTCGAGTTGACGGTGGAGCCGGCGGCCCAGGAGCTGACCCTGGCCAACAATCGGGCCGGGGTGGTGATCAATGCGGTGCGGGACCGTTTGCGGGTGCTGCTGGTTTCCGGAGAGCCCTATACCGGTGAACGGACCTGGCGTAACACCCTGAAGGCTGATCCTGCGGTGGATCTGGTGCATTTCACCATCCTGCGCCCGCCCGAAAAGCAGGATGCCACGCCGATTCGCGAGCTGTCTCTGATCGCTTTTCCGATCCGGGAACTGTTCGAAGTCAAACTGTCTGAATTCGATCTGGTTATCTTCGACCGCTATCGTCAGCGGGGCGTGCTGCCCTTGGCCTACCTGGACAATATTGCCCGCTATGTCCGCCGCGGCGGGGCCTTGCTGGAGGCCGGCGGCTGTGGCCTGGGGACGTCGTTGGGGATGCCGGGGACCGCGCTTGGCGATGTGCTGCCCGGCGAGCCCTCGGGCGCGGTGATCGACCGCCCCTTCAGACCCACCGTGACGGCGCTGGGCCGGCGTCACCCGGTGACCGCCGGCTTGCCCGGCGATAATGCCGCCGGGCCGCCGGCTTGGGGCCGGTGGCGGCATCAGACGGAACTGGCGGCGGTTCGCGGCACCGTGGTGATGACCGGTGCCGAGGGCCGGCCGCTGCTGATCCTGGATCGGGTCGGCGAGGGGCGGGTGGCGCAATTGGCTTCGGACCAGATCTGGCTGTGGTCGCGCGGCTTTGAAGGCGGCGGTCCGCAAGCCGAGCTGCTGCGCAGGCTGGCTCACTGGCTGATGAAGGAACCGGAGCTGGAGGAAAACGATCTTCGTGCCACCGTCGAGGGCAACCGAATCACCATCGAACGGCGCAGCCTTCAAGGCGATACCCGCTCGGTGCAGTGGGTTTCACCGTCGGACGAGGTGCGGACGGTGGTGCTGAAGGAGGACGAAGCAGGGCTCGCCCGCGCCGTGGTGGCGGCGCCGGACCCCGGCCTGTATCGCATCTCCGACGGCGAGCGCCACACGGTGGCGCTGGTCGGCAGTGTCAACATGCCGGAATTGGCCGACATGCGCACCACCCCCGACCGGCTTGCCGGGGTCGCCCGCGCCACCGGCGGCGGCATCCTGTGGTTGGTCGACCTGGAGCATCAGCCCGGCGGCTTGGTGGTGCGCCGCCCGCGTCCGGATCGGGATCAGGCCGGGCCGGGCTGGATCGGCCTGCGGGCCAACGGCGCCTATCTGGTCACGGGCGTGACCGACACACCGCTGGTGCCGCTGGCGCCCCTGCTGGCCCTGGTGCTGGGCGCCTTGCTGGCGGCCTGGCGGCGTGAGGGGACGTGAGGGGGGGGCTTAGGGCTCGGGCAGATGCGTCAGTTCGTCGATCAGCACCTGATATCGTTCGGGATCCAACGCCCGCGGTTGTGACAGCAGCCGTTTGAGCGCCTGCAAGCCTTTGGCGGTAAACAGGGCCTTTGGCCAGTGGCCTTCATCGGCCACGGTGATCAGGCCACGATCGAGCAGGCCCTGAACGGTGCCCGAGAGTTTGGGTTGCCCTTTTTTCGGTCCGGTTGCCCATCGTTTGAGATGAAACCCTTCCATGACGCTGGGGGCATCGCCGAACCGGGTCATGAATTCGTGGCGAATCAGGTCGCGTTCGGCGGTGGTCAACAGCAGATCGTCAGTCATCGCGGCTCCGGCGTGATCGCTCGATGGCCGATCATAGCGACGACGGCTGCCGATGGCAGCGTTCTTTCCGGTGCCCCGGCCCGCGGGGTGTCGAGGATCAGGCGGCCAGGGAAGGCTCGGTCGCCAGCGAGGGGCGATGCCAAGCCGAGCCTTCGGGCGGCCACGCCAGCACCCGGTCTGCCGCGTCGCCGGCCGCCGTGTCGAGCAGCCAGAACCGGCGCCGCAGTTCGGTCACCGCCGCAGCTTTCCCGCCGGTCCTAAAGGCCAGGTGAACCGCGGCAAGGGTTTCGTTATCGACAAGCACCATGGCACCGCTCCGTGGCTGGGGGAGGAGGAGCCGACCGCTCCTCACCGTTCCATGAATGAAGCATGCCATCGCCCGGACGGTCCGACAGTGCGCATCGTCACACTTCGCGGCAAATTTATTGAAATTGTGCCCTATACAGCTTTTTCCCGATGGCCGCGGTCGGCGTGCTATTCTGCCGGCTCAAGTCGTGACGGCCGACCCCGATGACCGATTCGGATTCTCTGTATCACCGGTTGTTCTCCCATCCGCTCATGATCGAGGGGCTGGTGCGGGAGTTTGTGCCGGAGGTTCTGGCGGCGGGCGTTGACTTTGCCCGGATGGAACGGG
>CAIYNU010000062.1 GCA_903927615.1 uncultured Rhodospirillales bacterium | reverse complement strand
CGCCATCAGTAACAATAACTCAAGCAGAATCGTCATTGGTGCGAATCGCCATCGTCAAACCCGCCACGATTTCGAACGTATTGAACGATTTTATGCGACCGCAATAACTCAATACAATCACTTCATTAATAATTTTTTCCAAATAGCGACTGTATATTACTTTGTTACAGTTGCCTACGTGGGCGCCATACTTACCAGCGCAACTTTATCGCGACAGTGGTTCCTGCTGATTGGCATGCAGCTTTTTTTAATCGTGGTCTATAGGCTTATCATGGAAATGTGCAAAAGAACCGCTGCTCGCGCGGATTCTTACCGCAAGATAATAGACACGCTCGAAGAGACGATCCTCAGGACAATCAATAATTCCCGACAACGCCCAGGTCTATTACGAAAATACATCATTGCTCGGGATCAGCAATTTTCTCAAAAAGGCTGGCATACTTCTGATTGCCTGATTATGTCAATCAAGGTAACCATCACCTTCTCCTACATCGCAACAATATTGGCCATTATTGGAATCATACACCCAATTAACCCTTCACCGACTCCAGGCCCTAACTAAGGCCCGTTACCACTGACACTGGCGGCCCCAGCCTAAACCCGTAGCCAAGAGTTAAAAAGTCTAGGCCCGCCCGTTCGTCAATTAATATCGCCATAACAAATACCAACTGCCTCGCTCCGCCCCCCTGATCACCGCGTCTGCACCTGCTTGGACCGCCCGCCGTTCTTGGCCTCGACCGCGAATCGTTCGGTCAGGGCTTCGGCCACCCGGGGCGAGACGAAGTGGCGAATGTCGCCGCCCAGCCGCCCGACCTCTTTCACGAAACGCGACGAAATGAACTGGTGGCGGTCCGAGGCCATCAGGAACACGGTCTCGATGTTGGGATTGAGCCGCGCGTTCATCCCGGCCATCTGGAATTCATATTCGAAGTCGGAGACCGCGCGCAGGCCGCGGATGATGACCCCGCAGTTTGCCTGGACGGCAAAGTGCATCAACAGGATATCGAAGGCCTGAACCTCGATGGTGGCGCCGTTGGTGACCATGGTCTCGACATCTTCACGGACCATGCGCAAACGCTCGTCCGTAGAGAATAACGGCCCTTTTCCATCGTTCCGGGCCACGCCGACGATCAAATGGTCGACCAGATGGGTCGCCCGCTGGATGATATCCATGTGGCCGTTGGTGATCGGGTCAAAGGTACCGGGATAGACGCCGATACGGTGCTTGGACATGGGGTGATTTCCTTCCACCGCTCGGGATTAAACGGGAACGTCGCCGGGCTCGGAGCCGGTTTCTTGACCATTGGGAGCAGGGCTGTCCGGATCGGCATCTTCCGCAACCCACGCCACCGAAACCACCCGCTCATCGGCCGCGACCCGGAACAAGGTCACCCCCTGGGTTTTGCGTCCGGCGGAGCGGATATCCCGGGTGGGCACGCGAATGACCTGACCACCATTGGTGACCAGCATGATTTGCTGATCAATCGTAACCGGAAAAGAAGCGACGATGGCGCCATTCCGCTCGCCGACCGCCATATTCCAGATACCTTGCCCGCCGCGGTTGGTGATGCGGTATTCGTACGCCGAAGTCCGCTTGCCGTAGCCGCGCTCGGACACAGTCAGGATAAACTCTTCCTGGCGGGCCAGCGTTTCGTAGCGATCGGGGCTGAGGGTGATGGCCCGGGCCGGTTGCTCGGCGGCCACGGCTTCGCCGTCGGATTCCAGGATATCGTCCGCCACGGCTTCGCCGGCTTTTTCCCGCCGCATCCGCAGGTAGGCCGCCCGCTCCTCGGGGTCGGCCTCCACATGGCGCAGCACCGACATGGAAATCACCTCATCGCCTTCGGCCAGTCGGATGCCGCGGACGCCGGTGGAAGTCCGCCCGATGAACAGCCGGATCTCCGAGGCCTGGAACCGGATGCACTTGCCGCCACTGGTGGCCAGCAGCACATCGTCGGTCTCGGCGCAGGTCCGCACAGCAATCAGGCGCTCCCCTTCGTCCTCCAGCTTCATGGCGATCAGGCCGTTGGTCCGGATATTGGCGAAATCCGACAGCCGGTTGCGGCGCACACCGCCGGTGGAGGTGGCAAACATCACCGACAGATTGGCGCCATCGGGGTTGTCGCCGGGCCACGCCAACACGGTCGAAATGGTCTCGCCCTCGGCCAGCGGCAGCAAATTGACCAGCGCCTTACCCCGGGACTGGGGTGTCCCCAGGGGCAAACGGTAGACCTTGAGCTGGTAGACCATCCCGCGGGTGGAAAACAACAGCAACGGCGTGTGGGTATTGGCCACGAACAGGTCGCTGACGGTGTCCTCGGCCTTGACCGACATGCCCGAACGGCCCCGGCCGCCCCGCCGCTGGGCCCGGTAGGTGGACAGCGGCACCCGCTTGACGTAGCCCGAGTGGCTGACCGTGACCACCATGTCCTCGCGCTGGATCAGGTCCTCGATGTCGGCTTCGAACTCCAGGTCCTGGATTTCGGTGCGGCGCGGGGTCCCGAACCGCTCCTTCATCTCGATCAGTTCACCGCGCATGATCTCCAGCAGCTTTGCCCGATTCCCCAGTATTTCCAGGTAATACCGGATGCGATCGACCAGTTCCTGAAGATCGGCGCCAATCTTGTCGCGCTCCAGGCCCGTCAACCGGTGCAGGCGCAAGTCCAGGATCGCCCGGGCCTGGGTTTCCGACAGCCGGTAACGGCCGTCGGCGCCAACGCCCCGAGGCGGTTCCTCCACCAGCGCAATCAATGGCGCCACATCGGCGGCGGGCCAGCTTCGCCCCAACATCTCGGCGCGGGCGGTCGCCGGGTCCGGCGCCCCGCGGATCAGCGCGATCATGTCGTCAAGATTGGCCACCGCCACCGCCAAGCCCAACAAAATATGGGCCCGTTCCCGCGCCCGGCTCAACTCAAATTCGGTGCGACGGGTGATCACCTGCTCGCGGAAGGCCAGGAACGCCGAAATGATGTCCTTCAGCGTCATCAACTCCGGCCGGCCGCCGCGAAGCGCCAGAGCGTTGATGCCGAACGAGGTCTGAAGCTGACTATGCCGGTAGAGCTGATTCAGCACCACATCGAAATTGGCGTCGCGCTTCAGTTCGATAACCACCCGAACGCCGTCGCGGTCGGATTCGTCGCGTAAATCGCCGATCCCCTCGATGGTTTTGTCGGAGACCAGTTCGGCAATTCGCTCCAGCAACTTGCTTTTGTTGACCTGGAACGGCACCTCGGTGACGACAATCGCCCAACGGTCCTTACGCAACTCTTCGATGTTGGTGCGGGCGCGCATCATCACGGAACCGCGACCGGTATGATAGGCCGCACGAATTCCGGCCCGGCCCATAATCAAACCGCCGGTGGGGAAGTCCGGCCCGGGTATTTTTTCAATCAATTCCTCAATGGAAATGCCGGGGTTATCAATCGCAAGACAACAGGCGTCGATCACTTCGCCCAAATTATGGGGCGGAATGTTGGTGGCCATGCCTACCGCGATGCCACCAGCACCATTAACCAACAAATTGGGGAATCGCGCCGGCAACACCGACGGTTCCTGACCGGATTCGTCATAATTGGGTTGGAAATCGACGGTATCCTTGTCGATGTCGTCGATCAGCGCCTCGGCAGCCTTGGCCAGACGCGCCTCGGTATAGCGCATCGCCGCCGCCGGATCGCCGTCCATGGACCCGAAATTGCCCTGGCCGTCAATCAGCGGTAGGCGCATGGAAAAATCTTGCGCCATCCGCACCATGGCGTCGTAGATCGCAGCGTCACCATGGGGGTGGTACTTACCCATGACATCGCCGACGATGCGCGCCGACTTCTTGTAGGCCTTGGTCGAGTCGTAGCCGCCTTCCTTCATGGCGAATAAAATGCGGCGATGGACCGGTTTCAGACCGTCGCGGACATCGGGCAAAGCCCGGCTCACGATCACGCTCATGGCATAATCGAGATACGAACGACGCATCTCGTCTTCGATCGTGACCGGGGAAATGTCCGAAGGAGGCAGTGGTGAGGACGTCGTCAAGGAGCGAACTCTTCTTTCAGGACTCTTACGGCCTAGAGTCCGCGGAATGTCCCGATGCTTGGCAGGCAGGGACGGCACAGGGCCGGACACTCGGTTCCAGGTCCGACCGTCCTAGCATCATTCTCAGATCGCCACAACGGTTGGCTGAGGGCGGTTGGCTGAGGGCGGTTGGCTGAGGGCGGTTGGCTGAGGGCGGTTGGCTGAGGGCGGTTGGCTGAGGGCGGGCTAAGGGGGGTGGTTTAGATCGAGAGTGGCTGAAAGCCAGCCTTCCCGGTGGCGCGTCAGACTGGCGCGGTTTCCGATCAGGTTGCAAAGTCCGGACCGCGGCCGTCCCGGCCGCAAAGGGGCGGGCGAGACGCCCGCGCTCCCAACGGCGACCCAAGCTG
>CAIYNU010000061.1 GCA_903927615.1 uncultured Rhodospirillales bacterium | reverse complement strand
TGAGCCCAACTCATCGGGAACTGGTATCGGCGGCGACTGCCGCCGCGCCGCTCGTGCGGCGTCCCGCTGATAGGTTCCTATCAGCGGGAACTGGTATAAGCGATCGCGAAACACCGGGCCAACCGACCTGATCGGAATTAGCGCCGGCCCGAGATCAATCAACCCCACGCCGCGCAAAGCGGTCACCGGGGCTGACCGGTCCGACGAAGAAACAGGGGTCTCGGGATGGCCGGCCACGGTCCGGCGGGCGCAGGCTTGCAGGCTTGATGATGGTGTCGCGGACAGACCGGGCAGGCCAGACGCCCGCGATGCCAGAACCGGCCGATCCCGGCACCAAGGGGCCAAACCCCGTCGCTGCCCTTACGACGCTTTGGTGAAGGCGTCCTTTCCGGCCCCACAGACCGGACATTCCCAACCCTCGGGGACATCGCTCCAGGCCGTGCCGGGTTTGATGCCGCCTTCGGGATCGCCGGTGCGGGGATCGTAGACCCAACCGCAGGTGTCGCAGACCCAGGTTTCCGCGCGTTGCCCGTCCTGGACCACAACCCGCCCGCCTTCCGGAGGCAAAAGGTCCGGCATCCGCTTCGCCATCTCCTGTTGCCGGTTCGTCGCGGCCCCGGCCAGGGCGAAACCGATCGCCTCGCCGTGCGGGGTCAGGAAGACGGCGACGGCGCCGTCATCGCCCCGGGTCACGGTCCAACCGCCCTCGGCCCCGGGCTTCGGCGGACAGACCACCAGGGGCAAGGCCGGGGTCTTGACCACCACCGGCAGCGCCGGAAGGTGAAGCGGCGTTGCGTCACCGGTCAGCGTGGCGGCCAGGGCGCGGGCCTCGGCCAGCAGCGGCGCGATGAACGGCAGGGGGCCGGCTTTGGTCTCGGCGCAATCGCCGATGGCATAAATCGCCGGGTCCCCGGTGCGCAGCAGCGGATCGACGATGATCCCGGCCCGCACCTCGAGACCGGCATCCGCCGCCAGTCGGGTCCGCGGCGCCAGCCCGACCGCCGACAGGGCGTGGTCGAAGGCCACCACCGTGCCGTCGTTGAGCGTGGCGGTGAACCCCGCCGCCGCCGGTTGATAGCGGGCAACGGTACACCCCAGACGGAGCGTGACGCCGGCCGCGGCCAGGGCATCGCTCAGCATCGCCCCCAGGTCCTTCGGGAGCAGCCGCGCCAGCGGCCAGGCGGCGGGATCGACCACCGTCACCGTGAAGCCGGCGCCGGCCAAATCATTGGCGAACTCGCAGCCGATCAGCCCGGCCCCGATCAGCAGAATGCGCCCGGAACCGCCGATCCGGCGGCGCCACGCCCGATAGTCGTCAAGGTCGTTGACGGTGGCGATCCCGACCGCGTCGGCGCCCTCGACCGGAAACACCCGGGGATCGGCGCCCAGGGCCAGGACCAGGCGGTCATAGGCCAGCGAGGCGCCGTCGGCCAGGTTGACACGGCGGGCCGCACGGTCAATCGAAACCACCCGGGTCCGCGTCCGGATGGTGATGTCGAGATCGGCGGCCAAGGCCGCCCCGCCCTTTTGGACCAGATCGTCGGGCGCCTGGCCCCGGCCCAGGGCGTTCGACAGCATGGGTTTGATATAGACCTCGCCGCCATCGGCGGTCAGGATGGTGACGGGAGTCCCGGCCGAGCGCGTGCGAACCTCCCGGGCCAGGCTGTAGCCGGCCAGACCGCTGCCGACGATGACCAGGGACGGCGTCGCGACAGCGGGCGCGTCGGGGGACGGTGGGGCGGTGACTTCGGCCGCGGCGGCGCGGGTGAAGGCGTCTTTGCCGGCATCGCAGACCGGACAGGCCCAGTCGTCCGGCAGCGCGTCCCAACCGGTTCCGGGCGGGACGCCCGCGGCGGCATCGCCCGCACTTTCGTCATAGCGCCATCCACAAACGGTACAGTCGAAAATCGCCCCGGCAACGGGGGCCCTGGTTTCGGTCATGGCAACGTCCACCCTGTCCGGTCGAAGCATAATACGGCGTTCCCCCGGAAAGCCGTTCGGCTCCCCGGGGTCCCCTCGCCAAGGACGGCTTATGCCGCCTCGGCGAACTTGCTGCCCTTGGCCTTACAGATCGGGCACTCGTCGGGCGCCTCGCCAACGACGGTATGCCCGCAGACCGGACATACCAAAATGGCCGCCGCCGGCAGGTCGGTCCCCGCCTTGACCGCCGCCAACGCCTGCTGGAACAGGCCGAAGTGAATCTTTTCCACTTCCAGGGCGTGGCTCATGGACCGCTCCGCCTTCTTGTGACCTTCAGCCTGCGCTTCGGCCAGCATCGGCGGATACATCTTGGTGACTTCGTACTCTTCGCCGGCCATGGCGTCGGCCAGATTCTCGGCCGTTCCTTTGACACCGTCCAGCGCCCGAAGATGGGCATGAGCGTGGATGGTCTCGGCCGCGGCAACCGCCCGGAACAGCTTGGCCACTTGAGCGTAGCCGTCCTTGGCCGCCTGCTCGCCATAAGCAAGATACTTGCGGTTAGCCTGGCTTTCGCCCGCGAACGCATCCTTCAGGTTATCGATCGTGCTCATTGACAATATTTCTCCTTCGTCGACGAATCCCAAGGGACGGGGCGATGTTGGCGACGGGCGGCGACCGTTGCGCCCGGGTGTGACCATCCTGGCCGCAGCCCGACGTCCCCGCCGGTGGATGCCGTTGCTCCCGCACCACCCCCCGGACTCCAGGTGCCCCATGGGAATAGCAAAGGCCACACCACCCGGCCATCCATGAGTTCACTGCGGTGCAAGATTTCCGGATTCCGGCCAACCCGACACGGCAACCCAGGCACAGGCCGGGCTCCCGCAACGGCAAGATACCGGCCCATCCCGGTCTTGATGAACGGGCCAACAACACCCGATGTCACGGATCAGGGCCACTGCTTTTTAGTAAAAATCGAGAAAGACCGGCCAGATGGTGCGGCCACATAGGGTCCTAGATTGTGGTTGCGAAGCCGGCGCCTCCCCCGCTAATCTACGACGTGGCTTCTCAATAGTATCGTTTTATTAGGTTACAAAGGTTTGTCCCCTTGGCCATGCTTGAGGCGATGGACGCGGTCGGACCGCCGCCCCGAGCGCAGCGCGAGCCCGAATTCCCGGCTGCCTGAACCCGTCCGCCCACTCCCGACATTCCGGAGGTTAAGCCCATGCGTTTAACGATCAAGGCCCGGCTTGCCGCCGCGTTCGCGGCGATCCTGTTTCTGAGCGCGGTTTCGGCCGGCCTGGGAATCGCCAATATGGGGACGATCAATGACCGCCTGAACACCATCATCAGTGGACCGGTGGAGCAAACCAAACTGACACTCGAAATGCAGCGCGACCTCGGGATGGCGGCGCGCCTTGAAAAGAATATTATCCTAGAACCCGATGATGCCAAAAGAAAGACGTTGTACGATCAGCTCAAGGCCGTCCGGGCCGAACTGGAAGCCCTGTTCAGGCAGTACCGCGACATTGCGACCACCGATGGGCGCAAGACTCTTGATGTCATCCTGGCCGTTTACGGCGATTTCGTCAAAACACAGGATGAAATCGTCCGCTTGACGTTTCTGAATTCCGACGCCCGCGCCACCACCCTGTCACTCGGCCGCGGCGACGAGGCGCTCGACACCGCCCTGAAGGCCCTGAAGGCCATCACCGCCACCGAGCCCCAAACCGCCGCCGTGCTGACCGATCTCTCGGAAAAAATGCTGCGCACCCAGAACACCGAACGGGCCATGGCCCTGCTTGATGACGATGCCAGGATCCGCGAACGCCAGCGACAGATCGAGACCGGGTTGCGCGACATTCAGCTTCAATTGACCCAACTGCGCGACAAGATCAATCCGGCCCAACGGGCCGACCTTCAGCAACTGATCACCGCCTGGGAAGCCTTCGTCGCCATCGACAGCCAGGTCCGGGAGGCCGTTCTGGAAAGTGGCCACACCCGCGCGGCGGCCCTGTCGACCGGCCCGAACCGCGAATTCATGATCAGGATGGAGGGCGCGCTCAACGACATCGTCAGTCTCAACGAGCGCACCATGAGGGCATCAATCGACGACTCAACGGCACTTTACGCCGGTTCCCGCCTTGAACTGATTGCCATTACGCTGGGCTCGATTGCCATCGGCTTCGGCATGGCGTTATGGTTGTCGCTGATGATCGGCCGCGGTCTGTTGCGGGCGGGCGCCCTGGCCCGGGCGGTTGCCCAAGGAAACGTGAGTCAGACCGTCGACTACCAGGGTCGGGAGGAAATCGGCGACCTGATCCAGGCCATGAATGCCATGTGCGCTAACCTTCGCGGAACCGCGGGGATCGCCGACGCCATTTCCCGGGGGGATATTTCGGTCCAGGTCCGGCCGTTGTCCGACGCCGATGTGCTGGGAATCGCCCTGGCTCGGATTGTCACGACCCTGCAAACGGTGATCCAGGAAATGCGCCGTCTGACCACCGCCTCGCGGGCCGGTGAACTGAGCGAACGGGGACTGGCCCGGGGCCTGCAAGGCGAATTTGCCGGATTGATCAATGGCACCAACGAAATGCTCGACGCGATCCTGCTGCCCATCGGCGAGGGCAATCGCATCCTGGATCAGGTTTCCAAAGGCAAGATCGACGAACTGATCGTCAAGACCTATCAGGGCGACCACGAAAAGATGCGGCAGAACGTCAACAACATCGCTTTAGTTCTGCAAAAATTCCAGGCCGAATTCACACAACTGATCGAATACAGCCGACAAGGACAACTGGACAAGCGCGCGGACCCCAGAAAATTCGATGGTGTTTATGCCGGGATCATGACCGGCGCCAACACCATGCTGGATGAAATCCTGATCCCCATCGGCGAGGGCAATCGCATCCTGGATCAGATTTCCAAAGGCAAGATCGATGAACTGATCGTCAAGACCTATCAGGGCGATCACGAGAAGATGCGGCAAAACGTCAACAATATTGCCCTGCTGTTACAGAAATTTCAGGCAGAGTTCGCGCAACTGACCGAGTACAGCCGGCAGGGGCAGCTTGACAAGCGCGGTGACGCCAAGAAATTCCAGGGCGCCTACGCCGAGATCATGACCGGCGCCAACACCATGCTGGACGCGATTCTGCTGCCGATCGCAGAGGGTAACCGCATCCTCGGGCGCATCCGGGGCGGCGACCTGCGGGAGAAGGTCGACCTCGTCTGTCATGGCGATCACCAGAAGATGAAGGACGCGGTGAATGGCGTCCATGCCTGGCTGACCGATCTGATCGCCTACGTCCGGGGAATCGCCATCGGCGATCTGTCGGTGGAGATGGCGCGGGCATCGAACGATGATCAGATCCATGAATGGTTGTTGCTGATGAAGAACAACCTGCTGACCACGACCCGGATTGCCGAATCGATTTCGCAGGGCGACATCTCGGTGCAGGTCAAGCGACTGTCCGACAAGGATGTTCTGAGCATCGCGTTGGAAGCCATGGTCGCCAACCTGCGGACCACCGCGACCATCGCCGACGAAATCGCCCGGGGCAACCTGGCCGTTCAGGCCAAACGCCTGTCCGAAAAGGACAGCATGGGCATCGCCCTGGAAACCATGATCGAGAATTTACGCCAGGTGGTGATCGACGTGTCCTCGGCGGCCGATAATGTGGCGACCGGCAGCGAACAGTTGAGCGCCAGCGCCGAAACCCTGTCCCAAGGCGTTTCCGAACAGGCGGCGTCCAGCCAGGAGGCCTCCAGCTCGATGGAGGAGATGGCCGCCAATATCCGCCAGAACGCCGATAACGCCGGCGAAACCGAAAAGATTGCCCGCCAGTCTTCAGTGAATGCCACCAAGAGCGGTGAAGCGGTCGGCCAGGCGGTCAGCGCCATGAAGACGATTGCCGAAAAGATCACCATCGTTCAGGAAATCGCCCGCCAGACGGATCTTCTGGCCCTCAACGCCGCCATCGAGGCGGCGCGGGCGGGCGAACACGGCCGCGGGTTCGCAGTGGTGGCGAGCGAGGTCCGCAAACTCGCCGAACGCAGCCAGGCCGCGGCCGCCGAGATCAGCATGCTGTCGTCCCGGACCGTCACCGTTTCGGAAGCGGCCGGCCAGATGTTGACCCGGTTGGTGCCCGACATCCAACGCACGGCCAGCCTGGTCTCGGACATCAGTTCGGCGTCCCGTGAGCAAAACGCCGGCGCCGAGCAGATCAACGTCGCCATCCAGCAGCTTGATCAAGTGACCCAACAGAATGCCGCCGCCGCCGAGGAAATGTCGTCGACCTCCGAGGAACTGTCCAGCCAGGCCCAGCAACTTCAGGCAACCATTTCTTTCTTTTCGTTGGGGCGCGACACCCACAGCCGCAGCCGCAATGGACCGCGGGCAGCCTTGAGTCATGGCCGCAGCGGGCATGACCCGGAACCGGAGCCGCACCCGGTCCACGCCCATGGACCGCACCGTCTGGCCGCGCCCGTGATCAAGGGGACGGCGGTGGTCAAGCGGTCCGCCGGGACTGCCCATGCCCATGCCCATGCCCATGCCCACACCCCCGCCGCGCCGGCGGGACGGGGTTATGCCCTCAAGCTCGATGACCCAAAGGTGGCTGAGGACCCGGACGATACCGGTTTTGAACGTTATTAACGCGGCCTCGGGGGTGGACCGGACCCCTTCGCGACTCTCAGGGGATTTTCTGGAATTGTTCCAGAAAATCCCTGTCCTCCTTCGGGTATAAGTCGGGTCGATATCGATCGTTTTTTGGCTCCCGCGGACCCATCACCCATGACACGCTCGTGTTCCGGCCCGACGGGGGGATCATCCGTCGGAGTCGGAACACGAGCATGGCGAGCGACTACGAACTCCTGCCTCACTTTATAAAATACCCCCCGGGAAATGGTGAAAAACTGAATTTGCGAAGCACCGGTGTCATCCCCAACTCGGCGAAAAACTCCTCCACCGCTTGGCTCTCGCCCGGCCAAGCGGTGCAGGCGTATTCGTCAAAGCAAATAACTCCGCCCTTGATCACAAGATGATACAACTGTTCTAATGCGAATTTGGTCGGTCGATAAAGGTCCATGTCGAGATGGAGGAGCGCAATACGAACTCCGGGATTCTCGAGCACAAAACGGGGGATGGTCTCCAGGACGTCACCTTCGATCATCACGCAACGGCGGATCCCAGGAACCATAGTATCCTGATTATGAAATGCGACAAGATCGCGTAGCTCTTGACCATCGCAAGTGAAGGGAGTAGAAGCGGATCCGTCATCTTGTTTGGCGTAGTCGGACAAGCCTTTGAAGTGGTCAAAGCCATAGACCAGACGGTGGCGGTCTCCTGGACAAAACGTCTCCATCAGCTTGGTCCAGGTAAAGAAACTGGCTCCTCGAAACACACCAAGATCAATAATAGAGCCTGGCAGGTCAATGATATGCTTAAATAACTCATAATGCGCGATAAAACGTACAATATCTCGGCGTCTTGCATAGGTTTGAAAATTCATAATTATTGATTTTATACTGTAAGGGTCTCTTTCAACCATCGACGCAAGATAGTCCCAATAGGACTCATCTCGGGCAGTATAATCAAAAGGAGCAACATGATCGTATTCATTCTTGGTCATTGCCTTATTCCTGCCAAATTCTTGAAGCGCGCTGATTGAACACGCAGATAGCATCCATCGCAAGGATAAAATATCAAATTATGCTGGCTCCAGTGACGATCATCGGTAGAGATACGTGGTATCCGGCACTACCCATGCGCATCCTCCCGATGGCGCCCGCCACCCGGATCAAATCCGCCGGAACAGTGCCGTCACGTGTGGGGATAGCTCAGCCACGCCTCCAGTTGGTCCCATTCGAATCGAGCCACCGTTTGACGCAAGGCCCCAACCAGTTCATGCAGGTCCGGCGGCAGGGCGTCCAGGAGAGCGTTCATCATCTGATCGTCGGATTGGAAGGTCGCCGCCACCATCTGCCGGCGCAGGTCATCGGGAATCAACAAGGCCGCGTCCGGTGCCAACACCACCGGCTTCCGCCGGTCGATGACCTCCGATGCCCGCTGGTCCTCGGCATAGTCATAGTCGATGCCGAGGTGACGGCTGATGGTTTCCAACAGAATCTCGGCCGTGACCGGTTTGCGGACGAAATCGTCGGCGCCGGTGGCCATGACGGCTTCGCGGTCCTCTTCGAACGCGCTGGCGCTCAGGACCACGATCTTGACCTGAGGGCCGTCATGGCGTTCGCGGATGCGTCGGGTCGCCTCGTGTCCGTCCATCCCGGGCATGACGACATCCATCAAGATCAGGTCCGGGCACCACTGGCGCCACTGGTCCAGAGCCTCCAGGCCATTGGCGGCTTCGTGCAGGATGAACCCCAGGGGTTCCAGCAACTGGCCTAAGAACCGCCGATTGTCGGCCTTGTCGTCCACCACCAGAATCCGGACCGCCTTCTGCCCGGGTCTGAGCCCCCGCACCCGGTGAAAGGCCGCGATCTGGGGCAGCTCGGTCGGGTCGCCGATCTCGATCGGAATATCGAGTTCAAAGGCACTGCCTTTGCCCAACGCACTCCGCGCCGTAATATCGCCCCCCATCAACTGGGCAAACCGCCGACTGATGGTCAACCCAAGCCCGGTTCCCCCTTTCCCGATGCCCGAAGCGGCCTGCTCAAACGCATCGAAAATGGCCGCCTGTTCACCGTCCGCGATGCCACGGCCGGTGTCGTCCACGACCAGCCGAAGACGGTGCCCGGTGTGGGTGGTGGTCGCCCGCACGGTCAGGATCACGGATCCGACGTCGGTAAACTTCATGGCATTGCCGACCAGATTGATCAGAATCTGCCGCAGCTTGCCCTCGTCGGCGGCGATATGAACGGGAAGATCGTAGGCCGTCACCAGATCCCACCGCAATGATTTGACGTCCGCCGGGCCGCGGAACATCAGATAAATATCCTCCAGCATTTGGCGGAGGTCGAAGATTTTGGGAGCCAGGTCCAGGCGGCCGGCCTCGATTTTGGACATTTCGAGGACATCGTTAATCAGCGTCAGCAGGTTTTGACCACTCCGGTAAATGACCTCGACACTCTCACGATTGCTGCTATCCAGAGTCTTGCTGCGCAAAATAATTTGGGTAAACCCCAGAATCGCATTCATCGGGGTGCGTATTTCATGACTCATATTGGCGAGGAATTGGCTTTTGGCGTGATTGGCAGCCTCGGCCCGTTCCTTGGCGAACGACAGTTGCTGGTTGATTTCGGTCAGGGCCGCGGTCCGTTCCGCCACCAGGGCTTCCAAGTGATCGCGATACCGCTCCAGTTCCCGTTCGACGCGCTTGCGCTCGGTGATATCAGCGGTGGTGGTACGGCTCATCAAATAGTTGCCACGCTCGTCGCTCATGACGGTTGCGTTAATCACAACCGTAAAACGGCTCCCATCCTTTCGGATCAGCTCAAATTCGAAATCCTTGATCGATCCACGACGCTTGAATTCGTAGAAACTTCTTAAGAACTTTGTTCTCAATTCCGGGGCGCACAAATCAATTAAATACACCTTTCCAACTATTTCATCACGATGATAGCCCAACCAAGATAACTCGGTCTCGTTGATACGAATAATGAGGCCATTTTCATCGACCGAGTGGTAACCACAGGGGGCTCGATCATAAAGGTCCTCGGTCTCGGCCACCGCCTTGCGGAGCATCTCCTCAATCTGGGTGCGTCTGACGATGTCCTGCTCCAGGCACGCGGTGACCTTGCGGCGTTCCTCATCGGATTTTTCGATGGAGTCCAGCATGGCGTTGATGGCCCGGCCCAGGATTCCAACCTCGTCCTCCCCCCGGTCGCCGACCCGAACCGTACGATCGCCCCGGTTCACGCAATGGCTGATCGCGACGATCCGGTTGAGCCGCCGGGTCAGGCGAGCGGCCACCGCAAACGCGAACAGTGTACCGACCACAATGGCCAGTAGGGTAAAGCCGATCCCGTACCCGGTAATCCGGCGCAACGCTGTGTCGACATCGGTCCGGTCCAGGCTAACCCTGGCCCAGCCGATCAGGCGCCCTTGGGCCAGGATCGGCGCCACCGAGTCAATCAAGACGGCATTGGCCATCAAGACCCGGGCCTCGTGGGCGCCGGTCACCATGCCACGGCTGATCGGATCCGAGAGATACTTTCCAATGCGTGTGGAGTCCGTGTCGCCGATCACCCGACCTTCGGGTGTCAACGCCATGGCATATCGCAAACCTCGAACGTGATCCAGGGCATGAACCACTTCCTGAACCCCCTCCTGATCCCTGGTCAACACCCATGAAACGCTGGTCGCCGCCAGGGTTTGAGCCAGAGCCGCCGCCTGGTCGATACTGCTTTGCAGTAACGCGGCGCGCTGCCGCAACACCAGATCGCCGACAAAGACCGTCATCAATACGGCATGGATCAAGGCCACACCAATGGCCAGTTGAACGCGAATGGGCAGGACGGGGCGTGTGAATAAGGTCATTGGACAGGCACCGTTCCGATGGCGTCCTGATAGCGGATCAGGAAGTCGCGCACCGGTTGATAGGTGGCGTCGTCGGCGGCATCGAAGCGGTCAACGCCGGTGCGCGCCATGATCCGTCGCCCCTCGTCACTGGCCCCCAGGGTCAGCATCAGCTCGATCACCCGGGCGGCGACGGCTTCCGGCACGTCGTTGCGGACCACCAAGCCGTTGTTAGGAAGTGACTCGGTGTTCCAACGCACCACCAGGTCTCGGGCAATGTCCGGATGGGCCGCCTTGAACAGGGTCCATGGCCCCGGCCAGGTGCCGCCTGCGGCACTGGTGCCAAGGTAAACGCTCATGATCGACGATTCCTGTGACCCGACATAAATGTTCGTGACATCGGTCCGAACGTTGAGGCCGTGGGTCTGTAAATAGTATTGCGGCAACATGGTCGCGGCCAGGGCTGTCGGCGCCGGATAGGACACCGCCTTGCCCTTGAGGTCCAAAATCTCCCTTATCCCCGAGTCGGCCCGGACCACGATGATCCCGCGGAAAAGATCATCGCTGATCATCTGACCAAAGATCCGGTACCCCACCTGGGACGCCAGCACCATCTGGGAAGGATTAGGCAGCGCGAAATGAAACTTTCGTTCTGTCAGTAACTTTTCATCATAAGCAGCGTAATTGCGTGACGCTTCCAGCTCTAACCGCGCTCCTTGCAGATGAGCGTTGACGTAGTCAACCAGGGGCTGGTAAACTTCGTCAAGATGTTGAGGATTATGCAAGGGATGAACGCCGAATATATAAGTTGCGTCACTTTTTGGGGGAATATCCGATAGATCAGGCAGATATTGCTGGACGTCGCGTGCGACAAAAAACGCGCTTCCCGCTAAAATAGCCAACACCATCACTATCGCCAGGCTGACGCCGGCCCCAATAACGACCCTTCGATCGCAAAGCAAAACGAACTTTCTGTACTGCGACATAACCGCTCGCTACCTCGCTGGACCTCCAAGCCGACCCGATCGTGCGCCAGCCAACTGTCCCGGCCTTCTAAAAAAACGTCGCTGCCGGATCAGACCTTGCGGTCATTGAGCTTGGTCCTGGGTTTAGGGCTGACCTGATCCAGGTCAAGACCTGATTTTTGCATGGACGTGCCGCCAACACCAGCCACAAGTCAAGCTTGTTCTGGTTGCCAAAAATGCCCAGGATTCACTTCAGGCAATCCACGCGCCTGACATCACGACGCGCCACATCTCACCGTGAAGACCCCGGAGGGTAAAAAAACCGGTGTCTGGACAGGCGACGGAACGAACCATCCGTCGATCTTTCCGGTCCTCCGAACCCGGCTCCCGAGCGCAACGGCGCCAGCGGGCCGCAGCCGACCCACTCTCTCATCACCGTTGGGAACACATCACCGTTGGGAACACATCACCGTTGGGAACACATCACCGTTGGGACTTTCGATCAAAAATACAGGATCACTGATTTCAAGGCAAGGATTGTCCGATCACGACGGCAACGCGACCCCAACGCACTGCCCGTTTGGTTCGCTCGCTGCCGGTGTGCTACCATCTTTCCTCGGGCTCGCATGACTTTTCAGGTAGCGGATTGACGCCGCACCAGACCAACGCCAATCAACAGGGCAGGACGAAAGCGCCGATATGGATTACGAGACATTCTTCCGCGACCGGATCGCAGGCCTTCAACAGGAGGGCCGTTACCGGGTGTTCGCCGATCTCGAACGTCACGCCGGCCACTTTCCCCACGCGACCCACCACACCCCAACCGGCCCGCGGGAAGTGGTGGTCTGGTGCTCCAACGATTATCTCGGAATGGGCCAGCACCCGGCGGTGCTCCGGGCCATGCACGAAGCCATTGACCGGTGCGGCGCCGGCGCCGGCGGCACACGCAACATCTCCGGAACCAACCACTATCATGTGTTGCTGGAGCAGGAACTGGCCGACCTCCATAATCAGGAAGCGGCGCTCCTGTTCAATTCCGGTTATACGTCAAATCTGGCCACCCTCGGCACACTGGCTCGGCTGCTGCCGGGATGCGTAATTTTCTCGGACGCCTTCAATCATAATTCGATTATCGTCGGCATTCGCGACAGTGGCGCCGAGAAGTGTATCTTCCGTCACAACGATCCTGGCGATCTTGACGATCAGCTCTCGCGCTTTCCCCGGGAGCAGGCGAAACTGGTCGTCTTCGAGTCGGTGTATTCCATGGACGGCGACATTGCGCCGATTGCCGATATTCTGGACGTGGCCGAAAAACACGGCGCCATGACCTATATCGACGAGGTCCACGCCGTCGGCATGTATGGCGCGCGGGGTGGCGGCGTCACCGAGCGCGACGGCTGCGCCCGCCGGCTGACCGTCATCGAAGGAACGCTGGCCAAGGCCATCGGAACCCAGGGCGGCTACATTACCGGCTCGACGGCGTTGGTCGATTGCGTGCGCAGCTTCGCCGCGTCGTTCATCTTCACATCGTCGCTGGCCCCGGCGGTGGCGGCCGGTGCCCTGGCCTCGGTTCGCCAGCTTAAGATCAGCCCGGAGATTCGGGACCGTCACCAGGAGCGCGCGGCCACCCTCAAGCAGCGGTTGCGGGCCGTCGGCCTGCCGGTGATGCCCTCGGTCAGCCACATCGTGCCCTTGCTGGTGGGTGACGCCCGGTTGTGCAAGCGCGCCAGCGACGACCTGCTGGAACGCCACGGCATTTACGTCCAGCCGATCAACTACCCCACGGTGCCGCGCGGCACCGAACGGCTGCGCCTGACCCCGACACCGCTGCACGGGGACGACGAAATGAACGCCCTGGTGGATGCCCTGCTGGATGTCTGGAGCCGGCTGGAGCTACCCCGACAGGCCGCTTGAGCGACCTGGCACAAAGCACCAAAGCCCATGAAATGCCATGAAATACATTGATGAATTCCGTTGCGCGGAACGCGCCGGGGCGCTGGCCGCGGCGATCCGGGCCGAGGTCCGACCCGACCGCCGCTATCATCTGATGGAGTTTTGCGGCGGCCACACCCACGCCATCTCGCGCTACGGCCTCCCCGACCTGCTGCCCGACGCCGTGCGCATGATTCACGGCCCGGGCTGCCCGGTCTGCGTGCTGCCCATCGGCCGCATCGACGACGCGGTGACCATCGCCCGCCAGCCGGGGGTGATCCTGGCCAGCTACGGCGACGTGCTGCGGGTGCCGGGCTCGGGGCAGGTCAGCCTGCTGAAGGCCAAGGCCCAGGGCGCCGATGTTCGCATGGTCTATTCAACCCTGGATGCCTTGCGCCTGGCCGAAACCAACCCGGACCGGCAGGTCGTCTTCTTCGCCATCGGCTTCGAGACCACGACGCCGCCCACGGCGGTTGCCGTGCGTGAAGCCAAACGCCTCGGACTGGACAATTTTTCAGTGTTCTGCAATCACGTCCTGACCCCCGCCGCGATTCAGAACATCCTGGAAAGTCCCGAAGTCCGCACGCTGGGCACGGTGCCGCTGGACGGTTTCATCGGCCCGGCCCATGTCTCGACGGTGATCGGCAGCCGTCCCTATGAATATTTCGCCGCGGAATACCAAAAACCGGTGGTGGTGGCGGGCTTCGAGCCGCTGGATGTGATGCAAGCCATCCTGATGCTGATCCGCCAGCTCAACGAGGGCCGGGCCGAGGTCGAAAACCAGTTCGCCCGGGCGGTCACCCGGGACGGCAACGCCAAGGCCCAAGCCATCGTCGCCGAAGTGTTCGAACTGCGCCGGTCCTTCGAATGGCGCGGGCTTGGGCTGGTGCCCTACAGCGCGCTCCGGATCAAGGACGCCTACCGCGATTGGGACGCCGAGGCCCGGTACGAGATTCCCGGCCGTTCGGTGGCGGACAACCCGGCCTGCGCCTGCGGCGCCATTCTGCGCGGGGTCAAACGGCCGGTGGATTGCCGGATTTTCGGCACCGTCTGCACCCCGGAGACGCCGATGGGCAGTTGCATGGTGTCGGCGGAAGGGGCTTGCGCCGCCTACTATAGTTATGGGCGGTTTCGCGATGTCGCCGCCTGATCGGGCCCTTGGCCGCGCCTTCAACGCCCGTGGTATCAGGCTTCGCCCATGCGTATTCTCCTTCTCTGCCATGCGTTCAACAGCCTGACTCAACGCCTGTTCGTCGAATTGCGGGAGCGCGGCCATCCGGTCTCGGTGGAATTCGACATCAACGACGCCGTGACCCGGGAAGCCCTGGCGCTGTTCCGGCCGGACGTCGTGGTGGCCTCCTTCCTCAAGCGCCGGATTCCCGAGGATGTCTGGCAAACCGTGCCCTGCCTGGTGGTTCATCCCGGCCCGCTGGGTGACCGCGGCCCTTCCGCGCTCGACTGGGCCATTCTGGACGGGGCCAAGACCTGGGGCGTCACGGTTCTCCAGGCCGATGCCGCGTTGGACGGCGGCGCAGTCTGGCAGACCGCGTGTTTCCCCATGCGTCCGGCGACCAAGGGCAGCCTGTACCGCCACGAAGTCACCGAGGCGGCGGTGGCGGCGGTGCTCGAGGCGCTGACCCGACTGGCCACCGGCGACCGGCCCACGCCGCTGGCCATGCTCCTCCCCCCGGACGGCCATAGCCGCTGGCGGCCCCAGATGCGGCGGGCCGACCGGGCCATCGACTGGTCACGCGACGATACCGCAACCGTGCTATGCAAGCTCCGGAGCGGCGACGGCAACCCCGGCGTCCTCGACGCGGTTGACGACCACCCGGTCGAGCTGTTCGACGGCCACCCGGCCACCGGCCGCTCGGGACCGCCGGGGACCCTGATTGCGCGCTCGGGGGAGGCCGTGTGCCGCGCCACCGTCGACGGCGCGGTCTGGATCGGCCGCATGCGCCAGCCCGCCACGGTGGACGATCATCCGTTAACCCTGCCGAAGTTAAAACTGCCGTCGGTGCAGGTCCTGGAGCGCCTGCTGGGCGTTGCGACGGTGGCCTCTTTGCCCGACGCGACCGACGACGGTCCGCCCGATCTCTGGTACCAGGAACGGGATGGCGTCGGCTTCCTGCATTTTCCGTTCTACAACGGCGCCCTTGGCACGGCCCGCGGCCAACGTCTTCTCGCCGCGCTTCGGGTGGCGCAGCAGCGCGACACCAAGGTGCTGGTCCTGATGGGAGGACCCGATTTCTGGTGCAACGGCATCGACCTGAACGGCATTGAGGCCGCCTCCAGTCCCGCCGACGAGTCCTGGCGGGCGATCAACGCCATCGACGATGTCGCGGCGGCTCTGATCACCACGCCCCGCCAACTCACCGTCGCAGCCCTGACCGGCAATGCCGGTGCCGGCGGCCTGTTCCTGGCGCTGGCCGCCGATCTGGTGTGGGCGCGCACCGGCGTCGTGTTAAATCCCCACTACAAGGGCATGGGTAACCTTTACGGCTCGGAATATTGGACCTACCTGCTGCCCCGCCGCTGCGGCGCCGACCGCGCCCGTCTGCTCACCGAGGCCCGGCATCCCATGGGAACCGCCGAAGCCCTCCGGTTGGGCCTGATCGACGATGCGTTCGGCACCGATCAAGCGCGCTTCCGTCACGCGGTCGCCGAACGCGCGACAGCCCTGGCACACGACTCGAAACTGGCCACTCTTCTCGCCAGCAAACAGCAACTCCGCGTCCGAGACGAAGCCACCAAGCCGTTGGCCGCCTACCGTACCGAGGAGCTGGCACAGATGAAACTCAATTTTTATGGATTCGACCCCAGTTACCACGTCGCCCGTTATAATTTCGTCTTCAAAATCCCGAAATCGCGGACGCCGCTTTATCTCGCCCGGCACCGCCAGTCGGCGGTGCCGGATTTGGGTCAAGCGTGATCGTAGGCCGCACTGGACGGACTGTCGTTCTGAAGCGACTCGCGATGGTGGTGAACACGCGCGATAACCGGTGAAAGCTCCTGAAGTTCAATAAAGTTATCGGCCTGACGGCGCAACTCGTCGGCGACCATCGAGGGTTGCGAGCGAACGGTACTCACGACGCTGACCCGAACCCCCTTACGTTGCACCGCCTCGACCAGCCGGCGAAAGTCACCGTCCCCCGAGAACAGCAAGATGTGATCCACATGTTCGGCCATTTCCATCACGTCGATGGCCAGTTCGATATCCATGTTGCCTTTGATCTTGCGCCGGCCCGAAGCATCGGTAAATTCTTTGGTGGGCTTGGTCACCATGGTGTAGCCGTTATAATCCAGCCAATCAACCAGCGGCCGGATTGGTGAATACTCTTGGTCTTCTACCAAAGCGGTGTAATAGAATGCCCGGATCAGGCGCCCTTTGGACGCGAACATGTCCAATAGTCTTTTATAGTCTATGTCAAAGCCAAGAGCGCGCGCTGCTGCATAGAGATTCGCGCCATCTATAAACAAGGCTAGACGTTCTTGTTGGTAGAAGATCATGGTGCTGCCTTTTATGACAATGACGTTGAAGCTCGTTCCAATTTCACAATCCGTTGGAGCGACTAATTTTCCCCGCCCATAACGGGCCGGAGGTTTGCCATAGAAATAGAGTAACAGCCGGTCAAGGGCAAGGTGGACGGTGCCCTAGCGGGCTTGCGCCCTGATAATTGGGCGCCGCCGGTCGACTTCGAACCGCGTGCCCCGGGTTGGACGTGGTTTGCCGAAACCCTCTCAGACCATCGAGCCTTGATCTGGATACATCAAGGCTGCCCTCAGACGCCGGGCGGGCGCATCCGCGCCCTTGGCTTACGCGCGCACGGGCGCGCGGGGCCGCAGTCGCGGCCCAGTCGCGGCCCAATACCGTCAATGGGTCATGGTCACGGCTCGCCGGTTGTTTAGTTCTCTAGTTCGGGGTGCCGCTGTCAAGCTCTTTTTTCGGGTTCCAAGGGTCCGTGACCCTTGGCGGGGGTGCGGGGGACAGCGCCCCTTGCGTCCGAGCCGGATCGCAGACACTTGGCCTTCTAGCAAGGATTTTCGGCGTGTCGCCACACGGTATGACAAACTCTCCCGGAATTACTTATCTTTAGCTATTATCGCAACCATTGTTGCGTACTGGGTGTGATTGAGTCTGGACCCTAATATTGGCAATAACTTTCTTGGGCTGATGCATAAGCACGGCGATTCGGGAGACTTTATGCATGCTTTGGGCGATCCGAGTCGCGAAATGTGGAAATTCGGCAGTTATTCAGAATGCCTTAATTATTTTGTTGCACGATTTGGAAGGCTAATCGAAGGGGCCAAAACTCCGGAGGAATTTGTTGCGAATCTACAAAAAACCGGGTATTATGGGATAGATACTCATACCAACAAACCGGTTCCCAGCTATATCAAGGACGTGGCAGCAACCATACGCGGCCTTATTCCGGTTATCTCGCGAATTGATGGACGTCGGAGGACTTGATGATGATGAGAGGCGGCGTTACATTTCTAACATTTGGCTTCTGCCTGATGGTAATAACTAATTCAAAGTCCCTGGCTGAGGAAATTCCGAAAAAAGTAGAGATCGATGAAGCACAGATTCTAGTGAGCAAGGCTCTGCATAATCGTGTATTGAGCACGCTATGGTATGAACCGGATATAAGCCTGCCATTTATATCGTTTTCTGGTGCTGGCATTATTGATTCGATTGATGGTTATTGGGCAGTCAATCCTTGGACTGGCGATGTCTGGAATTTATGGAATTGCCGGAGGCCGATGACACCCGCTTTGCGCAAAGCGCTTGCGAAAATTCGCGAACGTTTTGCCGCAAAAGAGCAAAACCAGTATCAGAAGCTGCGTCGCCTCAAGCCTGACTGTGAATTTGACGAATAGGATAGTCGGTTGACCCTGAACATATCCTCTTGGTCGTGGCCCGGCTGGCGATGATGATAGACCTTGTCGCCCCGAGAACCCGAAAATTGCGGCATGAGTGGTTCCGGACCTTACTCGAGTCGACCCAACGCTTGAGCGAGGACGTCCTTCGTGGGGCCGGCTTCCAGCCGGCCATATCCAGTCTCAGGTGTCATACCAGTTCCCGCTGATAGGTACCCATCAGCGGGACGCCGCACGAGTCGCGCGGCGGCAGTCGCCGCCGATACCAGTTTCCGATGAGTTGGGCTCATCGGGAACTGGTATCAAAGATCAAAGCTCCCCGACGGTTCCTGAAGCGATACCAGCCGTTCCTAACCGCTCACCGCGATCAACCCAAGCATCAT
>CAIYNU010000060.1 GCA_903927615.1 uncultured Rhodospirillales bacterium | reverse complement strand
CGATCCGATCAGCGATGATCGGGTTGGGGTTAAAGCGAGGGAGAGCAGCCATGGGATTGTACGTCGGATTGGATGTGTCGTTGAAGCGGACAAGCGTCTGCGTGATCGACGGAGCGGGCAAAGTGGTGTGGCGTGGTACGGCGAGCACTTCGGTAGAAGCGCTGGCGGCGGTGCTGCACAAGCAGGCAGCGCAGGCTGAGCGGATTGGTCTGGAGAGCGGCTCCATGACGCCATTCTTGTGGCATGGCTTACGGATGCAAGGTTTTCCGGTGGTATGCCTGGATGCGCGTTGGGCGAAGAAGGCGCTGTCGTCCAATCCGGTGAAGACCGACGCCAACGACGCCGAGGGTTTGGCGCAGTTGGTGCGGGTCGGCTGGTACAAGGAGGTACAGGTCAAGGGCCTTGAGGCTCACCGCCTGCGGGCCTTGCTGACCGGGCGGCAGCAACTGGTTCAGGCGAAGGTGTCGCTGATCAACCAGGTGCGGGGCCTGCTACGGCCCTTCGGGCTGGTGGTGCAGAGCGGCAGCGGTCAGAGCTTTTCGGCCCGTGTCGCCGAACTGGTGGCGGGCGACGAGGTTCTGACCATGGTGACCCAGACGCTGGTGGCGGCCATGGCCGATCTGGAGAAGCGGATCGAGGTATTGGACAAGCGGTTGCGGGTACAGGCAAGGGGCATGACGGAGGTTCGCCGCCTGATGACGGTGCCGGGAATCGGCCCGATCACGGCGCTGGCCTATCGCGCCGCCATCGACGACCCCACCCGCTTCACTCATTCTCGGGACGTCGGCGCCTATCTGGGACTGACGCCCAAGCGATACCAGTCGGGCGAGATCGACCGCGACGGCGGCATCTCGAAATGCGGCGACCATATGGCCCGCCACCTGCTGTACGAGGCTGCCAACGTGCTGTTGACCTCGGTCAGCGCTTGGTCGAGCCTCAAAGCATGGGGCATGAAACTGGCGCGCAAGGTCGGCCCCAAGCGGGCTCGGGCGGCGGTGGCGCGCAAGCTGGCGGTGATTTTGCACCGCATGTGGATCGAAGGAATGGACTTCCGCCACGGTAAGCCGCCGGTAGCGGCGTGAGGAAAAAAGGGCTCGGCAACAGGGAGTAGCCATCACCATCAGGTCCCGTCGCGGGACCGTGAGTGCCACGGCCGGGACGGAGGTCGGTCATTGCGAGGAATTTGGTTGCAGCCACCCTTGGGAGGACTGCGTTTAATACATCGCAAGGCCAACTCCGACCGCATCATGGGGCGGCTCACCGGAAACGGTGCCGTGCCGACCCCGGAAAGAACCATGATCCCGAGCGACGGCACTCTCGGAAAATGCGGCAGAACAAGATGGGGGTTGACAGCAGCACCCCGGACTAAAGAACCATATCCCGCTGAGCCGGACTCATCGGGATTTGGTTAGGCCCAAAGGGCCGCGCGCCTTATGGCGCGGGAGGCAAGGGCGCACAGCGCCCGCCCGCCGCATGAGGGCGGTCCCGGTGATCGGTTGCGATTACCGGG